>JBBRPL010000168.1:0-13264 GCA_038228205.1 Chthoniobacterales bacterium
GGCCTCGTCGAAATTCAATTTACTAATCAAACGCGGCCATCGTCCAAGAGCAGGACTCCTGAGCGCCATTCAGGTAATGCCGGTGCAATTCCGGCTGACCGCTCCACTTTTCAATACCACACGGCGCGCGCCAGCTTGCGCAGCAGAGTCTCCAAAACTCAGCCGGCTCGGGGCAGCACCGAGGCGCCGTGCCATTTTCTCCTGGGCCGCTCGATCATTCAGGAGGTCACCCGCCTCGCACGCGGGAGAGCACGGTGCAAAGCCGTGGCGGTCCACCATTTCACAGATTCGGGTTGGTAGCCGCGTAAAGATCGTGAGCCGCCTGTAAAGCGGACGTCCCTTCGGACCAGCGTCGGAGCGTTACCGACACAACCCACCACTATTGGCCTGTTAGCTCAGCTACGAAGAGCAGCCGCCTGTCGAGCGGAAGGTCGCGGGAGCAATGCCCGCACAGGCCGCCATTTTCAATAACCGCGCGCGGGGAGACTTCAACCGGCCTCGCCTGGAACGAGGAATGCGCGCCGCGATAACGCCCATCCCTCGGACGCGGAGCGCCACCTGCATAGCCGCCGGAGCGGCAAAGGCCCGGGAAAGCACCGGGGCGCGCGACCATTTCATTCAGCTCCCGTGGCCGAGCAGACCACAGGCACCCGTCTTCTAAACGGGATAACGCAGGTGCAAGTCCTGCCGGGAGCGCCAGATCCTCGGTGATGTCAAAGTAGCATGACCGCCTGTTAAGCGGTTCGTCGTGGTGCGAGTCCACGTCGGGGAGCCATTTCACACGGAGCACGTCCGGCCAGACGAGGACACTGTCTTGAAAACAGTCGCACCAGCGATGGTGTCCGGGGTGCGAGTCCCCGGTGCTCCGCCACGCACCCGCCCGCATGGTGCAAAAGTAGCACGGCCGACTCTCCATCGGCAGACCCCGCAGCATTACCGGGTGCGGGCGCCATTTTTTAAATTCGCCCGATAGCTCAAAAGGAGAGCGGCCGGCTCACATCCGGCAGACCGAGGAGCATTACCTCGTCGGGTGACCATTTTTTCACGCCTGATAGTTCAATAGCAGAACAGCCGGCCGACATCCGGCAGAACGGGGAGCGTCACCCCGTCGGGCGACCATTTCTTCATCCTCCGTAGCTCAAAAGCAGAGCCCTCGCCCGATAAGCGAGAGACCGCGGCGCGATACCGCGCGGAGGGACCACGGCTGTGTAGCTGAGATAGATTAGCGCCTCGCTGAAGACGAGGAGAGTCCGGCGCGATACCGGACGCAGCCGCCATTTTCTAAAGCGTCATTGGTGTAACAGCAGCACGCGTCTCTTCCAAAGACACAGCGCCGGGGCGGCACCGGCATGGCGCAGAGTCTCCGACCCATCCAATTTCACGCTCCCGAAGTGTAAGAGTTCTGCACGCCGCTTTGCGAAGGCGGAAGCTCGAGGTGCGAGTCCTCGCGGGAGCACCACCCCATTCCCAGATTCCTCCGTGGCAGAGGCCAGCAATGCACTCCTCTCGTAAAGGAGACCATGCCGGGGCAGCACCGGCCGGAGGATCCAAATTTCCAAACAAGGAAGCAGCAGTGGCCGTAGCTCAAGAGTCAGAGTTTCCGGCTGTGAACCAGAAGATCCGGGTGCGAATCCCGGCGGCCACCCCACTTAGTGAGAACAAAGCGCGCGCGATGCCGAAGCCGTCGAGGCGGCGGGCTGCAAACCCGCTCTTACCCGGTGCAAGTCCGGGCGCGCGCTCCACTTCGGGGCCATCGTCCAACAGCAAGACAACGCAATGGCATTGCGTAGATCGGGGTGCGAATCCCCGTGGCTCCACTCATTTCCTCGGGCACGGGGAAGACAGCAATCCGCGCCGCTTGGGACGGCGAGACACCCGGGGCAACACCGGGGTGCCCGACCATTTCAATTCCGCCAAAGCGTTGGAAGCGACGCACGCCGCTGGTATCGGCGAGAGATCGGTGCAACTCCGATTGGCGGATTATTTTGCCCTGTAGCTCAACAGCCAGAGCGCCCGGCTCTGACCCGGGAGGTTGATGGTGCGAATCCATCCGGGGCAGCCACTTTCAGGAAGTCAAAGCGGACAAGCGAGCCGCCGCCGGTTGGAAACCGGTTGGACCCAAACCTAAATGGGTTGTGGAGCGTGACCACTGACTTCCGCCTTTGGGTTGCAAGCATTCGCAGCGATGCTCCGATGTCTTAAACTGCGGAGCGCGGAGCAGTATTGTGGCGACTCACTACTCTCAACACGGAAGCTGAACCGGACAAGCGTGCCGGGACCGTTTCGAAAACGGATCGTCCGCCTGAGGCGGATGGGGAGCATGACCTCCGGCTTCCGCCACTTTCATTCCGGCTTGGCAGAGCAGTCATGCACTCGCCTTGTAAGCGAGACCAGACGGGGGCGGCACCCGTAGCCGGATGAATAGCCCTGTAGCTCAATCAGCAGAGCGCCCGACTTTGGATCGGGAGGTTGATGGTGCAAATCCATCCGGGGCCGCCACTTCATCAATGCTCCCGTAGCTCAATGTCCAGAGCGCCGCGCTTCGAACGCGGAGGTTGCAGGCGAAAGTCCTGCCGGGAGCACCACTCAAACGGAACGTGAACCGGACAAGCGAGCCGGGATTCTGTGCTAAAGAAATCGTCGCGCCATGCGCGTGATGGGGAGCATGCCCTCCGCGTTCCGCTGAGTTGGGTGGCTGGGTGAGCAATTTCATCAACGCCCGTGAATGCAAAGAGCCGAGCGCCCGGTCTTTCAAGCCGGTCCTAGTGGGTGCAAGTCCCACCACGGGTGCCATTTCACCACAACTGCCCTGCAGGTCGCTGAGCGCATCGCCACCGCTGGTCCTGCCTGCCGCGGCAAGTAATTACGAGCTCGAAGCTTTGATAGCGAAGCATCCGCCTCTTAAGCGGACGAGGGGCGTGCAAGTCGCCACGGGCTCACCAATCTCGAGGACCAGCTCAGCAAGCAAAGTCCGACGATTCCTGGGGAGGAAAGCCCCATCGGTGGCTGCAATTCGGCAGCGCCGATGGGGTCATTTTCAGACACGACAAGAGAACAACACCGGCGGATGACGCATTTTTCACCCTCCGCCGCCAGCGTGCATCAATACCGTCATGGACGGCTGCGAAGGACGGCTTAGATTGGCTCCAATGATTGACCAACGCGACGCTTTGCTCCGCCTGCTCCAGGATGACGACCCGGCCACGCTGGCCCTCATCAAGGAGCAACTCGCCCGGCGCGGGCCGGCCGCTCTGGCGGAAGTCCGCGCCCTGCTGGCCACAGCCGCACCCGCGGTCGCCCGGCATTTGCGGGACGTGATCGCTCGGATCGAAGCGGGGGATGCCGATGAGGCGTTTGGCCGTCTCTGTGCCGAATTCGGCCCAGAGAGCGATTTGGAAGAGGCTGCCTGGCGGCTGGGCGCGCTCTTTTTACCGGGGGAGGAGTTCAGTCGCCAACGCGCACTGCTCGATCAATGGGGAGCCGAGGTCTCACGGCGCCTCCAGGATGCCGAATCGGAAGTCGACCGGATTGAAACACTCGTCGAGTTTCTCGGGGACGAGACCGGCCTGCGCGGAAACGAGGAGGATTACTACAACATCAGCAATTCGCTCCTTTCCGAGGTGATCGATACGCGCCTCGGCATCCCCATCACGCTTTCACTCGTCTACGTCCTGATCGGCCGGCGCACCGGCGTGCCCATTTCGGGCGTAGCCCTGCCGGGACACTTCCTCGTTCGCCACGGACAGAATTTTTTCGATCCATTCTACGGCGGTCGGCGCGTCGGACTCGAGGAATGCCGGTCGCGACTCGAGCAGCAACGCCTCACGCTCATGCCGTCCCATCTCCTGCCCGTGTCGGCGCCGCAATTTCTCATGCGGATGCTGAACAATATTTGCACGATCTCGCACGAGAGCGATCCGCCGTTGGCGGCCAAAGTGTCGGGTTGGATGGACTTGTTGAAAACGCCGATCCCTCGGGGCTGACGAGCGGGCTGTATGCTCACGGATCGCCGCTACAGCGGCTCGGCTGATTGCAGGATCACATTGCAGGCGCTGGAACGACCACGATCGTCGAGCGCCACGATCCGGTAACTGCCCGGCGTCGGGCGCCACTGCAGCGCTTCCCGCGGAACCGAACTCCCGAGGAAGGCCTTGTCGGCAAACCAGTAGATCTTGGTCACGTCCGCCTCGCTGCGGGCTTGGAGGGCGATCGTGCCGTTGACGGTGTCGCCCGCCTGCACGGCGTAAACGTGCCCGTTGGCAGGTGAAACGATGAGCGGCGGCTTGCCCGAACGCGCACTGATTTCCACTCCAGCCCCTGGAGCATAAGGCGGCGGGCGGCGGCGCGGGAGCCCGGCCTTTTCAAAAAGCGTGAGTAAATCCGATGGCCAGAACTCATACACCTCCCGGCGCAGTTCGCGCGTGCCGTCGTCATTCGCGACCCGCAGGCCGGACTCCACGTCCACGAGGATTTCCCGATGCACTTCGCACGGCGTGATGGGCGAAATCCCCGGAATGAACCATCCGGATATGCGATGCGCACAGGCGGCCGTCGGGATCTGTCCCGTCACGGCGCAGAGCTCGACCTGCTGAAGATTCGCGCCGGGCGGTGGCACAAGTTTCCTGGGGCAAGCACGCCCCTGAACGCGCATTTCGTCGATCATTTGAAAGAGCAACGGCCCGGCACAGGTGCGGCCCACGAAGGCCGCATTGCGGCGCCCGTCGAAGTTTCCCAACCAGACCGCGAGCACGTAGTGATCGAAGACCGCGACCGACCATGCGTCCCGGAAGCCCATCGAAGTGCCGGTCTTCCAATACACCCCTTCGTTACCCGCCTCCGTCCCGATCCCCGGCCGCGGAACGTGCCCGAGCATTTGGAGCGTGAGAAAGGCGGCATCGGAACTGAAAAGCCGCACCCCTCCCTCCGCAGGCGGATGCGGCAATGTCCGTTGCAACGGCCGGAGCCGGCCGCCATTGGCGAAAGCGGCGTAGAGACGGACGAGTTCCTCCATCGTCACTTCGCCGCCGCCGAGCGGCAAAGCCAGTCCGTAGAACGCCTCGGGCTGCGGGAGCGCCACGCCGCCACGCTTCAAGAATTCGTAGAGAGTCGGGTGCGACAACTGTGAAGCGAGCGTCACCGCGGGAACGTTGCGACTGCGGGCAAGCGCTTCCGTCGCCTTGATCGGCCCGGCGAAATCACCGTCGAAGTTTTCCGGGTTGTAGCCGGCGAACCGGCGTGGCGCGTCGGTCAGCATGCTGAGGGGATGGATGATCCCCTGGTCGAGACCGAGCGCGTAGATGAACGGCTTGAGCGTCGACCCTGGGGAACGCCGGCTGCGCGTCCCATAGACCTGGCCGGAGATCGTCTCGTTGAAGAAGTCCGCTGATCCCGCCTGCGCGAGCACCTCCATCGTGCGCGTGTCGACCAGCATGGCCGCCGCGTTGGTGACTCCATTCCGGCGATTCGCCTCGATATAAGATCCGATCCGGCGCTCCACGAGGCGCTGGAGGTCACGATCGAGCGTGGTCGAGATTTCCCTCTGCACGGGATGTCCGCTGATCGCGCGCAGCACGAAGTGCGGCGCGAAGAATTCGCGATCACGACTGGCGCGGACATGAAGGCCTTCGCCGAGTGGATCGCGTTCCTGCACGCCGGGATCGAACCGTGACGACAGACGATTGGCCGCCGCAAGCAGCGCGCCGTTGGCCGCGTCCGCGCGGGGAGCGCGGCGGGTCGGGCTCTGCGGCAGGACGCTGAGGGCCACCGCTTCATGACGGGTGAGGCCGGCGGCTTGTTTGCCAAAATACAGAAAGCTTGCCGCGCCCACGCCCTCGATATTGCGGCCATAGGGAGCGACGTTGAGATAGGCTTCGAGGATCTGCGCCTTCGAGTAGTGCCGCTCGATTTGTAGCGCGCGGAACATTTGCAGGAACTTGCCCTGGACGGTGCGCGTGTGCAGCCCGTAGCGGAGGCGGGCGAGCTGCATGGTGATGGTCGAAGCCCCCCCTCGCCCGCTGTGGCCGAGGCAGGCATGCCACGTGGCGCGCAGGGACGCGACTGGGTTGAAACCGGGATGGTGCCAGAAATGCTGATCCTCGTGGAGCAACGTCGCCGCCACCAACTCGGGCGCGATCCGCGCCAGCGGCGTGTTCAGCCGATACTTGTCGTCCGCGCTCAACGTCATGCGGAGCAGCCGCCCGTCACGATCCAGCACCCGCTGCGAATAGCTCACGCCATCGAGTGGCGGCGGCTTCGGCAGGCAGAGCCAGCCGGCGCCGGGCAGCACCGCCACGGTCGCGAACGCCACGCCCCATTTTCGCCACCGTTTCATGGCGCGTCCGTGACCGTGATCTTCCCGGCGAGCGCGCGAGCCTTCACCGACCGGTCATACATCGACTCGGCAAAAGTGGGCGGCACCACGAATTCGCCGCGATTGGTCGGCTTGATCTGATAAGTGACCTCGCGAACGCGCGAACCGATCGTTCCGAAGAACACCGCGCGATCCTCGCGAACTTCCACGTAATCGAAACCGGCGGACCCGACTCCTGGTTGCAGGGAACCGGCGGCAAACTCAAACCCGCCGGGCAGCAAATCCACGATGGCGACATTGGTCAGATCGGCCGGCTTGAGGCTGCGGATGCGCAGCCGCACGGTAATCGGCTCCCCGAGGCGGGCCGTGTGCGTCTCAGCGCCCTGGGCATCGACAAATTCGCGGAAGATTTCGAGCCCATCGGCGACAGACTGGGTCGGCAGCGTCGCATCGTAACCAGCCTCGACGACCTGGTAAAAGGCGCCCAGGCCACGGGACGGGTTTTTCGCCGTGAAGCGGAGGGCGGACGCGTTCCCGGAGAACGACGCGCGTTTCAGCAAGGCGCTGCCGTCCAGGCGCAACGCCGCCTCCCGTTTTCCTCCGACAATCTCGGTGATGCCGAGATCCGGTGCATTCTGTGTGAGATGGTGCGAATAGGCCTTGAGGGCGAGTACCGCGTAGGCCGCGGAGAGGGTGCTGAAATAGCCTTCGCTCACGGGGCGCGTGACCGTCTCCAGGTCCGCGGGAGTCATACGCTTGAGCGCCTCGGGGAAATGTCGCGCGACTAACGCGACGTATTGGGAATCCGCCGCGAGCGCGGAATGAAAGTCGGATCGTTCCCGCGGATCATGGACACCCAATTTGTAGCCCTTGATCAGTCGTTGTGCCTCGTCATTTTTCTTCAGCATCGCGCTGGCTCCGGCGAGATAGACCGCGGTGATGTCGCCGGGCCATTGCTTCGCGAGGTTTTTGTCGAGGTAGTCGCGGAGATTGAGGATGTAGTTCGTCGTGACGACGCCCTCGCGCGTCAGGAGATAAATCGCGTAGGCTTGGGTCCGCGCGTCCCCGAGGCTCCCGGGCTCGAGCACCACCATCGCCTGAAGATGCCGAAGTCCACTTTGGAGCACATTCGCCGGCGGCGCGAAACCGGCCGCCTTGGCCTCGATGAGGAAGTGCATCACGTAAACCGAGACGAAGTCGATGCCTTCGTTGTTATCCGCCGCCCAGTAACCGAAACTCCCCTGGTCATTCTGCCGGCGGCGGAGAATCGAGAACGTGCGTTCGAGTTGCGCGTTCACTTCGCCGCGGCTCAAGCCAAAATCCACTTCATCCGACAGCAGGAGGCGGCAAAACGCCCCGCTGGTGATTTGCTCAGAACAGCCGTTCGGGTAGTTCCTCAAATAGGTGTCGAGACCGCGGGCGAGACCGAGCGGAAGCGCGGAGACGGTCGCGTCGAGCTTGCGGAAGTCGGGATGGATGGAACACTCGATCTTCAACTCGGCGCGATCTTTGGTGAAGTTCCCGCTGCGGACGGACGTCAGGAAGGGCACCGCCGGGCGTACGCTCAGGGTGGAGCGCAGCTTCGATTCCTGGCCATGGGTCGATGCGCGGAAGACGAGACTCGCCGAGCCGAACTTATCCAGAGCCCGGACCTTGAAGGTCGCGCTGACTTCGCGCCCCTCGCTGATCGGCAGCGGATTCGCGGGCGCCTTCACGATCTCCAGGTGCTCCGACGGCTCGGCGCTCACCCGCACCTCGGCGTTTTCACCGGAACCCTCAACGCCGTTGGCGATCGTCACGCTGACATCGAATTGATCACCCGGCGCAGCCACCACCGGCACATTCGGCGTGAGCACAAAGGGTCCGCGCACGAGTGCATTCGTCTCGGCTGAGCCGACGGCGTCGGGCGCCACCGCGACCGCCATGATGGTCAAGGTCCCGCTGAAATAGTCGGGCACGTCATAGACGACCTCCCGTTCACGAACGTCGGCATCGACCACGCCGGACCAATAGACGACGGGCTTCTCCGTCACGCGCTTGAAAGGATTGAGATGCTTCTCACCGTCGCCCCCGAAGGCGGACGCGGCGCGGAGGATCGAGTACTCGGGCAGGATGAGATCGACAATCTGCTTCGTCTGCACCATGAGGGCCGCCTTGCGAAAGAAATACGCCAGGGGATTCGGCAGTTCGTAGTTACTGACCTGGAGGATTCCCTGGTCGACCGCGAAGACTGCGATCCGCGCAGGCCGGTCCGTCTTGTAGCCGATGCGTAGCGGCTGACCGGGTAGCGATTTTGCGACCGCCCGCAACGTGATGGGCAGCCGGCGTTTTTCAATGTTCGCCTTGAAGGGCACCGCGGAATAGCTCAGCGGCGACATGAAGACTTCCTTCGAGTCGAGACCGCGGACGAAGCAGACGTTGACGTACCCCGTTCCTTCAAAATCCGCCGGCACCCGGATGTGCTGCACGGTGCTGGTGCGGTCGGCCTTGAACCAGGTGTGCGCGTAGACCTTGTCGCGCTCGATGGTGATCAGACCGCTGCCCGTATAGGGGGCGACCACGCTGATTTCGATCTCGTCACCCGTGTTGTACTGGGGACGAGAGAGCTTCACTTGCAACTCAGCGTTCTTCTCCAGCGAACGGGTCACCGCCCCGCGACCGACCACCGTGAACGAGACCTGGCTGACACGCACCGCCCCCTCTTTCTCGTGCAATTCGAGCACGTAGTTGCCAGGGACATCCGTGGGAAGCGCGTATTTTAGACCAGCCGCGACGATGGTCACGGGTTCCGTGCGAATAACATTCTCCCGCATGACGGACTCATACACATAGTTGCCTTCATCGTTTTTGCTCAGGACGGAGACATAGGCGTGTTCGATCAGGCGGCATTCCAGGTTCGCGACCGCGATCTTCTCCAGGCTCGGATCGAGGGCTATCCATTCCACGACACGGGCGCTGCCCATCGTGACGTAGCTGAAATCCCCGTCGGTCTTGGCGCCGATCACGTAGGGAAGCGCGGAGACGAGCAGCGAATTGCTGGTCGTGACGCTTCGTCCGCCATCCGCCTCGAAACCTTCCGCGTAAAAGCTCATCTCGTAGGTGGCATCAGCAAATCGGTTGAGGTCGAGGTCGACCGTGGCCGCTCCGTCGTCATTGGTCTTGGTTTCCCCGAGATCGACGTCCTGGGATTTGAGTTCCATTTTCGCCTCCCGCAGCCGATCAAAAAACGTGTACCCGCCGAATTCCTCGAATCGAAAGGCCGAGGGGGAAAGCGTCAGGTGCGACTTGATGCGACGCCCGGTGGCAGGCGATCCGTAGAGGTTGCTAAGTGTGATCGCGGCGTGGACATCGTTCGGCGTCACCCAACCTGATTTCACTTCTTTCGAGAGGTGCGACTCGATCTTCATGCGATCGGGCAGGAACTCCTTCACATTCACTGAAGTCTCGCCGAGCAGAAGATCGCGTTTCCCATTGCGCACGAGATAGACATTGATGCCGTAGGCGCCGGTCGGTGACTCGTAGGCCGTCTGGTAGCTCGTCTCCACAAAGCCCATCGCGGGCAGCGCGAGTTTCCGCACCTGGGCGCTGGTCCCGCGCGCGTCGATGATTTCCGTTTCGATCGGCAACCCGTCGAGTTTTCCGGCCCAATCGCGCTGCTTCACGATCACGCCGATGCGAATCTCGTCACCGGGACGGTAGATCCCGCGCTCGGTGAAGACGAACGCGTCGAGTTCCGAGCCAGACCGGCTTTCGACACCGCCGGTATCGAAGCGCGAGTAGTCCAGTTGCCGATCTTCGCGGGAATAGGGCATAAAGGCCACGTCGTTCCCGAGGCGCGCGACGAAAGCCACGGGCTTTTTTTCGCGGGTGGGATTACCCAGCGAAGAAAAATTCAGGCGCCCATCCGCGGCGGTCTTTCCACTGACCAGCGGAACTCCATTTTTGCCCAGCACGTCAACGGTCACCCCACCGATGGGCCCGCCCGTCTTGACGGACGCCAGGAACACATCCCGGCTGCCATCGGCGTTCTCTTTCACCACCATGCCGAGATCGGTGACGAGGATAAAACGGGCATCACTGGCGTGCCCCTCGCGCTCTTCGTCATCCGCCGATTCATCTTCCTCTTCAGCCGCATCCGCGTTGGCATTTTCCTCCTCGTCAGCGGATTTCTTTTTCGGCGGGTTCCACTCCCGCGCTGTCAGAAAGAACAGGCCCTGCATCGGGCTGCCCCCATCGTCCGCGGGGCGGAGATGCTTCGAGAAATCGAACGCCGAGTAGTTGGCTTTGAACTTGTTTTTGACGGTGATCGTTTGGCGTTCCGTGGCCAACCGCGCGATATTTTCGCGGCCGAAGTGGTAGTTTACAAACTCAGGATTTTGAAATTCCCCCCGGGTCTGACTGACCAGGTGATTGATCTGATCGGCGGGAACGCGTGCGATCTCATATTCAATCGTCGTCACGCCGCGTGACTTGATCGAAAGTTTCCGTTCGCCATTGAGCGCGAGCACGCCTCCCGAGCCCTGGATTTCGATCTCCCGTGGCAACTCGGGCACCGGCAGCACGTCCGCATAGTCCTCTCCCAGCAGGAATCCCCCGAGAGCATGTACTCCTTTATCAATGGTGACGAAGAGCTGCCCGTCCTTTTCCAGGCTGATCTTGAACGTGTGCAGTTCGGAATTCTCCTTGCCGGAAGGAATGATCTTGAACGGGAGAATGATCGACTCCTTGAGCACGTCTTCCTCGATTTCCTTGGGGCCGCCCCATTTTGAGTCTTCTGCGTCCCCTCCGTCCGCCGGCTTTTTCTTCGGCAGCAGGTAAACGTGGAGGGCCTTTTGAAGGTCCTCGGATTTGGCCGCGCAAGACGTCTTGATGAAGAGGATCTGTTCGGGTTCCCCCTCGTTATTGCGCACGATCGCACCTTCGGTCGATTGGATGCGGAAGAAGCTGTAAACATCCGGAACGAGCACTTTCTTCTCCACCTCCGCACCCGTCACCGCGTGACCCTGGAGCGTTGGCAACCCCTTTTCGAGCGTGACACGCATGAAGTCCTCGTGTTCCGGCAGAGTGAGGCCGCTGGTCCGAAGATACGCGAGGCGCTGATGCAGCCCCATCGTGAGCGTGAATCGAGGCACGCCCTTCTTGAACACTTCCGAGCCGCCGATGAGCGCCAGGTCCAATCGCTTCTCCAATTCCACGGGATCGATACGATGCGTAAACTCGAATGTCGCTACGACTTGTTTCACCGTCGGCTCCGTGGGATCCGTATAGAATTCGATCTTCGGCATCGTGACCACAAACGGCGGGGTCTTCGCTTCGACCTCATAGTGGTCAAGCAGGACGTGAGGCGGGAAGAGGCTGCGCTCGAGAATCACCCGATATTTCTGGTCCGCCGGCCAATCTGTCTTGGGGATAAACGTAAGCTGGGCGTCTTTCGTCCAGCGCCAGACCCCCTCGACAGCAGGTTCCATCCGGATGCCTTTGGTGACCTTCGCCGCAACGGTTCCGGCAGGCTGGCCACCTGATCGCAGCGGCGGGTGCTGGAGATCATCCAACCTGGCGACCGACGCCCCAAAATTGATGACCAAAGCGCGGGGCTTCAATTCCTTCTCCAGCGGCGTCACGCCGGGAGATTCGACCTTCACGCTGATCGTCACGGGCTTGGGACGCCGCTGAAACCAATCCCAGGTCTTCCAGCTCCCCACCCCCACAAAAAGGATGGCCAAGAGCAGTGCCACGCTGCTTCGCCGATGGGAACGGATCCAGCCACCAATGGCAACCGAGAGACGCCGCAACCACTGTGGAGGACTCCACGAGAGATCGCCGATGAGGAAAGTGAGTAAATACCGAGACCTGCTGAACATATATGGTCGGCGCACAATGGTACGCCTTGTAATCCCATACGGAGCCCCGGCCCCGATTCTTTCATGAAACTTCAGAAGTGGCCCACCCTTCCGAGACCTCCATCCTCTTCTCCTCACGCCGTCCCACGAATCGAAACGCGAAAGCACCCACTGCCCAGCCACTTACAACATCAATGACATGATGCTGGTGGGTCAGCAGCGTAGAGAGCGCAATAGCAGCGGCCCACACCCACAGAAGCGCGCGCCCACACCGCGAAGCATGCCGGACAAATGCAGACACACAGCATACCGAGAGCGCGACATGGAGCGATGGAACTATACGCTGTTTGTCGAAGGTGATTTGCCGCAGCAGCTTGCGGTGCGCCTCGACGCTGAGCTGAGCAACAACCCGCATTACGCCCTTTGCCGCGGTCTTGGCCAACTCGGTCCGCTGACCAGTTTTCGGATCGCCCATGACGCCTACGGAACTTTCTGTAGAGTGAGTGCCGACGAAGGCCGGCGCGTCGGGGAAATCAAGCCGCAGGCACTCTCGTCCCGCAGTGACTGGAGCAGGCATTTTTCGGCAGTTTTGTAGCGGGAGGGCCTCACCCGGTTTTTTCGTTGCGCCGGTGCAACTGCCGCGGAATTTCGGTGTTGGCGAAAGTAACCAGCGTGCTAGTCATGCGAAAAGATTTGGAAATTTTAATTTGACCAGCTAAGTTTGCAGGACTAGGAACGATTACCTTTCAAAGCCAATGAAGTTATCCAGAACATATCCCATACATTCGCCAGCCACGGTGTGGTTGCGTTGCTCGGACATGTTCCTGCGCACCGGCAAACCAGATTTTAACTCCGGAGCAACGAATCCGCTACTGACCATCATTTTCGGTAGCGAAAACCTTACCAAGGAGGACAGCAGGTAGTTCACGATCTCACTATAGATCATCGATTTTCGAGAACCCTGCTCGCCTCAAAAGCCAGCAGGGTTCTTCGTTTCCGGGTGGTACACCAATTTTTCCAACCGCGGCCTGACGGCCGCCAACCAACCCAAAACAGTTCAGCCAATCAAACAACAATTTTAACCACCACGTGGGCGATAAAAACCCCGCCGCCA
>JBBRPL010000169.1:0-12845 GCA_038228205.1 Chthoniobacterales bacterium
AGGTGGGAATTCGCCTCGCGCTCGTCGCCAAGGCCCAGGTCTACGGGAAGAAAGACATCGTCTCTTCCGGTCCCAGCTATGACACGATGAAAATCGAGGGCGGCGCCATCCGCATCTCGTTCAAAAATGCCGGCGGGTTGGCAGTCCGGAACAAGACATCCCTCGGCGTTACATTGGATGGGGAACCGAGTCCCCAGGGATTTGCCGTGGCCGGCGCGGACAGGAAATGGGTCTTCGCCAGCGCCAAACTCGACGGCGAGACGGTGGTCGTGTGGAACGACCAGATCCAAAAGCCGGTGGCCGTGCGTTATGCGTGGTCGGACGACCCTGCCATCAATCTTTATGGCAGCGCCGGTCTGCCCGCCATGCCGTTTCGCACTGACGACTGGGAACTTTCCACCTTCGGAAAAACGGGAATCCCGGAATTCGATTGAGGCGGATCGGCGGGACCCCGCCGCCCATGAGAGACGGGGTGACGGGTTTGATATTTTGCCACGTGGCCTCCTTTCCCTCGCTCCCAGATGGAGGGCCAAACGAAATGCGGTCGCGTAGTGCAGGCTGAAAAGGCCGCGGAACTTCGCCCGGGGTTCGCTCAATGCGCCTTCCATTCTTCCTTGGTGGCGATCGTCTCCAATTCCGCGAGCGTCTCCGGCGGCAATTGCAGGGTGGCGGCGCGGAGATTTTCTCGCAGATGCTCCACGGACGACGTGCCGGGGATGAGCAGGATGTTCGGGGCGCGATGCAGCAGCCACGCGAGCGCGACTTGCATGGGGGTGGCCCGGAGCGAGGCCGCCGTGGCGTCGAGCGCGGAAGATTGCAAAGGGCTGAATCCGCCCAGGGGAAAAAACGGGACGTAGGCAACGCCCTGGTTCCCCAGTTGGTCGATGAATCCGTCATCGTGGCGGTGCGCCACGTTGTAGAGGTTCTGCACGCACACGATCCCGGTGATCTTTTGCGCCTCGGTGAATTGCGCGGGGCTCACGTTGCTCAAGCCGAGATGACCGATCAATCCTTGCGCCTGGAGTTCGGCCAGCACACTCAGCGGCTCCTCGATGGAGTCCTCCGAGGGCGCCGCCATTCCTCCGACCCGAAGATTGACGACCTCCAGCCGCTCGAGCCCGAGGTTGCGGAGGTTGTCATGCACCGAGTCGATGAGCCCCTGGCGCGAAACGTCCATGATCCACGACTTATCCGCGCCGCGCCGCGCGCCCACTTTCGTCACGATCACCAGATCCTTCGCGTAGGGGTGGAGCGCTTGTTTGATGATCCGGTTGGTGACGTGCGGACCATAAAAATCACTCGTGTCGATATGGTTCACGCCGACTGCCACCGCCTCGCGCAAGACGGCCACGGCGGCATCGGGGTCGCGCGGCAGTCCCCACACGCCCGGCCCGGCCAGTTGCATCGCCCCATAGCCGAGCCGATGCACGGTCAGGGAAGTGCCCGGTAGCGCAAAACTGCCGCCGAGGAGGGATGGATCTGACGCGCTGACGTGGCCGGTGTCGTTCATAATGGCATCACCATGATATCGGGAAAGCGACATGACAAGTGACAATATCGTGATTTTGTCATTTTATGCAGATTACTAGTCGGCCGAAAATGAAGTAGGCTGCGCGTTTACCTCCACCATGCCCAAGGAAACACCTTTGCCCGAACGGATCCTCGATGCCGCCGAAACCGCGCTGCGCCGCTACGGAATCGAGAAAACGAACGTCGTGGACATCGCCCGTGCCCTGGACATGAGCCACGGCAATATCTACCGGCATTTTCCGAGCAAGCAGGCGCTGATCAATGCGGTGGTGGTGCGCTGGCTGCACGCCGTGACCGTCCCGCTGGCCGCGATCGCCGACAACCGGTCGCGTCCGGCCTCCGAGCGACTGGCCGCGTGGTTTGACACCATCCGCGCCATCAAGCGGCGCAAGGTGCGTGATGACCCGGAACTTTTCCGGCTGCATTCCGAGGTGGCCGAACACTCGCACGAGGTGATTGCCGAGCATGTGAAAACCATGCTCGCGCAGGTGGAGAAGATCATCGCGGGGGGCGTGGCGGCGAAGGAGTTTCCGCGCCATCTGGATGCCAAAGTGGCGGCCCAGGCGTTTCTCCAGGCGACCTCGGCTTTCCATCATCCGGCGATGGTCGCGCGGGAACCGCCGCTGACCGAAGCGAACGCGCAGGCCGTGCTCGCGCTGGTCCTGGCCGGACTGCGGGCGGGGATGGTGTAGCAGGCCGTTGATTTTGTGAGGTGACCAAGACTTCCTCCAAGCACGAAGCGGAGCCTCTTCCGCACGGCAGGCGTTTCCCAAGCCCCACTTTGGGAACGAGAGGAAATGGGACTCATGACCAAAGCACGCCCCTCACCGCCGGGAGACTTTGCCATTCGCGCCCGGGCATGATCAAAAGATGAGGTTCATGAATTCGCCGTCCTTCTTTCGCGCCGCACGGCTTGGCGCCGTGCTGCTCGTCGCCACCCATTCCATCTCAGCGGCGCTCGACCTGACTTTCCCAACCAGGAATCGCGCGCTCCTCGAGGGCGACAACGAGGGGTTCTATATGTTCGTCGATCGCGAGATTAACGGGGAGAAAATCACGCAATGGGAGGGTGGACAGTACGGGTATGTGCGCGACGCGCACGTCACGTCCGCCGGGTTGGTGTATTCCCGTTTTCACGAAGGCGTCGACATCAAGCCGCTGGAGCGGGCGAGTGACGGCGAACCACTCGATATCGTGACTGCGGCGGGAGCCGGGCGCGTGGTCCATGTCAGCGATGCCCCGAGGCAATCGAACTATGGCCGATACGTGGTCATCGAGCACCAGTGGGATGGCTGCCCGTACTTCAGCCTCTATGCCCATTTGAACTCCGCCTCGGTGAGCGTCGGGCAGCAGGTCGCGCAGGGCGATCCGCTGGGGCGACTGGGCTACACCGGGGTCGGGATCGATCGCCGCCGGGCCCATGTGCATTTCGAGGTGAATCTTTTGCTCAGCCAGGACTTCGATGGCTGGCATCAGCTCGTCTTCCCGACGGAAGTCAACCGGCACGGGCTCTACAACGGGATCAATCTCGCCGGGATGGACGTCGGCCGCCTCCTGGTCGCGGCGCACAAGACGCCCGGGCTGACCATCCCGGCGTTTCTGGCCAGTGAGGAAGTGGCGTTCAAGGCCGCGGTGCCGGCGACGGACAAATTCGTGCTGCCGAAGCTTTACCCGTGGATGATTCAAGGCGATGCCTCGAGCGCGAAGTCGTGGGAAATCTCGTTCACCAGCGCCGGCCTGCCGATCCGGCTCGAACCGCGGAAAGACGCGGTCAGCCAGTCCGCGATTACCAGCGTCACGCCCTCGAAGTTTCCGCTGATCTATGTGACGCGAGGCTATGTATCCGGCACCAGCAAAAACCCCACGCTGACTCCCAGCGGGCGTGGTTTTCTGCGGCTGGTGAGTGGGGAATTTTAGGGCGGTTCCCCGTTCATGGACCGCATGGCATTGAGCGCGAGCGCCGAAAAAAGAAAGTCTGTCATCCTGAGCGAAGTCGAAGGATCTCCAATATCCGGTCTTCCTCACCAGCCGCGCCACAAGAGAGACTGACGACCGAGGTCAGGCGTTTGCCCCAATTGCTCCGCCCACGAACCCGCGAAGATTGGCTCGCCCGAAGGCCGCCTGCCGCCTGCCGCCGCCAGCACCTCGGCAGATCATCATCCGCCAAACTGCCAGACATGCACGAAACCGATGTTCTTCGAATTTCGGATTTCGATTTGCGTCCAATGCTCCGCGCGCAAATATCAAATCAGTGATGTTCCCCCCACGGCTGATCCTCATCCTCTCGATTCTGGCAATGGGCGCGGCTGGCGGCGCCGCGGAGCCGCTTTACCAGCAATTCCGGCCGCTCGGTTCGCTCCCGTGGGCGAAGCCGGGAGCGACTCGGGAACAGGTGATCCGCCGATTGTATCGGGAACCAAACAAAATGGTCCGCAGCGCCCTTCTGGACGAGTACCTCAAGAAGGTGCCGGCGTCCGAATTTGCGCGTGTGTTCGATCTCTGCTTGCGGCTGGAGGAGGAGGATTCTCCCGATGACCTTCTGGAGCAGTTGCTGCGCGCCTGGGCGCGAATCGACCCGGCGGCGGCGTGGGCGAAGTGCAAGGCGCTCTACGAGATCATCATTTCGCAGGATCCGCTCGCCGTGGATTCCTGGAGAACTGGCATCGTCGTCCTGAACCCGCGAGCGGTCGCCGCTTCCGATTTCTGGCCGGAGACTGACAAGTTTGCCGAGGCATTTTCTGAAGGCGTCGCGGAGTCGGGACTGCCGCAGCGTGAAAAGGACCGGTACATCGCGCTGCAAAAGGCCAGGAGCGCGACGTGGTCGGCAGCCTACGACGCCGCCGCCGAGAAAACGCCCGAACGCGGCCGTTTCCACGAGCCCGCCTCTCAAGCACCAACATCCACCCCGGAGCAGGCCGCTGAGCAGGCCAAGTATCAGGCGGAACGGGAGGAATCGGAGCGCAAGGAAAAGGCGCAACGCAAGTTCCTGCTGGAAATCCTGGCCTGTCCGCCGGCGGAAATCCGCGGGCGGCTCGGAGCCGCCGCGCCGGAACTGTGGGATGAGGCCATCCTGGCGCGGGCACTGATCCGTTGGATGGATGGCAATGCCACGCGAGGACCGGAGATTGTGGCAGCCGTTCTCGACCTCCTCGATCCGCACGGCGTCTTGCGCGGAGTCTCCAAACTGGAACCAATTCCGATCGAATTTCTAATGGAATGGGCCCTTCGGGATCGTCCCGGTTTCCAGGCATGGGCACTGGTGGAAAAGGACCGCAAAATGGAGGGCCGGCCCGGCCTCAAGGAGAAGTCGCTGGCCGTGGCGCAGGCCATCGCCTATCGGGACGATTCTGAACCCGTCCTGGGCTGGGTGGATGACTTTGCGAATGACGAAGGGAGCATCGAGGACAAGAATCGGGCCGCATTTTTCTGGGCGCAGATTGATCCTGGGAATGCACTTCCCTGCATTTGGTCCCACGGCGGAATTCGCGTATATGGTGAGGCCGCGCATTCTGCCGTCTATGATGCGCCGATGCGTGGCTCGAATGTTTTCCGCGCGATCTTCGCCGGGCTCGACAGCTACGTCGTCCCCATCCCCGATGAGCAACTCTACATAATCATGGAGCAGTGGAGTGATACGGATGCGGCGGCGTGTGCGCGCCACGGAACGCGCTGGAGCCTGCGGACGGGACTCTTCACGAAAAAGCGGATGATCCGCCTGTGGACGGGTTACGAGGATCCGAATGATGGAGCGGTGGATGACCGCCACTTTGGAAGCCTGCGGATTTGGGCCATGCGCAAGCCGGACGAGATCCGGAAGTGGATCCGCACGGAGCCGCTGGACGACGATGTGCGCAAGGCATTGCTTTGGCTCGTGGATCACGCCAAGGGAGGCTTTGCGCTCCGCGGGGATGGCTCGCCGCCAAGGCCCATCAAGCCGCCGGCAGGACAACCCCCGAAAGCGCCATGAGACGAATCCGCAAATTCCTGTTTTGCCTGATGGCAGTGGTGGTGATCTTTCCGCCGGTGCGCGCGCAGGACGCGAAGGTAGATGTGGCGTCTGAAGAGGTTCCGCTCTACCGGGAGTTCCGCGTGCTGAGTGGGCTGCCGTGGAAGGAAGCGGGGGCCACCCGCAAGACAGTGCTCGAACGCATTTTCCACGAACCTCACATCTTGGTGCGGCGCGAGGTGTTGCGGGAGTACGCGCGAACGGATTTGCCGGTCCAGGATTTTCCGGCGGCGTTTGACGAATGCATCGCGCTGGAGCAGGCGGATTTTCCCGGCGCGGTGGCGGAGATTGTGATGCGGGAGTGGGCGGAGCGCGACCCACTGGCGGCGATCAAGCGCTGTGAAACGCTCTTCGATCTGGTGATCGAAGGCGCTCCCCTCGATCTTGGCGGTTGGGACAAGCCGATTCAGACCGGCGACCTGGAGAAGCTGCAGGCGTCGAGCTATTGGTTTGGGAACCGAGACGTGGTCGAGGCTTGCTGGAAGGGGATTGCTGCGGCTTCGTGGTTGGCGGATCGCCGGAAAGTATTGCAGGAGAAATTTACCACGGCCTACGAACGGCGATTTCACGAGAAGCCGCCCGAGGACGTGGAAGAGCCCGCCCAGAGGGGGGGCGCCCACTACCGGAACTCCTATGCAGACCGCCCCGCGAATATCTCGACCAATGCGGGCATGCGCGGGGAATTGCTGCGACTGTTGGCGACGCCCCCAGAGGAAATCCCGGCGACGTTCAAAAAATGGCCGGGTGAACCGTGGGACGACCTGATGTTTTCGCGGGGGTTGATCCGCTGGATGAGCGGGGATGGGAAAAAGGCGTCGCAGATCGTGGAGCGCGTTTTGGATGCCTACGATCCGCGCCATTTCTATCGGAGTGATGACGTGCTGATGGACGTGATTCCCGGGGAGTTTCTCGTGGAGTGGGCCATTCTCGATGAAGATGGATTCCTGGCATGGATGAAGAACAATGGCCGCCTCTGCGGATGGCGCGCCTATGCGGTGTGCCAGGCGGTGATGCCGAAGTTGACGGATCATGGTTGGGAATTGAGCTACTCGCAGCCGAGTTCCAAAACAGCAAAGTCGGAATGCAATCATCTCTGGATCGCCCTGGACCCGCAGGGAGCCCTGCCCATGGTTTTGGAATACAGCGGCGAAACTTACGCTATCGACCACGCCCTCGACCGCCTCTGGCGGTCTGACCCGCCGGCGAATTATTGGCGCAGGGCCATGGTCCCGTATATCCGCCTGAATCATCACGGTGGCGGCAACGAGGCCTGGGGCGTGACGACAGCGTGGGGACCTGTGGATTTCAGAGCCATGGTAAAACAATACGGAATGCCGTGGTGTCTGCACTCCGGGGAATTCAAGGCATCGCAAGTGCCCGGGATGTTTTCGAACCGGCAGGCGCTGGAAGACGATTCAGGTCTCCGCAATACGCTGAGTGCATTGCGCACCTGGGCCATCCTGCGCCCGAAAGAAATGCGCGCCTGGATCGATGGCGGGAAATTTACACCGGACCTCCGCGAAGCTCTCCTCTGGCTGCTCGACCACGCCGCAGGCGGCTTTGCCGTCCCTGCTCCCGCAGAGCCTCGATAAGAGCGGCGGTGGCATTGCGCAGATATCTTCCGCGCCGAACGGCTCAAACACGCCGCCGAAGTCAAAAGCCCTTTTGTGCCTTTTTGCGGCCATTCTTCCTCCCCTCGCTTTATCGCACTTCAAGGGAGAAGGCTGATCACGAAGGAGCCGCGGACGCTCGCACCCACGCCCATCATCATCCGCCAAATTGCCAGACGTGCACGAAACCGGCCATATCCGCGGCGGCGAGACGGGTGCCGTCCGGGGAGAAGGAAATCGCGTGGATCCAATCCTTGAACTGCCCGCCGCGCGGCTTGCCGAGTTCCGCCACCATTTTCCCATCGGCGATATTCCAGATGCGCACCAGCGTGTCCCGGCCCGATGATGCCAGATGCCGGCCGTCGGGATGGAAACACAGATCGGTGAGGCCCGATAGGTGGCCGGGGGTGAGTTCGCGCAGTTTCTGGCCGGTGCCCGGATCGATGAGAAAGACTTTTCCGTTCATGCCGTCCGCCTCGCCGCCGCGACCGATGGCGAGAATTTTCCCATCGCCCGAGTAGGCCGCGGCCGCAATCTGCATGTCTTTGAAATCCTTGGTCAGATCCTGCGCCACGGTGCCGGTGGCGGTTTCCCAGAGCTTCACGGCGGTATGCCGCCCGGAGTCGAACACGAGCGGATAGCGCTCGGAGACGACGGCCTGCCGGAGATCGGGTGACAACGCCACGGCGTAAGCCCAGCCCTTCACCTGCCAGCGCTTCTTTTCGGCGCCCTCGGCCCGATCGAAGAGGACGACCTGCCCCGCATCGTCGCCCGTGATGAGCGTGGACTGGTCGTGGCTCAGCGCGAGTCCGGTGATCCATTCCCGGCCCTCGATCGTCTTCGCGGCTGGTTGCGTGCGCACTTCGACTTCCAGCGGGGCCGGCGGCTTCTTGCCGGAACTCTTGTTGCGCGCGATTTCCTCGATCGTCCGGGCGTTGAGCACGAGTTTGGCGGGTGCGCCGGGCGAGGCCTCCAGGTCCCAGTAGCGGACGCTGTGATCGTTGCTCGCGGAAATGAGCCAACGATCCCCGGCGCAGACCATGCGGGTGATGCCATTGGTATGGCCGACGAACTGGCGCACGGGCGGCCGCGCGTCGCAGAGCGGCTTATCGGCCTTCGACCCATCGCCGGCGGGTTTTTTCTCATTTTCGGCGGGTGGCGCGGCGGGCAATTCCCACAGCAGGATCTCCCCGAGGTTGTTCCCCGCGGCGACATGCCCGGGGCCGACGAAACTCACCGCCGAGATCCACGCGGCGTCCCATGGAAGAGACCACACGAGCGTCGCCCTGGCAAAGTCCACCGCGGGGCCGGCCGGCCCACCGGTCGCTGGTGATGTCACTGGCGATGCGCCCTCGGCACTCATGCCAGCAAATCCTGGACGGGCTTCGATCCTTCCGGCGTGGCCCAGATCGGACGCGTGCCCACGAAGTGCTTCGTGCGCGGGTTCACCCCCAGCGCCGTGTAGATCGTCGCGAAAAGATCGCCTTCGCTCACGGGGTTCTCGGAGACGTCCCGTCCGTCGGCATCGGTGGAGCCATACACGACGCCGCCTTTGATCCCGGCGCCGGCGAGCACCACGGTCCAGCCGTGGATGAAATGGTCGCGGCCGGCGCGATTGTTGATCACGGGCGTGCGGCCGACTTCGCCCATCCAGACCACCAGCGTGTCCTCCAGCAGCCCGGTCCGCTCCAGATCGATGAGCAGCCCCGACCAGGCCGGGTCGAGCACCTGCATGTTCGCCTTGTGGCACACGAAATTGTCCGCGTGGCTGTCGTAGTTGTCCTGCCCGACTTCGACGAAGGGAACTCCCGCCTCCACGAGTTTGCGGGCCAGAAAACAGCCGCGGCCGAAATCGCTCGCCCCGTAGAGATCCTGATGCCGCGGCCAGTCCTGGCTCGTGTCGAAGAGCGACCGGGCGCGCAGAAAGCGCCAGGCGCGCTCCTTGGCCACGCGATGGCTTTCATACGGATCGGCGTCATTCTCCTGCTGATATTCCGCTTCCATGGCGCGCAGCAGTTCGTTCCGCCGCTCCTCGTTCGCCGCCGGCAGGTAGGGGCTCGTGAAGGGCGGCAACTTCCCCGCGCGATCGATGCTGAAGGGCGCGTAGCGTGGCCCGAGATAGCCCGCCCCGGCATTGCCCGTCGGTCCCATGCGCACGAAACTCGGCAGGTCGGCATCCTCCTGGCCGAGATACCGGGCGACCATCGCGCCGAGTTCCGGGTGCGGCATGCGCTCGGACTGCTTGTAGCAGGTGTGCATGTGATAGATGCCATCGGGATGATCCGGCGACGCGGTGCGCATGCTGCGGATGATGCCCAGCTTGCCGATCTGCTGCGCCATTTTCGGGAGGTATTCGCAGATGCGATAACCCGGCAGGGCGGTCTTGATCTCGCGGAACGGACCCGCGGTGGGCCGGCCGGGTTTCATGTCGAAGGTGTCGATCTGACTGGCGCCGCCATTCATCCACAGCAGGATGCAGCGCCGGGCACGCTTCTGCGCCTCGGCCGCGATGCTTTGCGACTGAAACAGGCCGCCCCAGTTCGCGACCACGGCGCCGGCGGCCGTGGCGAGACCGCCTTTGAGCAGGGCGCGCCGCGAGAGATGCTCGTGTCTGGGGCAGAAGGCGTCGTTCATGGGAGGGGGCTTCCGTTAGTGATTGAATCGAAACTCGCTCGTGTTCGCCAGTACCCAGATGGCGTCTTCCACCACGGCATCCGTTTTCGGATCACTCGTCAGATAGGCCACGAATTTCCGGCGCTCGGATTCGCTCGGCAGACGCGTCAGCACCGACAGGAACATCCGATCCACCCGCTGCTCCCACGGCTCGCTCGAGGTGATGACCGTGTCGGCCAGATTCCCTTTCTTGCGCTTGATGAACCCGCGCACCACGTCGCTGTTGTTGAGAAAGAGATGCTCGTTCAGGCTTCCCTGGAATTCGCCCTGTCCGTTGACCGGTTCCCCAAAGTAGCGGACAAAATAGCTCTCCGTGACGCCCTCGGTCTTCTGCCCCGGGTCGCCGCCGGCGGTCTTGAGGGCCGACAGCATTTCTTCCGCGGACAGCGGCCGGATGCGCGCCCGTTCAAAATGGCTCGGCAGCGCATCCTTTACCGCGCTGCCGTTGCCGCCGGCCAATTGGTAGGACTCGCTGCTCACCAGTTCGCCGATGAGCCATTTCAGGTCGAACTTGTGATCGATGAATTGTTGCGTGAGCGCATCGAGCAGCACAGGCAGTTCCGGCTTGGTAACTCCCAGGAAACTTTCGAGCGGATGAACGATTCCGCGCCCCATGAACTGGCCCCAAACGCGATTCACCGCCGCCTGCGCGAAATACGGATTCGTCGGGGACGTCGCCCATTCCGCGAGCTTTTCCTTGCGCGAGAATGCGGGCTTGGGCAGCGACTTCACCCCACCTTTCACTTCGGGTTCCTTGAAGCCGGCGGGCAAGGCCGGTTCGTCGAGCGGCGTTCCCCCGAGGAATTTCGGTTTCACGGGCTCCCCTTTCATGCCGGGCTGGAGTTCCTTCGCATTGCCCGCGAAGAACACGTCGCCGCTGCTCTTTTCCGCGATCTTATAGATTTTTCCCTGCTTCCCTCCGCTGGGCGCCCCCTGATCCAGCGCGACCAAACGGACAAAAAATCCCGCCATGCCGTAGAAATCCTTCTGCGAAAAATCGGCGGAAGGATGGTCATGGCACCGGGCGCATTGGATTTGCGTGCCGAGGAAGATCTTGCTGAAGGCCTCGGCCAGGTCTTCCGGCTTGTTGTTGAACTGCACGTAAAAACATTCCGAGCCGTCCTGCTCCGCCAGCAACAAATCGCGCACCCAGCCATCGTAGGGCTCGTTCTTCGCAAACTTCTCGGTGAGCCACTGCTGGAACGGGGCGCGATAGCGGGTGGCATCCGGATTCGGCGGGTTGCGGCCAAAGAGGGTAATGTCCCAAACGGCCGCCTGTTGCTGCGCATAACGCGGATCTTCCAGCAAACGCCGGATCAGCTTGTCGCGCTTCCCGGCATCCGCGTCATCGAGGAACTGCCTCGCCTCCTCGTAGGTGGGAATGGCGCCGACGAGATCGAGATACACGCGGCGGAGGAACGCCGCATCGTCCGCCTTGGGCGCCGGTGTGATTTTCTCTTTTCCCCAGGCCGCCCGCACCTCGGCGTCAATCACCTGCCGGATCGGCACATCTCCCGCCGCCTGCGCGGTGACCGCCAGACACGCCCCCAGCCCGAAGCGCACAAAAAGCGCGACGGCACGGCGGTCAAGGCATGTGGAGGGATGCATGCGGTCAAATGGGAGAATACTCCCATGGGGATAGAGTCTTCCTTACGGCCAAAATTAGGTTCGGTCGAGACAAACAGAGACGGCTCAACGGCCCTTCGGCGATGCGGTGCTCCCCCTCGTGCCGGCGCTGCCGACCAGAGATTTCACGGAGGAAGAATTCGGTGGAGCGGCTTCTGGACGATGGGAGCGAGCACGCCAACATGGACACCGGAGGTGTCCCAGCGATTAGCCCCGGGTCAACCGAGCGGAGCGAGATACCTTCCGCAGGAAGCCCGCCGAGGTGGCGGCTGAGGTGCTAGCGGAGGCCGGTGCCATTCGGGCGAGCTAGGGTGTTCGCGGAGGCGAACAGTCAACTGAGTCTGCGAGCGAACACCCGGGGTATCCACCCAACAGCGAATGCTCCATCCGTCCCGGCGAAGCCGCATCTCCTACGAGCGGGCGGGAGAAGGATGCGTCCAAGAGGACGGGACGGATGGAAGGGCCGTGTTGTGGTACCAACCCCGGGTGTTCGCTCTCCCGCTTCGCGGGATCACTCGACCCGGGGCTAATTTCTCTTGTCCCTCCGGGACGCATCGCCGGTCAAAGCGCAAGGCCGTACCAAAGTGAATCAATTCCATTCCAGGCAGACGCCGGACTCTACTCATACACCTCACGGCAGACCGCGAGGGGCGCGGGGAAAGAAATTGCTCTGGATCGCACCCACCAAAACGAGCACGGCGAAGCCCACGCAAAACCAGGCGACGCTCATTCTCCAGAACGGCGGCGGGTCCGCCAGCGCGAGCCGCGACTCCGAAATACGCATGAACTCCTCGATTTGCCGCTGGTCATCCTCCCGGTCCCAGCCGACCCGCGCCCCATCGGCGCCGAACAGGTCGAGGTGCTTTTGGGCGCTGCGCCTTTGGTTTTCCCGCTGCGAGTCGCTCCGTCGATCACGCACCGCACTGCGCACCACTACCCGGGTCACTCCCTCAACGGTCTTGGTGAAGTGTTGGTATCCGGCGAAGTAGTTCGACCCAGTCACCCGAAAGGCACCCGGCCCGCTGCGCTCCAGCACCAACCGGGGTTCGGTCCCCAGAACGAGTGCCGTGCCCAAAATGCCCACGGCAATCACGGCCAGAAACAGGACGGCCAGGATCGCACCCTTGAGCTTTGCCGGACGACGATCGGGGGCGTGGATGGACATGGACGGAGGTTATCTTACGCCCGGCGCAGGCACGAATCGCTGTCCCATCACGATGGCGGCGGTGCGAGTGCCGTGCACAGACGACGAGCGATTTTCGATTCTGCTGAAAAACCCCCTCTTTTTCGGTGCTCGCATTCCCATGCCGATGGTAAAGGAGTTTTGTCAGCAACGTGGCGCGCGATCGGAAAATTTGCGACGTCCATCGCGGCGGAGACGAGAACGGCGTCCTCGCACA
>JBBRPL010000170.1:0-12823 GCA_038228205.1 Chthoniobacterales bacterium
AGGACGCGCTCGAACTGGCGATCGCCGCCGAGCCCACGATCATGGCGCGCATGGGCGCGGCGGAACGCGTGACGCCCGTGCATTCCACGGGAGACTATTCGTACCGCAACTCGGCATTCGCGGGTGACCGCTGGTTGCTGGCGGGTGACGCGGCGGGGTTCATCGACCCGGTGTTCAGCACGGGCGTCTTTCTCGCCATCGCCTCGGGCGAAAAGGCGGCGGATGCGATCGACGGTGCGCTGACGCATCCGGCGAGCCGCGCAAAACGATTCCGCCAATATGAAAAGGCTCTCGGCCGCGTGATGAATCTCTACCTGCGTTTCGTCAAATCGTGGTACTCGCACTCCTTCATCGAAGTGATCACCTCACCAACCGCGAAGTTCGACCTGCCCGGGGCGATCAATGCCGTGCTCGCGGGGAATATCACCGGCGGTCTCTCCATCTGGTGGCGGATGCAGCTCTTCTATCTCGTCGTCTTCCTCCAGCGCTACCTGCCGCTCTGCCCGCGGCTCACCCTCGCCGGCGCGGCGCCCCGCGTGCCGGTGCCATCACCGGCCGTGGTCGAGACGTGCGCCAGCTAGCTCTCCCCACCCGTGTGGAATTAGCTCCTCCCGCTGATCCAAGAGTCGCGCCGGAAAGCGCTTCGCCTCGCAGCTCGCTCTACACGCTCGCGGGTTTCAAGGCAGCCTACACTTTCGCCCAGGTGCTGCCCCGTTCGGCGGGCCAATGGCTGGCGCCGAAAATCGCCCTGGCCAGCTACCACCGGCGGGCGTCGGTCCGCATCGCGCTCGAAGAGAATCTGCACCGCGTCACTGGCGAGACCGGTGCCGCGCTGAAGGCTCTGTGCCGCCAAAACGTGATCCACTTCGGTCGCATGATGGCGGATTATTTCCTCTGCGCCGGCATGGACGCCGCGACGCGCGCCGACCAACTCCTCGAAGAATGGCGCGGGCTCGAACACCTCGAAGCCGCACGGGCGCACGGGCGTGGAACGATCGTGGTCACCGCCCACCTCGGGCACTGGGAACTCGGCGGCGTGACCCTCGCCCGCCACGGCTGGCCGCTCACCGTGGTCACGCTCGAGGAGCCATCCACGTCGCTGACCCGCTGGCGCGACGCATGCCGCGCGCATCTCGGCATCCGCACCATCGCCGTCGGCCCCGGCCATCCGTTTTCTTTCGTCGAACTCATCCAGACCCTGCGCCGCAATGAGATCGTCGCCATGCTCGTGGATCGGCCGTACGCGGGCACCGGCGCGCCCGTCCAGTTTTTCGGCGCGAAAACGGAATTCTCCACTGCGCCCGCACTCCTCGCCCACCACACGGGGGCGATGGTGCTGCCCGCTTTCGTGCTGCAAAAGCCCAATGGCCGCTATGTCTCCTTTGCCGATCCACCGATCGACTTGCTCGAAGGCAAGGAACCGCGGAGCGCTCTCGGCGAAAACACCCAGCGCATCGCCACGATTTTCGAATCGATCGTCCGCGCGCACCCACACCAGTGGTTCAACTACGTGCCGGTGTGGACCGCGCCGAAAAGCCAGTAGCGCGAGGCGCGCAGCGAAAAAGTCATTGCCATCCGAGCGCCTCCACCTAGCTTCCCGACTCCGAAATTGCCTTATGGTGTAATGGTAGCACAGCAGACTCTGAATCTGCTTGTCTAGGTTCGAGTCCTAGTAAGGCAGGGGGCATATAGGGCAGGGTTTAGGCGGTGGAGATTGTGTTCATGAGTGTTTTGGGTCGATTGGCGTTTCCGTGTTGCATCATAGCGACCTCAACTTTGGTCGCGACATTGTGCAATTTGTGCAATTGATTGGGCCTCTCAACCATCCCCCTTTATCACCATGCCCCCGTCCGAAAAAAGTCGGCTGCCTTCCCGGAAAAGAGCTAAATCCGAGGCGGCTTGGAAAGAAATTCGCGCTGGCTCGGTTCAAATCAAGATTTACAAAGTCGCCAACGGCTACCGCTCCTGCTGGTATGAGGCTGGTGAGCGGAAGCAAAAATTCGCAACGAAGGCAGATGATGCGGTGAGCTTCGCCAAGGCGACGGCGGCGGCGCTTGCGTCCGGCACGGACAGCACCTTGCCACACTCGGAAAGAGACCTCGCCTACTTCCGTCAGTTGCAAGCGTCGATGGGCGACGTTCCACTCCATAGAGCGGTCGATTTCTGGAAGCAAAATCATCGAACTCAAACGATAGTCGACGCGCGACTCGACGAACTCTTTCGCGCGTTCACGACCAGTCTCGAAGAGAACCAGAAAAGCCCGAGCTACCGTGCCGCGATCCAAGGATATCTCACTCCCTTCGTCAAAACCTTCCCCGGAATTATCCGCGACATCAGTTCCACCCAAATCGACTCTTGGATGACGCAGAAAACCAAAAGTCTGCACTCCCGAAAGCATTTTCTCCAATCCTGCGTCACTCTCTTCCGATGGGCTCGTGACGTAAAGAAAGCTCTGCCCGCGACACTGAAAACAGAGCCCGAATTGATTGCCATCCCCACCCCCAAGGCGAAGCCAATCGAAATCTACACCCCTGCCGAGATGAAGCTCTTCCTCAAATATGCGCGCGATGAAGAGATCGCGCTCGTGGTCCTCGGCGGCTTTTGCGGCTTGCGCACTTCGGAAATCACCGGGGACCGAACGGCTCACGGTGCCTTGCGGTGCGAGGATTTGCTGTTCGGTGAAAAATCGGTTCACGTAATCCAGAAAATGCAGCACGAGACAGTGGACCGCTATGCACCCCTGACGGACAGAGCCGCCCACCATCTCCGACATCTGAAGGGAAAGACGGGGCCAGTTTGGGACACCACCACAACCCCATTTCATGTATATAAGCGACTTCTTTTGCGGATCCGTAAGGAAGGGCACGAGATTCGCCAATTGCGCAACGGCTTTCGCCGCTCC
Source organism: Chthoniobacterales bacterium (assembly GCA_038228205.1). GTDB lineage: Bacteria > Verrucomicrobiota > Verrucomicrobiia > Chthoniobacterales > Chthoniobacteraceae > Chthoniobacter. The sequence continues at coordinate 2,903 of JBBRPL010000170.1, forward strand.
TACATCAGCTACCGTACATCGATCACCCGCGACGTGGCGAAGGTCGCGGACGAGTGCAACACTTCCCCGGAAAAAATCCGCAAGAACTACCGGCGCCCAGGCTTGGAGAGCGTGGCTCATGCTTGGTTCAAGCTCTAGCCCCCAACCCGCCACTGCTCTCGCCACCGCTTCAATTCCGAGCGTCGAAATGTCACCTTGCCGCCGTCATGGTAGTACGGTGGCCTCCGTTTTTGCGACATCCGCCTCTCCAAGGTCGAAACGCTCATGTTTAGGAACGTCGCCGCCTCTCGCTTGCCGATAAATGGTTCGGCGGTTTCCGCGAACTCCGCTGCGGTAGTCAGGATCGAAGCCCGTGCCAATTCCATCAAATCATCCAAATCCCCCATTCGCTTAGCGATGGACGCCCCGAGTTCCGTGAAAGTCGTGTTGCTCACGGGAGGCTCCTCGGCTGAGCGGCAGGACCCATCGTCGACGAAGCGTCTCCCTCAATTTGCCGCGTAGCCTCCACTTCGATGAACGCTCGAACAGATCGTAATGAAATCAACCGCACCCCGCGCTTTTTGCCCGCTTGCCGCAGCGCGACGGATTTGATGAGCCCCTTCTTGGCGAGATTGAAAAGGTAGGTTCGGCCGAGTCCGAGGGTCTGACACCCAAGTTTCGGGAGTCTCACCCAGTCTTCGTCGTAGTTGATTGCTGATGTCATAGTTGTTTACCACGACGGGGTTGTCAGCTACGCAGAATCTCACTTTTCACCTTTTCCCATGAAACGCTCTGAAGTCGCGAGGCTCACTGGATATTCTGGCCGTCACATTGCCGCCCTCGCGCCCACGATTCCCGGTGCGACGCGAACTCCGGGAGGGCAATGGCTCTTTGACAAAAAACACCGGGGGTTCGTTCGGTGGGTCAGATCGGCTCGCGCCGCGAACGACGCCAAAGCTGATCGCAGAGCTAGCAAAGTTCGCAGCCCTTACCGCCGTTCCTCTTACCGGCGAATGCACGAGGACATCGAGGCAATGGAGGACTTCACTGCGATGTTCGAGGCGTGTCGCCCCGCATTCCGGAGAGTCGCAGTCACGCGTCTCGTCCTTCAGATGCCCGCAGACGTGGGGTTCAAGGAATGGAGGCTCCTACTTGAATTCTGGCGATCCTTACGTGAGATCCCGGGCGAGGAAAACCTCCTCCTGATCTTGAACTACACAGGAGCCGCTGCACCTCCATCCGCCGTCGACTTCTTCGAATCGTGTTCTGAGTTCGTCGCCATGGCTGGTTTCCCAGCCCACGGTGAAAACGTGGTTCGCATCGAGAAGATCCTTGTTTCCCGCCAACGAGCATCCGCCATGTACCTGCTCGGCCTCGCCGATCTGATCGCTTTCGGGAAGCGCCACTTTTCCTGGGACCAGATTTCAGACGCAATAGAGGACCTGCAATTTCTGGGGGTTGATCTCCACAAGGCGTCCGTCATCGCTCTGCTGCCCGCTGAACTGCGCTGCGACGAACTCACTCCCGAACATTATTGGGCTGTGGGCCTGTTCAATTTCGCTGACTTGCGTGGAAAGCCCGGATCGCTACCCACCCCGCGGAAATTCGGATTCGTTCCGTTCCGAAGCGATGCCGACCAATTACTTGTCACTGCTCTTCTGCCAGCCCACCTTCGGAAGCAGCCGCGCATCCCCGGCCATTACGTTCTCGCGGAAAAGGCTCGACTCTCGGATATCTCGGAGAAGGCTCGCTGGTTAGACCATGCCCGGAAACACAACCTCAGTCCGCTCGAACTGACCCGGAGCATTAATGCCGGGAGAATCGTGCGTCTCGCCGATTCCCCGAGCGCAATGAGCAGCGGCAGCGGAATTATTACGATTCAATCAATCCGCGCAGATTTTCTCGCGTGGGCGAGGAATAGTGCAGAACTAATTCTCAATGGCGAGCCCGCTACAATGGAAGCGTTCCTTGAAGAGTTTGCGCCGATGTTAGACTTCGTCACAGAGGTGGAGGACGCCCTGGCGGAGTGCATCACCTCAGGTCCGTTGCCCGCCAGACTCAGCGCCCCCGCATCAGTTTGTCCCAGCCACAATCAATCGCCCGTTCCAGGCGGCTCGCTGTCGTGATCAGGATGTTGATTTTACCCGCCTCGATCTTCTGCACCGTGCGGATGTTCAGGTCCACGAGTTCCGCCAGTTTCTCATGGGTCATTCGTCGGGTCGTCCGCTCACGCCGCACATTCGCTCCGAAGCGAGCGAGTTCGGCTGCGATATCCTTTTTCGACGACACGCCCCATTAAGGCGTGATAACGCGATTGACCGGAACGGCGTGTTGGGGCGTAAACTCGGCGCGTCGTCAAAGTTCGTGGACCACATCCGACGCGCAAAGGCGCGAGCCTCCGACGACGCCTCGCCACCCCCACCCATCTCCCACCGGTTCTCTTAAAATGAAGAATGGTATCCACATCTCCCAGCGTGAACTCAATGTCGCGGTGCTCAAAGTGCAGGACGAACTATTCCGCATCGGGCTGTGGAATGAAGACAGTCGCCTGCCGCGCGCCGAGATCTATTGGTGCGCTCTTCCGCAGTGGCCTCCGAAAGCTCTCGCGTTCTTCATTCATTCCTCGCCAAAGATCCTCGCCCCGCTCGGTTATCGTCCGGGGCATCTCTATATTCCGGCACTGGTCCTCGGGCGACGCAATGTGCTCGATGTCGTCCGGCACGAATACGCCCACGCCCTCGCCCACTATTATCCTGCGTTGATTCAACGTGCGCGTGCGTTCACCGCCGCTTTCGGCGGGCGGTATTCGAGCGGCGATCCGGTTCCCGGCGCCGAGCGCGAGCAGGATTTCATCTCCGCCTACGCAGCCACGGAGCCATGTGAGGATTTTGCCGAAACCTTCATGGTCTTTCTCCGACGCAAAGGTAAGCCCCTCGCCTCCACGTCGCGGGCGATCACTCGCAAGTGGAAGTTCATCGCTGCCACCGTTTCGACCGTCAAGGCAGGCGCCGTGCGTTGACCTTCGGCCTTGCAACGCGTGGCCGGCGAAGGTCGTCGGTTCCCGCCCGTTAGTTAATCAGACCTCCTTCTTCCACTCTTTCGATCGGCGGGGGAGGCATAGACGGCGCAATTGGCCAAGAGCGAGCCGCATCTGGAGGACCGCCCGCGGCCCTGATCAAACAACGTCCGGCTACTTTTTTGGGAGATGATCCAGATGGTCCCAGACATACTCTCCCACCTTCTCCCCGAGCGCCAGCCCATCTTCGCACGAGAAGCGATAGTGAATGCCCGCATAGACGCGGCTATTCCCGCACTCTTGGGCGCACGCGCGCAAGCTGGTAAATTTCCGCTCCACGCCAGGCAGCCCATCGCTGCGCACGGTGAAGGAAATCGCATCCGTTCCAAAAAAGCGCGCCAGCACCGCCGCCGCCGCTCCGCTAAAAGTGCTGTGACCGCTGGGATACTCGGGATGCGGGGGAGTAGCCAGCGCCGGCAGCCAGGCGGCGTCGGCTTCGGTGGCGGGGTTGTTATCTTCCGCGGCGCGCACGATGGCGGTCACCGGACGCCAGAAGTTGTAATGATATTTCGCGTTCCAACAGGCAATGCCCGCATCGGCGAGCGCGACGTTCAGGATGGCGAAAAACCGGGCACTCTCGGCGTCCGAGAGGTGGCGATCGTCCGCGATCGTCCGCGCGATCGAGTTCCAGTGGCCGGGCGGCGTTTCGGTGTAGGAAAAATCCGACCAAAACTTCCCGATCAGCGTTTGTTCCGCGGTCCGTATCTTGGAGTCTTTCGCGCCCAGCGATTTGATCTCGTTGAACGCCGTCGCCCATGCCGCGCTCTCGAACGCCGGCGGACCGCCGGGTAGAAATTGATCCGGCCGCTCGATCGCAAACGGCTTCACCTTCTCCGCCCAGCAGACCAATTCCGGCGGTCGAAAAAACGGGGCCGTCCGCCGCCACTGGCCCGGTTCCGAATGCGGAATGTAGGAGACTTGGGTGGCGCTCCCATCGTTCGTCCGGGATTCGAGCACCTTTCGCGCGGCGGACGCGCCAAGAGCGAGCGCCTCGCTACTCTTCGCGCCCTCCCCGATCGCCGCAAATTGCTGTTCCCGCAGTCCCTCGAACTCCGCGCGATGACTGGGCAGCAGCGCCGTTGCGACAGCAAAGCCTGCGCTGGTCATCGCCGTTTCCTGCGCATTCGCACCAGCGCCCGACTGCGCATCCCGGATCGCGAGATGCAACATCGCCAGACTGCGTGCCACGAGCAGCGGCGGCTCGGTATCTTTCTTAAGTGCGCCGAGCACCACCTCGTTCCACTCCAGCACCGCGTTTCCCGCCCGCACCGTTTCCGTGCAAAAAATAACGCAGAGCAGCAACGTCACGCACGAACCGAGATATTTTAGGAGCCTCACTGACCGAAGGTTGTGACCGGCACGATTGCGGTTGTCACTTGGAAAAATCTTGCCCTCCGATCAAGTATTCTCTACCCCGGCGCGACCACCGGCAGCGTGCAAGTGCAAATCCCCGCCGGCGTCTCCACCCGCATCGACGTCTGGACGCGCTGAGCCCCCTGCTTGTCCCGCCCCATTCACGAATGCTATATTCCCCGCCATGAGCACGCTCGCCGAAATCGAAGCCGCCACGGAGCTGCTGACGCCGGGAGAGAAAGCCGCGTTGTTGCAAAAAGTCGCGCGCGATCTCGGTCAGAGCCTCCCAGGTATCGACAGCGACCCCGCGGTTTGCGGCGGCGAGGCGTGTATCAGCCGGACACGCATTCCGGTGTGGGTGCTGGCGCGGGCTCGGCATTGCAAGCTGAGTGAGGCGGAAATTCTCCGTTCATTCCCCACTCTGCGAGCGGAGGACCTGGCCAATGCGTGGTCGTATCACCGTGGGCATCGGGCCGAAATTGAGCGTGCCATCGCGGAAAACGAAGCGGATTAACGCCATGTTTCGCATGTATTCCAACGAGAATTTTCCGCTGCCGGTTGTCGAGGAGCTTAGTCGCCTGGGCTGTGATGTGATGACCGTGGAGGAAACGGGAAAAGCCGGTCAAGCCTGGCCCGATGCCGATGTTCTAAGCTTCTCCGCCGCCGAAAATCGGGTGCTGCTGACCCTAAACCGCAAAGATTTCTTTCGACTGCACCGCCAGCAGCCAGATCACGCAGGGATTGTGGCCTGCACGTTTGACCCAGCCTTCGCGGCGCAAGCGGGTCGAATTTTCGAGGTTCTGCAATCGGCGTCCGATCTGCGTGGGGTGTTGCTGCGGGTGAACCGCCCGTCCGCCTGAGAGAAAACGCATGAACGGCTGCGCTCTTTTCATTCCGCCTCCCGCCCACCGCGCCGTCCCGCTCGTGACGCCCGAAGTCGGCGATCGCACGACCGACAACTTCGACGTGGACCACACCGCCGGCGGTGCGGCCACGGGCAGCGAACGCGCCCGAGACATTGCCGAAGCCTGCCGAGGAGCGGACGCGACGGGCAATCTAGGGACCGATGCGCACCTCGCGGCTCTCGCGGTGGAGCACGGCTGTGAGCTGGCTTCGACCGATACGGATTTTGGGAAGTTTTCCGGCCTGCGCTGGATCAACCCGCTCGCAACCCTGGCAACTCCATGAGACAAATCCGAATCCTTACCGTGAATGCGATTGCCTGCTTGCTGGTCGCTGCTTCGGCATTCGCGACAACGACGCTGACCGTGGGTGAAATCGAACTGGCCACCGAAACGAGTGCCACGGTGCCGGTGAATTTTCACAGCAACGTGAGCGTGGCGGCGGTGCAGATGGATGTGCTCTTCGATCCGGCGCTCTACACGGCTTCGAGTGCCTCTCCCGGCACGCTGCCAGAAAATTTTCGAGTTGATTCGCGGATCGTGGAGCCGGGAAAGCTGCGCGTCGTTCTAGGTGCGCCCAATAACCGGGCGCTGGTGGACGGCACCGTCTTTCGGGTTCCGCTCACGGCAATCAATCCGTTCGCAGCGTTTTTCTCGGTGATCATCACCAACTTCGCGCTGTCCACAGCCGATGGAGCCGCAGTGTCGGGAGGAATTACCCCCACCGTGCGGCTGCTGGGGCTGACCGCGGGAGGCAAGATCAACGGCCAGACTGGGGTGCAACTGGGCGTGGAGGCGGGGGCGACGAATGGGTCGGTGGCGCGAGTGGAATACTACGTTGGCGGAGTGAAAATCGGCGAAAGCACGTCGGGGCCGTTTGGCATCGTATGGACGCCGCCCGGCGCCGGGCCGTTTGTAATTCAGGCGATTGCCTACGACAGCAACGGATACCAGACAGCCAGCAACAGCATTGCAATTGTGGTTACCAATGTCGGCGCCACGCCGATCAAGGGTATCTACGCAGGACTGGTTCAAGACGATCCGTTCGATTTCGCCGGGACGGGATATGTGCAGTTTGCCACGACGACGAAAAGCGCATTTTCCGTGAAACTCATCCTGGCAGGAGCGAGCTACGCGCAGAGCGGGACGTTCAACTCCGAGGGAATTGCCACGGTCAAATTCAGCCGGGGGAAAAAGCGGTCTCCGCTCACCCTCACGCTCCAACAGTACGCGACGAATCTAATCGACCAAATCTCGGGCCAGCTCACCGATGGCACCCTCAATGGCAGCGTGATCGAGAACGCGACCTTTGTCTCCGAAGTGCTCGCCGATCGCGCAGTCTGGAAGCTCAAGTCTCGTGAGGCGGCGCAGAAGGGCGGTTATACGGTGGTGCTGAATGCCGCCAGCGACGCAGCCACCCGCAAAGCGCCGCTCGGCGATGGCGTCGGCACGGTCACTGTCTCCCCCGCCGGAACCATCTCCGCAACTCTGACTCTTGCGGACGGAACGAAGGCGTCGCAGGGAACCTTTCTTTCCAAGGATGGACACTGGCCTCTCTTCGCCTCGCTCTTCGGCAAAAAGGGAGTGCTCGCGGGCGACATTACTTTCACCGACAAGGCTGGCGTCAGCGACTTCGATGGTGCGGCGAATGCGTCGCGTCCGGGCAATGCAAAGTCGCTGGCCTTCAAAGACGGCTATTCGACGCCGCTCGACGTGATCGGCTCGCGTTACAACGTGCCCAAGGCTTTTGAGCGGATGCTGCGCCTGGCGAATGTGGGCGGGAATTCCCGACTGACCTTGGAAGATGGAGGGCTGGTCAATCCGTTGGAGAAGTTACTGACCGTTTCCTCCAAGAACGCGGCCACTCCGGTTTCCATCGATGCGAGCAAGCTGGCGCTGAAGCTGTCGCCCGCCAATGGCACCTTCGGCGGCAGCTTCATCAATCCCGACACTGGCAAGAAAGCTCAGATGACCGGAGTAGTGTTTCAGAAACAGAATCTCGGCAGCGGATTTTTCACCGGTGGATTGCTCGGAGGAGGTGTCACCCTTGACCCGAACCCGTCCTTCCCGCCACCCGGACAATCTGGACCACAAGGGGTGAAGGCTTTGCCGACCGTCGCCATCGTAACACCGAAAGAAGGGGCCCGAATCAACGCACCCGACGCCATCGACCTGGCTGGAACGGCAAAGGGAAAATTGCCGATTGGCAGCGTAGGCTACCAAGTGCTCTACCAAGGCATCCCTGGCCCGCTTCAGGCCGCGACGGGCACTGCCACTTGGAATGCAAGCGTGCAACCGGCAGCTAAAGCGGGCGGACTCTACAAAATATTTGTCAAAGCCACCGACTCCACCGGAAATGAATCCGATGTCGTCGCGAGGTCGGTCTTTTACGCAGTGCCCACCCCACTGTCCCTGACGATCGTGGGTGCGGGAGATGTGACCAAGGGATTTGCCGGGATCACCTCCCGCGACATTGGCGCAAGCATCACCATCACCGCCAAGGCGAAAGCCGGTCACCAATTCACCGGCTGGAGCGGCAGCATTACTTCCTCAGCGCCCACCATCACCTTTACCATGATCGAAGGGTTTGCGTTGCAGGCGACTTTTCAGTGAGGACAGGAGGAACGCAGGCAAACTTGCCCCGAGGATGGCGCCCTGACCGACAATGAGAAACTCACCATGAGTCGGCTGTTGCCGCAACGTCGGAGCCCGCCGGTGGCACTCTGGAAATGCAGGATTTTTGTCCTTGGATTGATTCTGCTGACGATCCTCACACCTCCCACGGATGGAGCCCCAATCACCAAGCTCGGCGATCTCAACGGCGACGGTGTGCTCGACGTCTTCGACCTCACCGTCCTGCGCCAACACATCCGGCAGGTGACTCCGATCGCCGAGAACCTGAAACCCTTCGCCGACGTGAACAGCGACGGTTTTCTCAACGAAGACGATGCGGTGGCACTCATCAACATGATCGTCGGAGCGAGCCCGGAGAAAATCCTCCCGCTCGCCAGCATCCGCGAGACCTCACCCTTCGTTGGGGAAGGTGGCGTCGCCCTCACCCGCGAAGTCATCGTGCGTTTCACCATGCCCCTCTCGGTGAATGCCTCGCTCACCACCTACGACGCCAACACCCAGACCCCCGGCGACCTCTATGCCGAGGCCGGCGGGCGCAAGCTCCTCACCCGCGTCGAACTCTCCGGCGACCGCGCCAAGGCCACGCTCTTCTTCCTCGAACCCGTCCCCGCCAGCACCCGCGTCACCGTCACCTTCGACGGCGTGGGCATCAACGACCTGCTTGAACGCCAGATCGATCCCGCGGGCGACAACCTCGGAAACAGCGCGGGTGTGTTGACCTTCACCTATGACACCGCGCCGATCACCCCTGTGCCCGGCACCGGCATCATCGGCCACATCTATGCCTCCGAGAAAGGGGCTGGCGGCGTCAACGTGCCGCTCGAACACGTCCTGATCCGCGTGGTCGGCTCCGAAGACCTGCAAACCTTCACCGCTGCGGATGGTTCCTTCAATCTCACGCCCTGCCCGGCGGGTCGCTTCTTTGTCGAAGTCGATGGAAGACAATCCAGCGCGAGCACCTTTCCCGGCGGCGACTTCTATCCCTATGTGCAAAAGGCGTGGGAAGCGGTGCCGGGTAAGCTGAATAACCTCGCCGCGGGCACCGGGACGATCTATCTTCCCCTCGCCCACGGCGCGATGTTCCAAGCCGTCAGCGCGACCGATCACACGATGATTACTCCGTCGCCGGCCGTCGTCGCGCAACATCCCGAACTCAACGGCGTCCAGCTCGACGTGCCACCGAACAGCTTGTTCTCCGACGACGGGACGCGTGGAGGTTCCATCGTCATTGCCGCCGTCTCGACTGACCGCCTGCCCGAACCGCTCCCGCCTGGTCTCAATCACCCGCTCGACATCGCCATCTTGACCGACGGCGCAACCAACTTCGACAAGCCGGTGCCGGTGAAGTTCCCAAACTTACCGGACCCCATAACTGGAGTAAAACTCGCACCCGGAGCTAAGAGCGCGCTCTGGAGCTTCAATCACGACAAAGGTGCGTGGGAGATCGTCGGCCCGATGACCGTAACCGACGATGGAAACTTCCTGATCACCGATGTCGGCGTCGGCGTAAGGCAGCCGGGGTGGCATGGGGCACAGCCGGGCAGTCAGGCGGATTCAGCAGTCCTCGAAGCCGAAGCTGGAGACATATATACTGATGAACAGGGCAATACCTTTCCTATTGGAGTTAGGCGCCAAACCGATGGCGTTGAGACGCTGGGCGTTAATCCCATTCTCATTGGGCGGCTGCGGAAACTCCGAGACATCTTCCGAGAGGAAACAAATGATCCGACGTTCGAGCTAGTCATCAACTCTGGCACCGACGGTCATACCACCGGCACGCACATTCAAGGACGGGCTCTAGATTTGAGCACACGCCAACGTGATTCGAGCTTTCTTCCTAGAGCCTATCCCAAAACCTCTTTCATTAACAGCATGGTACATGTGAGATGGACAAAGCCTTGAAACATCCTGGTGGACTTTTCCCAGCGGATACAGAGTCGGCGGTAGTTTTGCAGCCAACTGATGGTCCGTTCCACC
>JBBRPL010000171.1:0-12476 GCA_038228205.1 Chthoniobacterales bacterium
ACCTTGGTCAACATAACAAGGAGCCCAAGCCATTCATCTGGACAGCCACCGCCAAAGACATCTTGTCCAAGGTCACACGCGCCCGCAAAAAGCTCGCGAACCGCAAAACGTTACGCTAATTGCGCCGCACTACACTAGTCTATGGTCATATCGCGAAGTGCGGGAGTCACCGCGTGGGCGAACATAATACTCGTCCTCAGTTTTTCTCTCGCCTTCCCTTTCCAGACCTCTGCCGAACCCCCTGGACCGCACCCCCCTTCATGCGAATTCTCCCCACCGCCCTTGCTATCCTCTGGATCGTCGCCGGGAGCGTCTTCGCAGCCGCCGCCCCGCCAAACGTCGTTTTCATCCTGACCGACAACCAAGGCGCATGGACGCTGGGCTGCTACGGCAATCCGGACATTCGCACGCCAAACATCGACCGACTCGCGGCGGAGGGCATGCGCTTCACACGCGCCCTGAGCAGCAATCCCGTGTGCTCGCCCACCCGCGCGACGTTCCTCACGGGGCTGATTCCATCGCAGCACGGGGTGCATTCGTTTCTCGATCAAAAGTTCATGATGGGTCCGCAGGCGTTCAATACGCTCGAAGAATTCACGTCCCTGGGCGAGGTGCTGCGCGATGCGGGCTATGTCTGCGGCCTGAGTGGAAAGTGGCATCTCGGCGCCAATCTCACCCCTTCCGAAGGCTTCTCCTTTTGGGTCACGAAGCCCGATGGCTCGACGCGCGAGTTTTATGATCAGGACGTGATCGAGGACGGAAAGGTGCGGCGCGAAGAGGGCTACACGACGGACTTGTGGACCCGGCGCGGCGTGCAGTTCATCGAGCAAAACAAGGAACGCCCGTTCTTCCTCTACCTGGCTTACAATGGCCCGTATTCACTGGGAAAGCTGATGCTGAATCCGGCGCGCAATCGTCACGCGGAATATTACGCGGACCAGCTCTTCCCCAGCTTCCCGCGGGACGCAATGCACCCTTGGCAGTTCAACAACAAGGAATTTCACAACAACATCGCAGCGATGCGTCGCGTAGCCGCGGAAACGAGCGGCGTGGACGATGGCGTCGGGGAAATCATGGCCACGCTGAAGCGACTCGGGCTCGATGCGAACACGCTCGTCATCTACGCGTCGGACCAGGGCTGGATGGGCGGACAGAACGGGATGTGGGGCATGGGCGATCATTTCCGGCCCATTGGCGCGCATGAGCTGATGATGCAGATCCCGTTCATCTTTCGGCAACCGGGCCGCATCCCGGCGGCGCAGACCTCGGACGTCATCGTGAGCAATTACGACTTCATGCCCAGCGTGCTCAGCTATCTCGGACTTGGCGGCCGAATGCCGCAAAAGCCCAGGTCACCCGGCCGCGATTTTTCCCCGTTGCTGCGCGGCGAGACGATCCCGTGGGACAACGTGATGTACTACGAGATGGAAACGTGTCGCGCCATCCGCACCGATCGCTGGAAGTACGTCGCTCGTCACCCCGACGGTCCCTACGAGCTCTACGACATGCAGGCCGACCCGCACGAGCGCATCAATCTTTACGGCCAGCCTGGCGCTGAAGCCGAACGCCAGGGGCTCGCCCAGCGGCTCGATGCATTTTTTACACGCTACGCCGATCCGCAGTACGATATCTGGAAAGGCGGCCGCTCGAAAGCGAAGCGACTGTCCGACGAAACACCGGAGCCGAAGTCCTCTCCCCCAAAATGATGTTCCTCCGTGTGGAGATACAGTGCCGAATAGGCCCACGATTTCTTTTACAGTCTCTAAGATGGCCACCGGGCGCGGATAGGCTCCCTCCATGATCCCTGAGTGATCCCCCCATGAAACGCCTCTCTCACATCCTGGCCGGCGCAGCAGCCTGGTCAACAGCGCTGCTCACGATTGCCGCGGCGCAGGCCGCGGACACGGACGGAGCGGCGTTTTTTGAATCGAAGATTCGTCCGCTGCTCGTGGACCGTTGTTACGAATGCCACGGCGAGAAAAAGCAGAAGGGAGGGCTGCGACTCGACTCGAAAGCCGCGTGGCAAAAAGGCGGCGACACCGGCGCGACCATCATGCCAGGCGACCCCGAGGCCAGCCTGCTCATCAAGGCGGTGCGCTATGTGGACAAGGATTTGCAGATGCCGCCGAAGCATCAGCTCCCGCCCGAACAGGTCGCGGCGCTGGAACAATGGGTGAAGCTCGGCGCGCCCGACCCGCGCGAGGGACCGGTCATGGCCACCAAGAACGTGGACATGGCGACGGTCCGTAAGCATTGGGCTTTCCAGCCGGTCCGCGTCCCGCAGCCGCCCGGCACGGAGGGAAACCCGTGGAGCCAGCTACCGCTGGATCGCTTCGTCTTCGCCCAGCTTCAGCAACACGGATTGCAGCCCAATTCGCCGGCCGACCGCAGGACATTGATCCGTCGCACGGCGTTCGACCTCACCGGACTTCCACCCACCCCTGAGGAGATTCAGCAGTTCCTGAGCGATACCGCGCCAGACGCCTTCGACCGGTTGATCGACCACTTGCTGGCCAGCCCGGCCTATGGGGAGCGCTGGGGCCGGCACTGGCTCGATGTCGCGCGCTACGCGGACACGGCCGGCGACGGCGCGGACTTCCCGGTGCGCGAGGCCATCAAATACCGCGACTGGGTCATCAATGCGTTCAACACGGACGAGCCGTACGATCGGTTTCTCCGGGAGCAAATCGCCGGCGACATCCTGGCCGCGCAGGGCCCCCCGGATCAGTTCGCTCCGCGGATCATCGCCACGGGATTCCTCGCGGTCGGAAAGCGCTATGGCTACAAGGCGTCACCGGATTTCCAGTACCTCGACTTCGCGGACGCGATTGATTCGGTGGGCCGCTCATTGCTGGGTCTGTCGCTCGGGTGCGCGCGCTGTCACGATCACAAGTATGACCCGGTGAGCATGGCCGACTATTACGGGATGTACGGCATCTTCCAGAGCACCAAATGGGCTTTCCCGGGCGGCGAGGAGCAGAAGCGCCCATCGCAGTTATCGCCGCTGGTTCCGTCCGAGGAAGCCGCCCGCCTCGATGCGGCCAGGGCCGCGGCCCTCGTCCCGCTGGAAGCGGAAGTGGCCAGGCTGAAACAGGAGCGCGCGGCCATCGATGGCAAGTCGCGGGCAGGCGGCCTGGATCTCGCCTTCGAAGGACAGCCGGTCGCCAAGCCGCCCGGTGTCCCCTGGTTCTCCGCCGGTCCCAACACGGTTTTGGCGGCGGCGCAGAGTCCGTTCACGCATGTGCACCCGGCGGGAACCCGTGGCGTCCGGGTCGGTAGCGGCCAGTCGCGCGACGGCGTGCGCTACGTCTTCGCCAATGGCCTGCGGGCCACCCCAGGCAAGCAGATGCATTTCACGATCGACTTCCGGACGGTGGCGCCGACGGACAAATCGGGCGCCTATCGGTTCTACCTCGGCCGCGGGGTGGTCCAGTCGCTCGCGGTGGAAGTCAGCGTGACGGCCACCGAGATCGCGATCCGCGATGGCGAAAAGTGGGAAGTCATCCGCCAGCTCGTCCCCGGAACGTGGAACACGCTCCGGCTCACGCTCGATCCGTCAAAGAAAACTTATTCCGGAATCGTCGGAACCATCGACGACCTGACGGCCTTCCAGAACAAAGCCCTCGGCGCGAAATGGGACGGTGTGGCTGACACTTTCATTTGCGATGGCCTCGGGCACGTGGCCGGCGTGGCGCCGGAACGCGACCTCGACAACGTGGGTTTGCAGGAGACGTCTTTCGGCGAGCCTGGGAGCGGACCCGTCGTGGCCGCCGCGCCCACGGGCGACCTCGCGGAGCGCCTGAAACAATTCGACACGGAGATCGCTGCGGCGACCAAGCGGCGCGACGTGGAGGCGACGAGTGACGTCTACCCGGTCGCGTATGCCGTGAGCGAGGACCAGCCCGTCAAAGCCCGCATCCAGCTCCGCGGCGAACCGGAAAAGCCAGGCGAAGAAGTCCCGCGCCAGGTGCTCGCCATTTTGGGAGGCGAAGCGCTGCCGCCCGGGGCCACGGGCAGCGGCCGCCTGGAACTGGCCAACTGGATCACCCGGCCCACGAATCCGCTGACGGCGCGGGTCTTGGTCAACCGTGTCTGGCAGTGGCACTTTGGCCAGGGCCTCGTTCCCACACCGAGCGATTTCGGGCTGCGCGGCGAACCACCCACGCACCCTGAGTTGCTCGACTGGCTCACATCCGAGTTCATCGCTTCCGGTTGGTCGGTGAAGGCGCTCCACCGCCTCATCCTGCGGTCCAGGACCTACCAACTCTCCAGCGACGACCATCCGGCCAATCTCAAGCTCGACCCGGCGAACCGCTGGCTCTGGCGTTATGCGCGCCAGCCGCTCGACGCGGAGTCCATTCGCGATGCGATGCTGGCTGTGAGCGGGCAACTCGATCGGACCATCCCGGGCCCTCATCCCTTCCCGCCCGTGCAGACGTGGAAATTCACGATTCACAACCCATTCCACGACATCTACGACTCGAATCACCGCAGCGTCTACCTCATGATCCAGCGGAATCGCCGGCACCCTTTCCTCGCGATGTTCGACGCCGCCGATCCGAATCTCAGCGTGCCTCTGCGACTGCCGACCACCACACCGACCCAGTCGCTTTATCTGATGAATTCGCCGTTCGTGCGCGAGCAGTCGGAAGCGCTCGCCCGCCGGCTTCTCGCGATCGAGGGCGACGACGCGGCGCGCATCCGGCTGGCCTTCGAGATGGCCCACGGGCGTGCGGCCGCCGACTCCGAGATTGGCGATGCCCTCGCCTTCCTCTCGGCCTATCGCGAGAAACTCACCGGCCTCGCGCCACGGCTGCCCGACGAATCCCTGGCCGCCTGGGCCGGGCTGGCCCGCGTGTTACTCACCAGCAATGCCTTCCTCTACGTCGATTGAGTCTCCCCTGCCATGAACTCCTCCCGCTACACCTCTCGTCGTGAATTCCTGCGGCGCGCCTCGGGCGGCTTTGGGGCGCTGGCCCTCGCGGGACTTTGGAACAACCTCCAGGCGGCCGCTCCCGCGGACCCGCTGGCTCCGCGTCCGCCCCAATTTCCCGCCAAAGCCGAACGCGTCATTTTCCTCTTCTCGACCGGGGGGACGTCGCACGTGGACACATTTGACTACAAGCCCCAACTAATTCGCGATCACGGCAAGGGCGTCACCGCCTCGCGCTGGCTGAACAAGCCCGGGAGCTTCGATCGCTTCCTCATCAAGCCGCATTGGGATTTCAAGCAATACGGCCAAAGCGGCGCGTGGGTCAGCGACCTCTTCCCAAACCTCGGCTCGGTCATCGATGACGTGTGCATCTTGAACGCGATGCACTGCGAGAGCGATGGCCATGACAAGGCCACCCTCGCGGCGCACACGGGCTCGGCGCAATTCGCGCGGCCGAGCGCCGGCGCGTGGGTCAGCTATGGCCTGGGGACGGAAAATCACAACCTGCCCTCCTTCATGGTGCTCGCCCCCGCGGCGCCGTACGCGGGCGCGCAGACGTGGGGAAGTGACTTTCTCCCGGCCTGCCACCAAGGCACCCAGATCGTCCCCGGCAGGGAGCCGCTGCCCAATCTCACGCCCGCCGCACCGAGCCCCGAATTGCAGGCCATGGAACTCGGCTTGCTCGGCAAGTGGAACCGCAGCCACCTCGAACACCGCGCCGCCGACCAGTCGCTCGACGCGCGGATCCGCTCCTTCGAAACCGCCTTCGGCATGCAGCACGAAGCTCCCGAAGCCTTCGACCTTTCCCGCGAGAGTGACGCCACGTTGCAACTCTACGGGCTGACCCGCGGCACCATGTCCGGCTTTGGCTGGCAATGCCTGGTCGCGCGCCGCCTGGCGGAACGCGGCGTGCGCTTCCTGGAGTTGATCGATGTCGGCTCGAGTGCCAATTGGGATTCGCACGGCAACATGGCCGACCACGAAAAGCTGGCCAAGGCCATCGACCGGCCGATCGCGGGCCTTCTGGCCGACCTCAAGCAGCGCGGCATGCTGGAGAGCACGCTCGTGGTTTGGACGACCGAATTTGGCCGGACCCCTTTCCACGCCCAAGCCGATCACAAAGGCCGGGAGCATCACAACCTCTGCTTCTCATCGTGGATGGCCGGCGGCGGCGTGAAAGGCGGCTTCGTCCACGGGCAATCCGACGAGCACGGCATCCTGCCCGCGACGGGAGCGGTCCACACGCACGACCTGCACGCCACCATGCTGCACCTCCTCGGCATCGACCACGAGCGTCTGACCTACCGCTACGCCGGCCGCGACTACCGTCTGACCGATGTCGCCGGCGAAGTCGTCCGCCCTATCCTCGCCTGACACTGTCGCATTTCTCCGCCGAAATACGTTGGAGCGCGCGAACTTCCTACGATTTGCGGAAGCAGAGTGCGCGGGTGGATCGCGTTCTCCGCAACGCGATGGGAAAAAGAATCGCGACTTCGTCGCCCATCTTTTGCCATCGTCTTCGGACTGGAGCGGAGCGACAGAACTCGCGGAGCGAGCCCGATAGGGCGATCGCGGAGGCGATCGTTAAAAGCCGATCCACCTGCTCCGCATCCGCCCGCCGACTGGATTCCAGACGCCATCCGCAACGCAACAGACTATTCAAACACTCCCTACGCGAGAATTGCCTTCACCACGTTTCCCGACACATCGGTGAGCCGATAGTCTCGCCCGGCATAGCGGAACGTGAGCTTCTCGTGATCGAGGCCCGCCAGATGGAGCACGGTGGCGTGCAGATCGTGCATGTCGGTCACGTTTTCCGTAGCGTGCATCCCGAATTCATCCGTCGCACCATAGACAGTGCCGCCTTTCACACCACCGCCGGCGAGGAAAACGGTGAAGCCCTCGGGGTGGTGATCGCGTCCATCCGGCCCCGGAGCATGCGGCGTGCGGCCAAATTCCCCCGCCCACAAGACGAGCGTGCTCTCGAGCAGGCCGCGCTGCTTGAGATCCACGATGAGCGCGGCGACAGCGCGGTCCGTCTGGCGCGCATTCTTTTCATGGCCACCCTTGAGGTTGCCGTGCTGATCCCAAGTCCCGTTCGAGAGGCCGTAGGGGCAGTTGACCTGGACGAAGCGCACCCCGTTCTCCACCAGCCGCCGGGCGCGCAGGCACTGCCGGGCGTAGAGGCGCGTGTTCCTATCAGGATTATCGAGCCCGTAGAGTTCGCGGATCGATTGACTCTCGCGGCCGTCGTCGAGCACATCGGGCACGAGCGATTGCATGCGCGCGGCGAGTTCATAGTTCCGCACCGCGCTTTCGACCGCGTCATTGCCGCCGAGTCGCGCGGCGAAAGCGCCGTCCTCCCGGCGCAGGAAATCGAGCTTCGCGTCCTGCTGGGCGACGGAATCGGACGGCACGATATTTTCGATGGGGGCGCCCTCCGCGCGAATGACGGTAGCTTCATGGTTCGCCGGCAGGAAGCCGCTGCCCAGCGCCTCCATGCCGCCGACCGGCACATGGCCGAAACTCAGCACCACATACCCGGGCAGGTTTTCGTTCTCACTGCCGAGGCCGTAACTCATCCACGAGCCAAGGCTGGGCCGGCCAGCGCGATTGTGCCCGGTGTGCAGCAGCAGCACTCCCGTCGAGTGGAGCGGAAGCTCCGCCTTCATCGAGCGAATGACCGCGATGTCGTCCATGCAACCGGCGATGTGCGGGAACAATTCGCTCACCCACGCGCCGCTCTGGCCGTGTTGGGCAAATTTCCACGGGCTCTTGACCCATTTGCGCTTCGCGTCGCCGCTCCACGGCTCGCCCACGTGTTTCTCCAGCGCCGGCTTGGGATCGAAGGAGTCCACGTGCGACACGCCGCCGTCCATAAACAGGAAAATGACGTTCTTCGCCTTCGCTGGAAAATTCGGCCGCGGCGGCGCACCAAAAGCGCGCTGCTGGGTGAGCGCGGACAGCGCCATCCAGGCAAAACCCGTCGCGCTCGTCTTTAACATCTCGCGGCGCGTGAATCGCGGCGGCAATCGGCCTGGGCAGTGATTCCCAAGGAGAGGTGCGTTGGCCGAAGCGATGGGGTTCATGGGATGAAAATGAATTCCTTGAGGTTGAACATCATGTGCGCCGCATCCTTCCACACGATGCGGCTCGTCAGGATGTCGGCCTCCGCGACGCCGTGCGTGGCGGCGAGCCGGTGCACGGAGGCGACCCCGTTTTCGAGGTCGGTGTCCGTCGGGGCGCGGCCCAGGGCCTCGCGAAACAGCGCGTCCACCCGCTCGGCGACGGAGCTGCATCCATCGGCCACGAGGCGTCCGGCCCAATGGTCCGCCATCGCGAGGACGAAGGGATCGTTCAGCAAGGCGAGGCTCTGCGTGGGGGCGTTCGATGTGTCGCGGCGGCCTTGCGTGACTTTGCCACCCGGCAGGTTGAAGGCGCTGAGGAATCGCGCCGATTCCATGAGTTGAAACTTGAGGTAGATGCTGCGCCGCCCGTCGCCATCCAGCGGGCCGACGAATAGCCGTTTATCCGGGTCGGCGGTTTCACGATACGGATGAATGCTCGGCCCGTACATCTTCCCGTCGAGGCGCCCGGACACCGCGAGGATGCTGTCGCGAATCGCCTCCGCTTCGACGCGGCGCGCGGAATAGTGCGAGAGCAGCACATTGAGCGGGTCGCGCTGCCGCGCCTCCGCGCCGGGAGCGCTGGCGGATTGGAAAGCACGGCTCATGACCAGCGATCGGACCACCTTCTTCACCGACCAGCCCTCCGCGACGAACCGCGCGGCGAGATAATCGAGCAGTTCCGGATGCGAGGGCCGATCACCCAGATGCCCGAAGTCATCGGGCGTCGCGACCAGGCCCCTGCCAAACACCCATTCCCAAATTCGGTTCACCATCACGCGGGAAGTGAGCGGACTGTCCGGGCTGGCCATGAGCTGCGCGAGTTCCCGCCGTCCGCTGCCCTGCGCACCCAGCGCGAATCCCTCCGGCGTGAGTGCCTGCACATACGCGCGGTCGACAGGTTCGCCGGGCGCGGCGAAATCCCCTCGCAGCAGCACGGGCTGCGCAAAGCCCGGGCCGTCATCCGCCATGCCGGGCAGCATCGTGGGCGGCGAGATCCCGTTCTCCACCTCGCGATATTTGGCGACGAGCTCCGCCACGCGCGGAGTCGCATCTGCCTGGTTCGGCAGGATGCCGCTTTGCAACGTCCAGTTCAGCCAGCGCACGTCGTCGTCCGTCGCGCGATTCCCCGCAAAGGCCTCCACCGCTTCACCGGCGATCGCCGCATAGCGCGCCGCCGCCTCTTCCACGGATTTCGGCGCAGGAGCGGCAAACAGCCGCGCCAGATGGCTGAGCTCATCCTTGGGCGTCTCCGGGCCGTCGTGCAACACGACCCGCCGCACTCCCCACCACGTGCGGGGATTTTTCGCATGCTGCTCCCACGGGCCGCGCTGGTTTTCCGTGTCCTTGCCCAGCGTGCCGAGCGGGTCGGGAAACTTCGGATTGTCCCAGAAGGTCAGCAACTCCGCGTAGGGACGCAGAGCGTCGGTCTTCTCCGGAAAGGCCACCGTCAACCACGACCATTCATCGTGATGCAGCGACTGCTGGTGATTGTAATTGAGCTGGCAGTTATTGAAGACCAGGTGGGTCAGGCTGAACCGGCCGCCGACCACCTCGAAGCTCACCTTCCCATGCGTGCGCGACAGCGTGGGCGAACGCAGCGCGCCATTGAGTTTGTCCGACAGCGCAAACGTGAACACGCCCGCGGGCAGGATCGCCTTGATCGCGTTCGGCCCTTCGTGCGTCACCGTGAAGTCGCCGCTCGGCGTGCACCCGTCGCGCAAACCCATCCCATCGGCGCGCCAGCCTTCCGCGATCCCCTCACGGAAGTCGGCCAGCGTCGTGAACTTCGTCCGGTTGAATTCCGCGCGCTCCGCCGCTTCCCGCGCATGGTCCGCCGCCAGTTTCCTCCATGTCGCCTCCACGTTGTTTCCATCCGTGGTGTCCGCCCGGCACGCCACAAACCAGGCGTGCAGCGGGCTGCTGATGTCCGGCGCCTTGTCCCCGGCCGCCGCCGCCAGCGCTTGCAGCTTCGCCACATCCAGCGCCGCCGTCCGCGCTCGCCACACTCCCGCCAGTTCGGAACGCAGCTCCTTCTTGAGACCCCGCAGCGTGCCCATGGCGTCGCGATTCACTTCCGGCCCATCGAGCGCGCGCTGCACCGATCGCGTGCTGCGCAGGATTCCCAGCAACGCGTGATAGTCCTTCGTCGAAACCGCATCCAGCTTGTGATCGTGGCACCGGGCACACGCCACCGTCGTCGCCTGGAAGGTCTTCGTCAGCGTATCGAGCTGGGTGTCCGCGATCTCGTATCCGATCGCGCCGAACTGCGCGCAACTGTCGTGGTTCACCTCGCCGAAATGATAGAACGCCGTACCCATGGCCGATTCGTTGAAGTGTCCCGCGGAATTCCAGCGCGGCTGGGCGATCAAATCTCCCGCGATGTGCTCACGGACGAATTGATCGTACGGCACGTCGTCATTGAATGCCCGGATGACATAATCCCGATACCGCCACGCGTAGGCCACGTCGTAGTTCCACTCGTTGCCGTGCGTCTCCGTGAAATGGACCACATCGAGCCAGTGCCGCGCAAAGCGCTCGCCAAAACGCGGCGACGCGAGCAACCGATCCACCAGGGCCCGATAAGCCCCACCCGCATCATTCTTCGACTCCGCGACGAACGCCTCCACCTCCGAGGGCGACGGCGGCAGCCCGGTCAGCACCAGCGTCGCGCGGCGGATAAGCGTCGGAGCATCGGCTTTCGGCGACGGCGTCATCCCTTCCGCCTTCATGCCCGCTCGCAAAAACCTGTCCACCGCGCTCGCCGACCATTCGGGATCGTCTCCCGCCGGCGGAACCACCGGGCGAATCGGCTGCAAGCTCCACCATTGCTTCCGCTCCGCAAATATCTCCGCCCAGCTTTTCTTCGCCGCGACGGTCGCACCCGCCAGGCGCGGATCGAAGGCCCCGCTCTTGATCCACGCCTCCAGGTCGGCAATCTGCCCGTCCGTCAACTTTCCCCCCGCCTTCTCCGGCGGCATCCGCAAATCCTTGTCAGCCCAGCGGACCGCCTTGAGGAGCAACGACTCCTCCGGCTTCCCCGGCACGATCGGGGCGCCCGAGTCCCCACCCTTCTCCCACCCCGCCTTCGAGTCGAGCACCAGCCCGGCCTTCTGCTTCTTCTCCATGCTGTGACACTCGTAGCAGTGCTCCGCCAACAACGGCCTGATCCGGCTTTCAAACAGCGCCGATGGGTCCGCAGCCCACCCCGCGCTCGTCACCGACACCATCGCGACCACCGCGAACAGTGGTAAGCCAAAAAACGGAGATGGGAGTAACCGCGGATTTCGCGGATGGCGCGGATGCAAAGAGATCCGGGCGCCAGGACGGGCGAAGCCGCTCACCCCATCGGAGAGGGTGAAAATCCCCGCCAGTGCTTCCAGTTCCGTGACATCCGTGACATCCGTGGTTTCCATTTCCGGATTCAGGGTAAGTGGTTTTTGGGGGAAGACATGGAGAGATCAGTGGCCGATATGCTAAATCGCTCTGACGGAGCCATCTTTGGCACCGTGCGCCCCAATTTGGCGGCATGGCGGCATGACGTCCAGTGCAGGTACACCGATATCAGGCCATTCCCTGACGTAATCCTCAGGACGAAATCCGAGCCTTTACAATCCGCACCCCGGCGGTTTTCAACAGCATCCGACCAACCATTTCACGGAACACTCAAATGAAAAAGATCGCCATTCCCTTCCTCGCCTCCCTCGCCATTGCCTCCAGCGCCTTTGCCGGCCATGAGATGAAAGAAAGCAAAGACATGAAGGGCACCCCCGAGGAGCCCTGCTTCAAGGACCAGGAAATCCAACTCGACGTCTTTGGCTCGTGGACCGACGCCCATCACAACAACCCGCATCATGATGGCTGGGGTGGCGGCCTCGGCGTAAACTACTTCTTCATGAAATATCTCGGCATCGGCGTGGACGGAAATGTCTATGACGGCGGCCCTGCCGTCTGGGACTTTTCCGGCCGCATCATCGCCCGGTGCCCGATTGAAGGCAGCATCTGCATCGCGCCGTACGCCTTCATCGGCGGCGGCGTGATGTTCGACAACACCACGGTCGGCACCTGGAACGCCGGCGGCGGCATCGAATGGCGCGCCACCCATACCATCGGCGTCTTCGCCGAAGGCCGCTACACGTGGGGCGGCGCCAGCGCCGACGCGACCCAGATCCGCGCCGGCGTCCGCTTCGTGTTCTAAATCGTAGAACGAACGGCAGGCCCATCGGCCAGCCACACGCTCTTCGTTCAGCGGTAGAGCACATCCTTTACGCAGATGAGGTCGCAGGTTCGAACCCTGCAGCGCGCACCATCTCGCCGTTGTGACTCGGCGTGACTGGAAATGTCTGACCGTGCGGGAAGCTAGTGTTTATCGGCATCGCCGGGCACTCGACTGGCTTTGCTACCGTGACTGCCTGTGA
>JBBRPL010000172.1:0-12299 GCA_038228205.1 Chthoniobacterales bacterium
GGCTCTTCATTTTGCTTCTTCGTGTCGGGTTTTCGCTTCATCAACCACTCCATCTATACCTTCCCTCTCTTCGTACAATCTCAAAATTATAGAATATTCACTGGATCAAAACTCCCTTGGACCGGGTTTGAATCACGCCCGTCTTCCCAGGCAATCCGGGCATTGAATTGCGTGCTGACCAAACTCGCCGAAACTTTGTGAGAAAATACTGAGCCCGACTAGGCCGCACGGCTTCCGCGCTCCATCGACAAGCGCCCCTTGCCCAAGAGTTTTCCACCCGCCGCCCGTTGCTTCGGCCCGGCCTCGCGGTAATCGATCAGTTCCGCCTGGGCAGGCGTGAGCTTGCCTTCGGCCACGAGCTTCTCGACGCGCGCCTTGCGCTCGGCGACCGACAACACTTTCGCGGATTCGGTGTTGGGTTTCATTGGGGTTGAATAAACCCCAATGGCCCCCGATTGGCAACATCGGGGGGGGCTTGGATTTCCTCCTTCGCCGCATTTACGATGATCCTGACCTCTCTATGATCAACTCCGCCGCCTCGCCCAATGGCTGCGGATGTAATCCTCAACGGCCTCCTGCCATGGCCGCGGCGTCAGGCCGGTCAATCTCGTCAACCTGGCATTACTCAACGGCGAATACACCGGGCGCCTGGCCACGAAGGCCTTCATGTCCGCCAGCGCCAACGGGTCGACTTTCCGCGCTCGTAGGGGCAGGCCGATGGCTGCGGCGCAGTCCAATGCATGCTGGCCGTATTCCTGCCAGCTACAGGCTCCGGTATTGCAGAGATGCACCACGCCCCCGATGGAGGTATCCTCGACCAGGGGGCGCAGCAGGAGCGCGGCATCCCGGGTGTAAGTCGGCACAGAAAACTTGTCCGCGATGGCTTCGACCCGCTCGTGCTCCAGCGCGCGCTGGAGGATCTGGTCCACAAAGCTCGCACGGTCCGGCCCGAAGATCCATGAGACGCGCACGGCCAGATTCCGGTCGGCCACGGCATGCAGGCAGCGTTCGCCGCTCCACTTGGACTCGCCGTATTTGCTGATGGGGCATGGCGCATCCTCCTCGGTGTAGGGCTCGGTTTTGGTTCCATCGAAAACGTAGTCCGTGCTGATGTGGACGCAGCGCGCCTTCTTGCGCGCGCACACATCCGCCAGCGTGGCCACCGCACCGGAATTGATGCGGAACGCCTCATCGGCGTCCCGCTCGCAGCGGTCGACGTTGGTCTGCGCGGCGCAGTTCACCAGCGCGTCAAACTCGATCGGCTCCAGGCACTCGCGAATCTCCCCGAAATTCGCCAGGTCGAGCAGGGCGCGATTAAGGCCGATCACCTCGTCACCGCCGGCCCGCCATTCGCGGAGGAGCGCCGCTCCCAACCGCCCTCCGCTGCCGACGACAACAATTTTTCGCGCCATACGTCAGCCCACCGGCAGCGGCTCCCACCAATCGCGATTTCGGACGTACCAATCGATCGTCTCACGCAGCCCGGGTTCCAAATGGTGACGAGGTTTCCAGGCAAGTGGCTCCGGCGCGGGTATGGGGGCCGGGCTCCGGACGCCTTCACCCTCGGATGTTGGGGCTGCGACGGAGCGCATTCCTTCAGCGTCCGGCGCGAACTCGAGCAAGTCGCGGCTCTTGCCCAGATGCTCGAGAATCCGCTGCGCAAGGTCGATGTCCCGCTGGGCGTGCCCCGATGCGAGGCGATAAATCTTGCCCGGCGCGCCGTCGAGCAGCGCGGTGAAGATGCCCGCGCAGTGATCGCCGACGTGCAGCCAGTCGCGGAGTTGCGAACCGTCGCCGGCCAGCGGCACCGCTTGATCGCGCAGCGCGCGCGCGATCACTCCGGGGATTAATGCCGTCGGCGGTTGGAAAGGGCCGTAGCATTCGGTCGCGCGCGTGATCACCACCTCCTGGGCGTGCTCGCCATGCGCGCCCAGCACCGCGGCTTCCGCCGGCGCCAGCGCTTCCTGGTCGTGCTCCCCCGAGACAAGCAGAAATCGCCGCACGCCGTGGCGTCGCGCACGGGCGAGAATCGCCGTGGTGCCGGCCACTCCCGACGCCCGGCCCGCAAGATGAACGACGGCAAAGTACTGATGCTTCGCGAGCACCGCCTCGATCCTGTCGGGATCGGCCACGTCGGCGTGGAGAAACTCGTAGCGTTCGCCATAGGTCGCGGCGATGCCCTCGAGGCTGGCGAGGCGTCCGGTCGTCAACGCGTCCACGCTGGTGATCATCTCCGGGCCGTAGTGTTCGAGCACATAACGGATGAAATTGCTGCCAACGAATCCGGCGCCGCCGGTCACGAGAAGTCGCATGTTCCCCAAGTCTATTCCAAAGTCCGGAAATTGCGATGCGCGGCCGCCAGCGGTTCCGGCGTTTCGCGGATATTTTGTTCCACCAGCCGCCGGATGCGCCAGGCGTCGCGCAGCATCCGCCAACTGTCGGCGAGGATGTTGACCCTGCTCTCCGGCGAATTGATCCACTCCACCGGCCGGTCCTCGATCTTGAAGCCGAGCCGATCCGCGAGCAGCAGCACCTCCACATCGAAGGCAAAACCGTCGATCGTCTGCCGGCGAAAAATCTCCCGGCAGGCCGCGCGGCGAAAGGCTTTGAAACCACATTGGGTATCGCGCAATGCGACCAGGGTGAGGACCTGGAGGATGCGATTGAAAATCTTGCCCATGCTCTCGCGCAGCGCGGATTGCCGGCGGGTGATGCGGCTTTCGGCGTGCTGGCGATTCCCCACGAGCACGTCCACGTCGGGATTTTCCTCGAAATAACGCAGGAACGCCGTGACTTCGGCCAGCGGCACGCTGAGGTCGGCATCCATGTAAAAGACGATCCCGCCGCGGGCCCGCTGCATGCCGGAGCGCACGGCGTGGCCCTTGCCGCGCTGCGGCCCGTTGTCGATCACCTGAAAATGAGCTTGTTGCGCCGCCAGCCCGGCAGCTATCTCCAGCGTCCCGTCCGCACTTCCCTCGACAACGATCAGCACTTCATACCCCTGCGTGAAACCCTGGAAAAACTCCGCGAGCGCCGCGATCGTCGGCGGTAGCCGCTGCGCCTCATTGTAGGCGGGCACGACGATGGTGAGATATGGCAAATCCGACATTGGGGAGCGCCACTCTTAACAGCACCGGCGCGCCGGGGTCAAAGCCATGAACGCGAGAAGTCTTTGGATCTCCGCCGGCATCCTGGCGCTGGCGCTCGTGCTGCGCGTCGTGGATCTCGATGTGAAACCCGCGCATTTCGACGAAGGCGTGAACGGCTGGTTCGTCGATCAGATGACCCAGCAGGGCTACTACCACTACGATCCGACGAACTTTCACGGGCCCCTGCACTTCTACGGGCTCTTCGTCGCGCAGACCCTGCTGGGGCGTGGCGCCTGGGTGCTGCGCCTGCCCATCGCCCTCCTGAGCACGGTGTGCGTGGGGCTCGTGCTCGCCTTCCGGCGCTACCTCGACGAACGCGCCTGCCAGGTCGCCGCGCTGGCCATGGCGATCTCGCCAGGCATGGTCTTCTACGGACGCTACGCCATTCACGAAACCTGGCTGCTGTTCTTCCTCATGCTCACGGCCTGGGGCCTGCCGGGCCTGTGGCGCTTCGGCGAGCGGCGCTCCCTGTGGGCGGTGGCCATGGGCGTCACCGGGATGATCCTGACCAAGGAGACCTACGTCGTTCATTTGATCGCCTTCATCCTGGCAGCGCCGTGCCTCATCGCCTACGAGCGGCTCGTCCCGTCGGACGCGTGGCCCTTTGGTCCCTGGAAGATTTCGCGGGGCGATTGCCTCGCCGTCGCCGGCGTATCGCTCGGGCTCATCGTCTTCTTCTACAGCGGCGGATTCTTCGACTGGCCCGGCCCGCAAACTTTCGATGACAAAGGGCTGCCCCTGCCTCGCGGCTCGATCTGCGGCCTGTGGGAGACCTTTGCCACGTGGACGCGCACCGGCCTGGGCACGGCGTCCGGGCATGAAAAGGACTGGTGGTACTGGCTGCAGCTTCTCTGCCAGTACGAGTGGCCGGCGCTGGTCGGGTTGGTCGCCGGATTCTGTCTGCTCCTGCCGCGCACCCCACGCGTCGCCCGCTATATCGCGATCTACGGGCTCGGCGCGTTCATCGGCTATAGCATCATCAAGTACAAGACCCCGTGGTGCGTGATCTCACTCATGTGGCCGTTCCATCTCGTCTTGGGGCTGGCGGTCGTGCGCACGGCGGATTGGCTGGATCGCTGGACCGTCGCCGCCTTCGCCACGGTGATCGCCGCGTTTTCACTGGGCGTCACCTGGAAGCTGACCTTCCGCGACTTCGATGACGACCGGGAACTTTACGTGTACGTGCAGACCTTCGCGGACGTGAACCTGCTGCTCAAGCCGCTGCGCACGCTGGCCAAACGTGATGCGCGCAATTTCCAACTGCGCGGCCATATCGTGCTGCCGGAAACGTATCCGTGGATCTGGACCCTCGCCGATTTTCCCCGCATCGATTTTCCCAGCGCCACTCCCGAGGACATCGATAAGCTCCCTGCCCCGCTCGACGCGGATTTCCTGCTCATCGATGAGCCGCTGGTCGAGCAGGCGGAACCCTTGATGCGGCTCGATTACTACAAGATGCCGATGCGGATCCGTGGCAATTCCGACAGCCACGCGATGCTGTATCTGCACACCGGCAGCTTCGAGGGCGTCGTTCCCGCGGGCACCCCGATCTTCGTGCGGAGCCGGCTCGGCACGCCGACGGAGAAGCCCGATTCCCCATGAACATCGCGATCGCCATTCTCTATGCGGTGAGCAGTTCCACCATGCTCGCGGTCGCTCTGGCCTTTCTGCGGGGCGGCCTGTCGCCGGTCTCGGCCGCGGTGGCCATCAGCGGCGGTCTGCTGGTCGCGGCGGCGGCGCTGTGGCGGGAGCGCCATTCCTCCGCGCCGGAGTCGCGGCCACCCACGCCGTGGGAATGGGCGGCGATCGTGGCCTTCGCGCTCGTGGCGCTGCGGATCTTTCTGTGGGTGGTGTTTGTCGAGGGCGACGAGATCAAAGTGCTTTCACCGAACAATCTCGGCGACCTGTCGCTGCACCTCACCTACATCCGGTATCTGGCGAGCGGCGTGCCCTTTTGGCCGGACAATCCCATTTTTACCGGGGCGCCGCTCACCTACCCGGTCGGGGTCGATCTCTTCCACAGCCTGCTGACCTTGCTCGGCCTCGACACCTTGCGCGGCTTCGTATGGATCGGCCTCGCGGGCAGCGCCCTCACGGGAGCCGCGCTCTGGCGCTGGGGGCGCGGGTTCACGGTGTTCGGGCTGCTGGCCAATGGCGGGCTCTTCGCGATCATGATTTTCTCAACCGGGAAGCTGGCGGATTTCCAGGCGGAGTTTGCCTGGAAGAGTTTCGCGCTCGCCTTGCTCGCCACGCAGCGCGGGCTGCTCTTTGCCCTGCCGGCGGGGCTGTTCCTGCTCAGCAGTTGGCGGGCGCGCTTCTTCGGCGGCGATGGCCCCGCGCTGCCCCGCTGGGGTGAAGTGCTGCTCTACGCTTCGTTGCCGCTCTTTCATTTTCACACCTTCCTTTTTCTCTCCGTGCTCCTCGCCTCGTGGTTCCTCGTGCAGCCGACGGCGCGTCGGGAATTGGTCGTGCTGGTCGGCGCCGACTTCCTGCCGGCCACGCTGCTCGTCTGGCTGGTGACGGGTGGGTTGCACGGCGGCCATCTGCTCGGCTGGAAGCCGGGCTGGATGTGGGATGACGAGGCGTTCCTGACCTGGTGCCAGAATAGCTTTGGCAGCGAGGAGCGTTCGCGGGCGGCGCTGCTTTTCTGGCCGATGAATTTCGGGGTCCTGCCGCTCTATGTGATCGCGCTGGTGGTCGTGCTCTGGCGGGAACGCGATGCGTGGGCTCGCGCCGTCGTGTTTCCGTCGCTCTTCCTTTTCCTGGTCTGCTGCTTCGTGAAGTTCGCGCCATGGGAGTGGGACAACACGAAGCTGATGATCTGGTCGTACCTGGCGATCCTCCCGTTCCTGTGGAGCAAGCTGTTCGTGCGCTGCCACGTGTGGGTTCGCTGCCTGGCCATCTTCGCGCTGTTTGCCTCCGGCTTTCTCTCCACGCTGGGCGGGATCGATGTCACCCATCGCGGCTATCCGATCGCCACGCGCTCGGAACTGGACGGCACCATGCATGCGCTGCGAGCTCTCCCGGTCACGGAACGCTTTGCCGGGGCGCCGACCTACAATCATCCCCTGCTCCTGTGTGGACGCAAAATGGTGCTGGGCTACCTCGGGCATGTCTCCAGCCACGGGCTGGAGTGGCGGGAACCGGCGAGAAAACTGGATGCCATGATGAATGGCTCCGCCGACTGGCGGACCCTCGCCGCCGAGCTGCAAGTGCGCTACATCTTCTGGGGCCGCAACGAGGAAGAGACCTACCCGAATTCCACGCAACCGTGGAAGGACGAGACCCAGCGCGTGGGCTTTGGCGATTGGGGGGCGATTTATGACTTGCAGGCCACGGCGGCCGCTGTGCCCGAGGGACTGCCGATCCTGCGGGAATGACGGGGGAAAGGATGAAGAGAAGTGAGGGGGGCGAGGGAAGGAATCGTCCCACCCACTCCCTCCATCTTCTCTTCATCCTTCTGCCTTCGTCCTTCTGCCTTCGTCCACCGCCGCCAACACCACCACGCCCTCAGCCACCACGGACTCCCCGACCCGCGCCACAACCTCAAATTGCCACAGCGCACCGACGGTCGCGACCTTGCGGGCGGTCAAGTCGATGGCATCGAGCGGACGAACGGCGCGCAGGAACTTCATTCCCTTGATCGCCGAAAGCCGAAAGGCGCAGCCAGGTTGGCCGGCGGCGAGGCCGGCGGTCTGGGCCAGGGCCTCGGTGAGAATCACGCCGGGCACGAGCGGGTCGCCGGGAAAATGACCGCGAAAGAATGGCTCGTCGGCGGGAAATGTTTTCCGGCACAGCGCCCGCTCGCCGGGCCGCAGCTCAACTACTTCGTCGACGAAAATAAAGGGCGCCCGGTGCGGCAGGCCGAGCGCCACCGGGTCACTCGCCATTACAGCGCAGGCGGTGGCAGCAATCCTCCGGCCGCGGGTGCCGCGGGTGCGGCGGGTGCGGCGGCGCCGGGAGGCTCGGGCGGCACGAAGTAGGCAAAGCGCCAGCTCCCGCCGACGATGCGCATCCCCACGCGATAACCGGAATAATTCGAATTCGTGACGACTTCGGGCGGCGCGACCATGTAGAGGTCGTTCGGCTCGAATCCCTTGCGCAGGATATTGCTCAGCTCGCCCCAGAGTTTTTGCTTTTCCCAGTAATCAAAAATGACCTCGCCCGGCGGCGGGTTATCCCAGCGATAACCAAAATCCTGGGTCATCATCGAGGCCAGCATCGGCCGGTCCTTTTTCCCGACCGCGATCCGCAAGCGACCGACGAAAGCCTGGAACGTCGGGTCCTTGGCTTGATCTTTCATCGGCCTCTTCTCCGCCGCGTCGGACTTTTTATAGGGTGCCTCGCACCCGGCGAACGCGCCGACGAGGAAAAGAGAAAGGAGGAAACGAAAAATCATGCGCTTGGGATAGGGGCGCATGCCCGGCAACGCGAGCGGTTTTTTGGACGGGTACTCGGCTCATTGCGGCGGGGGCAGCTCGATCGGTTCCGGCTGCTGCACTTCCAATTCAAAATCCCGCTCGAAAAGGATCAAGTCGCGCGCCGGTCTCTGGCCCTGGAGAATCTGCTGGATAATCTCTGCCCGATGCCCGGCCGGAAAGGCCAGCAATCGGAGTTGGCGGATCCCGGGATCGATCCAGAGGCCGGGCTTCCCAGCCTTGGCATGGGCGAGCGCCGGATCGAGGGGAAACTCCAGGTCGATCGTCCGTGGTTTGCCGTCGGAAAGAGCGGTCAGGTTACCGTTGTCGAGTTGGACGCGATAGGGCAGGCCTTCAATCCTGAAGACCTCGGCGTTGCCCACGGCTCTGGGGAGAGGATGCAGGCGGTCGCCCACGAGAAACATCCAGGTAAGGTCATTGGGCACATCGGGGAGCGTGTCCTCCGGGCGAATGCCATCGGCGAGAATATGGACCGGAAAAGTCACCGTGACATCGCGGGGAAAGACGGGGTGCGGCGGCGGTTCATTCTTCCAGCGCTGATCGATCACCGCCGCGAGCCTGGCGCCGGGAGGCAGCGGCCGCCCGTCGTCGCCCAGCAATTCGAGGTTTGGAAATGGGAGCTTCCCGGGCACTTCGACGGTGTAGAAACTGCGATGCACCACGGCCGCGTGCGAGTGAATCTCCACGGCGATGTCATGCCTGCCGGGCGGCACGAAGGCGCCCCGGCCCAGATGGAACGAGACATTCCAATCGATCGTGGTTTCGTGGGGCTGCACGAGATATTGCCCCAGGGGCCAGGCCTGCACGGCGGTGAATCCAGGGGGCGGATTCGCGGCGGGCCAGTTCGCCGGATCGGTGGCGGCTTCGGTGGCCACGAGTGGCAATGCCGCGGAGGCCTCGTCAAAAGGCTTCCGCGCTTTGAGATAGTGGTAGACGACGAGATCACTCAGCAGCGTGCGGCTGTGATTGGCGAATTTGACGCGATGCGTCCAGTCGACATCATTCCTCCGACCGGGGCCGCCCTGGACAAGCGCGCGCTCGACGAGGGTGGGACCGGGCGGAGACCCCTCGGGCTCGTAGCCCAGCAACCACTGGGGATGCAGGCGAACGCGCAGATGAAAGACGTCCGTGGAATCCTGGGCGCGCCGGATGTAATACTCGGCCGCGATTTCCGCGGGCAGCCATTGGCCTGGCTCGAGGTCGCACTGAAACGGGATGCGCCTGGCGTTACCCGGAGCCATGGCTTCCAGGCCTTCCTGACCATCGAGGTACAGTGATTCGACTTCGCTGGCAAACTCCCCGCCGGCTGGGAGCTTCGTGGGCGCCAAACTTTGCCACGGGACGACGGTTTGCGGCAACCGCCATCCCGACCGCAGGGGGCCGGGCACGGGACCTCCGGTGTTCAGGATCTGCATGGAGCCCTGGATCTTGAGGTCGCCCGAAACTTCGACCGCCGATCCTTCGAGGATCGAGCCGGCGCTCAACGCGGCGCCTTTCGTGTCTGACAAGGTGATGTTCGGGGGAAGGGCGGGCGGAGGTATCGCGACGGGCGGTTTCGAGCACGCGGTGAGGAGCGTCACGCAGGCCACGATGGTGATCGTTGAGAACTTATGCTTTGGGGGCGTCACAGACGGGAAGGGGCTTTTGAATACGCAGTCTTGGATATGCGAACGGCTGCTTGTGACGCGAGGTTTACGAAGCGGAGCTTCGGGGACAAGGGCGATCCCAAGGTGGACCTTGGGATCGAGGGAATGAATTCGCGGCTAAGTAGCGGCGAATTCATTCCCGTTGAAGTTGTTCAACCCGTACAGTGGCCAGGTATCCCTTTGAAATTACTGCCTAATGACAATCCCCCGAACCATCCTGTCCGTGCTTCTCCTGCTCGCCGGCCTGGCCTCCGCGGCCCGGGCGACTTACCCACCCATGGTCACCTGGAAGCCCGACACGCAGCCGGTGCGCGAGGCGGACACACTGTTTCTCCCGGATCTCACTTCCTTGCAGACGATCGTGTCCGAAGGCGGCTTCCTCTGCGGGCCGTCGGACAAGACTTCGGAGCAGGTGAAGGACAATTACGAGTTCGGTCCCGGGAAGTTCGGCCCCGGGGTAAAGAGCAAGCCAGGCCAGCACACCTACGTCTTCTACCCCGTGGATGGGTTGCTCGGGGCGGATGAATTTACCATCGAATTCTGGGCGCGCTGGGACCAGCCGTGGTCAGCGCTCGCGGGCGGCCGAC
Source organism: Chthoniobacterales bacterium (assembly GCA_038228205.1). Lineage (GTDB taxonomy): Bacteria > Verrucomicrobiota > Verrucomicrobiia > Chthoniobacterales > Chthoniobacteraceae > Chthoniobacter. The sequence continues at coordinate 9,822 of JBBRPL010000172.1, forward strand.
CGATCTTCGGCGTCACCAGCGGAGGCAACAGCCTCCTGGTCATTCCGCACACGAAGGACTTTGAAGTCCAGGTCGCGATTCTCCCCAATGTTCCGGAAGCGCGTTTCGCCAAAAGCTGGAAGAAGCCGTGCGACGATCTGAAGCTCACCGCTAATGCGTGGCACGCCGTGGCGCTCACCTTCAAGGACGGGACACTGCACATCTATGTGAATGGCGCGGAGGCCGGGCAGATCGCGGGAATCCACTTCCTCCCCGTGTGGTCGGACGCGACCCGTGGCGCGGGCATCCAGATCGGCGGCGGCCCGGGCGCGTCCAGCGGCTTCTGGATTTCCGACCTGCGCATCAGCCGCACGGCCCGCGTTCCCGGGAAACCCGTGGCGCTCCGAACGCTGGAGGGCGCGCTCAGCGTGGACGCCAGAGCGAAGGGAGGCGCGGTGCCTGCGAACCTGTTAGGCGGATTGCATCCGCCTGACCCGAAGGTGCACACACCCGCGCAAGTGCAGACGGGGATTCAGGCGATTCGCACGGACAAGCTGCTCACCGTGACGCCGATGAAGCGCGGCGCGCCGGATGGCGAACACACGACCGCGGGCCGGAGCGGCAAGTTCAGCTACGACTGGCAGGTGGTGGACCGCACCCTCGGCTGGATCGTGAAGTATGGTGCGGTCGCCTATATCAGCATCGACTCCACGCCTTCGATCCTGGGCGGCCGGGTGAAGCCATTCACCGGCGAAGCGCTGGCGAACAAGCTGAGCAAGTCATCGGGCTTCACTCCGGAACCGCCGGATAGTTTCGAGGACTGGGGATTGATCGTCGGGGACTTCGCGCATCACGTCCTGAACGAAAAGAAATTTACGGTCGCCCGCTGGTCGGTCTGGAACGAGCCCGATGGCGGCGGCGGCTTCTGGAACGCCGGGCTGGAGCGTTACCTGGATCTGTATGCGGTCACGGCGCGAGCCGTGCGGGCCGTCGATCCCGCCGCGCGCATCGGCGGCCCGGAATGCGCCAGCTTCAACCCGCCGTGGGTGAAGGCCCTGTTCGACCGCTGCGCGAAGGACAAGCTGCCGTTGGACTTCATCGCCTATCACGATTACTCGGGCGACCTGAACAGCCTCGACCGGGTCCGCACCATGGTGGACAACGACGCCCGGCAGGCGGGCTTTGCGACGCCGTTCCCCGTGTCGGTGGGCGAGTTTAACTGGTGTGGCGACAATCTCTACAAGACCGGCGTCGCCCGTTTCCGCGGCGGCATGTGGGCGCTGCGCTCGATCGGCTCCGCGTATGGCACCGCCTTCCTGATCCGCATGTTGGAGATGCCCGGCTTCGAGCAGTTCGTCTATGCGCACACGGCCTATGGCGACCCGCGCGTGGGGGGCTGGAACTCCACGCAACTGCTCGGCCCCAAAGGCGAACAGTGGGCTCCCTTCAACGCTTGCAAGGGCTGGAAGCAAACCATCGGCACGGAGCATCTGGCCGCTACCGCCGAGTTGCCGCCGGGTGTATTCGCTGTCGCGACGCGCGACCCGGCGACGGGTCGCTTCGGCGTGGTGCTGGCCAACTACGGCTGGGCCCAGCGCCAGACACGCGCGGTCAATATCACGATCCGGAACGCCGCACCCGGAGCGTGGAAGCTGAAACGGTCCCTCGTGGATGCCAAACACTCCAGCCGCTGGGACGCGGCCGAAGATAACGAGCAAGGCCAGGCGCACAATGACCTGGAACTGGTGGAAGAACGCCCGCTCCCCGTGGCCGCCGGCGAGCCGCTGGTGTTCCGGGTGGAATTGCCGGCGTGGAGCAGCACATTCATCTCCCTCGAGCCGGGGCGGTAGTGAGCGGCGACCCACCATGATCTCGTGTCCCGACTGCGGAGAGGAATCACCGTCATACGCGCGGACTTGCACCCAGGAAGTGTTTGAGAATTCCGAAGCCTGTTGAATTCGCCGGAACTTGCGACCTTTCTACAACTTGCGGATGCAGAATACGCGGGTGGATCGGCTTCTCCGAAGACGATGGGTAAAGATGGGCGACGAAGTCGCGTTTCTTTTCCCCATCGCGTTGCGGAGAACGCGATCCACCTGCTCCGCAACCAGACGCTGTCTGCATCGCAACCGATTATTGAAACGCTCCATAACGCCCAATGACCGCCACACAACCCAACCGCAAGGACATGGCCGAGTTCTTCCAACTCGGTCTATTGGCGGGCGTTTGCCGGGCGCCTTCGAACCCGAAGGTTCACGGGGCTGCGACCCCTGCCGGGGTCGGCACGGTGTTTTGTGTGTTCCGGGGGTGTCGCTCGTGCCTCGCTCAACCCCCGGCTAATGGCTGTGAACCCTCCGGGTTCAAGGGCGCTCGCGTTGATCCGCCTCGACCCGCCTCGACCCGCCTCGACCCGCCTCGACCCGCCTCGACCCGCGTTACCCGTCCGACACCGCTTCACTCGGCAACGCGATCGCCACAGGCCCCCTAACTAAATTTTAA
>JBBRPL010000173.1:0-12277 GCA_038228205.1 Chthoniobacterales bacterium
ACTGCGCGCCGCCGGGTGGGCTGCTGAGGAACTGGCGCAAGCACCCGGCTCCGACGCCCGCAAAGTCACGATCGCGCGGGCCATCTGGGAGCATACCACGGTTGGGCAGGGTTGGTTGGCGCGGGCATTGGCCATGGGCAGCGCGGCGAACGTGAGCCAGCAGATTCGACGGCAAAAGGGACAGCCCCAACTGCCCGGCGTGTCACTGGCTCTGCTACGATGGGCCCGCTCTGTCAAGATATGATGCCCGACCCCTTTGCCCCCGCACAGCAAATTGATGATGCAAAGTTTTTTTCATAGGCTTAGCCTAATTGCGGTGCCGTTTGTAGTCTATTTTGGCGGTTTTATAGCGCTTATTGCTGCCGCCGAGCCCATCAATGTCAACCCAACGCCCTTTAGCGCGAACCCGACGCTGGAGGAGGTGCTTGACGGATTGCAAGATGGGCAATCACGCAAATTTGCGAGCATGACTCCTCAAAATGCGGCTGATGTTCGTGCCATTCTGCGCCGTATCGCCACCCGGACGGGAGATGACGTCAATCGTTTGATCGAGCCTGTGGATCAAGCCACAGCAAGCGGCAAAGCCTTGGATGCTTTAGGATGGACCGCTCAGAGTCCTGAAGAGTTATCATTCTTCCCCAAGTTCTTCGAAGCGATCGGCGATTCGACACCACAGGGACTTCCCGAGCCGTACCCGGGAAGTCTCGTCACGCTTGGAGAGGGTATCGCGAACGAACGGAGAGGGTTCTATATTCGAGAGATCGCCAGCGCGGCAATGGAGGGTTACGCAGCTACAGCACGTCGCCTAAGAATGGATGATGTAGCTGCGTCGGCGCTGCTGCGTAAGCTCGACGATTCGGACTACAAGATTTCGAGCGGTGCCTCTAGAGCGATGGAGGAACTCCAATCCTTCAGCGTAGTCGCGGCCATCGAGCGGCGCATGCGTGAAGCGGAACAGACTTTTCCTCGCGACGCGTGGGATCAGCAATACGTGGATGATCTCGATGAGAAGGGCATACCCGATCGGCGATTTAACAAGGCCAGGATCTATCTTAGCGTGCTCGGCACCATGAAAACGGCGGAAGCGCGGGCTGCCGCTTGGGCGGCGTTATCCAGATGGGAGGCGATCTACCGAAACCATCCGGACCGTGATAAGTATCTTGAATATTTGGGGGTGCCGCACTGGCGAGACGACCAACTTCCAAGAACGGCCAACGAAATCGAAACCTCGAAGAGCCACCCGGCATTCCCATCAAAGGAGGCAATCGAGACGCCAACGGGCCTGTCTTCCCCACGCGCGTCAACGCTCCCCTCAGTAATAGATGCTAATCGTCCGGGAGGGGGCCCGAGTTCGTCAGTGAGCAGAACGTGGCTCGAATTCACGACCGCTGCGGCTTTGTTGCTGCTGGCGGGCTTGCTCTGGTGGAGGGCGAAGCGCTAGATCACCGAGAGCAACGTGAACGGGGTCGACCCTTGAAACTTGAGAAGTGTGTCAAGTTGCGAGGGTCGAGCCTGCTTCATGCGCCCCGACTTCATGGCCCGCCTCCGGCGCTTCTTCTCAAAGGCTTTGTTAAGTTTCAAGAGTTGGCCCCGTAAGCTCAGCACCAGGTTTTCAGTTATAACAATCGTATGGGTGAGAGAATCCAAGTGAGCGCTTTCCGAGAACCTGATAACAAGCGGTTTTGCCTGGCGCTTGAAAGCGTCTTGAAAGGAAAGGGAGGACGTATCTCTTGGGACGGCGAGGCGCGGCGCCCTGCGGTTGACTGTCGGATAGCACATACGGCGACGGTCCAATCAATCTACCTTCCGTATCTTGGTGGATTTGAGCACGAATTGCTCACCAGCGTTGGACGCGAATTGGATGTCTCTTGGATTGTTTTATTCGCCCAGGAGGGCTCGATTTGGGAATACGCGCTTTATCGCGGGGATCGTTGCGTCAACCGCTTTAGCGTAGCGCCGGAGTATTGGGATGATTCCACGGAATTCGTCGATCAGCGACGGGGCGATCCTAGGTTGCTGGCTGAAACCTGGGGTGTTCCTATCGAGAGTTTGCGGCGCTATCTGGTGAATTGGCAGATTGCGGACGCTGATAATGATACATTCGAGTTCGGTCTAACGGGAAAGGCTTATCCTGAAGATCGCTTCGCCTACGGCGATTTCAACCAAGTCTTTGACTTCTTGCGGGCGCTTGGCGGTGAAGACCCAACGAGCGGATTGGAAGCCACGAGACAGCATGCTATCTATGTGCCCGCTGGCGTGTAGATTCTTGGGCCGAGGAAAAATGCAGAGGCTGGCTTGGTCTCAGCCGGCTTGACGCTCGAAGCTCCGGCGCGTAGCATCGTTTGTAATGCACGAAGTGATTTTTGAAGTGAGGGAAGACTCCGTCGGCGGCCTCTGATCTCTGCCTTTCTTCACCGGCGCGATTGTAGATGCCGGAGGAGGTCAGAGATCCTTCGTGCCTCAGGATGACGGTAGGGGGATGCCCGTCACCTGGCAAAAGTGCCAACTGGCTGGCGACGTCGATTTTTCCCACGAGCCTTCGCAGCCTTAAGATCGCGTCACGTTTTGTTGGAATGCAATTGCGCAGGCAAGGGGAGCGGCGCGTTCAAGTGGACGGATCGGCTTTTCCCGGTATTCTCCACTCTTCAAACGCGTGATTCTCAAAAGTTCAAAAGCGATAGGGTGGCTCTTGCTGATCACTTGTCTCCTCGCCCTCCGGGTGCGGGCGGATGACTGGCGGGATACGCTCACCTCTCCGCAGCCGGGCAAGTTTCCGCCGCCGCGTCCACTCCGGGCGGTGTACCGCTTTGGTTGGAGCGGGGTGACGGCGGCCCAGGCCCAATTCGACTTTTCCAAGGTTCCGCGTGGCCAGTTCCGCCTGTCGATGGCCACGCAGACCATCGGGTTTGCCCGCACCCTGTGGCGGATGGATTCGCAGCATACGGCGTTCTGCCAGATCGCGACGCTTCGTCCCATTCGCTTGCAACAAACAGAGGTTTACAAGGATGAGACGCGAACGACGCAGGTGAATTTTTCGCCCACCGATCTGCGGCGGATCACCCGAGAAACTCCCCAGAAAGGACCGGAGCCGAAGGAAAAGCGCGTCAAACTCGCGAACGTGTTCGATCTGCAAACCGGCCTGTTTTTCGTTCGCAGCCAGCGGCTGCAAGCCGGCGATCACTACCGTTTCATCGTCTATCCCGCGACCTCGCCCTACTACGCCGATATCGAAGTGTTGGGGCGGGAAAAGATGAAGGTGGCGAGTGGCAGCTACGATGCGATCAAGTGCCAGGTCCGGTTGCAGGAAGTGTCGAAGCAGTTCGAACTGGAGCCCCACAAGAAGTTCAAGCGGGCCTTTGCCTGGATTTCAGACGACCGCGACCGGCTGCTGGTCAAGATCGAGGCGGAGATTTTTGTGGGGTCCGTCTGGGCGGAACTGCAGTCAGTTGAATTGGAGCCCAAACCGTAGCCCGCCCCGATCCTTGTTGATCCAGATGCCGCGGAAATCGTGCCGGGGCTCCCGATAGCCGCCCGCTGGCGAATAGGTCGTGGTCGGGAGCAAGCGCAACTGGCTCAGCGTCTCCATATCGAGCCGTCCGGTCAGCGTCATCCGTTGCGCGCGCTGGTAGGTGAGCAGCGCCTCTTCCGTTGCCGGGCCGGGGAGGCCGTCCACGACGTCCTGATAATAGCCGCGACTGGCCAGCGCCGTCTGGGCCTTGAGCAAAGTTTGTCGCTGCACGACTTCGGGGGCTTTGGCGTAGGGCGTCCCCGCGAAGAGCACCGGGAAATCGATCCCTGGGGCCTCAAGGGGCAGGGGCGGGCGGACGATGGAACGCTCATCGGGCTGCGCAGGTGGATTGGGAGCGAGTGGAGCGACGGCGTCCGGCGCCTGGGCCCGAGTTTCTTCGCGGCGGAGGAAGTTGCGGTCACTTTCCTCCGCGGTTGGGTCACGGCGGAGATTGACCGGTGGACCTTTCTTTTCGACCGGCTCAGAAGGCGGCGGGGCGGGGGCGGGTTTCGTCGCCGCGACGGGCGCTTTTGGAGCAGGGGCTTTCGCGGGTGCCAGGCCGATCGCGGCCAGGGTTTCCTGGTTCAGGGTGCCGGTCACTTCGAGTCCATTGCGGATCTGATACCGGCGGATGGCCGCGGTCGATTCAGCACTGGCCTGACCGTTGACCTCTCCATAGTAAAAGCCCGCGCTCTTGAGCTGCGTTTGCACGTTGCGGAGCTGGTCGTCGGCGAATACGGCGTGTCCGACCAGGAGCAGCGCCAAAGGAAGAAGGGCGATTTTTTTCATCACAGGATGACGGTTTGGACGCAGAATGCGTCCGGGTATTCACTTCGTGGCTTGCGCGAGCTTCGCGGGCGGGTTGCCCGACCGTGGCCGCGTCTTCTGGTAGCTCATGATGCCCTCAGCGACGGCACGGGCGAGTCGCTCACGGTATTCGCCGTTGGAGATCATTTGCGCTTCGAGAGGATTATTGATGAACCCGCCCTCGACGAGAACCGCCGGGCAACGGGTATGCCGGGTGACGTAGAGGTCGCGGCTCTTGATGCCGCGATTGACGGCCTCAGTCCGCATGACGAGCGCCGTTTGGATGAAACCAGCCAGAGTCTCGCCGTTGTCCGGCGCGGCGATCTCGGGCTTGTTGAAAAAGCCAATCCAAGTCCACTCGATCTCGGGCGGAATTTTCTGAGAGGCGTAGAAGGTTTCCACACCCGTCGAGACATGGTCGGGCGCGTGATTGAAGTGGATGCTGACGAAGATCGCGTTTTCGATCCGGTTGGCGATGGCCGCCCGTTCTTCCAGTGTGATAAAGGTATCGTCGCGGCGGGTCACGACCACGGGAAAGTTAAACGGTTTGAGGATGTTTTCCACGCGCAACGCCACGTCCAGGCTCAGATTCTTCTCGATCAGCCCATTACCCCGCGCCCCATCGTCCTTGCCGCCGTGACCGGGATCGAGAACGACGGTTGGAAGCGGATTGAGAACCGCGTCCAGTTTGCTTTCCAGAGTTGGTCCATCGTCGGGTGCGACGATGAAAGTCAGGCAGCCGGCCAGGACTACGAGTCCCACGCACGGCATGGCGTTCTTCATGCGGATACCTTGGCACATCCGCGCCCACAAGCCAGCACTCCTTTTTCGGGGGGTTCGGGTCACGATAAACTATCGTTTTTCGAGGTTGGGTCGTATTTCTGCGTCTTTCAGGCCCCTCCAGGTGGCTGGAAGGGTGCTGGAGCGCTCAAGGACGGCGGCTTCAATGGAGGCCGCTGCCAATTGCTCACCGCGATGTTTGTCCAGGTCGTCGGTGGAAGGCAAGTCGTCCTTTGAGTCCGCGGTAAGGGTGAGGTGGCCAACGGTCCACGCGTCGAGGGCCACGGTCAGCGCCCGCTCCAGGGTGGTGGCCGGGAGCGTCTGGGACCGGAGAAATTCCTCCATCTTCGCCGCCGAGACCGAGGTCCCGGAAATGACCCCGAATTCCTCGTGCGCCCGCCCGAGGGCCCCGCCGTTGGTATGGATCGCCCCGTCGTATTCGAGGCGCAGGAAGCTATTGGGAGCATCGCCCCGGCCCAACTCGGCGAAAAGCATCCGGGCCAGGTAGGGGGGGCCATAGACCTGCTCAAAGGCCGCTTTCAGGACGGGACTGAGCGAGTAGTTCGCGAGCCGCCGCAGCGAGACATCATGCGCGGAGCGGGCGAATCCCTCCGTGCTCGTCAGCTCGATGGCCGCCATGCGCAGGCGCTCGATGTCCCCGGGATGACCGATGCCGCCCATACCGATGCGGTCGTAAATCTCGAAGAGCTTTTGCCGTTCGCGCCCGAGGGTAAACAGCAGGATGCCGTCGCGGTAGCTGAGCGCCGCAATGGGGCTGCCGCCCGAGAGCTGATGCTCGATGTATTCCCGCCGGTTGGCGATGGCTTCGACCCAGCGATACGGCTCCTCGATCATTTGACCTCCCGCTGAAAGATTCTCGCGAGATCCTTATCCGCCAGCGTGCGGATGCCCGCCTTGGAAATTACCTTGATGATCGGATAGACGAGCCCGCGACGATCCACGCCGCCCGTGGCGGTGTCGGTCTCAGCCGCCGTATCGAGCGCGCGCAGCGCCAGGATGATCGCCTCGGATTCCCGCCGCTTCCCCAGCGGCTTGGCGCCCCAGGTATTTTCGTAGTGCAGCACGCTCCGCACGGCGGGTGAACCGGATCCGGTGGCCGCGTAGTCCGCCGCCTCGAATTGCGCCCCCATCGCATCGTAAAAATAGAGCCGCGCGACGGCCGCCTCGATATCGTAAGCCGCGAAAAGCGGCACGACCACACCCACGCCCTGCAGGACAAAGCTCAGATTGTCGCGCAGCAGCTTGGAAAGGGCACGGACCTTCCCTTCCAGGCTCATTTCCTGGAGCTGGCTGCGGCGGTAGAACTGAAACGAGTGCTCGAGCACCCGGGCCATTTCCCAGGCAGTCGCCGGCACCCCGGCGATGGCCATGAGCGAATGCGTGTCGATCTCCAGCACTTTGTCCGCGCGATCATAGACCACCACATTGCCCGCCGTGGCCCGGCGATCGCCTGCGACGAGGACACCGCCGGCAAATTTGAAGGCGAGGATCGTCGTGGCCTGGGTCTGCGCGAAGGGGCTGGGCCCGGCCGGCGCCGAGGCGGCGGCCGCGGGTGGGTAGAGGCCACGCTGGCGTAGTAGGGCGGCAAAGTCCCCCGCGTCCGGCGAGGCCGGTTCGCGCGCGGCGCGGAGTTCCATTATTGGCCGGTGCGCTGGCGGTAGCGCTTGGATTGGTTGGGATCCACCCGGCGCATGCGCTGGAGCAAATCCTTGGTGTCAGGCTTCGAGACGTCGGGCGATTTGGGCCCGCCGCCATCACCTTGCTGAGGGCCCCACGGTGCGGGGCCGACGGGTCGTTGCGTCCTGTCAGGCATGGTGCGATTCTACGAGTGCTGGGATGAAAAGGCAAGATGAAGGCAAAAAGTGGATGGGGAAAAGTGGATGTTTGATCGCCCCGCACTCGACTTCCACGACACAGTATTGAGAGACATCTTTCGCTTCGGGACAGGCGGCAGACGTCTCCACAAACGCTGGCGTCCCGCCCAGGTCACGGGGCTATCAACTATCCACCATCAACCATCCCACTGCCTCTTCGTCCCGCCCACACCCGCGCTTGCCAGCGCGCGCTGAAAATGAGAGAGAGTTTACCATGCGATGTCTTTCGTTGCAGCTTTCCGCGCTCGCCGCTGCCCTGTTGATCCTCCCTGCCGTGCGGGGCGAGGAACCGACGGCCTTGCAGGAACTGAAGGAACTGCGCGAGACGGTGCAGCAGCAATCCAAACAAATCGAATTGCTGGCGGAGCAAATTGGCCGGTTGACGCGAGCCATCGAAGGGCAAAAAGCGCCCGAGGGCGCCGCTGCTACCACGAGTATCGATAAGCCGGCCCCGGCAGCCGCAGCCGAGCCCGTTCCTGAAGCTCCCAAGGCGGAAGCCATTCCGAAGGCCGAACCAGTCTCAAACGGTCCCAAACACACAGTTGCCAAGGGGGAAACATTGACCTCCATTGCCAAGCAATACAACATTCCCATCGCCGAGTTGAAGAAAGCCAACACGATCCAGGATGAGCGGAAGCTCCAGATCGGGCAGATTTTGACCGTGCCGCCCACTAAAGCCCCAGAGACACCTGATAAAAGAGAAAATCCCTGATATGGAAATCGCTCAGACTTGGTACCTGATGAAAAACGATGATGGGTCGATCTTTGGACCGATCAGTTTTGAGCTGCTCCAGCAATGGTCATTGGATGCGCAAATTTCCCCTCTCGACAAAGTCTCCAACGACGAAAAGAACTGGGTGAAAGCACCCATGGTGCCGGAACTGCAAATGGACTTTCTGATCGAGGTCAGCCCCGATCAGTTTTACGGCCCGACGACGCTCGGCGCGGTGCGCGAGTTTTTGCAAGCGGGGGAGATCACGTCGGATACGCCCGTGACGAATTGCCGGGACGGTTCGATCCGGCTCGTGAGCGCCATTCCCGATCTACAACCGCGCGAGGACGAGGAGGACGCCACGCAACCCGTGCGCACCAGCATCCGCATCAATCTCCAGCAGCGCGTGCGCGACCTCGAAGAAGCGCTCATGGAAGAGCGCCGCGCGCGCGAGCAGGCGGAGCATCTCGTGCAAAAGCTCGAGTCCAGGCTCGCCGACATCACGCGGGCCGCGTCGATGTAGGCCTCAGACGAGGAGCGTGCGGACCTGGCTTTCGTAGGTCTCGAAGGGGTCCGGCATCGAAAGGTACGGCGTGTTGTCCAGAGAGATGGCGTCCCAGTTGATCACGTAGGGATACTTGCGATCCTGGAACAGCGACACCGCAATGCCCCGGCCGTGAGCGCGTGTATCGGCGGGTGGCTTGGACATCGCCTCGGGGCGGCCCGCGCGCTGGTTGAATTCCCCAATGGCCTTCGCCGGGGTCAGGGCATAGAACAGCCCCCGGGCCGGATTGATATTGTGATACTCGAGGTCGAGGCTTTGCAGCCACGGATCCTGCCAGGTCAGCCCTTCGCTCTCGCGAAAAGTTTCGAGCAGCCATTTCTTGGAAATCCAATCGACTCCGCCGATGAGCAATTCCGGCTTCGTGCAGAGGGCGTCCAGCGTGAAGGCCCAGCTTTCCAGGATCCAATCCGTTTCCGCATCGCGGCCGCCGAGGAACTGTTGGGCACAGGTCAGGAATTCGCGCTGAATGTCGAGGGCGGAGCGCGTGCGCCCGTCTTCGAGCTGCACGACGGCGCGCCCCGTTCCCTCGTGGGAAATCTGGCGCGTGGCCAGCACGGCATCGAGCAGGATGACATCTTCGGGCAGGGTTCCCTCTTCCAGGAGGGTGAGCACGAGCGCCGTCGTGCCGACCTTCAGAGCATTGGCGAAAGGCGACATATTGGAGTCGCCGATGAGCAGGTGCAACCGCCGGTACTTGCGATAGTCGGCCAGCGGTTCGTCACGGGCATTGATGATCGCCCGATTGAACTGCACCCATTGGTAGATGTCGTTGACGATGTGGTCCGCGCGCTGGCTGAGTTGGAAGGGCACCGCATCCGGGTGGTTGGCGGGCTCGAAGTCAAAAGCCAGGGGGCTCGCCTGCCCGACGCGTCCCGCGCCGGTGAAGAGCTGGCGGGTCGCCAGGAAGGAAAGAAGCGTGCCGAGCAGGCGCGGGCTGAATTGCAGCTCGCGCTTCATCAGGTAGTTCTCGTGGCAGCCGAACGTGGCCCCGGTGTGATGATCGACGTTGTTCTTGATGAACGAGACGCTCTCGCTGACTCCGAGCGCCTCGAGCCCTGCCTGGAGCAATTGATCGCCGGCCATGTCGTAGGCAACAGAGTCCTCCACCGTCCGGCATTCGGGCGACGAATACTCGAGATGCCCCATGTCGATATACAGGCGCCCGCCATTCAGCAAAAAGCCGCCGTTCCCCGGCGGCTCTTCGTAATCCCGATAGTGGAGGTCGATGACCCCGACCTTTGCCTTCTTGAAAAGGTAGTTTTTGACGCGCGCCGGCCAGGCGTCCGGCCCGTGGAGCGGATCGCCGGTGACCAGGCAGCCGTATTCGGTTTCGATGCCGACGACGCGATTCATGGAAAGTCGGGAATGCTGGCAACGGCTCGCGGAAGGGCGGATGGCGCGTTGCGGTCCATGCCCACTTTCACTCGGCGAGGTAAAGGATCCGCCCGCACTGCTCGCAATGCACGACCTCCCGTCCGCCCTTCACTCGCACCACTGTCTGGGTCGTGATTTTCATGTGACAGCCCATGCACACATCGTGTTCGAGAGGGACCACCGCTTCGGTCTTATTGACGAAGAGGCGGTTGAAGGTGTCGAGCAAGTCCTCGTCCACGCCCCCGGCAAGGTTGGCGCGTTCGGTCTCGAGGTCTTTCAATTGCGCGGCCAGCGCGCCCGTCTTGGCGTTGATGTCGGCAAGTTGCCGTTCGACCTGCGCCTTCGTGGCCTGCGTTTCCTTGTCGGTCGCGGCGATGGTGGCCTTGGCGGTTTCGGCGCTCTCCATGAGTTCGAGTTCGCGATCCTCGATGATGCGGATCTCTCCTTCGTAGCGGGAGATCTCATTGTTCAGTGCCTGGAACTCCTCGTTCTTCCGGGTTTGAAATTTTTGCGTTTGATACTTGTTGATCGTGTCCCGCTTGGCCTGCGCCTCGACTTCCAGCTTCTTGCGCTCGACCTCGATCTCCTTGGCCTTGAGCTTGACCGCTTCAAACTGTTTCAACGCGGCGGCCAGCTTCTCATCGAGATCCTTGCTCTCCAGTGGAGCCATCTTTAGCTCCTGTTTGAGGGTGCGAATTTTTCGGTCGCGATCTTGCAGGACGAGGAGCTTTTCGATTTCCGGGAGCATCGGTTGGATAGTGTGGGAAAGAACGCGGAGCCGTCAATGGCCGGGTGGCGGATTCGGCGTTCGTGACGAAACGTGCCTGACTCAATTTCCAAAGTCGTGCGCCCGCATGAATTCTTGCGGTGCGAACCCGAAGGGTTCAAAGCCATTAGCCGGGGGGTTGAGCGAGGCACGAGCGATACCCCCGGAATTCCATCACCAGCGATTGACCCCGTAGGGGTCGCAGCCCGTTTCGGGATCATCGAGGCGCCCAAATGATGGCGATGAACGTGCGGGCAAGGCTGCGACACCCTTCGGGGTCTTGTGCCGGAGGCACCAAACCGGAGGTATCGCTCGTTCCTCGCTCGACCTCCGGCTAATGGCTGGGAACCCTTCGGGTTCAAGGCGCCCATCTCAAGACTCCACCACAAATGGTTAGCGCGCCCGAGTCCCTCGCACGACACCTCCGTTCCTCAATAGAGCATCGACTCCTCGGGCGGATTGCACTTCTCCACGCGATCCGCCTTGAGCACCGCAATGCGGCGTCCATTTTCGACCGGGAAGGTGGCCGTGCCGGTGACCTTGATCCACGACATCTCGGGCATTTCCGGTTTCTTCTCGATTTCGAACAGCGTGGCCACGGGGCGCGCATCGGCGGCGCAGCACGTCATGAACATGCGCACGGCTTTGAAGCGCTTGCCGCTGGCATTGTTCGTCGCGTCGGGCATGAGCTGACCGATGAGTTCGACGGGCTTATCCTCGAAATCCTTCCGCAGCGCGTTGTCCTGGGCGGCATAAAGCAGGTCGAGCACCTCGGCCACGATCCGGCCATCGGGTGTGCGCTGGAGGTAATCCGGCGGCGGAGGCGGTGTTGATGTGGTGGTGGTGGGCGGAGTATTGGCAGGGTTCGAATTCGCCGGCTCGTTGCTCGGGAGCGGCAGGTCGGGAGCGGTGATCGGCTTGTTGGTCTGCGCAGTCTGCGGGCGCAAAGCGGAGGCATCGGTGATGATCCCGCGATTTAACATCGCGCTCTTCCCAAAACCGTCTGGAGAAAACACCGCCGCCGCCGTCACCGGCAGGAGGAGAATAAGGAAGGAGAGGATCTTGCCCGAGTTGAACCGGGACAGGCCGTGCCCGCATTCCGCCGCTGAGCAGCAGTTGGCATCGGCCGGGAAGAAGAGGAAGACGAGCGCCATGACGCCCATGACGATGCCGGCGCCAAGCGCGTACGGCCGGAAGGTCGGGTGGAGAAACGCGGAGATGCGGCCGCTGATACAGAAATAGAGCAGCACGGTGCTCCATGCGGCAAGCGTGGCGCACGGGAGCCAGCGGGAGAAGAGTCTGTTCATGGGACGAGATAGTAGAGCCGAATCGTCATCGCGGCAAGGCGGGGATCGGGCGGACGTCCAGTTGCAACCCGTCGATGCGCCAGCAGATCAGCGCAATGACGACGAACAGGAAAATGCCGAGCATGGCGACGTAGCGGCGTTTGAAGAGCAGGGTGTAAAGCCAGATCAACTTGAAATCGAAAACCGGGCCAAAGGCCAAAAACGCCAATTTTGCGGCGTAGGGAAAGGTGGTGAAGCTAGCGGCGATGAATGCGTCGGTGGTGCTGCAGATCGCGAGAATGGCGGCGAGGCCCATGAGGCTGACGATGGCGACGGGCGCATGGGTGGCGAGGGGGAGGATCACCGTCTGCTGGACCGCAGTGTTGAAGACGCTCGCGAAAGCCGTGCCGATGATGAAAAAGAAAGCCACATCGAGGAAGTCCGCAGTCGCGCTTTGCACTGCGATCAGGAGTTTTCGCGGAAGACTCGAGGCGGCGACAATGGCCGAAAAATCCTGCTGATCCGCGGGAGTCGCGGAGAAAGTCAGACCAGCTCGGCGGGAAGCATTCGGGGCCGCGAGCACC
>JBBRPL010000174.1:0-12143 GCA_038228205.1 Chthoniobacterales bacterium
ACCGGGCACCGGCGATCCGACTGCTCCCCCCGACCTCCCCGAGCGCTCCTACAGCGCCTCCCCGCGAGATATCAGCGAAAACGCGGCCGGCTTCATCGCGCAGTATGGAGACGTAATCGAACTTTGGGGCTACTCCCTGATAGCAGAGATCAACCCCACCGCCCCGTCCTCGGCGGTTCTCAATGTCTCAACCCGCGGCCGGACGGGTCCCGGCGAGGATCGCATGATTGCCGGAATCGTCGTGGCCAATGGCCCGCCCAAGAATGTTTTGATTCGAGTAGTAGGGCCGACCCTGGCGAACTTCGGGGTCGCGAATGTGCTCGCCGATCCAAAACTCGAAGTCTTCGTAGGTTCGGCCAAAGTGGAGGAGAACGACGACTGGCAGACTTCGGCTCGTGCGGCGGAGATCAACGCGCTGACGACTCTGCGCCCGTCGGACCCGAGGGAACCTGCGATCCTCGTGGCGCTCTTCCCGGGCGCTTATACGATCCAAGTGAGCGGCGCCGGCAATAGCAGCGGCATTTGCCTCATCGAGGTCTACGATCTCGATCCCCGCTGAGCCGGCGGCCTGAATCGGTCACCTGAGACAGGCTTCAGATCCGCTTGCGCGTAAGCATAATCTCATTGCCCTCGGGATCGACACACATCGCCAGATGCGGCGGCTCCCCATTTTCCGGCATCGGCTCGCGCACGATTTCCCCGCCAGCCGCTTTGATTTCCGCGGCGCCCGCAATGACATCAGGCACCTGAAAGCTCAGGCCGGTCCAGGTCCGCGCCCCGGCTCCGCCGCCGTGAATCCCGATGATGGCGCCGCGCACCGCCACTTCGCTGATTACCTCCGACTGTTTCAATACCTCACCACCAAAAACGTCGCGGTAAAAGGCCACGGCGCGCGCCATATCCGCCGCCCAAAGGACGTATTTGACTCGTTCGACAAGCATGATGCGCACATCATCCACATCGCGTGGGCCTTTCCCAGAATTCTTTCCGGGCCGGCGGGCAACAATCCGGCCTGAAAATTTGTCGTTCGTATTTTCGCCGGTGCCGACGAAGATCGGCGCGTGCTGATCGACACCCCCGACCTGGTCGAGCGTTGTCTCCGTTACGTTCACATCGACACCCGCAGTGATCCTCACTCGACCACCACGCCAAGTACTTCGGGTCAGTGGAATCTGCTGCACCTGCTCGCAGCCGAGCTCAATGCCCTCGGAGCCTCCGAGGTGACCGTGACGAATCTCGGGTACGTCCTCGCCACCATTCCGCCCACTTCGTCGAATCCCCACGTGCCGTGCATGGCTTGGTGCGCGCACGTCGATACAGCCCCGAATCTGCCCAGCCAGGCCAGGCCGATCGTGCATCGCGCGTATGATGGCAGCCCCATTGTCCTGCCGGATGATCCGACCCAGCAGCTCACCATCGAAACCACGCCGCATCTGCGCGAAGCGATCGGGCACGATGTGATCACCGCGAGCGGGACGACTCTGCTCGGGGCGGATGACAAGGCGGGCGTAGCCGTGGTCGTGGCGGCGACGAGACATTTGCTGCGCCATCGGGAGATCCGGCACGGCCGGATCCGCGTTTGCTTCAACCCCGACGAGGAAATCGCGCGCGGCGTCCATTCCCTCGATCTCGCGCAGTTGGGGGCGGATGTGGGCTATACGCTTGACGGAGAATTGCCGGGAAACATCGACTATGAAACGTTCAGCGCGGATTCGGCGATGCTCGAGATCCATGGCATCGCCTCCCATCCCGGCTGGGCCAAGGACGTCATGGTCAATGCGCTCCGGCTGGCCGGACGATTCCTGGCGGCGCTTCCGCGGGAACAATCGCCGGAGTGTACTTCGGGGACCGATGGGTTCATTCATCCGAACGAATGCCACGGGACGCCGGAGCACGTGCTGATGCGGCTGATTCTGCGCGATTTCGAACTCGAAGGCCTGGCCGCCAAGCGCGCCCTCGTCGAAAAGCTGGTGGAGGAACTCCGGGTTTCCGAACCGAGGGCCACCATCACCGTCTCCTTTCAGGAGCAGTACCGAAACATGCGCTACTGGCTCGAAAAAGACATGCGCCCCGTGGAGTACGCCCGCGAGGCCTTGCGTCGCGCCGGACTCACTCCGCGCTCCGACCGCATGCGCGGAGGCACGGATGGATCCGTCCTCACGGAACGCGGACTACCGACCCCCAATATTTTCTGCGGCATGCATGGCGTCCACAGCCAGCGCGAATGGGTGAGTGCGCAAGACATGACAAAGTCCGTCGAAACACTCATTCACCTCGCACAGGTCTGGGACGAGCGCGCCTGAAGAAGACCGCATTTGCCGCCCGTCAGTGCGGAGGGCACCTTTCGGCGTCAAAATGGAGAAACATCGTCAGGAGTATTGGGCGAAGAAAAAGGAGGTGCCTGCGCCGAAGAAAGCGAGCGCGCGCGCGCCCTCGGAGTGGATGTTGCGCCTACACGACGAACGTCCCGCGCTCTGGTTTTTCCTCTTCCGGAAGCGGAACTGGAAGCTCATCGGGGTCGCCTTTGTCCTTCTGGTCTCTGCCGCCATCTTCGGGCCGCGCCCAGCCCAGAAATATTATTCCACGTACCGCGCCCAGAAATTCTCCGCCGAAGCACTGGCACTGCTCGCAAAAGGCGACATTCCCGCGGCCACGACGCGGGCCGCCGAGGCGAAGCGCCTCCGCCCGGACGAGCCCGCGGTCGCGCGCGCGCAGGCCTTGATCCTGCTCCGCGAGGGCCGCAGCGACGAGGCGTTGAAAGCGTGGGACGCTTTCCTGGCCTTGGGTGGCCGTCCGGACGATTCCGACCGCTTCGCGCGGGCCTCGGCCTTTCTGGACGCGGAAAGGCCCGCGGCCGCGGCCGCATTGCTGGACGCTACGGAGGTTTCGGATGTCTCCCGGGCGATTCCCGAGCGACTGCTCCGGGCCCGGATCGCCGGAGCACTGGGCCCCGCGGAAAGCGTGCCTCCGATTGTTCTAGCGGTCCTCGAATCGGAGCTCGCCACCCCTGCCGAGCGGCTTGAGGCAGTGCGCTTGGCCCTCGCCGAGGACTCGAGCCGGGCAGGCATTGAAGAAGCGGTGTCCAATGAGCTCGTCCGGTTGGCCCGCTCGAACACGCCGACCGCGCGAGATGCCCTTCTCCTCGCGGTTTCGTCTCAGCGAGTTTCCAAACCTTTTGAGCGGGGCGAGGTGGCGCGTCTGCTGCGACTCCTCAAGGGTGACCTGGAGGAGCGTCTGGCCATTCTCGATGCGGAGATCCTGGAGACACCCGGCCGAAAGGCCGCCCTCGTGGCGGATGCAGATCAATCGAAGATCTGGGGTGGAAGCGAGACCGATCTGGCGCGCCTGGCGGATTGGTTGAACCGCCACGGCGCTCCCACACGAACGCTCGAGCTGGTCACCCGAACGCGCGCCCTGGCCCGGCCTGAGCTGGCGCTGGCACGCGTGGAGGCGCTCATGGCACTTGGGCGACTGCATGACGCGGAGATTGAAATCAAGGGCCCGCGGTATCCGCTCGAGCAGATCCTCCAGCAAATGCTCCTGGCCCGCATCCTCGCGGCCGGCGGCGACCTGGCCGGCAGCCGTCAGCGCTGGGAGCTCGCTCTTGCCCTCGCCAGCGATCGACCGCGCCTCCGCCTCCTGGAACGGCAGGCACTCGCGGCCGGCGCGACTGACATTGTCGCGGCCGCCCGCGGTGGGCTCGCACACTTGAGTGAGCGTCGGCCTTGAGATTCGAGCCGCGCAGGTGAATCATGCTTTCGTCGTCCATCCTTTCCGAATCCAAAACTCCCCCTGCCATGTCCGTCGAAACTGCAATGTCGCCCTCGTCCATCGAGCTGCAGGACCTCCGTCCCATCGCGGAGACGAGTCCATTGAGGTATCCCGCCATCGCCACGGAGGCGCCCGCCTTCGACCCCAGGCGGCTCCAGGAAGTCCTCGATGGCGAGCAGAAGCCGATGCGCGACCGGATGAAGGCGATCCTCACCCGCCCCCATTTCCGCTACTACCAAGGCACTGACACCAAGGAACACCGCGAACAAGTCTTCGCCTGGATGCTGGAATTGGCGCAGGAAGGAATCGGGCGCCTCGGTTATCCCACGGTGGCGGGCGGAGACGCGAATACGGCAGGATTCCTGGCCGCATTCGAAACCATCGCCTTCCATGATCTCTCGCTGCTGATCAAGTTCGGCGTGCAATTCGGCCTCTTCGGCGGCTCGATCCAGCAGCTCGGCACGGAGTATCATCACCGGAAGTATCTCGCGCCTTGCGGGACCGCCGCCCTACCCGGCTGCTTCGCCATGACCGAGATCGGCCACGGCTCGAACGTCAAGGACATCGAGACGACCGCCAACTACGATCCCGTCGCGAAGCAGTTCATCATTCATTCGCCCGGCCAGTCCGCCGGCAAGACCTACATTGGCAACGCCGCCCTGCACGGGCGCGCCGCAACGGTCTTCGCGCAGCTCATCGTGGGCGGCGAGCGGCACGGCGTGCATGCCTTTGTCGTCCCGCTGCGGAACGACGAGGGCTTCCTCCTGCCGGGCGTCCGCATCGAGGACAACGGCACCAAGCTTGGCTTGAACGGCGTGGACAATGGCCGCATCTGGTTCGATCACGTCCGGATTCCGCGCGAAGACATGCTCGATCGCTTTGCGAGCGTTTCGACCGACGGTGCGTATTCCTCCCCGATCGCGAATCAGAATTCCCGTTTCTTCACCATGCTCGGGACGCTGGTCGGCGGGCGCATCAGCATCGCCTCCAGCGGCGTCGCGGCAGCGAAAAGCGCGCTCACGATCGCCGTCCGCTACGCTGGCCGCCGCCGCCAGTTTGCCGGGCCGCAGAAAGGCGTGGAGATGCTGCTGCTCGACTATCCGGTGCACCAGCGCCGGCTGCTGCCCCTGGTCGCGAACGCGTATGCGCTGCATTTCGCGGTCCGCCACCTGGGGGAAACCTACGCCAAGCCCGATCGTGACGAGAAAGCCGTGCGCGCGCTGGAAGGCCTCGCAGCCGGGATCAAAGCCTGGGCCACGTGGAACTGCACCGCCACTCTGCAAACCTGCCGCGAAGCGTGCGGCGGGGAAGGCTACATCGCCGCCAATCGGTTCGCGGCGTTGAAGGCAGATTCCGATATCTTCACCACCTTCGAAGGGGACAACACGGTCCTGATGCAGCTTCTCTCGAAAAATCTTCTGCTGGAATTGCGCGGGAAGTTCAAGAGCATGAGCACGCTCGAACTGGTGAAGTTCTTCGGCGAGCAAACCGGCACGCGGCTCGCGGAGATGAACCCCATCGCGGTTTCGAAGGTGGACAAGGCGCATCTGCGCGATACCGAGTTTCATCTCGCGGCCCTGCGCTACCGCGAGCAGCGCTCCCTCGAAGGGACGGCCAAGCGCATGCGCCGGCTGGCGAAGGACGGGCACGATGCCTTTGGCGCCTTCCTCGGCTGCCAGGTCCGCCTGGGGCATCTCGCGCAGGCAAGCGTCGAACGCGAGATCGCCGAACAATTTGCCGCGGCCGTGGCCAAGGTCACCGATCCCGGCCTACGCGCCACGCTCAAGGAGTTGCTCGACCTTTTCTGTCTTTCGCAGATCGAAAAAAGCGCCGCCTGGCATCTCGAGTACGGCTACCTCGGTTCGAAGAAGACCAAGGCCATCGCGCGCGAAGTCGATCAGCTCTGCGCCGATCTCCGGCCCAAGGCGGCCGCCCTCGTCGATGCGTTCGGGATCCCCGATGAGCTGCTCGCGGCGCCGATCGCATTGGGGTGAGGCAGGGGGCGACCTACGATTAAAGGCCTGGAGGTTTCATCGCAGCCCACGGCGGCTACGAAGGCCTGCTTTCGTTCCAAAATGCCCGCCTCGCTAGTCACCCTGCCACGGCCCCAGCGCAAACGCCTGCGCCCCTCCCACGACAGCCCCGTGCGGGCTATCCGGGATCGGCAGCCAACCCGGCACACCGCACGGTGTGATCACCTCCCACATCCGCCGCAGATGCTGGGGCGTTTTTCCGAGATTGAGCGTTCTCAGCGAGAGCGCCGGAACCGCCGGTAAAGTCGCGGCGAACGCCAGCAGGTGCTCTCTCCTCAACCCCACCTGCACGCCCATGAACTTCCCCCCGGTGGGCGCATAGCCTTCCGGGTCCGCCGGTAGCGCCGGCGGAATCACGATCGCGCCATCATGATGCGGACGAATCGCGAAACCCTGGTCGAAAAGCACGGGGATTCTGAGCCCTCCGTCTTCCCCAATTTCAAATTCCGCCTCCCGCCCCACGCGCGGAAACTGCGTGAAATAGCGCCGCAGCGGCAGGGTCTCGCCCAGATAGTTCTCGACCAGCGAAGCCGTCGCCGCGCCCGCCGCGAGCACCAGCCGATCCGCCTGGATCTTCGTTTGCCGCGCCACTTCCACCTGCATGCGATTGTTGATCGTCAGCCGATCCAGCAAGGCCTCCCCTGCCGCGGAAAATGCCGCACGCGCGTTCAGGCAAAGATCGGCGCCGAGTGCCACCGCGCCGTACCCAAAATGCAGCGCCACCGCCTCGGCGTTACCGCAGCCCCCGAATGCATCTTGCGCCACGTCCGCGTCCTCTTCCGCGGCCAGAAAATGCCGCACATTGGGCCATTCGCGACAAAGTGCGGCAAACGTGATCAGATTAAACTCTGTGGGATGCTCCCGCGCCAGCGCAAGATGGGCCGGCTCACGAGAGTAGACTCCGCAGGGCCGAAAGCCGTTCTTGAACGGAACCTTTGCGCCCGTCAATTCCTCGAGCCGGCCGAGATCCTTGCGCCAGCGCGCGGCCCTTTCACGCAAGGCGGAATCGGCGAAAAAGCGGTGCTGAATCGCCGGCGAATACTGCGTCGCGCCTTCCTCGCTGGGAATCCCGTCCTGTTCGATGACGATCAAGCGGCTTTCCGGCTCGCGCTGCCGCAGCTGGAACGCCGCAGCCAAACCGCAAAGCCCACCGCCGATCACGGCGATATCGTAGTGCGCGTCTGGAATCGATTGATCGGCGCGATTGTAGACAGCCATGACGAAGAGGTCCGACGCAGGGGAAGACTACGAAGTTTCGACCGATTGTATTTGGAAGGTTAACGGGCCACATTGTGGCCGCACCCTTCCCGCTTGGCGCGAACGAATCGTCATACCTGCAATTTATGGTTTGTCGCTCCGCCGTTGGGTCCGCGGCCGCACTTTTCCCACGCTTGCACGTTGCGTCACGCCGCGTACCACTAGCCCCCTTTATCCCGCACTCCCAAAACTCGTCCTCCCATGGCTGTCTTCAAAGCTCCGATGTCCGATATCCGCTTCCTCCTCGAGGAGGTGCTCGATTATCCCAACAAGATCGGCGCGCTCGACGCGTACCAGGATTTCGATCTCGAGACTTCCCTCTCCATCCTGAGCGAATCCGGGAAGTTCTGCGCCAACGAGATGCTGCCGTTGAACGGTCCGGCCGATCTGGAAGGACTGAAATACGATCCGGTCACGAAGGCGGTTACGACCCCGCAGGGCTTCAAGGCGCTCTACAAGAAATTCTGCGAGCAGGGCATGAATGGCCTCTCCTTCCCGCTGGAGTTTGGTGGACAGGGAGCGCCGCATCTTCTCACGGCCGCGCTGGGGGAGTTCCAAGTCTCGACCAACACGGCTTTCTCGATGTGTCCGGGTCTCACCCAGGGCGCGATGGCCGCGATCGTCGCACACGCGAGCGAGGATCTGAAGAAGCAGTACCTGCCGAAAATGATCGCGGGCGAGTGGAGCGGAACGATGTGCCTGACCGAACCGCAATGCGGCACCGACCTCGGCCTCTGCACCACCAAAGCGGTTCCTGAGGGGGATCATTGGAAACTCACCGGCACGAAGATTTGGATCAGCTTCGGTGAACACGATCTCACCTCCAACATCATTCATCTCGTGCTGGGTCGTCTGCCGGATGCGCCGGAGGGCATCAAGGGCATCAGCCTTTTCCTGGTGCCGAAGTTCCTCCAGGACGGCAAGCGCAATCCCGTCTTCTGCGGCGGTCTCGAGCATAAGATGGGCATCCACGCCTCGCCGACTTGCGTGATCAATTTCGAAGGTGCGGAAGGCTGGCTCATCGGGACGCCGCACAAGGGCATGCAGGCCATGTTCGTGATGATGAATGCCGCTCGCCTCGAGGTCGGCATCCAGGGCCTCGGCATGAGCGAAGTTGCCTACCAGAATGCGGTGCTGTATGCGCGCGAGCGCCGGCAAAGTCGCTCGCTCGATCGCGCCAAGCAGGACAAGGGCGCCGGCGCCGACCTCATTCTCGTCCACCCGGACGTGCGCCGGATGCTGTTGAACGTACGCGCCAGCACGGAAGGCATGCGCGCGCTCGCCTATTGGACGGGCATGCAGCTCGACATGAGCCATCACGCCGCCGACGAGACGACGCGAGCCGATGCCTCCGACATGGTGGCGCTGCTGACTCCGATCGTGAAAAGCTACATGACGGAGCGCGGCTTCGAGAATGTCAGCGACGCCCTTCAGGTCCTCGGCGGCAGCGGCTACACGCGCGATTGGGGCATCGAGCAGATGCTGCGCGATGTGCGCATCTCCATGATCTACGAGGGTACGAATCACATCCAGGCGCTCGATCTCGTGGGTCGCAAGCTCCCCGTCGAAGGCGGCCGGATGTACAAGGCGTTCGCCAAGAAAGTGCACAAGTTCTGCCAGGCGCACGCGGAAGACGCCCAGTTAAAGGAATTTGTCGAGCCGACCGCGAAGTCGCTCGAGATCCTCAACGCCACGACCATGGAACTCGCCATGAAGGGTATGACCGATCCCGAGCACGCCGGCGCAGTCGCGTCGAACTACCTGAATCTCTTCGCGCTGACGGCCATGGCCTGGTTGTGGTGTGAGATGGCCAAGGCCTGCCTCGGCAAGGACGACGCCTTCCACCAAACGAAGCTCAAGACCGCCCGGTATTACTTCAGCAACGTGCTGCCCGAAACGCGTGCCCTTCTCGCCTTTATCAAGGCGGGCAAAACGAGCATGATGGCCTTCGACGCTGCCGAGTTTTAACCGGCTTGGGCAGGTGCCCGGGCGCTCCGCCACTCGGGTTTTGCGTGTCGTTTTCGCGATCCGCGGTGGACGATTGCGCCCGCCGCGCGGAGACTCGCGACCCGCATGGAAAATCCCGTCCCTTTCCTCCGCCGAGTTGCCTGGATCGAAGGCGTCTCCTTCCTTGTGCTGCTCGGCGTTGCGATGCCGCTCAAGTATCTCGCCGGCCTGCCGCTGGCGGTGAAAATCGTGGGCTGGGCGCACGGCGTGCTCTTCGTCGTTTTTGCTCTGGCGCTCCTGCGCACCATGTTCGTCGCGCGCTGGCCGATCGCGCGCTCAGCGCTCGTTTTCCTCGCCGCCCTTCTGCCGTTTGGTCCGTTCGTCATCGATCGACGGATGACCGGCTACGAAGCGGAATTCGCCAGTCTCCCCGCGCGCTGAGGCTCCGCTCCACCACCGCATTTTCGTGCTGCCCCGCCGACCATGAACCGATTTTTGCTCACTGTGTTTCTCTTCGCCGGCGCCGCCCTGCTGCGGGCCGCGCCGGTCCTCACCACCCACGCTGAAGCCACCGATTTTCAGGAGACGGGGCGCTATGAGGAAGTCGAGCGTTTGTGCCGCGCCTATGCCGAGGCGTACCCGAAGTCGGTGAAATCAATTAATTTCGGCACCACGCCCGAAGGGCGGCCGATGCTCGCGCTCGTCGTTTCTAAGGATGGAGTTCTCGAGCCTGCGGCGGCGAAGGCCAAGCAGCGGCCCGTGGTCCTCTTCCAAGGCGGAATTCACTCCGGGGAGATCGACGGCAAGGACGCGGGGTTCATCGCGCTGCGGGAATTGCTCGCCGCCATGTCGAAGAGCGAAGCGCTGGCGCAGACGACCGTGGTTTTCGTGCCCGTCTTCAACATCGACGGACACGAGCGCTTCGGACCCAACCAACGGCCCAACCAACGCGGGCCGGCGGCTATGGGCTGGCGCACCACAGGGCAAAACCTCAATCTCAATCGCGACTTCACCAAGGCAGAGGCCACGGAGATGGTCGCGATGCTCAAGCTGCTTCTGGCTTGGGATCCCATCGTCTACATGGATTTGCACGTGACCGACGGGGCCAAATTCCGGCACGACATTGCCGTCCTGGTGCAGCCCTCCCGCGCCGGTCCGGAAGCGCTCCGGGCCGATGCCAGGGCGCTGAGCGATGGCATTCTTTCCGACCTCCGCGACGGCGGAAATCTCCCGCTGGATTTTTATCCCGATTTTGAGGTTCCCGATGTGCCCACGTCGGGCTTCACGGTCGGAATCAGCCCGCCCCGTTTCTCCGATGGCTACTGGGGGGTGCGGAATCGCATCGGCATCCTGGTCGAAACGCACTCCTGGCACACGTACAAGGAGCGGGTGCGTTCCACCCAAACCACGATCTTGAGTGTGATCCGGCGCACCGGCCAGTCCGGCGCCAAATGGCTTAAGGCGGCCGCGGCAGCGGATGCGGCATCCGCCGGCCTCGCGGGAAAGTCTGTGGCACTCGGGTGGAAAGCCTCGCGCCAGGAGCGCATCATCGATTTCCTCGGCTACGCCTTCCACCGCAGCATGTCGGACATCTCCGGCAAACAATGGACAAGCTACGACGAGTCGAAGCCGGAGGTTTGGAAAGTGCCGTTGCGCGACGAACTTTCTCCCGGGCCGGAAGCGACTGCGCCCGAAGCGGGCTACCTCGTACATGCTGCCCATGCCAATTGGGTCGCGGAGAAACTCGCGCTGCACGGGGTCAAATTCGACCGGCTCAATTCTGCCTGGAAGCTGAGCGAGGCGGACCTCGAAGTTTTCCGGGTCGCGAGTGTGAAACTCGCCCCGCAATCCTTCGAGGGTCGGACGAACGCGACAGTCAAAGGAGCCTGGCAGAAAGAGGCACGCGAGATTCCCGCGGGCTCGCTTTTCGTCCCGATCCGGCAAGCGGGAGCCGTGCTTGCCCTGCACCTTTTCGAACCGTCGGGTCCAGACTCCTTCCTGAGTTGGGGCTTTTTCAACGGCGTCTTCGAGCAGAAGGAATACATGGAAGATTACGTCGCCGAAGACGAAGCGCGCCGAATGCTCGCGGCTGACCCGAAATTGAAAGCGGAGTTTGAGTCGAGACTGGGGGCGGATGCGGCCTTCGCGAGCACACCGGCGCAGCGGCTGAAGTTCTTCCTCGAGCGCCATCCATCCCGCGATGAGCGGCTCAATCTCTATCCCGTCTTCCGCACCCGGATCGCTCCCCCCAAACCATCTTGAGTCTTTCCTTCTGATCATTCCGCGCCCGCCGGGCGTGACCTGGCTCCCCCGCTTCCCCCGCATGGCCGCGACGATTTTTGACACCCCCGTCGTCACCCCGATCTTTCGGGCGATCTCACATGTCTTGCTCAAGCTCGTGGGCTGGCGCGCGGAAGGCGGATTGCCGAACGTGCGCAAGTGGGTGCTAATCGCCGCGCCGCACACTTCGAACTGGGATGCTCCGCTCATGCTCGCGCTCGCCTTGCATTACCGCATTCGCCTGCGCTGGTTCGTAAAGGACCGTTTTTTCCGCCCGCCTTGGGGACCGCTTTGCCGCTGGCTCGGCGCCATTGCCGTCGACCGTTCCAAGACCACCAATCTCGTGGCGCAAGCGATCGAGCGACTGCGGGCGCACGACGACTACGTCATTGCCGTTCCGCCGGAAGGAACGCGCAGCTCCGCGAAGTATTGGAAGAGCGGTTTCTACCACATCGCGCACGGCGCGGGCGTGCCCATCTCGCTGGGTTATCTCGATTATCGGAACCGCGTGGGCAGCATCGGTCCCCTCTTCTACCCCACGGGTGACATCCACGCCGACATCAGCAAGATTCGCGAGCACTATGCGCCGATCCAGCCCCGTTTCCCCGAAAAGAAAGGGCCGATCGAGCTCAAGGAAGAATGATGCCGCAAGAGCCGCCTACTGCGCCTCCGCCTGGGCGCTTTCGACCAGCCGCCAGCCTTCCTCCGCAATCTTCTTATCTGCTTCAACCGGGGTGCCGCGTTGCGAAAGCAGCACGTGCAGAGCCGTCGTAGTGTTCAGCGGATGCCGTATCACCAGGCCGCGATTGCGCAGCGTACCGCTCGTGCCATCCCGCTGGGCGTATTTGGTTGTAA
>JBBRPL010000175.1:0-11997 GCA_038228205.1 Chthoniobacterales bacterium
AAACGGAGATGGGAATAACCGCGGATTTCGCGGATGGCGCGGATTCAAAGGGATCCGGGTGTCCGGACGTACGAAGCCACTCACCCGATGGGAGAATGTGAGTGTCCTCGTTCGTGTCTCCTTATCCGCGCCATCCGCGAAATCCGTGGTTCCCATTTCCGGATCTAGGGTCAGTGCAGACCCGCCAGATGCGGTCGGAGACCGGGACAGTTGAAGCTGCGCCTCTGACGTCCGAGTCCGGAACGGGCCTCCTCGTAGAAGGAAATCGCATCGAGAAATTCACGTTGCGCCTCCTCGACGAATCGGATGGTCACGGAGCCAGGCGGGCGTCGGCGGAGCGCATCACGTCCTCGGAGGCCACACCGACAACGCGGCCTTCGTCGATGGCCCGAATCCGGTCGCTAATCTCAGTTTCCCAGGCAGCCTCCGCGTCGGGGTCAGTGGCAGCATCCGCGCTCTCAAGCAGGAACTCTGCGAGGGCGAGCTTTTGACGCGGAGATAAATCCATCGCCTCTTTTGTGACCTGTTCGAGTGTCGATGGCATGCAAAAGGAATCGCAGAGATGCCTTTTCGGGTCAAGTGCTCCGCGAAAGTGCTCCGGGTAGCCACATGCCTGGCGACCGCGGACTGCGGCGCGCCACTTGCATGGTGCGGAAAGGTGCGCCATTCGGATCAGTCTTTGATTCTCGCTCATGCTGTTTATCCATGCCGGGAGCGATTTTCACAGCCTGACTTGGATGGGAGGGAACTGTCTGACAGTCGGGAACAGGAGAAACCATGGGCGCAATTTCAGGGAGCCTGGTCGACAGAGCATGGAGTTTCCTGTGGCATCAGCCAGCATGGGTGGTGGCAGCCGTGAGGGCAAGATAGAGCGCGCGCAATCTGGCTTGTCCGGTCGCGTCGAACTGAAACGCCGGAACAAAACGCACGGAGGTATCGGGAATCTCGACGATGCTGACCACAGGTGTCTCGCGCAGGCGTGGCCGCGAACGCTCGTCCATTGGCATGACGACGGACGCCGCCGGGTAGGGATAGAATACTCTCACGCCTTCCCGCTCCACGCGCATCCCCAGCGCCTGCTGCGTGCGCAAGGTAAAGAGGCTCCCGAAGACGAGCGTGAACAGGACGTAAACTCCCACCCGCCGAATCGCGGGCCGCACCCACCACAGCGGGATGCCGTAGAGCACCCGGAAAAAGGTCAGCATCAAGACGGCGGTCAGGAAATCGGCGAACAAGCCGACCGGGGAGGGGGTCAGGAGAATCGCGTCGGAGCCTGCGGCCCTGAGCCCTGAATACCGGCTCGCCAGGAGCGCGAGAAAAGCCATGCCACAAGCGGCAAAGTGGGTCCGCACCTCCGTCTTCAATGACATCAGGAATAAATCTGGGGCGTTGCTCTTCATGTGCGTGAATGCGTCCGACCGCCCCTGGAGCGCGCAGGCGTCATTGGAAACGCGTGTTTGGTTCCCTAAACGGCCCTCCACTCACGCGCTGCCGTATATGGAAGTCCTTCACGCTCATCGATGCCGGCGCTACGTAGCAGCGAATTCATTCGCTGGGAAGGTTCTTCGGGCCCGTGCACCGCCGCCGTAGCGAACCGTTCCGCGAATAAATTCGCGGCTACGTGGCTGATGCTGCCTGGCGCGCACGAACCACCAGCCAAATCTTCCGCCCGATGAAGAGCGCGATCTGGCTGGCGAGCGCCGCTCCAAACCCGGACAACTGATACGCCCCGAGCCATGCCGCCACGCCGATGATGGCGAAGATGGCGCCGGAATACATCCAGTATCCCGAAAGCAACATGATCGGAACGAAGATATACCGAACACCGGAGGCGTACTGGGCCACCTCCGAAGGCTCGCCATAAATGTAACCGAGCATCGGAATGCTCAGGACCAGATGGATGCAGCGAAGGATCGTGCGTTGGGTGGCATTACTAATCATTTAATCCCTTTCCTTTGAGAATTTGTGGCATGCATCTTTCAATTCGGGATTCCCGCGTTTTGGATTGTTTGGCTGCGGAAAAGTAAAGGATGTAGGCTCGTTGCCGTCCTGGCGTCAGCGCGCCAAAGGCGGCTCTGAAGGCAGGGATGGCATCCAGTCTATTTTGCAATTCTTCAGGCACCGGTTCCGGATTCGTTTTGAACTCCACTTTTAAACCCGCCTTCTCGGCGGCCATGGCCTCGCGAATATAGGCTTTCAACACGGGCTCCATCTTCACGATCTCCCGAACATGGGTGAACGCAATGCGGCGTGCCGCCTGCGTGCTCTCGCCGGGCTTTTCCAGGAGATGATGGGGATCTTTCAACAAGGCGCCTTTGGCAAACAAGAGCGCGCAGAATTCCTTAAAGCCCTGGAGGATGACGATGTTACTTTCCTGAACCGTGTAACAGGGTTTGCCCCACTTCAGCTCTTCCGTCAGTCCGCAGTCGAGTGCGATCGTTCTCAATTTCTCCAGTTCAGGCCGCCACGTGGTGGCGCTTTTGAAATATCCATCCACCTTGGGATTCGTGCGATTCATGGATGGATGCCCTGCAACAAAGGGCGGCTCGGAAGGAGGGAGTGACGTATCATTGTGTAATGGTGAGTGATGAGATCGGTGGCGCTCCTAATCGTGATCGGCCACGAGGCCCGCGACAACGGCGGGAAGTTGCCCGAGCATCTTCGCCCAGCCGTACTCCGCCCCCTTGAATGCCTGATTGCCCCACGTCTGGGAGACGTCGAAGCCCGCATGCTCGAAGAAGAGCCGCGTCCCTTCGCCGTCCGGCTCGAGCCGGAAGCTCACCCGCGAATCGGCGAGCGCACCGGCCGTCCACGAGAAGGCCAGCCGGCTGGGCGGTTCGCACTCCAGCACCTCGCAGTGGACCTGCATCCCTTCGAACCCTACCTTGGGATTCGGCGGCACGTGGAACGTGAAGCGATGGCCGAGGCGCGGCTCCATGTCGTTCGGGAACATCCACTCGGCGAGCGTGGCGCTGTCGGTGATCGCCCGCCAGACCTGCTCCCGCGGCTGCGGAATCTGAAGCTCTCTGCGAATCGTCTTGGTCATTTTTTGCTCATTTTGGATAGTTGCTTCTGCAGACGCAGGAGACGGTCGTCCCAGAACCGCTCGTAATGCGCGATCCAGTCCCGCACCGGCCCGAGCCGTTCGGGGACGAAGTGGTAGCGGCGTTCCCGGCCATGGCGCTGCTCGGTCAGGAGCCCGGCATCGAGCAACACGCGGAGATGCTGGGAGACCGCCGGGCGGCTCATGGCAAAGTGCGCCGCAATGACGCCGACCGAGCGCTCAGCCTCCGCGAGCAGGTCGAGCATATGGCGCCGCGCGGGATGGCTGATCGCTCCGAAGACATCGGGTTGGCGATTGGGAGTCATGACCATGCCGCCAATATAGGTAAGGAAGTGCTTACGTGTCAAGCGCGAGGCGCGGTGATGGTGCAATTCGGGATGACGATGGGCGCCTTTTCCATCCCGGAGGGATGGCAGCGATTAGCCCCGGGTCGAGCGAGGAACGAGCGAACACCCGGGGTTCCCCACCCACCAAGCGACACTCCATCCGTCCCGGCGCAGCCGCATCTTCGTCGAGGTCATAACCCCTTCTCCAGCCTGGGGAGCTGCTGGCGACGTAGCTGCAGGATCGCGGGCCCGGCCCCATTCACGGATTACGTTTGAAGGTGTGTGGCGAGCGCGTAACCACAAAGACATGATAGGACTGCGGAGAAGAAAATGATCAACCCATAGGAAAGTGCGCTTTCCTGATCCTCTCGCGCTTGTCGACGAGCAGATGCATCGAGAAAGGTGTGGTGTAGGGCTTCGCTGTGAAGGCTGCGTGGCGTTGAGGGGCCCATGAGCGAGAAGCCGGCAAGCAGGCCAACGACGATACCTGTATATATCAATACCGCAGCGTAGCCACCGGCTCCACG
Source organism: Chthoniobacterales bacterium (assembly GCA_038228205.1). GTDB lineage: Bacteria > Verrucomicrobiota > Verrucomicrobiia > Chthoniobacterales > Chthoniobacteraceae > Chthoniobacter. The sequence continues at coordinate 3,918 of JBBRPL010000175.1, forward strand.
CTGGTCCGTGAAGAAAAAGACACCCAAAGCGACGCAATCGATGAGCAGTGAGAACAGGAAGGTCAGTCGAATGACGTAAAACATTGGATCCTGTCGATAGGATAACAGGCTTCGTTTGAGTCTTTCAACAGCCGAGTCGGAGGCTCCGCGCCCGCGGAACCGTTCCGCGAATAAATTCGCGGCTACGTAGCAGCGAACGGAGCGGAGCGACATGCCCGCCGCAGGCGGCCCCGCGACTGCGGGGGGCGGCGCGGAGGCGCCGAGCAATTCATTCGCTGGGTCGTTCCCCGGGGCCGGCGAACCGCGACCGTAGCGAACAGCTCCGCGAATAGATTGCTCGGTATCCCGGCGCCGCCCCCGCAGTCGCGGGGACCACTTGTCGGGTGATACGTTCGCGTTTGGCGACGAGCAGGAAAAAGGCGCAAATTCGGGGGGCGGTCTTCATCGGAATGGACTGGTTTGGAAATGGAAGGGGACGCTCTGATGAAACGCGACGCCTAGTCCGCAGTTCCGACGAGGCTCTTCACGTACCAACGCCCGTCGTCATTCTTCACGATCTTCATCTCCAGGCTGCCGCCCTCGTAGTAGATGTGCGTGTCATCGATGAGTTGGAGCGAAGGGTTCTTGCTGGCGCCATGGGTCGCCAGGAGTTCCTTGACCGGGCCATCGCTCGCCACCTCGGCGGCCGCCTTCCCATCATGCGCCTTGTAAGCCTTGAAGAATTGTTCCGCGGCGGCCCGCCGCGTCCTGGCGCCGGCCGGGATGCGAACCGGGTCCTTGGCGGGCGATGGCGGGGCGGCGATGACAAGTGCCAGGCAGGCGAGAACGATGCGGAGAATTTTGATGGGTGGCATGCTGTGGCTGGATGTTCAATAGACCTAAACATACGAAAGCAAGAGAAGATATGCGGGCAGCCTGGTGGATATCGAGCTGGATGCGGCTTCGTCGGAGCGGCGCGGTTACGTAGCAGCGAATTCATTCGCTGAGGGGGTTCCTCGGGGTGGTACATCGCGGCCGTAGCGAAAGGTTCCGCGAATAAATTCGCGGCTACGTAGCAGCGAATTCATTCGCTGGGCAGGTTCCTCGGGGTGGTGCATCGCAGGTGCGGCCAACCGTGCATGGTTCATCGAGGCCGGAACAACCGAGTGGCGTAGATAAAGAAAAGCAAAGAACCCGGCACGAGCAAGACGATGCCGAGGGGTCCTATGAAAAGATACGGACAAAGATAGTAGAGCGTCATGAGCAACGCAACGCAGAGGAGACAAATCAGCGCGACGCGGTTGGTTGCCAAATTTCGGTTCATAAGGGAAATCGTTTTACCGCCTCACTAAAAAGCTGAGCCACGTCCGGCCAAAAGGCGTGATCCGCGATAGCGGAACTGAGCCGTCCTCCGGCCTTCGATCCAGCGTCTTCATTTTCTTTGAAAGTAACATGGGCAGATATATCGGGAAGGGCTTTTACCTGCTGGGCCGCGAGCGAGTTTCATGGACTGCGGACAAGCGTCCGGTAGTGTCAACCGCAAGAACCGTCTCCCCAAATCCATCCCCCGGCGATGCCTTCCTCGTTCACGGTCCCCTCCTTCCGCGCACCGGAACTCCCGGCGGTGGATGTCGCCGTGATTGGCGGCGGGCCCGCGGGCGTGGCCGCCGCCGTCGCGGCGGGCCGGCAGGGATTGCGCACGCTGCTCGTGGAGAAATATGGATTTTGCGGCGGGGCCACGGTCGCGGGCCTCAGTGGCACGATTTGCGGACTGCACAGCAGCGGCGCGGATGTCCGGCAGATTGTCTTTGGCTTTGCCGAGGAATTCCGGGCCCGGCTCGAGTCCATCGGCGGGGTCAACGCGCCGGTGCAGTTCGGCAGGACGGCTCTGCTGCCGCACGATTCGCTGGCCTGGAAGCGCACCGCCGACCGCGTGCTCGCCGAGGCCGGGGTGCAGGTCCTGTTTCATTCCTACTTTCTCGACGCATTCACCGCCGCCGACGGCACCGTCGAGGCGCTGCTCGTCCGGTTGCTCGAAGGCTACCGCGTCATTCGCCCCAAGGTCGTCATCGATGCCTCGGGCGATGCGCTGGTGGTCCACGCCATCGGCGGCCAGACGTCGCTGGGCGAAAAGGGCGTCGTCCAGACTCCCACGATGATCTTCCGCCTGGGCCGGGTGGACATGCCGGCCTTCCTCGCGCTGGACCCGCACGACCTCTGCCGCGCGGTCGAGGACGCGGACCGGAGCGGGCGCTATCGTCTCCCGCGCCACCATGTCTATATTTTCCCGATGCCTAATGGTAGCGAAGTGTTATGCAACATGACGCGCATCACTTTCCCCGACGGGCGCGTGCCGGCAGGCATCGATTCGGGCGACATGACCTTTGCGGAAATCGAAGGCCGCGCCCAGGCCGCCGAGTATGCGCGCTTTCTCCAGGACCGGTTCCCGGCGTTTCGGCAGAGCTACATCGTGGAGACTGGCGCGCAGGTCGGCATCCGCCAGACGCGCTCCATCCGGGGCATGGGGCAGCTCACGAATGCGGATGTCTTGAGCGCGCGCAAGGTGGCCGGCGCGGCGACTTTTTCCGCGTGGCCGATCGAGGCCCACGGCGCCGGGGACCTCAAGATCCAGTACCTCGAGGACGACCACTACGACATCCCGTTCGAGACGCTGATCCCCGCGATCGGCTCGAACGTGCTCGTCGCCGGACGCTGCATGTCGGCGGAGCACGAGGCGCTGGCCTCCGCGCGCGTGACCGCGCAATGCCTCGGCATGGGCTACGCTGTCGGCGCCGCGGCGGGCCTCATGATCCGGGACCGGCTTAGCAGCCAGGCGCTCACCGGAGAGCGCGTCGCCGCGTGGATGCGGGAACAGGGGCTCAAGACCGCCCACGAGCGTTGAAGCGGTGCAGAAGTTCGGTGTAAATGGGCAACTGTCCCGGAGGGACAAGAGAAATTAGCCCCGGGTCGCGCGAGTGTAACGAGCGAATACCCGGGGTTCCCTCCCAAAACAGCGCAGGTCCATCCGTCCCGGCCTCCTGGCCGCATCGTTCCCCTCCGCTCTCGGAGGAGATGCGGCTGCGCCGGGACGGATGGAGCGTTCGCTGGGGGGGGGGATACCCGGGTGTTCGCTCGCAAGCTCGCTCGACCCGGGGCTAATCGCTGGGACACCTCCGCTGTCCAAAGTTCAGAACATGAGCCAAGGCCGCCCACGAGCGGTGAAGCGGTGCAGGAAGCCTCGGGAAAAAAAAGCTTGTTCGCGCTGAACACGGCGTCTAGGTATCGACTACATGCAAGCATTCTGCATTAAGCATTCGCGATTCCAGCGCACGCTGGTCGCGATTTTGCTCGCGCATTTGCTGGCGGTCCTGGCGATGGCGGCATCTCCGGCGCTGCACGAGTGGGTGCATGCGGATGCGCATAATGACGATCACGATTGCGCCGTGGTGCTCTTCACGGGAGGTGGGGCAGAGGCGGTGGTCGTGGTGGTTCTCGTGGTCGCGGTGATGGCCAGGATCGGTTCTCAGCCGATGCCGCGCTGCGATTGGTTGGAAGGACTCTTCCGCGTTCTGCGGATTCTGGAACACGCACCACCGGCTGCCTCCTAGGCAGTCCTAATCGGTCACCGTGCGCGCCACCGCCATTCGGCGGCAGCGCTTTCCATCCATCCATCAAACGCAGGAGAACTATCTTGAAAAAACTTATCGCAGCTTACGCGCTGTGCGCTTCGTGCGCCTTCGCGGCGGATGAGGCGCCGTCGCGCCCCGTCCAGAACCAACTCTCGGCCATGCAGGAAAGCATTCGCCAGATGCAGACCCAACAGCAGCAGGAAATCGAATCATTGAAAAAGCAGCTCGCCGATCAGCAGGCGCTGATCGAGAGCCTGAGAACAACCGCGGCCACGACCACCGCCCCACCGCTGCCGACTGGGAAAGGGGGAATTGGCGAGGTGTCACTCACGCCCGGCAACGTGCCACCGCCATCCGGTTCGACATCGAAAGTGGAGTTCCCGACCACCGATAATTCCGTGGTCCTCTCGCCGGGCATGCCGGGACCGGCTCCGGCCCCGGTGCCACCTGCGGCCGGTGCCAATGCCATCCCGACCATCGACACCTCGGTCGTGGCAGGCCCCAGCCTCGGCGGGCCTCCCCTGACACTCGCCGGCGGGGCGAAAACCTACCTGAACATCTCCCTCGATGTGCTGATCAACGCCGCGGCTTCCACGGCGCGGGTTCTCGAGACCATCGAAGTCGGAGACCACGATCCGCTGCACCGGGGCTTCAATGCCCGCAACACGGAACTCGTATTTGATGGGGCGGTCGATCCGTATTTCGAGGGCTTCGCCAATATCGTTTTCAAGCTCGATCCGCAGAACGAAACTTCGGTGGAAGTGGAAGAGGCGTTCGGGCAGACGACGAGCCTGCCGTGGAATCTCCAGGTCAAAGCGGGGCAATTCTTTTCCCCGCTGGGCCGGATCAACTCCATGCATCCGCACACGTGGGACTTCATCGATGCGCCGCTCGTGCAGGGGCGTTTGCTGGGGCCGGATGGGTTGCGCGGCGTCGGTGTGCAGGGGGCGTGGATCGTTCCGACGCCCTGGTATTCGCAACTCATGCTCGCGGTCCAAAATGGCGAAGGCAGCACCGGCTTTTCCTTCCGCAATCGTGGCGACGACGGCACCTTCGCGGGCCGCGAGACCATTGACCGCCAGCTTCGCGGCCTGCAGGACCTTGTCTTCGTTCCGCGCTGGGAAAGCTCGTTCGACTTCGGCGGCACGAAAACCCTGCTCGCCGGGATCTCCGCGGCCTTCGGCCCGAACGACACCGGCCCCACGTCGCACACCCAGATCTATTCGGTCGATGCCTTTTATAAGTGGAAGCCCGCCAACGCCGGCGGTGGCTGGCCCTATGTGAAATGGCAGACGGAAGCCATGTATCGCCGTTTCGAAGCCGGGCGCGGCCTCGATAACTCGTTTCCCGTGGGGGAGACCTTCAATGACTGGGGCGCATATTCGCAGGTCGTCTGGGGCTTTAAGACCGGCTGGAGCGCGGGCCTCCGCGGCGACTACCTCCACATGAGCGATTCGGAGGTCACCGACGATCCCGAGCGGCAGAGCCGGTGGCGCCTCTCGGCGGACCTCACGTGGTTCATGTCCGAGTTCTCCAAACTGCGCCTGCAATACAATCACGACTTCCTCGATGCCACCCGCTTCCTCGACGGACGGGACGCGGATTCCGTTTTCCTCCAGTTCGAATTCGCCCTTGGTGCGCACGGCGCCCACAAGTTTTAAACCCACCGCCTAACATCCATGAAAACCCGATCCATCATCACTAACATCATCATCGCTCTCGCGCTCGCCGGGGCATTGCCCCGGAGCGCCCATGCGAAACTCAACGTCGTCGCGACGCTGGCGGATTACGCTGCCGTCGCGCGCGAAATCGGCGGCGACAAAGTGGAAGTCACCTCGCTGGCCAAGCCGACCGAAGATCCTCATTTCGTCGATGCGCGGCCCAGTTTCGTGGTCAAGCTGAGAACCGCCGACGTGCTCATCGAAGGCGGTGCGGAACTCGAAGTCGGCTGGCTGCCGCCGCTCCTGCAAAATGCGCGCAACGAAAAGATCGAGAGCGGCAAGCCGGGCCGCGTCGTGGCCTCGCAGGGCATCCGCCTGCTCGATGTCCCGGCATCGCTCTCGCGCGCGGCCGGCGACGTTCATGCCTCCGGCAATCCACACTTCATGGTGGACCCGATCATTGCGAAAGCGGTGGCCCAGCACATCGCCCAGGCTTTCGCCACCGTCGATCCCGCGAACGCCGCCGGCTACCAGGAAAACTACGCGAAGTTCGAGGCGGCCATCAATGCCAGGCTCCAGGATTGGGGGCGCGCCCTGCTTCCTTATAAAGGGCAGCCCCTTGCCGCCTACCACGATTCGTGGGTCTATTTCGCGCACCGGTTTGGCTTCGTGATCGAGATCTTCCTGGAGCCCAAGCCCGGCATCCCGCCGTCCCCATCGCACCTCGCGGAAGTGATCACGAAAATGAAGAGCGAACACGTCAAGGCGATCCTGGTCGAGCCGCATCAGAATCGAAAAATTGCCGAAAAGGTGGCCTCATCGACCGGGGCGCACGTCGTGGATGCCGCGCAATTTCCGGGAGCGCTCCCGAACGCGGATACCTACATCGCGCACATGGATGCCTTGATTAACCGGGTGGCCTCGGCGCTCAAATAGCCATGTGGGACGTCATGCTCTGGCCCATCGTGGCCTGTATCTTATTACCCTGGCTGCTCGTCTATCTCGGCATTCACGTGGTGCAACGCGGGATCATCTTCATCGACATCGCCATGGCGCAGATGGCCTCGCTCGGTATTTGCGTCGCCGTGTTGCTCCGCCTGGACCTGGAAAGCCCGGCGACCTTCGCGATCGCCCTGGGATTTACCCTCGTGGGGGCGGCGATCTTCTCCCTCACCGGGAAGCGGGAGAGCAAGGTGCCACAGGAGGCGGTCATCGGCATTGCCTACGTCGTGGCCGCCGCCGCCGCCGTGCTCCTGCTTAGCCGCGCCGCGGAAGGCGACGAGGAAATCAAGAATATGCTGGTTGGCAACATCCTGCTCGTCACGCCGGGAGATGTCTGGAAGTGCTTCGGCCTTTTCCTTCTCGTCGGCGCGTTTCATTTCGCCTTTCGCCGGAGATTTCTTCTCGTTTCTTTCGATCGCGACGCCGCGTATCGGGAAGGTTGGAAGGTCCGGCTGTGGGATTTTCTTTTCTACGCCTCGTTCGGTTTTGTCGTCACCAGCTTCGTTCGCATCGCCGGGGTCCTGCTCATTTTCACTTACCTCATCGTGCCCGCCGTTTGCGGGATCAGCCTGGCCGCGACACTTCGCCACCGCCTGCTGATTGGCTGGTTGCTCTCGCTCCTCGGTGGCATCGGGGGACTCTTCATTTCCTTCTACTCCGACCTGCCCTCGGGAGCGGCGATCGTCTGCGTCTTCGGCGCAGTTCTGATCCTGGTGAGCGTCGCCGCAGTCATCCGGGCGCGACGACCATCTCACGAAGGGCGGTCCGTCCGATGACACGCTTCGCGGGAGTTTTTCAACAGCCTGCCAAGCCAACTTGCCGCGCACGAGCCGGTTACGTAGCAGCGAATTCATTCGCTGGGTAAGTTCCCCGGGCCAGTGCATCGCGCGCTACCCAAACAGCTCCGCGTTGGCCTCGCTGAAATCGCATCGTCGTGATGGCGCAAGGTAGACCTCTTTGCCGTTGACACCACGGTTTCGGAGCAGTTGCCTTTGTGGGTGGTGATTTGATGCGGTCGAGTTTAACGAACAATCCGAATTACGATCATGAAAAAAATGAAATTGGCGCAAATCAGCAAACCCGGCGGAGATTGGGAATTGGTCGAACGCGAGATCCCGGAACCCGGCGTGGGACAGGTCCTCGTGAAGGTGGAGGCCTGCGGCATCTGTCACAGCGACGTGCTCATCAAGGACGGGGTCTGGCCCGGTCTGCAATATCCTCGCGTTCCCGGCCATGAGGTCGCCGGGCGGATCGAAGCGCTCGGCAGCGGCGTGGCGGAATGGAAGACGGGCCAGCGCGTGGGCGTGGGCTGGCATGGCGGCCATTGCTTTCATTGCAACCAATGCCGGCGGGGCGACTTCGCGATGTGCGTCAATCGCAAGATCACGGGCATCGATTTCGACGGCGGGTACGCCGAATACATTGTTGTCCCGTCCGAGGCCCTGGCGGCGATTCCCGATGAACTGCCGGCGGAGGAAGCCGGACCATTCATGTGCGCGGGCGTGACGGTCTTCAATGCGTTGCGCAATTCGGGTGCGCGCGCGGGGGATGTGGTGGCCGTGCACGGCATCGGCGGCCTGGGGCATCTCGGCGTGCAGTATGCGCGGCAGATGGGTTTCGTGACGGTCGCGGTCGGCCGTGGCCGGGATAAGGAAGCGCTGGCGAGGAAACTAGTGCTTTGTCACTCGTTAGCCGATGGTAATTATTGAAAGATTAGACTGGTACTATCTTTATCAGTGTATAAATGGATGCGATGCCCAAGAAAAAGCATCACATCGGACTCAGTTCGAAAGAACGCGAGCAACTCGA
>JBBRPL010000176.1:0-11938 GCA_038228205.1 Chthoniobacterales bacterium
ACTGCGCGCCGCCGGGTGGGCTGCTGAGGAACTGGCGCAAGCACCCGGCTCCGACGCCCGCAAAGTCACGATCGCGCGGGCCATCTGGGAGCATACCACGGTTGGGCAGGGTTGGTTGGCGCGGGCATTGGCCATGGGCAGTGCGGCGAACGTGAGCCAGCAGATTCGAAGGCAAAAGGGACAGCCCCAACTGCCCGGCGTGTCACTGGCTCTGCTACGATGGGCCCGCTCTGTCAAGATATGATGCCTGACCCCTTTTCCCCCTCAGGATTTTCATCCAGAATGCTGTCGGGTTTCCGTGAAGTCGATCGGCGCCTACTCATGGAAACTGTTTATGGCCTTTTCGTGCACGCGCAAATCACTCAGCAGGCTTCCCAAACCCGCCAAAGCGGTCTTGAAAATAGGCGCCCCATGATGTCGTAGGATCTTTGCATTCGCGGAGAATCTTTTGCAACTCGGCTCGACTCTCGGGCGTGTCCAGCCCGGTGATGTGCGGCAACGGACCAGGATTTTCATCCAGAATGCTGTCGGGTTTCCATGAAGTCGATCGGCGCCTACTCATGGAAACTGTTTATGGCCTTTTCGTTGACACGCAAATCACTCATCAGGCTTCCTACCCCAGCCGAAGCGGTCTCGAAAATAGGCGCCCCACGGTGTCGAAGGATCTTCGAATTCGCGGAGCATTTTTTGTAACTCGGCTCGACTCTCGGGCGTGTCCGGCCCGGTGATGTGCGGCAACGGACCAGGATTCTCATCCAGAATGCTGTCAGGTTTCCGTGAAGTCGAGCGGCGCCTACTCATGGGAATAATCTACGGCTTTTTCGTTGGAAGTCAATGCGTGGCATGGGCAAGAGCCTGGGCTGATACTGAGTTAGCGTGTCGATTCCGCAGCAGCCTCCGTGGCGGCGGCGGGAGAAGGTTTTACTCATTATTCGTACCATCCGCATCACTTTTCCGCAACTCGCCAGCATAGTAATCGTCGTATGGACTGTGAGATGCGGAATCAGACTTCGGATGGGGATCCCTTCCGTTAAGCAACATCTCGGTCACTCTGCTGACGAGCCCCTCTACTTCCGGAGACTGTGGCTTCATCAAGGTCGCCCGCAAAGCACTGGTATTCTGGAAGAATTCCTCGGAGAGCGGAAAACCATTGCGGACTTGGACCAACATGCGAATGTATTCCGCACTGAGCTTGCTAAAGTGCGTTGTATCGCCATAAGCTTCCGAGACAAGCTCCTTGGTTGGCCCTGGCACTTTCTTCCAGCGCAAGCCCGAGCGAATGGAACTATGCGACTCCACCAGATGGTTTGCCCGGTGAGCCATTTCTTCGATCAGTAGCGTATCAATCACTAACGATCGCAATTCCGGCTTTACCCATAGAGACTTGGTGAAAAGTACTTCCTCACACCATTTCAATCGGCCATCGGAGCACATCACCATTCCGCCCGGTGCTTCGTTCGGAGAAGCGCGCACTTGCTCGATGCCTAGTCTCTTTAATTGCCCCTCAGGTCCGCCAGGCCGCTGAAAAAACTGTCTAACGGCCCGCAAATGTTCTGGTTGAATCGGAAGCGGGTCGCCTGGCCGGCTCTGTTCGCCGGCATGATTGGAAGAGGATGATTGAGCGTCATCCAGGTTCGATGCCGGGGGCATGCCGGACCCAGGGGACGGAAGCTCGCTCGGTTCCACGCGGGCGCTGGTCCTCGCGGCTTGCGGCGCGGGTGAGAGGATCTGCGCGTCGCGGGGATGGATGCCGAAAGCCTTGCCGTCCGCGCCGCGGGCGGCGATGCCATTCTTGCCGATCTGGTAGATGATGCCGGTGCGGCCTTTGGCATCGATCACGGTTGCGCCGAGGTCACTGGACTTAATATCACCCCTGACACGAGGAGCGGGCGCGGGTGCAACCGGGGACGTTGGTTCGGCGCCAGCTTGTGGCTGCGGCGAGGGACCGGCTTCTGTCGGTGTGCCTTCGGCCCCTGAACCGAGAGTGGAGGCTTCCGTGGCCGGCGTTATCCGCATCGTGAATGTCATTCACCTTCAGCGGACAAATAAAGTCGCGCGGGTCGAGCACCCGGGCATCGAGCCCTTCGCGCTCCACCTGCATCTGCGGCAGATCGTTGAATACCTGATACTCAAACGCCGCGGCCTGTTCCTGGCTAACAACGAAGCTCGCATCCTTCTCCAGCGCCATCATCCCCGTCGCCCCCGTCCCCAAAGTAGAAGCGGCATCCTGCCGCATCCCCCCACCCCCGGGCGTCCCGCCTGGATCTCCGGACTGATCGCCCCCGCTGGACTGATCACTGATCGATCCCTTCCCCCCTACCGGCAGCAAGTTATCGTTCTTGTAGATATAGAGCCCCTTCTGCGGAGTGAGCACCGGCTGTCCTACCGCATCCACCAGCACCTCTGCCGGCCCGTGATAGCCCGTCGCCTCGAAGACGCTCCGGAGCTTCACGACCGCCTCATTGCGCACCAGCGCCAGCTCCACCGCCTCGCGCAGCGTCTCCGGCACATTCGAACCCTCGACCCCTTCCTGCGTCAGGTCCTCGATCGCTTTCAGCAGCGAAGCCCTCGGCGCATCGTGCCCGTTCTCCTTCTTCATCACCGCAAAGAAAGGCGACGTGCCGATCAGATCATCCGTGATCTTCGCCGCCATGTGCCGCACATAGCGCTTCCCATCGCCGCGGGAAAAGTTCGACTCGTTGAAGACCCCGCCCAGGTATTCGTCACTCTTGCGCCACTCCAGATCTCCTTCGTACCAGAGCTGATTCGTCCGCCGTCGATCCAGCCACGAACCGCCCACCGTCATCCCATCCATGCCGCGGCCCATCTCCCGGCAGCATTCATCGAGGCGCGTATTCACGTGCTCGATGAGGCGCTTGAGTTGCGCGTCAGTCAGTTTCAGCGAAGTATCGAACGGCGCGTCCGCCGGTTCGGAAGTGGTGGTGTCTGGAGTGTCCTCGGTCATGCACCTCGCGCCCATGGGGAGGATTTTGCGTAAGGGTCAAGATTATTCGGAAATGCGGGCGGGCTACATCATAGGCGGCGGCCTTTTCCAGCGACAGTCAGTTCGGTGGCCCCTGGAGGAAACTTAGTGCTATCTGGAAATACCACGTGCTGTATTGACGCGTTCGGCAAAAGCCTGTGCGGTTGCCAAGAGATCGCTAAAGTCCGGCGGGCTTCGAAACAGCATTATCTCCATTTGCGCATAGTCGCGGTACCAGTCTTCGAGACGTTCGCCAGTGGGTTGCAAAATCAGCGGGCCTTTCCTCATTGCTGCGTAATCTCCCATCCAGCGATTTTTGAAAAATGTCGAGCGGTGCCTTACGACGTCATCGTACAGCGCAATCTTTGCGAGTGCCGACGCTGCCACACCTCGGTGCACCATTTGTGCCAAATCGTAGTAGTGCCGAGACAGGTATTTGCGCACACCTTGGTCAAAAGGACGCTGAAGTTCCTCTTGCAAAAGGGTGGCCTTTTCAAAGAGTGTGCGCTCGGGATCAAGGCATCGCAGAGGAACCGCCGCGTCGGGTATAACATCCGGAAACTCGATAGCGGCGTATGGGCGTACTGATGCTTCGCGGGCCGGTTCGATTTCCGACCGCGCGCTGAATTCCATTTTCACCTCCGGCCCCACGTAGGGCGTTTTCGGGGCAGAGAGGACACTTGGATAACGAAACAAAAGTTCACGAGGGTCTTCGTCCTGCTTCTGCGGAGCGATGAGACTCCATTGTTCTCCCGAAAGCCTCTGCTTCATGTCCGCTTCAAGAGCCGGCACTACCATTTCACTCACTGCAGAGCGGCATGCATCTTTGAGTTTGTTGAGCCATTGACGGGGACTGCCAGTCGGTGCATCTGCTACCCCGAGCCAACTGCGCTCAAGAGTAAGGTCGACATCTTCCGAAAAGCGTTCAATCAATGCATACGCCTTCGACAACGATGTTCCGCCCTTGAACGTCAAATGAGCACCGATTTTCGGGATGGAAAACAATCTTCGTAATGTCCAGCACACCCAAAAATCCTTTTCAATAATGTGCTCGCTTATGCCCATCCTTGCGCCGGTTGCCACAAATAGGTCGCGCCGTTCATCGGGCGTAGTACGGGCTAACAAGGTGTCCATATATTATTCGCCGGTGGAGATCGTTCGCATTACCTCGGCGACCCACGCTGGGACCCATCTTGCAGCCGCCGCGAGTTCCGCTTTCTCTTTAGCAGATAGGCGCTTGCGTAGGATCTCGATTTGCGCGGGACCAACGTTTTTCTGCCCCAAATGACGAAGCGCTTGCAGCAGCAAGCCGCCGATGCTGCCATGCAACTGCATATTTCTCGGGGTTGTGCGCTTCAATATGACGGTCTGCTTTCCGACGCGAATGGTTTTTGAGGTCCCGTCCGTAAAATATGTGATTCGCGCTGGTACTTGTTCCGAGAGACCAAGGAGATTGGCTGCGTAGGCCCCTGTAGGCTGGAGTCGCAAGCCCTCCGCAACTGCGATCGCGTTTGCTACGGCTTCGGGACGAGGCGGAAGGGGACCAATGAGGCTGCTCGTTTTCGGGTATTCGTATACACCCCGCGTTACCTTTCGAATTATGCCGTCGCGCATCAATTCGAACAGTGCCACTCCGATACCGGTGCGGTTGCCGAGGTCCAAAAAGGTTTTTGGCGTGAACAGCGCACCCCTACCTTTGCCATAAATCCGGCTGAGCATTGATGCTTTCAAGCTTTGCGGGCGTACGCTCATCGTTTTTTATTAATAAAAACAGCGATATATTTGTTAAATCAATACGGGAAGGGAAGGCTTATTTTCTGGACAGGCGCTTCACCACTCACCTACAAGCGGCGCCGCGCCGCTTGTAGGAGTCTCCTCGCGCAACGCGCGCGGCTGGCATCACGGGAGGGCGGAGCCTCCCGTGATGCCAGCCGCGAAGAAACATTCAAGAGAGTTTGAGGCAACCTCCACAGCATCAGGAAGATACACGATTTCACGGCATGGGCGATCTCGAGAGCCCATTTAAACTAGATGTCAAGAAGTTTCTTAACGCTCAACGCGAATCGTGCGAAGCTGCCAACCCTGAATTCGGTCGCCGTAGAAGGTTGATCCTCAACACCTTCGCGTGAGACACTCGGTCACTGTCCTGCACGTTCCCCCCTCGATGATCAGGCACGAAGCGCCTTTGGCGATGCCGGGGCGCCGGTCGCGGGCCTGGATCTCTCCCCCTCACGACACCGCCTTGTTGATGGTCCGCAACATCCGCCGCGGCTCGGACGGATACCACCCGGTGGCCTGCGGCCGCATCGTCTTGTAAGCCCCGACCGTCAACCCGATTCCGATCCCGGCCACGAAGTCATCGAACGCCCCAGGCCGCGCCTCGCACGTCCCGTCGTCATTCTGCACGAACGCCGCCAGTTGCGCCACCGCCGGCTTGAAGCGGCAAATGAAAGTCTGCTCGAAAATTGCCTTGGCTAGTTCCTCCACCCAGTAGCGTTTCGTCTTCGAATTCGTCTGGTAGCCATACTTGCGAATCGTGCGCCGGCCGCCGCGCTCGTGGTCGGGATCTTCGCGCTGCCACACGTCGGCCTCCAGGTCCAGCAGTTCCTTGATCAACACGCCCCCGTAGTTGTTCTCCTCCGGCACGATCGTGCACCCGCCGTAATAGCCCGCCAGCTGCCATAGCCGATGCGCCAGCACGCTCAGTTCCCAGCGGCACGCCGCGCCGCTGAACGCGTCCGGATCATCCACATGGATCGCCGCCACCAACTCCGTGGGACGATCCACGCGATCGCCGTCGAGCCAGCCCTGGCGCAGCACGCCGCACGCGTGCGTGTCCCGGTGCGTGCTGCCCGCGGATTGCTCGCCCTTCATCGGATCGGCGAAGGCCAGGTAGGCGCGCCCTTCCGCCGGCGCTTCACTCACCCAGGCCCAGCCGTTCGCATCCGGCGCAAATGTAAAAGTGCCGCCATGCTCACTAATGATCCCGCGCCGCGCGCCCGCGTGGCAGTTCTCCGCGATCCGCTGCAAACGCTCCAGCCCCTCGAAGTCGAACCTCGACTCCGCCCCATCCAGCATGAACTCGCCGTGCAACGTCGAGAGCGTGAACGGATGGCGCGCCCCGTATTTCGTCGTCACATCGCGGATGCGTTCCGGCGGAATGTGCGGGCACTGCGCCAGCCCCACGCACTTGCGCCGGAAGCCCAGTTCCTCGCGCGCGTGCGATTCCCAGAAACTGCCATGCATCATCCCCGGCGAGCTCGTGTAGAGAATCGCGTTGTAAGTGCACCGGTCGAACGCGTGAAAGATATCCTCCGGCACGCTCTTCGCCTCGTTCACGATGAGCAGCAGCGGCCCGTCCTCGTCGTCCTCCTTGTGCCAGCCCTCCGCGCGGCCAGGCTCGTCCGTGGTGAAGAGAATGATCTTTCCGCCCGTCGCCGTCTCGATGTAACGCTTGATGAACTTCCACCCCTCGAACCTGTGGCGATGCTTGCTCAGCGCGGGATACGTCTGCTCGTCCAGTTGGCGCGAATCCTTCGAGGTAATAATCACCCGCCCGCGCCGATGTACGCTCACCCACCACAGCGCCAGCGTCGCGATCACCCGGTCATCCTTGCCCGCGCCATTGGGCGTGGCGAGTGTGCCCTTCACCCGCTCCACGGGCGCCGCCTCGAACCACGAGACCACCTCATCCTGCCACGGGTAGAGCGAAAGCCCGAGCACGGTCTCCGCGAATCCAATGGGCGTAGCCGCCAGCGTGTCATCATCCATAGTCAGTGTTTGTTAGTCATCGCCTGCCGCCGTCGCTCGATGAGCGACGCCCGGCGCGTCTCCGGCAGGCCGGCGTTGCTTATCTGGTCCGCTCTGGCGCCGTCCTCGGCGACCTCGAGCTTGTCCCCGTAGCGCTTCGGGTCCCACTTCGCGAGCAGCTTCAGCCGTGTCTCGATCTTCAGCTTCGAGCGCTGGATCCACTCCGAGTCCGGCCGCTCCCCGGTCTTCCCCACGATCGTGTCGCCGCTCGTATCGTCCGCGATCGCCAGGCACTCCGCCGCGATCGCATCAAAGCCATCCCGCCGCGCGCGTGCCATGAGCCGATCGATCTCCGGATCATTCACCCGCCACTCTTCCAGCGCGTCGCCACCTGGCATCCCGTCATCGCGCAGAATGACAACCATCGGTTCCCCCTTTCTCAGGCGCGCCGCGATGGCCGTGGCGATCACCAGTTCCTTCCCCGCATAAGGTGACGGACGCTCTGCTCTCTTCGCCGCGGCTGGCGTTTCGATCGGGTTGGATGCGGCGCCCTTTGCCCGCCCAGACGCCTTGCGCCTGCCCGGTTGTTTGTTTGGCATCCCGCGCCCCATGGGCGGCCTTATGCGTAAGAAGCAAGCCAAAAGCGATCGGGCATCCGCCGTCCGCCCTGTGCCTTCGCCAGGATGACGCCACGCGTCAGCGATTGGCTCCGGGCCTCCGCGGCCACGTTCGCCAGCCCCGGGCCCCCTCGCCGTCATCATCAGTGCGGAGATGACATTGAGCAGCGAGGCGCCAGATTGGGCCCCCGCGTTCAGAAAGCGCAGGTGGATCGCGTTCTCCGCAACGCGATGGGAAAAAGAGTCGCGGCTTCGCCGCCCATTTTTTGCCATCGCCTTCGGAGAAGCCGATCCACCCGCGCACTCTGTGACCGAAAATTGTGAGAAACTCGCGCGTTCTCGCGAGATCAACGAGATCCATGAGATTCGGAATTTTCAAACACTCCTCGAGCCCCCTCCCCCTCCTCGTGCTCGCCCCAAAGGCACCGGCCACCACCAGCACCTCAACCGCCTCCTCGGCGGTAGGGAAACCGCCACTCCTTGGGCGCATCGCCGAGCCCACGCAGCCGCCGCAGCGCCACGTCATCTCCGCACTAGCTCCAACGCCTTCCCGTTCCCTCCGGATGACGGCACGAAGGCGCTTCTAACGTGGCATCGTTAGCAAAGGCGCCAATCGCGAATTCATCCATCGCGCCGATCGCGCCGATGTTTGGCACGCTCGCCGTCGCTGGCGCGCTCGCCGTCGCATCACGCGACTTGCCGAAGGACACCTGTCCGGCCAACACCGCACCCACCACATCGGGGCGAAACGTGCGCCGCGCCACTGGCAGCGAAGCGGCGAAAGAATCGCCTCGCAGCGAAGCGGCGAAAGAATCGCCTCGCAGCGAAGCGGCGGCAGAATCGCGACTGCGGTGCAGCGGCAGCATCCCGCCGAGTTCCGCAGCGCAGGCCTGTCCAGCGGCCTCGAGACCGCCGGGATATCCGCGCTGCGCAAGACCCTCGCCGGCAAACTTGAGGGCGCCTTGGACCGCTTGTGCCGGGACGAGCACCTGCCCTTCGGACGACCTGCAAAACACAACCCAGAAAATCGCGATGAGCGGGAACAGAATCGCATTCATTTCGGCAGGCTAACATCCCGCGATTCGCAAAGCAATTTTATTCCGCGGAGCCACTTTTCGCCACCCCGCCGCGCAGGCCCCAGCAAGCCCGCCGCACACCGCCAGATTCACCCCGCTTCCCCCGCCTGCCGCCACGGCGCCGCGCAGCGCGCGCGGGTCGCCCTCGACCTGCGCCAGCGGCGTCCGCTCGCCCGGGCGCACGCCTCGCGAGCAAGCCCGCCCGCGAGCGAGAGCGCTCTCTCTTCTCGGGGGAGCGGTAGGGATTTCGGGTACGTGGTCTGTACTCTTACTCTTCTCTCTCTCTTCTCTGGTAACGCTTTTTGCAACGCATTTGTAACGCTCCGCGCGTTACATTTCCGTTACCTGGGAGGGCTTTTTGTAACGCTTTTCGCGTTACAAATTCGTTACAGTCACGATGATTCGCCAGGCCCCCAGAGGGCCTCCGCACACTCATTTTCGTTCCACGATCATGGCGGGGAGCATTCCGAAGCGCCTTCGACCCGCCCTCGCCGCGGGCCGGCCATCACGGCGCATCCCCACGGCTGATCCTCGTCGCCCGGCCAGCTACCCCGCCAGGACGGCCCGTGATCCTCACCCCATCGCCCGCCGTCCCGCGGAGCAAAAGACCTTCTCACCGCCTGAACCTGTGATATTCATTGACAGAGATGAACCTCGCCGAACTGGGTGCTGTGATGACCGTCTTTGCCGGCACGATGGCTAAATTTTCTTCCCTCCAATCCCCAAAATACGACACATGAAAATCCCCACCCGCATCATCACCGCATTTGCCGTCCTATGCCTCTCGCACGTCGCATCGGCCAAGCCTCCGGCTGTCTCGCTTTCGGGCGGCGACGGCTCCTCGTTTGAAAAGGCCATCATCGTCAAGGCCCCTGACGAACAGAGCGGCGTTCATGCGGAGCACGAATATATCCGCCAACACTTCCCCGGCTCCGCAGAAGGCAGCCAGGGACTCCAGAGTTCCAAGGGCCGACATTACGACGTCATGAATTTCACGACCGCCGACGGCACCATGAAGACACTCTATTTCGACATCACGGCGTATTTCGGCAAGTTCGGCAAGTGATGTCGCTAAAACCCGCGGGCGCAGCCCGGATCGAGGCGCACCGCCTGGCCACGGGAAGACGACTTGCACCCCACACCTCGAAGCTCAAACAACCATGAATGCGAAAAGCACCGTCCGTGCCGTGAAAAGAGCCGTGAAGGCTGGAATGAAGTCAGTATCAGAGCCGTACGTTCCCACGCGCTATCAAGCGGGCTCCAGTGATGCTGGTGACGAGATTGGTTGAGTTGTTGCGCACCCGACCCACAAACTTCTGAGCGTGATTCTCCGAAGTCGGTGTCTCCGCAAAGCTAAGAAGTTGGAGGTGGGCAAGTGTGTCAACGCGTCGGAAGTCGTCGTTGTTCAGAAACGAAAGACTCAATAGCGGGCGGAGGCCAAACCATGCCGCACCGAGGAAAACGACAACCGCAAAAAGCGAGGCCACGAATCGCGAATTGAGAGCGCTCCAGATTCTCATGGTGTGTGGGGAATGACGCCTAGCGACCCCCTGTCAGCAGCGCATGATTACGCGACGTTGGCCTTGGGTTTGTGGCGTGATAGGCGAAGGAGGAGAAAGCGGCAAAGCAGCCCCAGCGAGACGCCGCCGCCAAACACCAATGCAACACCGCCGTAGAGCACGGACAGGTATGGATTAATTGGTGTGTTCTCGAACTGAGGGTAACGAACAAAGAAGTCTTTCGGAAGAAGGACCGGTAGTGCGAGTGCGAGACCGCCGATGAAAACTGCGGCCAAGCCGATGATTAGAAGTACTCGAAAGTAGCGATGAGCGACGAGACCTGCGACTGCAGCGAAGAGTACAACGAGAGCCGCAGCAAAGGTCATCATAGTCGTGGATTCAAAGGACGTATGCGCGAGTCGCCGAACGTCCCGGATCAGGCGACGGCGAGCAAGAAGCGTCGATGACACGACAGATGCCGGACGAGCCGTTGCCTGCATCCGTTTTGTTAGGCGTCATGTTTCGCAGAGCGCTAGCGCGCGCTCGAATTCCGATTTCCCGCCGACGCTGAATTTTCCGTGAGCGCCTGCGGCGATTCTGGCCCGAGCGATCTCCGCTGCAGTCGCCATGTCCCCGGCCACCATGGCCACCAGGAGCGTCTCCGTCCAGATAGTGGTTATCGCTCCGGGATCGAGCCGCAGGAAGGCCTCGTGCTCTCGTTGAATGAATTCGAGATAGGAATGAATCGAAGTGATTTGCCCGGCGACTTCCTTCGCCCGTTCACCGCCCTGCTGCGCCGCCTCTGCTACTTGCTGCACGAGCACCCCAGGCAGCCATTCCAGCCCATTCATGGAGATGGTGTGGATCTCCTGACCAAGCAATGCGAAGGCCCCGTTGGCGTGGAGGCTGAAGGGCAGATCCTCGTTGCTGGACAAGTCGAGCACCCTCCAGAGGGCGCGGTCAAGTTCGAGCCACTTGAACCTGAGAGAGCAGTAAAAGCGGCCGTTCCTGGCGATGGCGATGGGAGCGAGCACAAAAAACAGCGGGCCGAGCGTCCAGTAGGCCATTCCCGCCACCCACTTCCAGCCGTTTTTCTTTGCCTCAGTTTTAACGAGCAGCCGCAGTTCGCGGTCGAGTTCCGGTTGTTTCATCGGTTCAGGAGAGTTTCGCAGTGAAGCCTGGCAACCCCGATCCGCTGGCGCGGGAACCCACGAAGGCGTAGCGGCAATTGGCTGTAGCGCATGGTGAGGTGACGTTCTCAATAGATTAGGAGCTTGCCTCGAGGCCATTGTCCGACCCACCCGCATGGGACGCGGAGGCGTGTTCGCAGCGCATGGGTTGAACGACGCCCGTGAAGGTGCTGCGCCCATCGTGCTACCAAAATCGCCACCACGGCCGTTTGTTGCCGTTCGCGCTCGGAGAATGATCGGGATAAGTGATCTGACTTGCCTGCGGGTCGTAAACGGCAAGGCCGTGCCGATGCGCCAACTCGTGAACGAATCGATGGACGTTCTCGGCCTGGGACCAGACGCAGGGCATGACGACGAAAGCTGGCGTGTGATCGAGTGCACAACTCCACGGACAGTAATCGTGATCGTCAATGCGCTCTTCTGGAATTGTGTCGATTTCGGGGTATCTGACTGTGAGATCCGTATAGAATGCGTCCACCGCTGGGTGCGGTTGCAAGCCGGCGAGGTCCGTACCGGACAAGCGGACGTATATCTCTCCGGCTCGTACGTCGGAGACGCGTTTGTGCGGGAACCAAACACCTAGGTCGAAGCTCATGGATGCTGCGTTAGAGAGAGCGCGTGCAAGTCGCCGAACGTGCAGCGGTGTATCCGTCATGCCGGGCCGGTGAGCGCGTGACGATGGGTTGCGCTGGGAGGGCCCGGCATGACGGATACACTGCGGTTGGACTGAGCCGTTTCGCGGGGGCTGGCGCGTGGCTCCAGGGTAAAGTATTTAATCTACCGCCGGGAACGAGGGGAAAAGGAGCCGCCGCATGCATCGCGG
>JBBRPL010000177.1:0-11666 GCA_038228205.1 Chthoniobacterales bacterium
AGAACGCGTTCGGCACTTTGGACACCGGAGGATTCGAGCGGAGCGAGAAGTCTCCCGAAGGGAGCCCGCAAGGGGGATCGCGGAGGCGATCCACAATCCCAAGCCCCGGGTCGAGCGACTCGAGCGGAGCGAGAGGACTCGCGACAGCGAGCCCGCAGGGTGGTCGCGGAGGCGACCATCAATCTGCGAGCGAACACCCGGGGTATCCACCCAACAGCGAACGCTCCATCCGTCCCGGCGAAGCCGCATCTCCGAGGGAGGGGGGAATGATGCGGCCAGGAGGCCGGGACGGATGGAGCTGCGCTGTTTAGGCAGGAACCCCGGGTGTTCGCTCGCAAGCTCGCTCGACCCGGGGCTAATTTCCCTTGTCCCTCCGGGACACACCTCCGGTCAAAGTGCATGACGCGCTTTACGGTTTCTTGAACTGAAGAGAATTCAGAAACCGCTCCTGCATTCCGTCGGCTGCGGGTCGCTGATCGGCGGGATACTCGAGGATGAGCATGAACAAGCGCTGGGGCGCGTTGATGCAGCGAATGAACGCGCCGGACTTCGGGTCGGAAATTTCGAACGCGACGGAAGGAATCCCCTGATAAGCGGCACGATCGATGCCCTTCACGGTCTGGTCCGGGCTCTGCATGGCCGTCGCGAACGTATCCAGGTCCGGCTCTTTTGTCGTCGAGGTCTTCACGGTCTCAACGACGCTGAATTTTAGGCCTTCGGCGCTTTTGCTACCGATGGCATACGACGTGACCTCACCGACTTTCGGATCCTGCACCCTCAGCGTGAAATCGTTGAACGGGATCGGAAGGAGCGCTGAAAAGGAGCCTTCGGTCGAGGCCGCGTAATACCAACCGGAACCGGAGACATCCCTGGTGGTCGCCTGGGTCCGATGCATTTTCATCTCCGGCTTCTTTGTGCAGCCGGCGAATGGGAGGCACAGGGCGACGAGCGAAGGCAGGACCATGGGAGCGGAGCGGAACACGGAGCGAGTGTGGTGGGAGCGTATGACGGTGGCAAGCTGGAGAGGGTGGCAAGTGCAGAGCCACACCGGGGCGGATCGCCTTGTCCCCGCCGTCGAGGGACGATGGGGAACATTGGGCGGCGGAGCCGTGATTTCTTTCGCGCCGACTGGAGCGCGCAACGAAGTCTAAAGCCCCTCTTGTGCCTCTTGCGCCTTTTTGCGGCCATTTTCCTCCCCGTCTTTCGGTGGCGGCTCCGCCGCGCCGGCTCTCTCCGTGCTAAATCCTGTCCCTGCCTTTAGGCGAATCGCTTCGTTTTGGATGTCGGATTTCGAGATTTGGCTTCTTCAGCTCGGGTTCTCTTTTGCCGAGCAGCCCGCGCAACTTTTCGGGCAAGGGGCTGGCAAAATGGAGCGCTTCGCCCGAGACCGGGTGGCGCAGGTCCAGTTCGACGGCATGCAGGGCCAGGCGGCGGGCGGGATCGGATGTCGCGCCATATTTTTCGTCGCCGAGGATGGGATGGCCCGCCTCGGAGAGTTGGACGCGGATTTGATTTTTGCGGCCAGTATCGAGCGTCAGTTCCACCAGCGAGGCCTCGGTGCCGCTGCGGATGGTCCGGTAGTGGGTGATCGCGGGTTTGGCGTCCTCGTGGCCGGGCTTGGTGCTATGCACGCGCAGGGATTCGCTCTCGATCAGTTCGCTGCGGAGGGTGCCCTGAGGGGGGGTGAGCGTGCCCTGGATCACCGCGTGGTATTTCTTGGTCACGCTCTTCCAACTGCGCTGGAAGGCGTATTTGACCTCCTCAGTCCGCGCAAAGACGAGCAGGCCGGAGGTCTCACGGTCGAGCCGGTGCACGATGAAAACCCGGGCATCTCCTTTGGGCGAGCGCGCCTTGACGTATCCGGTGAGCTGGGCATAGGCCGTCCGCGTTTTTTCGCTCTCGGTCGCGATGGTCAGGAGACCGGCGGGTTTGTTGATGACGATCAAGGATTCATCCTCGAAGACGATCTCGACGCCGCTCGGCAGCACGGTCCCGGCGGGCGTGTGTTTGCCCTGGGCAATGCGGATCTCGGTGCCGGTCCGGAGCGGGGTGTCGTGGCGGGGCGCAGGCACTCCGGGCACGGCCACCGCCTTGAAGCGCAGCAGGTTCTTGGCGTCCTTGCGCGACAGGCCGCCGGGCAGGGAAAGGAGGAAGGCCAGCAGCTCCATGGGCTGACGGACGCGATAGGTTTTTTCTTTGGGCACGGCGACACGTTACGTGCCGATACGAAGAGCCGGCAGCAAAATCTCCTTTAAAACACCGCCAACCAAGGTTACGTGATTGGCGCGCTGGCACGCTCCTTGCACCAGTGCCCCTGTCTCTACCCTATGGCCGACATCAAGTTCCAATGCCCGGAGTGCCGGCAAAAGATCGCCGTGGACGACAGCGCGGCTGGAATGCAGGTCGATTGTCCGAACTGCCGAAGCAGCCTGGTCATCCCGATGACCAGCGAGGGAAAGGTCGATATCGTGGTGCGCCGGAGACTGGTC
Organism: Chthoniobacterales bacterium; assembly: GCA_038228205.1. Lineage (GTDB taxonomy): Bacteria > Verrucomicrobiota > Verrucomicrobiia > Chthoniobacterales > Chthoniobacteraceae > Chthoniobacter. The sequence goes on from JBBRPL010000177.1 coordinate 2,490, forward strand.
GCCCACGCGGGTTCCGCGGAAAGCGCCTACGAGGAACTCGAGCGCAAACATCGGGAACTGGCGGCCTCCCTCGACGAGTCCGCAAAACTCCGGGCCGATACCGAGAGTTCGCGGGCCGAAATGATCAAGCTGCGGGATGACCTGGAGGCCACGATCAAGGAACGCGACGGCTTGCGCGCCCTGGGCCTGGACAAGGGCCGCGCACCGGGCGACCTGGCGGAGTTGCGCCTCGAATTGGAAAAGATCGCCGCCGAGCGCGATACATTTCGCACGGTGGCGGAACAGACGGAGAACGAACTCAGGCAGATCGCGGAAAAACGGCGGGCCGAAGAAGTTTCCCTGGAGCAGGGGGAGGAGCATGGTATTTTGCAGGACAAATTGGTGGCGGGAGAGAAAGAGCGGGCCGAACTGCGGACGCAACTGGCCGAGGCCCTGAGCCACAAGCCGCAATACGAGGAAGCTCAGGATCAGCTCGCCGAAGTTCAGGATCACCTTGCGGCGATCACCACCGAGAGGGACACCCTGCGTGGCAATGCCGCGCACGCGGAGACCGAGCTGAAGAGCCTGCGAGAGCAAACCGCCGCCCTCCGCTCGGAAATCGAGTCAGAACGGACCAGGGGTGCGACCAGTCTCACGGCGAGCGAGCAGGAACGCGCGGACTTGCGTCACCGGCTGGAAGAATCCCTCTTTGCCGCCGCGGAACTGAGCGCCGTGAAGGACGAGTCGGGCAAGGTGCGCGGAGAACTCGAGGCGGAGCGGGCGAAGCTCGTGGAATCCACGGCCCATCTGGCCTCGGCGCAGCAGGAGATGGCTGGGCTCCGCCAGCAGTTGGAGGAGGCGCATCTCGCGGCCAGGGAATTGACCGCGCTGCAGGAACAGACCGGGAAGCTGCAAGGAGATCTGCAAACGCTCACGACCGAGCGTGATCAAGCTCGGACCCAGCTTTCCGACCGCCAATCCGAACTCGACAAGGCGAACGAGGCGCTGGCCGAGGCGCGGCGGCAATGCGAGTACGCGCAGCAGGAGCTCTCCGAGTCGAAAGCCACCGTCGAACGATTGACCGCCGAGGGTGAAAAGGCCCGGCAGCGGATCGAGGAGCTGGAAAGCCATTCCGAGCAGAGCGCCGAAGGGCTGGACTCGCTCAAGAATGAACGGGCCACGTTCCAGAAGGAGCTCGAGGATTTACGGGGGACGCTGGCCACCACGACAGCCGAGCGCGAGGAGGCCCGCCAGAAGGTTGCCGAGATCGAAAACCGGTCGCGCGAGGACGCGCAAGCGATCGAGGCCCTGCGGAACGACCATGGCGCGGCGCAACAAACGTTGGAATCGCTGAAGAACGACCATGGCGCTACGCAGCAGTCGCTGGACGAGGCGCGTGGCCACCTGGCCACGGTCACGAAGGAACGGGAAGAGGCCCAGCAAAAGGCCGCCGAACTGGAGAAGCGTTGCCAGGAGCACACGGAAGCGCTGGAGGCGCGCACCCAACAGCACGACACCGTGCATCGCGAGTTGCAGGAACTTCGGACGAACTTTGGCTCGACGGCGTCCGAGCGCGATGAGGCCCGCCAGCAACTGGCCGATCGCGAGGAAGCGCTCCGCAGCGCGTCGATGACCATGCAGGCGGCGAAAAACGAATTTGACCGGACCAAACAGGAAGCGGCGGAAGCCGCCTCCGAGCGGGAACAGCTCAAATCGGCACTGGCCGAGACCACGGAGGAAGCAAAGGATTTGCAGCAGCGGGTGGACAGCCTGCTCGACGATCTCCATCTCCGCGAAAGTGAACTGCAGGATGCGCAGGAGAAGCTGGATGCCGCCCGGGGCGAGAAGGAGCAGGGCCGCCAGCAAGTGACGGGCAAAGAGAGCGAATTGCACGATCTGAGGCAAAAGGCCGAAACCCTCCAACGCGAGGTCGACAGTTTGCAGGCCGCTGCCGCCGAGGCGACGAAGCTTCAGGAAAAACTGAGGACCGATGGCATCGCGATCGGTGCGCTCAAGGTCGAATCGGACCGGCGTGTAGCGTCCCTCCTCGCGGAGTTGCAGCGGGTCAGCAAGGATGCGGGCGATCTGCGGCTCAACTGGCAAACCGGCCGCAGCGATCGCGAGCAACTCGTCGAGAAGCTCTCCGGCAAGGAAACCGAGATTCGGCATCTGGAGGAACAACTGGCCCAGCAGAGGGAGATGGAGAAGGGGCTGCGCGCCAAGACGGAGGATGCGGTCAAAGGCGTGGTCGCGGCCCAGGAAAAGAGCCAGACGCTCGGGGGCGAGTGCGACCGGTTGTCCGCCCAGTTGGCGAAGGTCAATACGGACCTCGGAGTCGCCCACGAGCAATTGCGGCAGACGCGGCAGGAGCGCGAGGCGATCAAGTCGAGCGTCGGATCGGTGCAGATCGAGCTCGAGCAGGGGCTCGACCAATTGCACGCTGTCGAGTCGGAGCGCGACGCGCTCAAGACCGAACTGGAGGCGGTGAAGGCCGGGCTGGAACGCGCCAAGCAGCATGTCAACGTGCTGCAACAGCGGCGGGACCAGATGCGGGAAGAGATCGCCAAGCTCAAGGTGCAGCTTGGCCAGGCGCCGGATGCGATGAGCTGATTTGAAAACTCCCGCCATCTCCATCGTGCTCTTCCTGCTGGCGGCGCTCTTCGGCGCGGTCGGTCAATTTCTTTACAAATCCGGCGCGGAGCGGGGCGGGGGCTCGCTGGCCAGCTACCTGCTCAATGCGCGGCTGCTCGGAGGGGTGGTATGCTACGTCGCGGTCATGGTCCTGTTCGTCGCCGCCTTCAAAAAGGGGGGGGCGCTGACGACGCTCTACCCGGTCTATGCCACGACATTCATCTTCGCCGCGCTGATCGCCTGGTGGGCCTACGGAATCCCGATCAAGCCGGCGAATGTCTGCGGGATGGCCTTGCTCATCGCAGGCATGTATTTCATGGGCCGCTAACCCATGCCGACCGAACCCACGGGCCGCCGTCCCCTCAAGACGCGCGACTGGCCATTTTTCAAGAATCTCGCGGCACGGCTGGCGCGGAGCGGGGCGACGCCCAATGGCATTTCCCTGGCGAGCATCATTTTCGGCTGCGCCGCGGGGGCAGCGCTGGCGGCCACTTCCCATGTCCACGGCTGGGGATTGCGCGGCTGTGCCCTGGCGGCGGCGGCGTTCATTCAGCTCCGCCTCATCGCGAATCTGCTCGATGGGATGGTCGCGGTGGAAGGAGGCAAAGGCGGGCCGACGGGGGATCTCTGGAATGAGGCGCCGGATCGAGTCTCCGACACGGCGATATTCATCGGGGCGGGTTACGCCGTGGGCAGTTCGCCCCTCATCGGCGTGGGGGCAGCCCTGGTGGCGGTTTTTGTGGCTTACGTTCGCGCGCTGGGCGCGAGCGTCGGTGCAGGTCAGATCTTTCTCGGCCCCATGGCGAAGCCCCACCGAATGTTTGTCATGACCGTGACGTGTCTCCTCTTCGCGGTTTTCCCGGTGGCATCGGCCGGTCTTTCCTTCAATACGATCGCCGTCGAACAGTACGAACACACCGCCTACATAATGATGCACATCGGGGTGAATTTTTTCGCATACGCGCTGCTGCTGGTGATCGCCGGCGGCATGCTCACTTCCATTCGGCGGTTGCGGCGCATCGCCGTGTTTCTCCGGGAAAGGAAGTCGTCCTGATATGTTTGGAATTCATCCCGTCGCATTTTGGATCACCGTGGTCATCGTTGCCGTGCTCGGCATCACGCCGCTGATTTTCCTCGCGCTGGAGAAGGCGGGAAAACTCTCGCCGGCCCTGCGCACGGATCTTTGGACGCGCTACAAGTCATGGCTCGTGCTGGCGCCTCTCATGGTCGCGCCGTTGCTGATTCACCGGCTCACCGCCATCATCGGCGTGGGCGTGCTCTCCCTCGCGTGCTATCGCGAGTTTGCCCGCGCCACGGGATCGTTCCGCCACCAGGCGATCAGCGCGGTGGTCGTGCTCGGCATCGTGCTGATCACGTTTGCCGAGGCGGACCATTGGTACGGCCTTTTCGTCGCGCTCAGTTCGCTGACCATCTCCGCGCTGGTCATCGTGGCTTTGTTCGCCGACGAGCCGAAAGGCTACATTCAACGCGTGGCGCTCGGGATCTTTGCCTTCTCGCTCTTCGGCGTGTGTCTCGGGCACTTTGGCTACTTTGCCAATGCCCGGAACGGCCCGGCGTTCCTGCTTTCGATCCTCGTCTGCGTGGAGATGAACGACATTTTCGCGTATTGCACGGGCAAGCTTTTCGGCCGGCGCAAACTCGCCCCGCAGACCAGCCCGAACAAGACGATCGGCGGCGCGCTCGGCGCGATGATCCTGACCTCCGCGCTCTTCGCGGCGCTGGTCCATTTCATCGTGCCTGGGACGCCGCTGGACAAGCCTCAGCATTTGCTCGCGCTCGGCCTGTTGCTCTCCGTCACCGGCCAGTGGGGCGACCTGGTGATGTCGAGCATCAAGCGCGATCTGGGCGTGAAGGATCTCGGCGTGACCATCCCGGGCCACGGAGGCTTGCTCGACCGTTTCGACAGCCTGATCTTCGTCGGCCCGGCCATGTTTCATTACATCGGTTATTTCCTGGGCGTGGGCCTCGATCAACCCGTGCGCGTTTTCACCGGACAGTAATGGACGAGTGGAAATACAAGCCGGCTGGGGATCACGGGCTGAAGACCACGGATAGCCTCCGGAGTCTCAAACGCGAGACGGGGCTGGTGGCGTCCGTCACGCAAACGGTGTGGCGCGTGGCCGTCCGCGCCTATCTGCGTGGCTACCATCGGCTGCGCGTCGAAGGGGCCGAGCACCTGCCGATGAAGGCCCCGTTCGTCATGGTGGCCAATCACACCAGCCATCTCGATGCGATCACGCTGGCCTCGGCGCTCCCGTGGCAGTTGCGGCGCTCCGCATTCCCGATTGCCGCCGGCGATGTCTTTTTCGAGACGCCGGCCGTCGCGCTTTTCTCCGCGATGATGCTAAACGCGCTGCCCATGTGGCGGAAGAGCTGCGGCCCGCACGCCATGAAACAGCTACGCGAAAGGCTGCTCGGCGATCCCGCGATCTACGTGCTCTTTCCCGAGGGGACGCGCAGCCGCGACGGGAACATGGGCCGCTTCAAGCCGGGCCTTGGGATGCTCGTCGCAGAATCACAAGTCCCAGTCGTGCCATGCTTCCTGCACGGGGCCTTCGCCGCGTGTCCGCCAGAGCGGAAAATGCCGCTGCCGAAGCCGCTCCACTTGCGGATCGGGGCGCCGCTGGATTTCTCCGCGGTGGCTAATGATCGGGCAGGCTGGCAGGAAATCGCCACCCGGCTGGAAGCGGCGGTCGCGGCGGTGCGGGATGCGCCGAGGTAGATTTTCCGGAGGTGGCGCAGTGGAGGCCCGCGCTACCCGGACACACCGTGTCGCCGGCTGACGGGCTATCGCTCAGGCGCCGCTGGGTTCGCTGGATTCACCCCAGGTCCCTTCCTGCGAAAGTCGCCCAGCAGCCCACTGATCAGCAACCCAACCCCGGTTCCGGCGACGGCTCCGAGGGGACCAAAGAACACGGAGGAAACAAGGACGCGCGTGATCTTTACGTCCATGGGAGGAGGGGTGCCGACCGGGATCGTCTCGGCTTCCGGGATCGGCATCGGCAGCGGATGCGTCTCCCGCCCGTAGGGCGCGAGCACGGTGAAAAGCATGTAGATTTCGGCGAGGATAAAGCCGGCAATGGCGAATGGTTTGGCGAGGTTGCGACCTGGCATGTTGGACGGACTAGAAGCGCAGTCCGATCACCTGTCGAGGACGTGGCAGAAGAATTTTCGCGAAAGGGCAAAGATCGTGCTATTTCATAATCGTCGGAATTGCTATGAACTCTCTCCATTCATTTACAAGAACGCTCTGCCTCACTGGGGTTTCGTTGGCACTATGGGGTTGTGCCACCAGCGTCAAAATCACGCACATCCCGCCGGGTGAATCCATGAACGCCGCCATGGCGAAAAAGGCCGAATTGGTCCGCCTTCCGGCCCCTCCGAAGCCTGCGCTGGGCGCCCCTGGGAGCGTCGCCTCCCTGGAGCCCGATCTGCCGCGAAACAGCACTGTGGAGCGCGTCGGCGAAGCCTACTCGCGGGGTGAATTTTGCATGCAGGCCGGGAAAGATGACGAAGCGATTGTCGCGTTTGAAGAGGCGGTGAGGATCGATCCGGCTTTCAACGAAGCCTGGCAGCAACTGGCCCTGCTCTACGAGAAGAAGGGGAACTCCAAGAAGGCGCTGGAGGCTTTCCGCCGCGCCAAGAAGATCGCGGCGCACTGACATTTAGCGTCTGGTAACGTCTGTTTCTTCCTCCCGGCCTTTGCGGCACCCCCCAGGGAGAGTTTGAATATTCGGTCGCGATGCAGCCAGCGTCTGGAAATGGATCGACGGGCGGATGCAGAGCCGGATGGGAAAAAGGATCGCGGCTCCGCCGCCCATTTATTGCCATCGTCTTCGGAGAAGCCGATCCACCCGCGCATTCTGTGGCCGAAAATTGTGAGAAACTCGCACGTTCTCGCGCGATCTACAGGATCCGGAATTTTCAATCACTCCCTAAGCCCCGACCATGCGACTGGACGAGGTCACGGTATTTTTTGAAACGGCTGAAATCACATCTCCCGCAGAGCCATTTCGACGGCCGCGGGCAATGGCAGCGCCCCATCTCCACCCAGCTCACGATCGATGTCTTCCAGCCGGTGGATGAGATCCACGACTTCGCGTCGTGCGTAGGGGCCGCCCGCAGCCGCGCAGAAATGGGTCCGGCAGCCGAAGGGGCGGCCTTCGTAAATCCGGCAGCGTCCGGTCGCGGCGTCGAGCAGGGGACAGGCGCCATCCGGGGTTTCGGGGAGGCGGGTGCGGCCGGTGGCGCGCCATGCTTTCGCCGCGGTGAGCGCTTCGCCTTTGGTCAGAAAAGGGGTGCGGCCTGTGAGGCGGAAACGGCAGCAGTCGGTGCGCGTGATGCAGGCGCGCTCGATCGGGCGCGTGGCGAGTTCCTGGTAGATGGCCCGCACCGCATCCATGGCGGCGGCTTTGGTGAGAGGAGCGGGACGGCGTTTCATACGACTTGACCGGCGGCGTGTCCGGAGGCCCACGCCCATTGGAAATTATACCCTCCCAGCCAGCCTGTCACATCGACAACCTCGCCAATGAAGAACAGACCGGGCACGCGCCGCGCTTCCATCGTTTTCGAGGAGAGCTCCGTGGTGTCCACGCCACCGAGGGTTACCTCCGCCTTGGGATATCCCTCCGTGCCTGGAAACCGCAGCGGCCATGCCGCAAGGAGCGCGGCCAGGGCCGCGACTTCCTGGGCCTTGTAGTGGGGAAACGATTTCGCCGGCGCATGGCGCGCGCACCACGCCTCGGCGAAGCGCCGCGGCCAATCCCGGCTGAGCAACGTCACGGCATCGGTGGCCTCCCGGCGCCCCTGCTGAAGCCTTTCGTACGCTTCATGGCCGGGGATCAGATCGAACTCGACGGCTCCATTTTCACGCCAGTACGACGAGATCTGGAGGATGGCCGGACCGCTGAGGCCGCGATGGGTGAAGAGCAGGTTTTCGCGAAACTCGATGCCGCCGCATCGGGCGGCGACGGGGAGCGATACGCCGCTCAAATCCCCGAGCGGCGTGTCTTCGCGGGCGAAGGTCAGCGGCACGAGCCCGGGCCGGGTTTCGGTGATCTTGAGGCCAAACTGCCGCGCCACCCGGTAGCCGAAATCGGTGGCGCCGAGCTTCGGGAAAGACAAGCCGCCGCAGGCCACCACGAGGGTCGTGCTTTCCAGCGGCCCGGTATTGGTGGTGAGGATGAAACGCTCCGGCTGGCGGACTTCCTGCACCCGGCAGTTGAGCCGTATCTCGACCCCGGCCGCCGCGCACTCCGCAAGGAGCATGTCGATGATGGCCCGGGCGCTCCCGTCGCAGAACTGCTGGCCGAGCTTTTTCTCGTGGTAGGGGATGCGGTGCTTCTCCACGAGCGCGATGAAATCCCACGGGGTGTAGCGGGCGAGCGCGGATTTGCAGAAGTCCGGTTGCGTGGAGAGATAATTCTCCGGGCCGGCGCCGAGATTGGTGAAGTTGCAGCGTCCGCCGCCCGAGATGGCGATCTTCTTGCCGACGCTATCGTTGTGCTCGAGCACCAGCACCCGGCGGCCCCGTTTGCCCGCCTCGAGGGCGCACATCAGCCCGGCTCCGCCGGCGCCGATGACGATGACATCCCAGTCGCTCACGCCGGAAGGAGGCGCAGTTGCGGCGCGTTTGTGGGCTGCCAGGGGTTGCGCTCAAACTTGGAGGCGATGATTTCCGCGGTGTAATGCCCGCACATCCGGAGAAGCGCGGCGACATCGAGGTGCAGGTGCAAGGGGCCGTAGGGCGCCAGGTTCTTGCTGCCGAGTTCGAACAGGCGCACGGCCGGGCGCATTCTGGGCCGGTGCTTCGGGTGCTCGGGATGCTGGAATTGCTTCTGGAGATGGACGAAGGCTCCGGCGATTTGGATCAGGCCCTTGAAGAAGAGGTAGTTTTCGTCCCGGGCGCTGAGCCACAGGTCCTCGAGAACATCGTGCGCCTCGTAATATTGCTGCGCATTAAAGCAGGTAAAATAGCCCTGGTAGCGCGGATCGACCGCCAGGGCGGGATCCGCGCCGAGCTGCTGGACGAAGGCCGAGATGCGGGCGTTTTTTTTCATCGCGCGGGCGAAGCGGCGCACTATTCGGCCACGGGTGGAGTCTGACAAGCACTCAAGCCGCTGCGCGGGAAGGTTTATGAAGCTCCCCAGCCGCTTGCAATCCACGTCATTGGCACGACCCAAAAACGCAAGGCCGTCCGGATCAACCGCAAATCTGCCCGATTCCAGAGAATAATCTTCCCCATGCATCGGCGGCTGGGCATCGTCACGGTATTCGAGCGCCGCCGGAGAGAAAACAGTGTCCTCTTCGACTCTGGCTCTGCGATTTACAGAGAAATGAGTATCTCGTGCAGCTACGGTCTGTTGGTTTATCACCCCTGCCGGCGTGATAACAAGACTCGTATAATCACGTTGAACTAAGCCGCTTCGCGGAGAGGGCTCCGTGGCGGGGCGGGAGTGTAAGAGCGGCTAGTGTGGTGTCCTATGACACTACTCCGCCAACAACTCATTGCGGCGCTGACCTTGCGAGGACTAGCGCCGAAAACTC
>JBBRPL010000178.1:0-11433 GCA_038228205.1 Chthoniobacterales bacterium
AGAACCGCCCTTCGCTTCATCCGCGGGTTTCGGCACGACGGTATTCTCTTCGATCCGGGTGGGTGAGGGTGGGCTGGGTGGTGCGGCGGTGAAAGGCGGTATGGCAGTGGCGACATCGGGCGATGAAGGCGGGGCATCGCCGGGCGCAAAAGAATGATCCCGCAACAGGCTGCCATAGGTGAAGGGCAATTGCCTCTCGTTGGTCTCGGCGTAAACCCGCCGGGCGACTGCCTTCATCACGTCCTCCACTTTACCGGGCTTGACGATCTCCTCCGCCAGGACGCGCGTGTAGTACGACGAGGTATCATCGGCCAGCGCGGCCGTGCCATGCTTGGTGGCAAAGCAGACGAGCGTCTCCGGTGCCTCGACCCTCTGTTCGTTGAGTCCCTTGGTGTGGGTCGGACCTTTCAGCACAGGCTCGCCGGGCAGGAATTCGCCGGCATCGCGGCAGGAATCCAGGATGATCACACGCAGTTTGGACTGAGTCTTTTCCAGCAGTTCGAGGATGGCATCGAGCGAGACAGCCTGCCTTCGCGCCTGATTCTCGAACTTCGCATTGAAACCCACGGGCAGAAGGTAATTACTCCCGCCAATTTGCGCGCCATGGCCGCTGTAGTAGATGAACGCGTCGCTATCCTTGCCGAGATGGTGAACGAAATCGTTGAGCGCGGCATCCATTTGATCCGCGTTGAGGTTTAATTGAGGCTTACCGCCGTAAACACGGATGCCGAGCTTCTCAAAGGCTGCTGCCATCTTCGCGGCGTCCCGCGGGCAGGCGTCGAGCTTTTGCAACGGCGCACTGTAGCCGCCGTTGCCGATGACCAGCGCCACCCGGTCGGCGGCGTTCAGCGACTGCCCGGTGAAAGCCCACGCCGCGACAAGCGCGAGTAACAAGGCGAATTTCCTCAGCCTGCATGCGTTACTTTCCTGGTGGGATTTCATCGGGTTATTTACGGGTCGTGGTCAAGGTCACGATGGCGAGGCCGGCGCCCGCCGCCGCAGCGCCTTCGCGCGACGGCCGCGAGATGACGCGGGCGTCTTTCGTGATGGCGGCGACCAAGTTGGGGGATGTGGAGGCGGGAAACGTGGCGCGTTTCAATTGTTCGCGCAGGGCGGCTTCATCGGCGAAGGGTTGGTTGCTGACGATGGCGGCCAAATACTCGGTACCGAAGTGCGGACCCGCGATCTGGATGGCGACATCGTCACCGGCCTTTTTCGGGTTCGGCGTCGGAATCACCTTCACGGCACGTCCGCCTTCGATTCGATCGTCGGTGATGAACTGGTTGGGGTAGAGCGTGTAAATTTCGCCCGCGGCATTTTGGTAGAGGAGGCGGAGATGTCCGGATTCCGCAGTCTGGACAGTGACGACCAGTTCCTCGCCTTCGGTGTAGGCCGTCTTGTCGGTCCTCAGTTCCACGGCGATGACATGCAGATCATCCGCCACCGCCAGCTTGGCCGCTTCCCCGTCCCGTGCCGGCCGGGAGATCACGATGGCGTCTTTGGTCAGGAAGCGGGGACTGGCGGTTTCCGGTCGCACCTTCGCGCTGTTTTGGGCGACAAGGGTGACGGGCATGAACGCCGCCAAGGCGAAACAGTGGATCGAGAAACGCATGGTGAAAAACCGATTGTCGATGGAAATGCCTGAACCGAAATGCCGATAAAACCAGTTCCGGTGGCAAAGGTAAAATCCAAACCACCAGGGCCTTCCCCGGCGCGACCCGCTTTGCCACCCGTCTCCTTTCCACCTCTCAGACTCAATGTCGCGCCGGGGAGACCACATTTGTGGCTAGCTCCGGAAGCTGCGGGTGTAGATTTGATTGCTGCCGTCGCTGTAGCTGTCCCGGTAGGTCACGACCGTGACCGTGTAGTGGTAGGGGTAACCGCAGCGGTCATAGACCGTCTTGCAGTAAGAGCAGCGGTTCACCACGCAGGTGCTGACCCGGTAGGGTGCGCAGTAGCTGACGGTGGAACAGGAACCCTCGTGGGCCTTGGCGGCGTTGAGGCTGAGGCTGGCAGCGGCGAGGGCGGCGATGAGGAGCGTTTTCATGGGTGTTGCAGATTTGTTTTTGTTTGCGCGCCACCCGGGCGGTTCATCCGCCTGGGATGCGCGTCTGACATGCCCATCGCCAAGGCCGAAAGCTTGATTGCAGCCGGGCGAAGAATTTTTCGCCGCTGCCTTATCCTCCTACTGACCGCCCGCCGGCGCCTCGAGGACACAGCGGAAGCCGTAGCCAGGAAAGCGCTCGGTGGGTTCGGCGCTGCCCCGGAAAGACGAGCGCAGATACAGCTCCTCACCGTCCGCCCACGATCCGCCGCGCAGGGTCCGCGCATCCTTGCTGGCCGGATCATACCAATCCTCGCACCATTCGGCGGCGTTGCCCCCGAGGCCATGGAGCCCGAGTGCATTGGGAGGGAACGCTTCGACCGGGCACGTCTGGGCGAAGCCGTCGTCATAGTCCTGAAGATAGACGGTGCCCACGGCCTCCTTTTTCGCCGACGCGTCCGCGTAATTTCCGGATTTGTCCGGAGGCGGCCAGGTCGTGCCCCACGGATAGACATCCGTGATCGCGCCGCGTTTGCGTTTCGGGCTCTCGCCGGGCTTTTCGCGCTCGCCCAGTCCCACGGCGCAGCTCCATTCGTGATCGCTCGGGAGGCGGTATCTTGCGCCCTCGGGCAGTCGGCCGGCCGTGCGTTCCGTTTCTGTCAGCCAGGCGCAGAACGCCACGGCATCTTCCCACGTCACGTTCACCGCGGGATGATCAGCCGCCGTGGGAAAATCGGGCCGCGGCCATGGCCGGCCCGTGGCGGCGATAAAGCGCTCATACTGGCCCACCGTCGTCTCCGTCGTCGCGAAGAGCACCAAGGCCTTTCCTGACGCTGTCGCGCTGGATCCACCGGTGATCGGCACCGGAGCCAATTTGATCCCGCTGCCATTGACCCATGGTTCGCGCGCCGTGGCGGCATGGATCGCTTGCGAGACGCTCTGTTCCGGCGCAGGCGTGGGTGCAGGGGCTGGACTCGGCACCGGAGGCGGCAGGGCTTCATGCCGATGGTGCGCGAGCATCATGGCCCCGGCCAGGGCCAGACCTACCGCAGCCACGGCTCCGATCCAGAGTCTCCCATGGGATGCCAGCCATGATCTTCGTCCGGGTTTCCCCGGTTTTGTCACCGGGGGCTCTCCCCAGGCACCGCGCCCGATCGTTTCGCTCTCGCTGTGCCGCAGCCGGATCACGAGTTCTCCGGCGCTCTGCGGGCGCTGCGCGGGATCTTTGGCGAGGCAGGCCGCGATGGCCTTTTCCCAGGCCGGTGGGATTTCCTCCTGCCCGACGACATTGCGCTCGATACGCCGGTGTGCCATCGACGGAGGGATGAGGTGCTCCACCTGCATCGCGATATTCCCCTGATAGAAGGGCGGGCTGCCGGTGAGGAGTTCGTAGATCGTCGCCCCCAGGGAATAAATGTCGTCGAGAGGCGTCGGTCGGTCACCCCGGGCCTGCTGCGGACTCATGTAGGGCGGGGTGCCGCTCATGATGCCCTCCCGCGAGTTGCGGACGGCTGCATCGGAAATGATCGCCGCCAGGCCGAAGTCGGCGACCTTGATGTGCCCCGTTGGAGAATCCAGATCCGGCCGGGTGATCAGGAGATTCTGGGGCTTTAAATCCCGATGCACGATCCGGGCCTCACGGTGCGCGTAGTCCAGCACGGCGCAGAGTTCCTCGATCCACCCCGCGATGTCATCGCAATCGAAACACCCATGGAGCTGCCGTGCCCGCCGCTGCCCGAGACTTTCCCCGGCGACATGCTCCATCACGATCCCCGCGCCTCGCTCGTCCTGCTCGAAGTTATACGTGCGGACGATGCCGGGATGCGTGAGCTGCATCCCGCGCAGAACCTCCTTGCGCAGCCCATCTACCGCCGACGCATCGCTGGCCACGCTCGGGAGCAGCATCTTTACCGCCACCTCGATGCCCAGCCTTGTGTCCTGCGCCAGGATTACCTGGCCCATTCCGCCCGCGCCCAGCCGGCGAATCTCGCGATAGCGGCCAAAGAGCACGCGGTGGGCGGGCTCGGTGGGCGTCTCCGCGATGGTCTTCTCGGACTCGTCCCCGCCTTCAGGCGGAATCTCGGTTGAATCCATGTCGCGGGGCGGTGGTGGTGGTTGGAGGGTGGTGGCGAGTGGCACGCGCGACTACCCATCGCGCGAACCCGGCCGCAGAGTGCAGAATTCACGCCGGTATGGCAACGCGGCTTGTCGGCGGCCCTGGAAACCTTTACACCGCGAGGGTGGCCTCGATTCGCGTTCCATGAATTCCTCCGGGTTCGACTCTCCCTCGATTGAGGATCTGCGCAGTCCGGATGCGCGCGTCAATGCCGAGGCGTGGCGGGTGGCCTTCCCTCTGCTTTGGCAGGCTGCGCTGCGGCTGCTGCACATCATCCTGGCCGGAGCGGAGCATACCCACGACCGTGAGGACATCGCCGCGCGCGCCATCGCCGAACTGGTCCGCAGCCTTATTGAGAAAAATCTCCCCAGCTTCAATCAAATCGCCACTTTCGACGATTTGGTGGGGATGACCCAGCAGATCGTCCGCTCGCGCACCAAAGACTTTTTCCGCCAGCGCGGCCGGCGTCCCGAGGATCTCACCGATGCTCCACCGGAACCAGCCATGGCCGGCGCCGAGCGCGAGACACCCCTGAGCCGGGAGGATTTCGACGGCCTCATCGCGCGCCTGCCGCCGCCGCAGCCGCAGATCTTTGCGCTCCACTATGTCGAGGGGCATACCGCCGAGGCCATCGCCGCGCAACTCGGCATGCCACGCAACACCATCCTGAGCCACCTTTTCCGAGGGAAGAAAACCCTCCGCAAGCTGCTCGAGGGCGTCATCGGCGGGACGGCGCCCTGCGAGCCCAGCCCATCCCCTTTGCCATGATCGATCGCGAACGATTCGAACAACTCGCCGCCCTCGCCGTCGCCGGCGAGGCGACCGGACCCGAGCAGGCGGAACTCGACGCCGTGCTGGAGGCGGAGCCCGCGCTGGCCGCCGAATTTGCGGAACTCCGCGACACCGAGCGGACCCTCCGCGGCGCCGTCGCGTCGCGTGTTTCCGATGTCCAGATGCCTGCCCAGGCGCTCGCGATGCTGGAGCAGGCGCGGCGCGAAGCGCTCGACGCGAGGGAGGTGGCAACCGTCATCCCGTTTCCCGCCGCCGGGAAGACACGGCACTTTCTGCGTCCCTGGCTGGCGCTCGCGGCGGGCCTCCTGATCCTGGCCGGGCTGGCGCTCCTTTTTGCCCCGTCGCGACCCTCCTCGAAGGAGATCGCCGTGCTCGCCCCGCGTGGCGTTACCGGCTTCACCCAGCCGAGATTCGTCTGGGAGGCGCGTCCGGGCCAACGCTACGACGTGTGGGTTCTTCCTGCAGAAGGCAACCACATCGAGGCCCCCGCGCTCTTCATCGCCAAAGACGTGCAGCCGCCGCTCGACTTTGCCGCGCTCCAGCCCGCGCCCGCTCTGGCCGCAGAGTCCCGTCCCACGACACGCCTGGAGCCGGGCACCGATTACCGGCTGCTCGTCTGCCTCGCCGGCGCCGGGCGTGTCGCGGGCGTGGCGGTGCCCTTTCGCACCGTTCTGGGCGCGACCAAGGCGTTCCCGCCGCCGAGCCTCGCGACCGCCCGGCAGTTCGTCGCGGAAGATCGCCCCGCCGACGCGCTGATGGTCCTCACCCAACTTCCACCCGCCGAACGCGAGACGGCGGAAGCACAGGCGCTGGAGAAAGAGCTGCGCGCCCGGTTGCCGAAATCATCCTCTTCCGTTTCCACACCTGCACCATGAAAACACTGCTCTTCCTCCTGGCCACCGCACTGCTGCTCTCCTTGCCGGCGCCCGCGCAGGAAAATGAAGCCCGCACCGCCCTCATCGTGGGTGTGGAAACTTACAGCGACCGGTATTTCACGGCGCTGGGAGCGCCCGTGGCCGATGCGCGCTCGCTGAAGGCGAAACTGGAGTCGCTGGGCTTCCATGCCGACCTGCTGCTCAATCCCACGCGGCGGCAACTCACCGAAGCCGTCGATGCCTTTGGTTCCACGTTGGCCCGCCGGGGCGGCATCGGGCTCTTCTATTTTTCCGGCCACGGTGCGATGAAGTCCGACGAAAGCGGCACGAATTACCTGATCCCGGGCGCAACCAATATTCGCACTGAAAACGACCTGCCCGAGGAAGCCTTCAACGCCCAGCGGGTGGCCAACCGAATGAAGGAGGCCAAGAACCGCCTGAACCTCGTCTTCCTCGACGCCTGCCGCAATCACACCCTGCCGCGCGGGGACGGGGCCAAGAGCGGTGGCGGTGGTCTTTCCGCGATGCGCGGGGCCAGCGGACTGATGTTCTTCTTCGCCACTCAGCCCGGCGAAGTGGCGATCGAGGATGCCAGCAAACGCAGCCTCTTCACGACGGCCCTGCTCAAGCACATGGACAGTCCCGGTCTGAGCTTCATGGACATGATGGGCGACGTGACGGCGGAGACCGAGGAGGCCAGCTTGAAACTCAGCGAGAAGACGCTCCGCCAGAGCCCGTTTATCTCCGGGACTTTTAGCGGGCGGTTTTACTTCAAGCCCACGGGCATCACGCCATCGAAGCCTGCGATTGATCCGGTGGCGACGGCGAGCAAAGACGCCCCTTTTGTGAACTCCCTTGGCATGGAGTTCGTGCCGGCAGGGACACCCGGTGTCTATTTTTGCCGATGGGAGACGCGGGTGCGCGACTTTGCCGCCTATGTGGAGTCCACGGGCAAGGAACCGGGCAAGCCGATGTATTCGCTCGGGAAAGATAAGGACACCGACGGCACTTTCTGGAAGGACCGTGGGCACACGTGGCGCAACCCGGGTTTTCCACAGGATGATCTGCATCCCGTGGTGGGCGTGAACTGGGAGGAAGCGCAGGCGTTTTGCGCCTGGTTGAGCAAGAAGGAAGGGCGAACCTATCGGCTGGCGCGCGACAGCGAGTGGAGCCGCGCCGCGGGCAACACGAAGTATCCTTGGGGCGATGAATTCCCGCCGAAAAGCCGCGACGGCAACTATGCCAGCGTCGAGGCGCAAGACGATGCCTGGCCAGCGAATTTTGGCATCATCACCGGGCTCAAAGACGGATTTGGGCGCACGGCGCCGGCTGGCAGTTATCGCGCCAATACCTGGGGCCTGTTCGACATGGGCGGCAACGTGTGGGAGTGGTGCGAGGACGAATACAAAGCGTCGATGAATAGCGCCGAAGCGCGCAAAGCCAATCCCGCGTTGGAGAAGGAAAAGGCGAGCGATGGCACACACTACCGGGTTTTGCGCGGTGGGTCGTGGAGCAATAACTCGGAGGTCATTCTGCGTTCATCGTTTCGCGACTACGTTCGTCCCTCGAATCGCATTGTCGACTACGGCTTCCGTTGTGTCCTGGTGGTGTCTGGCGGCTAGGCTCCTTGCCTTTTCCTTTTGCCTTTTTCCGCGGAGCGGGCGAAATTTTTTAAGAAAGATGAGAGTTCAACTGACAGCAAAATTTCGTCGGGGAGGTTGAGGTCGACATCGAGACTTTTTCTGCAATCGAGTGGAGTTATCTGACGATTTGTCGCATGTAATCTCACCTCCCCAATTCGCTCCCATGAAAGCTGCCCTTGTCTGTCTCGCGATCCTTCTCGGCACCTGGCTTCCGCCCGCGTGCGCCGAGGAAGCCCGCACCGCGCTGGTTGTCGGCTGCGACTACCCTGGCAGTGCCCTTCGCCTCCCGAGCCCCGTGGCGGATGCCCGGGCGCTGGCGGGGACGCTGGAAAAGCAGCTCGGCTTTCAAGTCACCCTGCTGCCGAATCCGAATCGCAAGCAGCTTTTGGAGGCGATGGATCGCTTCGGGGAGACGCTGGGGAAGCGCGGCGGCGTCGGGCTCTTCTTTTTCTCCGGCCACGGTGCGCAGCACGATGGGGATAACTATCTCATCCCGGCGGGAGCGGCGCTGAGCTTCCGCGAAGACCTGCCCACCGAGGCCATTGCCGCCGAGCGCGTGGTCACGCGGATGGAGGCGGCGGGCAACCGGGTGAACCTGCTCTTCCTCGATGCCTGCCGGAACAATCCGCTGCCTTCTTCACGGCAGAAAGCGGCGCTGGCCAAGGGTCTCTCGGGCATGAACGCGGCCAACGGGATGCTGATCGGGTTTGCGACGGCCCGGAACACCGTGGCCAACGACAGCGGCGCGGGCAGTCTTTATACGAATGCGCTGCTCAAGCACATCGTGACGCCGGGGCTGAGCGTCACCGATATGCTCACCCGGGTGAATGCGGAAGTGCGCAAGGTGAGTGGCGGGACCCAGATTCCATTCATGGAGGTGGGCTTGAGCGACGTGTTTGCGTTTGTGCCGGGTGGCGGCACCCCGTCCCTGCCAGTGCCGCCACCGACCCAGCGGACGGCGAGCGACCCGGTAGCTGCGGCGACCAAAGCGGCGCCCTTTGTGAATTCGCTGGGGATGGAGTTTGTGCCGGTGCCCGGGACCAAGGTGCTGATGTGCCGCACGGACACGCGGGTGCAGGACTTTCGCCGATATGCCCAGAAAAGCAGTTATAAGCAGACCGGCGGCATTTACGTGATGAAAGTGAAAAAGGCCCAGGACGGGAGCTATTCGACCGCCTGGGAGTTGGACACGGCGGCGAGTTGGGAGCAGCCGGGATTTGAGCAGGGGGAAGACCATCCGGTGGTAGGAGTGAGCTGGAATGAGGCCCATGACTTTTGCGCGTGGCTCTCGAAGCAGGAAGGGCGGGAGTATCGGTTGCCAACCGATGCGGAGTGGAGTGCGGCGGTCGGGTTGGGCAAGTATCCATGGGGGAGCGCGTGGCCACCGCCGACAGGCGTCGGCAATTACGCGGATGACGCCTTCGTCACGACATTGCCGGGCAAAGGGTGGCCGCAGGTTCCCGGCAACGATGGATATGCGCGCACGTCCCCGGTGGCGCGATTTCCGGAGAATCGGTTTGGCCTCTACGACATGGGAGGCAATGTCTGGCAATGGTGCGAGGACCCTTATCGAGCGACGATGAACGACGCGGACGCACTCCAGGAAATCCCCGCCCTGAAGGAAGAGCGGGCGAGTGACGGCACACCTTACCGGGTTTTGCGCGGTGGGTCGTGGGGCGATAACGCGGAGATCCTTCTGCGTTCATCGTTTCGCGACTTCGTTCGTCCCGCGTATCGCAGTGTCAACTTCGGCTTCCGTTGTGTCCTGGTGGTGTCTGGCGGCTAGGCTCCTTGCCTTTTCCTTTTGCCTTTTTCGCGAAGCGGGCGAAATTTTTTGAGAAAAATGAGAGTCCAACTGACAGCAAATTTCGCGGGGAGGTTGAGGTCGTCAGCATGGCTGCCGACGCAGACACCCGCGAAAGGAGCCGCCCGGCGAGACGCTACCGGGTTTTGCGCGGTGGGTCGTGGAACAATAACACGGAGATCAATCTGCGTTCATCGTATCGCAACAACGATCATCCCACGAATCGCAATGACAACAACGGCTTCCGTTGTGTCCTGGTGGTGTCTGGCGGCAAGGCCCCAAAACGGTCCGAACACTCGCCCCGATGCCGCGCGGCCACCTGGGCTGCGCGGCCTGAGGCAAGAAAGGGAGCCTAAACCGGGCCGGCTTCTCCCCGGGGAAAACACGCCGAGGCTGGAGATGGCGCCCAGCCGGTGCCGGGGACAAGACGCGGCGCCCGCCCGTGGTTCCGGCCCGGTCCGGGATCACGGGCTGCGCTTCGGCGCGGCCTTCAGCCAGCCGCCGGTCATGCGCCCGATTTCATCGATCCGCCCGGCGACAAAAAGGAGCTGCCGGACAGTGATCCAACCCCGGGCCTGCACGATACGCCAAAGCACGCGGAGCTTCTCCAGCGTGAGATTGAGCGCTGCCAGCTCGCGCCCTCGGGCCTGCGGCTCGAAGCGAGAGGTGATGCCGTGCTCGAGCGCGGCGAGGGTGAGCGTATCCAGCCGCTGACCAAACGTGAACCGCTGGCTCTTCGGAAAACCCGCCGTGCGGTCGAGCGTCCAGCCCAGCAATTCTTCGGTGACGGTGAGGATCGGGGGAGGGTCGGTAGTCATGCCGCCAGCCTGCCCGCAATGCACTCTGGAAGCTATCGCCGCCCCGCACAATCTGCTCCGCGCCGCCGCGTGTGCCCGGCGAGGAAAAGCGCGCCGACCCGATGTGGAAACCTGGTGGCTGCGGCGCGAGAGTGAAGTCCTGCGGCTGAGCGACGAGTTGGCCGTCGGACGCTGGGTGCCGGGAGGCTATCGCTTTTTCGAGATCCACGATCCGAAGCGGCGCACGATCGCCGCCGCGCCCTTTGCCGACCGCGTCGTGCATCATGCGATCTGCCTGGTCTTGTCCCCGCTCTTGCAGCGGCGGTTCATCGCCCGCAGCTACTCCTGCCAGGTGGGCAAGGGCACCACGGCGGCGCGTGAATGCTGCCGGCGGCTGACCAATCGCCATCGGTATGTGCTCAAATGCGACGTGCGGAAGTTTTTCCCGAGCCTGGACCACGCCACCCTGATCGAGAAGCTGGTCGGGCACATCCACTGCCCCGGCGCGCTGGAGTTGTGCCGTCGCCTGATCGACAGCCACCGCACGCCCGGCCGGGAGCGACCCTGCGGTTTGCCGATTGGCAATCTGACCAGCCAGCTCTGGGGTAACTTTTACCTCGATACCATGGATCATCTAATCACTGAACAGGAGAGGCATGGCGCCTACCTGCGCTACACGGATGACTTCCTGCTCTTCGGCGACGACAAGGCCCGGCTCCGGGAGCTGCGCGAGCGCATCGTCGCCGAACTGGCTGCGGTGCATCTGGAGCTGGCCGTGCCCAAGAGCCGCCTGCTCGCCTGCCGGGAGGGCGTGCCGTTCTGCGGCTTCCTTTTTCGCCCGAGCCTCGCGCCGCGCATTCTCGGCGCGACGAAACGGCGGTTCGAGGACCGGCGGCATCGGCTCTTTGTCACAGGAGACTGGGCCAGACTCTCGCAGAGCGTCTTTGCCTGGTATCAGTTCAGCCAGGAAGCGAATACCGAAGGACTGCGCCGAGCCTATACACAATGGCCTCTCGATCCCGCAAAACGCCATTCGCAGCGGAGAAGCTGATTTTCCCCAAAAAATTCGCCCGCTCCGCGGAAAAAGGCAAAAGGGTAAAGGCAAGGAGCCTAGCCGCCAGACACCACCAGGACACAACGGAAGCCGCTGAGGCCATAGCGAAGCGCGGGAGGATCGATGATGCGATACGATGAACGCAGAAAGACCTCCGAGTTACCGAGCCACGACCCACCGCGCAAAACCCGGTAGTCTTTCGTCGCGTTATACCAGTCTTCGCACCACTGCCACACGTTCCCACTCATGTCGCACAAGCCGTACGAGTTGGCGGCGAAACTGCCAACCGGTGACGTCCGCGCAAAGCC
>JBBRPL010000179.1:0-11317 GCA_038228205.1 Chthoniobacterales bacterium
CCGCCGCGTCACCTTCTTCTTGGCAAGAAATTCGGCACTCGCGAAACTGGATTGGCTCAACATCCCTCAAACTAACAAAACCGACCCGTCGCATCAATCGTTAACTCTCCGTTGGGTCGATTAAATCAGCGTTTCCCTAGCCAAGGCATAGGCGAGCCATGTGTGCAGCACAAGTAAGATGACGCTTCCGGAAATGACCGGTAAGAAGTCCGCCGATACCGCTGGAATCATTCTCAGAATGGCGATGTCGCTAAATATCAAAATCACGTAAAGCGAAAAGCCGACCCACCTCCAGCCTTTGATTTTCCAGGTCAACATGATCGCGACGGCAATGAAGCCACCACCAAAGGTAGCGAGATTGCCAAGCGCACTGGACGGATAATGGTTCATCGTTTGTTTGTAGATCAGGTAAACTCCATGCAGTCCAAGAACCGCTGATGCGATGATGACGGGTATCGGCCTCTTCATTTGGTCATGATCGGCTTCGACGGACGCAACCTTCTGGATATCGCGCTCCAGGCAGCGTCGTCCGCCTGCCACGGCTCGGTCTTCTCCCGGCCCCCTCATCGTCCACGGGATGCCTCTTTCACTGCATCCACGATGGCCCGGTCATCGTCACCCTTGTCCCACACGAGCTGCAAGAACCCCGGCAGCGTCATATGGTGCTCGCGCAGAAATGGCCGATCGCCGGCGCATCCATACATCAAGTCCGGGTCCATTTCGCCTCGGAGCTTGACCCGAGCCTTGGCGATCAGGCGAGGCAGCCATGGGATCCCGTCCACGGCCGCCGCTTTCGGCGGCAGCTCACTCATGGGCACAATCCGCCCCGTCGCCTTGCCGCGCATGACCTCGACAAAATATCGATACCGAATTTTCGTCACCTCCAGCACCATGCCAAAATCGAAGTCGCCGTAGCGGAGACAGTCATCCACGAAATCGAACATCTCCTGCGTGGTGCAACCCACCTCGGCGAGAAAGGCTGCATCCTCAGCCGGGAACATCGTGCGCGGAGATCTACGCCCCGCTTTCCACGCGCCCACTCCCCGGTCCCAAAGTGGTTGGAAATCTGCTTCCCAGTCGGTTGTCATAAGCCCACCACGGTATCCTCGAGGCGCGGGAGGTGCAATCCTCCTGCCGTCCGGGCGAGGCGAGGAGCCAACCCCCTTCCCCGCCGATCGATCCTGTGGGCGCGCCTGAACTCCACGATACACTTCAAGCGATTGATTCGCCGGACCGCGAGCCGAGTATCCTTCTCAGTGCCGCAACGCCTGAGTCAGGCCCCAGTCTCTGGGAATCAGAGTCACCTCAAATAATCTGCGTCATCACTGGTGGCGCGCAGATCAAAACGAAATATTTCCACATCGTCGAGATCACTACCGACCGTCCCTTTCAATGAAAGAATTCCCTTCTGCTCGTCCACAAATATCAGGGAGGTGGCAAGGCTGCGCGTCTTGAGGGTCAAAATACGCCTCCATTCTTTGAAGACCCGGTTGTAGATCCATCCGTGGAGATCGATGTAAGACTCGCCGTCACCGTCAAATGTCAGTGCAAACAGGTACTGGCGCTTGTCGAAGGTCGCTTCCTTCCATTTGGCCGCCAACAAAACGCTCTTCTTCAGCTCTTCCACGGTCGGCGCGGAATCCGCCCCATCAAGGATGAGGCGATCGATAGCCTGCGCGGAAGCTACTCCCACCGTTACCATGGGCAGGCCAAGAAGAAACGATCGCCTGGATGTTCCGGTTGTCCTCATTGCAGCGCTCCTTCGGCTTCGGCCATGCAGAGGATTCTGCCAAACGCTTCCTGGTAAAAATAGATGGTGGCCTTGAAGCCCTTCTTCAGCTCATCCGCACGCACCTGAATGACCAACTTCTCGCCGGTGCGGTTTTCCGGCGTATCCGTGGACAAACGAATATCGCTACCGCCTTGCGACCGTTTACTGTTGTTCACCTCTTTCACCACGAGCCGGCTGGAGAAAGGAAGCGCCGGAGGAAGCTGAGACTTCGCCGGGACGGCGTCTCCTCTCGTGAAGCCGATCCTTCCGCTAGGCAGGTTCGTCAGATCGATCTCAAACGTATCCCCCACCCTGACGAAATCGGATGATTCCGTGCCGAAGTATCCGATCATCTGCTTCATCGTCCCGCGAACGACCAGGCCATCCAGGTCGCCACTCCGTGCCGCGGGGACCGATAGAACCAGCAAGACCAATACGAAGACGTGTCGAAGTCGTTTCATAGCCTGCAATGTGGACCATCGGCGGCCATGGTTGTCACGGAATTGTGAGGCCGGCGTAAATTGTTTGTTCCCGCGGGATCCCAGCAACGGCGAACGACCGCAGTCCCACAGTCGCGCAGAGGCGTCCACCTCGGCAAAATCCGTCGCGCAGCCAGCGCGAGCGCCACCCCCCGGCTCGTCATCCTGAGCCGTAACACAGACCGGAGCTGTTCTCTGCAGCGCCGGGATGGCGTTTCGTTCATTTTCGTCATGGGCCTCCGATAGTGAGGTCGCCTGAGGGTAAAGTGTACAAGCTGTCGATCTTCTGGCGCGAGGCGGCTGAAAGATCGCAACCGTGGAAATAGATACAGCGATTGCCAAGGTGCATATCGTCGATCGGGCGAAGGTCGGTAACTGTGCAATGGTTGAGGACGAGAAGGAAAAATGGCACGTCGCGGAACTGGTTGAGATCGACCGTCTGGTCGGAAAGCTCAACGCGGAGATAGGTGCCATCGTAGAGATCGTTCGCGGGATGTACGCGGGAACGCAGTAAGCCGGGAACAAGCCAATAGTAATCATGGCCGTCCGAGACTGCGACCGACGAAAAACGCCGCCGGACGCGCCATGCCACCGGATCGAACATCCATAGCGCGACAAACGCGAGGACGAACGTCCACCAGAACCAAGGGCGTCTCCAGATTGCTCTCATTCAAGGCAACCGTGCAAACCAGCAGGAGCTGCGAAGCAACCTCTTCATAAACACTTCGTTCGTCGGAGACATGTTCAGGCTCAAAGACAGCGGAGGGCGGGTCGAGCAGGCTCTCGTTCTTCCTGAGGATCATTCGCAAGGGGAAATGCCTGCACCGCTCGCGCGGAGAACGCGCGTAATAAATCCGAGGGACAAAAACGTGGTCTTCAGAACACCTGATTTAGGCCGTTGGCCGATCATTGGATCCTCCAGACTGCGGCGTGCTTCCGTCGGAAACACATCTCGTCGACGCGCCGAGCAGGCTCGAAGAAGGTGGCGAGGCGATCAAAGGAAACAGACCCCGCGCGATACCGCACCAAATACAACGGGACGTTAATACCAATGTCGACATACTCGGAAGTGAGGAAGTACGCGCCGAAATATACAGCAAGCAACGCTCCAATTGCGAGACTGACAACTCTGGAACCTGCCTCTGCGTTCATCGTGTGATGCGGCCTGACATCGAGCAGCGTATCCCCCGTACCGGACGGGTGAGCGTGGCCCCATGAGGGGGCGCGTGATCGCCCGGCATGGCGGATGCACCGCTGCGGAACTGAGCCGATTTACGAAGCGCGGCGCGGGGCTATAGGGCAAGGTAAATGCCGTCCTGCCAGAGGAGAGGAGATAAATGGCCGCCGCAATCATCTGGGGCGATCATAGGCCCGCGCCGCGCCCCGCGCAAAGGCCAAAAATTGATCCCGTCCATAGCTAGCAGGGCAACATATCGGTTCCGCCTTCGCTCAGTGCCCCGTCCCGGCGGACGTCAACGCCGCCCAAACGGTCGCCAAGTGGTGGGCCGTTCCCGGCCGGGTCAATCGACAAACAGGGATCACAGGCCAGCATCATCCTTGCCTCTCTTCCAAACGCCGACGCCGCTCCGCGCGCAGATCAATACCCAGCCGCCGGGCCACCTCGCGCACCTCGCGGTTCGTTGGCAAGTCATCGCCACGCTCCGGGGCTCGCGCGCCGGAGCACACACGAATCCCTGCCACACGGGAAACAGAACGGCTAGCCACGCGTCGGCTCCTCCCAAGCAGGTCCCGTCGCTCGCTCCACATCGATCGAACGCAAGAGCGCCTGCACATCGGTCACCGAGCGGACGATCCCGACGCGCCAGCCATTGGCCGCCAACTTCGGGTGAAGGTTCTCTTGATCCACCGATAGCTTGCCCGTCGCCGTCTTGACCTCCATGGCCACCGGAACGCCGCGGTAAGCAAACGTGAAATCCGTCCAGCCCTTCGGCAGCGGCGATCTCTTCCGCCCGTCCGGTTTGATGTACTCGACCTCGTGCAGCCGCAGGTAGCCAGCGATGTCGCCCTGGAGATCCAGCTCCGCTTTGTCGTCCGCGATCGCCACCGCCTCCGCGACTGTTAGTCCAGCCTTCCCGAGGCGCTTCCGCTCACTCTCAGGCATCAGCGGCAACAGGTGCGGCGGAATATGATTCGAAGATAGGTTCACCGCACCCACCCTTCCAAACGATCATGCTCGGACGGCCAGGCCGCTGCGCAGGAGCGTTCCTTCGAGGCGACCTCGCGCACTGCGGCATCGGCACTCCGCCTGCGTGCCCTTCCCACCCAGAGGGTTGCCATCAGGATAGCCCTCATGCATATCCGACTCCGGGTTGAAAAGGCCTTCAGGCTCTTGCGATCGCGTGTCGCGTCGGAAAAAGTGGACTCGATCGCCCTCACGCCCAAGCGATTGCGCGCCCCATCGAACAAAGTAGGCCGAATCATCCTCACGCCCGGGCGATTGTGCGCCGCGTCCAGCCGAATCGGCTGAATCGCGCTCAAGCGTCCGCCCTTCCTGGAACCGGGCGAGCGATCCGCACCTCATCATACCTCGCCCACTTCTCCGAATTCTGCGCGCGCGTTAGCGACTGGATATTGCCCGGCGCGTAACCCCGCAGATTATCGATACGGTCAACCGTCAGGCAGTCGCGAGTCGCCCCCTTCCGTTCCACGTAACCCGTCGCCTTGGCGAACGCGTAGAAATAATCGAAAGTCAGCGTGAACTCGATACCGCGCGCCTTCGCATTGCCCCTAAGACTCGCGAACGCGGCCTGATACGGACGATTCTTCCGCCACGCCCGCGAGTTGCACTTGCAACAGTCGGCGCCATCCCTCCGCCGAACGTTTTCGCAACGCGGAGACTTGCAGAGCTGTCCCCGCCCCTCACACACCGCGCCCCCAGTCACCCCACCCGCACTCAAACCGGACCTCCCGCGCAAAACCCGGATTTACTACGGTTTTTACTACGACTTTCGGGCAAACCACCCCCCAACCCTCTCCAAGAAAGGGAAAGGAGTGGACGAACTGGGAGTCGAACCCAGAACCTAGCGCACTAGCTAAATCAACCCAACGGTTCGCCACGGTTGACTGGCACAGGGTTGCGGTTGATTGTGGTTGCACAGTTTGTTCCGGTTTGTTCCGGTCTTTCCCGTGATTCTCAGCGCCATCGAACGCCCCGATTCCCCGTTCGTCCGTATTCAATACGCGGATGCCACCGGCAAGATCCGCCGTGTTAAGACAGCCATCCGCAAAGCGGACCCGGACAAAGCGCGCAAAGTCGCCATCGCCATCAACCAGGTCGAAGCCCAGTTGCTCAATTCCACAGCGCGCCACACCGGCGGCGGTTGGCATTGGGCGCCCGCTTGGCTGAAGGCCAGATATGGCCAGAGAGCGCTCACTCTCCGCACCTACGAAGCCCAGTGGAAATGGGTCGCTCAATATCTCCGCATCCACAAAATATCCGAACCCGGCATCCTGGCCCGAGAACATTGCTTCGACTACGTGACTTGGCGCACCAGCGCCATAAAGGAGAAGTCCCGCCGCCACCCCTCCGTCAACACGGCCTGCAACGAGCTCAAACTTTTGGGCATGATCATGGACGAAGCCGTCACGCGCGGCCTCGTGGTCTCGAACCCCGCTAGAAAGCTCGGCATCGAACGCGCCGAGACCTCGGTCAAACCCGAGATCACCGATCCTGAACTGGCGAAAATTGTCGCCGCCCTGGAATCGCGCCCCCAGTGGATGCAGCGGGCCTTCTTCCTCGCCCTCAATACCGGCCTCCGGTTCGCAACCACCCGGCTCGATCGCAAAGACGTCAACCAAGCCCGCAGTCAGATCGTCATCGAGCGGCCCAAGGGCGGCAACAAGCGCGCCTTTGCCATCCCCATCTACCCGGAAATTGCCGAGCTGATTAACCGCTGGATGGACACCAGCGACCGCTACTTCTGGGATCTCCCCCCAGACAAATTGGATTTCGCCAGCCTCGAGTGGACGAAGTTCTTTCGCGAGATCGGTATGCCGCATCTCTGCTTCCACTGCACGCGTGTCACGTTCATTACGCGCGGCGCATTGGCCGGCGTCCCCGAGGCGATGATGATGAAGATGGTCAACCATGCTTCAACTGAGGTACACCGCATTTATCAGCGTCTGGCCGACGGGAACGCACTGCGGTATCGGGCGCAGATTGCAATCCCGTCTTTCGGCGCCTCCATAACTTGAAGTCGGACGGAAAGACGCGGTCCCCGATGAGTGGAAATCCCGGCTCTTTGGCGAGCGCCTTAATCGTCGAGTAGGGCAGATCGAAACCCACCGCGGCCTCTGCCTTGGTCAGCGCCTGGTCGCGCCCGATCTTCACCAGAACGAAAGCCACGTCGATCCCGGCCAATTCAGCATTAGGGGTAATCCTTGCCATCAGCCCTTCGCCTCCGCTTTGCGGTAGATGGTGAAGCCGTCTCCCTCCGGCGCGATGCACAACAAACTCCGGCTCCGGTCTCGCAGCGTCCGCGCCGTTGAAACCAGCAACTCGAGTTGGTCGCGCCAGAACGGTCCGGCAACCGCTTTCGCCCCCTGCGGAACCTCGGCGCATTGCTCCACGCCGGCGATCTCGGGAATGTCTTGGTGAATGGTCTGGCTCATTTGACGAGCGCATCCAACCACAGGTTTTTCCGCCGATTTTCCGCCCCGTGATTTGGCCCGCTTTCCGCCTGATTTCACCCATCGTCCGTCTGACCTTCTCTTGTTGACGGGTTTCATTCGTCCTCGCCCTCACCACTGCGGATCTTTCCGATCAGCTCCTGGTTATTCGCAATCCACTCCCGCACCATCGCTGGATTCATCTTCCGAAAAGCCTTCGGCGCCCCGGCCGCATGCAGTGCCGTCATCGCATTCGCCCCGAAGCCAAGGATCAGCCCGCATTCCTCAAACGGGAAAAAGGCATGAGGATTCTCCCGCGCCTCCACCACGAGAAGCCGCCGGCGCTCCTCCTTCGTCGGCGCGCTCTTCTTTCCCGCTGGTTTCGCCTTAGACACGGTCCACCCCATTTCCGCGGGCGCCAATGGCTAAGCCATTCGGAATCGCGACTTGCAAACAGACAAAAATACTGCTTGCGTTGGCGCCGGAAGTCTTCAATCTTCCAGCACCAACGAACTTTGTTCGGTTCATTTGGATGCAATTTACCGCCCGGCTGCTTCAACAGTCGGGCGGTCTGCTTTTGGGGTTATGTCATTGGGTGTGGATGGCCTTCCGCGAGCGCAACGTATCTCTTTTTCAAGGAACAGCGCTCGCGGAAATTGTTTTGACGGATATATCTTTCTAAAGCATATATGGCAACATGATTGTTGCCGAACACACGGGACTGAGATTGGCTACGCGCCATTCCATGAGTTTCTTTGGCCACACCCTCGCGCGCCTGATGCAGGAAGGTGAAGTCAACCAACCCGAGCTCAGTAAACGCAGCGGCGTCGGCCAGGGCATGATCTCTCGGTACGTGAACGAAGGGACCATCCCCGAGCGCGACACAGTTCAAAAAATCGCCGCCATCTTCGCCCCGGACGCGGATTGGGAGTTGTTCGCATCTTGGCTGAATGACCTCACTCCATCCGATATTCGGGCAAAGATACTCATCGTTCCACACCACCCGACCGCGTTCCTCGAAGACCCGTCCAAGGAAAAGCCGGGCGACTTCGATCTCCGCAATCTCCCCCCCGTGCGCCGCGATCTCTTGATCCGCGTCGCCAAGGCCCTCGAGAAGAATCCGAAAATCGCCCGGCTCCTGGAAGAAGTTCTCTCGATTACCGATTCGGAGTCGTCGTAGCAGTTTCTTCGACACCCAGCAGCGCCCGCAGCCGCCCGATCTCGCTCTCCAGCCAAGTCAGCATCGTCTCCCCGCTCTGCTGCACAACTTCGT
Source organism: Chthoniobacterales bacterium (assembly GCA_038228205.1). Classification (GTDB taxonomy): domain Bacteria; phylum Verrucomicrobiota; class Verrucomicrobiia; order Chthoniobacterales; family Chthoniobacteraceae; genus Chthoniobacter. The sequence continues at coordinate 8,153 of JBBRPL010000179.1, forward strand.
CGGGCGCCGCCTCCGCCGCGGCGCGCAGCAGCCGCACCAGCCGCTCGTGCGCCTTGAGCGTGGCCCGGTCCGATTCTAGCGCCGCGGGAAGGCTCGGAGATGCCGTTTCCGGCGGCCACGAAAAGTTCACCCGCTGGATCTCGTAGACACGTTGCAGAAACGGCAGCGGGAAAACGCGCACGGGCCCCACCACCGGATCCATGGTCGTCAAATAAGCAAGGTGCGCAGCCTCGGCCACCCGCCCCACCTTCGTACCAAAACGCTCAATGTCTTCGAGATTCCAGCGGTGCGGGATACGGCGCATGTAAGCGGTGACCGTGCAGAACTCGATCGGTGACTCGAGGAGCATGTCATCGAGCGAAGCAGTCGCCGCGGTCACGGGTTGGGTGATTCGCGCGTTCAAGTGGAGGTTCGTGGGCGGTTGTGATGTAGTGTTCATATGTGCAGTAGTGAACCCCGCGCCAGCAACCTCCGCAATGGTGATTGCACCCGGATACTTCCGAGGCGTATGTGAATAACCATGGCAAAACCTCTGTATTCCTGGCTCCCGCACGAGCTCACATTTGAGCCAAGAATTTGGGATTTCCTCGGCATGCTCGCCGACGAACTCTACGAGGGAAACAAAAGCAAAGCCCTCAATTCCATCGTCCTCTTCTCCGCGATTCACTACTTCAACGAAGTCGCCGCCGGCCGCCAGCCGACGCATTGGCTTACCCGCCCCGCCGTCATGGATCCCGCGCAACTCGAAGACATCGTCCGCATGATCGAACGCATCCAGACCACCGGAAAAACCGAAGAGATCGGCACTTGGTGGCGCCACGAACTCGAGGACCTGCAAAAGCTCGGGAAGGAAGGCAAAGGAGACGCCGCCCCATGATCTACAATGGCCTGTGCGGCATTTTTACGGATGGGCAGCGGCGTATGCCTCAAGCGCGGCAATTCGGGTTTCGTGTCCACCAATGGACGAGAGTGCGCCACTAACATCACTTGCCGCGTTATTTGCCGTAGTTTGCGCGGTGGCGGCGGCGGTCCCAGCGGCAGTTGCGTTCCCATTGGCGGTTGCAGCATCCGCTGTTGCTGTTGCGGCGGCGGCGGACGCGGCAGCGGCGGCGGTTGTTGCAGTGGTGGCATCTCCCGAAGCTGTGGCTGCGGCTGCGGCTGCGGCTGCGGCTGCTGTGGCGACAACAGCGGCAGCGGCTACTCCTGCATCCGCAGTTGCTTGCGCGGCGACGGCTGCGGCCTGTGGAACTGCTACCGCCGTTTGAACAAAAGCCGTCGTTGGAACACGCAAAGTGTTGTCCCCTTGGCTCGGCGTGAGTGTCCACGCCCCCTCCGTCGTGAGGCGAAACGGTTGAAAGGTCGAAGTGATGTTGAAAGCTAGGCCGCTTCCATCATACCAAATCCCCCCGATTCCACCGAACGTTAATGATTGAGCCCCAAGGGTGCCCGCCGCCAAAGTTAATGAATCTATGTCGGTGTTCGCTCCTTTGGCCGCCTTCCCGGATACGACCGTCACTAATGCCGCGGCGGCCGTCTCGTCCGTCGCCATTTGCGCCGCAAGTTCCCCGAACGTGTCCAGCACTCCGGGAGCCGAATTGATTAGAACATCCCGCATTGCGATCACGTAAGCGGTGGTCGCGATCTGGGTTGTGCTTACGCCGGGCGCGGCCGTTGGAGCGGTCGGAATTCCAGAAAGAATTGCCCCGCTCGAAAGAACTTCAATTGAGATCGTGCCTTGTGCTTTTAGATAAAAGCCATCCCCGCCAGCGTTCGGTTCAAACGAATTCGCCCCGCCCAACGTGAGCGAAGTAATGTCCGTGTTCGCACCCTTCGCGGCCTTCGTGTCCAGCGCCGTCTGTAAACCCGTGATATTAGGAATCGTCGCCAACGCCAAAATCGCCTGCTTCACCCGCAGCGGCGAAACCGCACGCAAAATCTCCAGCGTCCCCGCCTCCATCTCTGCCTGGCTCGCCGGCGCCAACCCGTACTCCTGCAACGCATTCTGCGCGACCAATCGCAAGACAAACGCCACAGCCTGCTCATCCGTCTTGAACTCAAACCCGCCATCCATCTCCACATGCTCCAGGCCATCCTCGGGAACGATTCGATTGACGCGGGTAGCGGGGATGAGCGGATTAGGCATACCGCTGGTCCGCGTGTCAACGCACCCTACTCCGGCGCCAGCGCGAGGCTGGCCGTGCCAGGATTCCAATACGGCGGGTAATCGGTGCCCGAAATGCTTCCACCTAACGAAAGAACGCCCGACATAACCGGCCCGGTGTCGTAACTGATGACGCTCAGAGCGTAGCCGCCAGTGATGCACGAGGCGTGAATTCGGAAAGTCCACGGACTCCCAAGGTGATCGACCGTAACTTCTTTGGCCCATTCGCTATAGAAACTATCCCAGGTCAGAATATGCCCGCCGCTGCAATCTGGATAATTCGGAGGGATCTTTCCGGAAAACGAAACCGCACTGAAAAGGTTCCTCGAGGGCGACGCGCACACATCCGAGCAATACGATGGAATCGTCCCGCTCGCCGAACTCGAGTACGTCACCCCATTGATCGTATAATTCGCCGTGCAGGCAATCACCGATCCAGGCAGAAAATTCACGTTGTTGAATTGGATGTCCCGAGAATATCCGGGATACGCCGTCCCGAGCTGGATCACACCCTGGCACGCCACCGAGAGCGTCCCGACACCAGCCGGCCCGCCCATCACCGACACATGGAAAAACATCGAGGTCTGCGTGTCCTCAGGATCCTCGGTGAAGCATACCGCCGACACGTTGGAGCGAATGAACGTGACCGTGACCACAGGCGTCTGCCCGCCAGGCGGCGCATGTGTCGGCGGCGGACGCCGCCCGCCACCACTTCCAGGCGGATTGCCAGGCCCACCCCAGTCCCCACCTGGCGGCACCGAGCTTCCTCCACCACTCCCACCGCCACCACCTCCGCTTCCCCCGCCACCTCCGCCTCCGGGTGCCGGCGCCACGACTGGCGGTGGCGTGCTCACCGGCGGAACCACCGGCACGCCCGTCACCGCATCCACCCACGGCTCATCCGTCCAATCGTGCGCCAGAAATTCTTGCGTGCCAAACTCGCTCTGCGGCACCACATAGCGCAGCGGCTTGTCGTCCTCGTCCGTGCGACTGATGAACCACAG
>JBBRPL010000180.1:0-11082 GCA_038228205.1 Chthoniobacterales bacterium
AGCGCAGCTCCATCCGTCCCGGCCTCCTGGCCGCATCATTCCCCTCGCCCTCGGAGATGCGGCTTCGCCGGGACGGATGGAGCGTTCGCTGGTGGGTGGATACCCCGGGTATTCGCTCGTTACACTCGCTCGACCCGGGGCTAATGGCTTTGACCCCTCAGTGGTCTTTTTTGGGCGATGTCGCTTCATCCATCCGTGCCATCCGCGAAATCCGTGGTTTCATTTCCGGATTCCAAGGTTTACCGGGTCGCACCGCGTCCGGGTTCTGGCGCGTCCCTGTAGTCTATGGTGACAAACTCAAAACCTTGGCGACAGCCCGGTGGAGGGCCGCGTTTACAGAGAAAGGGTGCAATGGGTGCAATTATCGGCCAAATTCCCCAAACTTTTCTATATTCTTCTTCCTAGGGAAGTTTGGGGAAAAAGAAGAATAATTGCACCCATTGCACCTTTGAGGAGTTCGCCGCCCGTCTCCGCTGGGGTTTTGCCCGTGGAATGGGCGGGCGCATCTTTAAGGCTTGCTCCTGACGCAAAATCGTCCCCACGGGTTCCACATGAAACGGAAACAGAGCCGGAAAATTTCGGATCACGCAACTCGGCTCCATATCAGGCAGTTACGAGCGCCACCACTGAGCGGGAGGGGAATTTCCTTTTTTTCCGGGCGCTGATTCGCGATGACATGGCGCGGATATGAACGCAGGGCACTCAGGGCGCTTCCATTCTCAATATCTTGAATTGCATTCCGAGCTCCTGGCTCGGCCATTCCCGGTGGTCACCGGGCAGGTGATGGTGTCCCATCGTGCCGTCCTTTTCACGCCAGCGGAGGCCGCGGCCCATCGGGCCGCCGTCGTGTCCCTGGCCGCCACCCTGGGCGTCACCGCCACCCCGGAGGAGCACGGCTTCCAACTCCTGCACTTCGACACGGTCGATCTCCGCGTCGAGCGCCACACCGAGTTTACCTCCTTCATGGCGATCGCCCCGCAGACCGGTATTCCATTCGCCGAATCGCCCGCCGAACGTCTCCCCGCGGCCTGGCTCGAAGCCATTCCCGGGCGTCTTATGGCGGCCGTGGAGATCGCCACCGAGCAAGTGCCTCCTTCGGACGCAGGTGTCCCGCGGATCATGGAGCGAATCGCGGAGCACTTCGCCCAGGAACGGCTGGTCGGCGGCTGGGTCGTCGAGCGTGTGGCCTCCGTCTGGAGCACTTTCAAGCTCGATGAGCGGGGCGCCACCCGCTTCCTCGTCCAGGGCCATCGCCTGACCCCGGGCAGATACGGCCGGCTTTTGCAGCGCCTCGTCGAGATCGAGACCTATCGGCTGGCCGCACTCCTCGGCCTGCCACTCGCCCGGGATCTACTGCCGCAGGTCGAAGCCCTCGAGGCGCAGCACGTCGCGCTCGTCGAGCGAATCGGCGTCACCGATCCCGGCGATGAACGCGCCCTGCTCAGCGATCTCACCAACCTTTCGCTCACTACCGAACGCCTCCAGGCCGGCTGTGGATCGCGCTTCAGCCTCACGCAGTCCTACGCCCGCATTCTCTCCGCGCGCGTGGGAGAATTGCAGGAAGAACAGGTCGCCGGCTATCAGACGATCGGCGAATTTTTCGACCGCCGCCTGTCTCGCGCGTGGCACACCTGCGAGCGGGCCGACGCCGAACTGACCGCCCTGACCGCGCGCTTGCAATCGACCACCGGCCTCTTGCGCACACGAGTGGAAGTGAACTTGCAGAGTCAAAATCAACAACTCCTGGCCAGCGTCGACCGCCGCGCCGCCGCCCAGTTGCGACTCCAGCACAATGTCGAAGGCCTCTCCGTGGTGGTCCTGACCTACTACCTCGCCAATCTCTTCAAGATTCTCGTGGAAGGCACCGAGGCCGCCGGCTTCTTCACCACGGTCAACGTGATGCTGGTCGTGGCGTTGACGCTGCCCCTCCTGGCCTACGGAGTATGGAGCGCCGTCCGAAGGGCCCGTCACCAAAGTCAGTGACGCCGCGCGGGCATGGGAGCAGGGAATTCATTCGCCGGACTGCGTGGTTGGCGGCTCCGCCGCGCTGGGTGGGTCGGCGGCAGGGAAGCCACCGCTCCTTGTGCCGCACCGAAACTGAGGAGGATCCTCGTGTCACTCGGTCTTCGGTTTTTCGCGAATCTTCTGTGCGCGCTGCGTGAGCGGCTCGGCTTTCTTCGGCTTGCCCATCGTCGTATAGAGGGCCGCGAGACTATCGAGGCACTCGGCGGTTCCCCGCGACTCGGGACCCAGGACCTTCTCGCGGATCGCCAGGGCCTGCTGGTAGAGCGGCTCCGCGAGGGTGTAGCGGGCCGTGTCTCGGTACAACTCCGCAAGGTGAAGTAAAAGCGATGCCGTGTCGTCCGTTTCCGGAGCGCCCCGCTTTTCGTTCAGCTTGCGCGCGCGCACCAGGAGCGGCTCGGCCTTCGCGTATTCCGCCTTTTCGCGATACACATTTCCGAGATTGCACAGGACGTGCGCCGCGTCGGGTTGGTCGGAGTTCTTGCCTTTGTCGTAGATCTTCAAGGCACGCTCGAGAAGTGGCTCGGCCTTCCCGTACTCCTGCTGCTTGTCGTAGAGCAGGCCGAGGTTGTTGAGCATGGTGGCGGTCGCCAGGGTATCGGGCCCGCTGCTTTTCTCCGTGATCTTGACGGCGCGCTCAATCAGCGGCTGCGCCTTGGTAAAATCCCTCAAGTCCAGGAAATGCAGCCCGAGGAAGGCCAGGCTGGCGGCCATCTGCATGTGGTCCGGTCCGAACGCCTTTTCGCGAATGTCCATGGCGCGTTGGAACAGCGCCTCCGCCTTCGCCGGTTGGTTGAGCCGGTCGCAAACTGTCGCGTAGCCATCCAGGCACCGGGCGGTGTCGGGATGAGCTGGCCCGATCGCTTCATGAATGGTCATGGCGCGCTCGTAGATGGGGAGTGCCTTGGCGTAGGCGCCTTGTTTTTCGTAGACGGAAGCGATGTTTTCCAAGGTGATCGCGGTGTGCGGGTGATTCGGTCCGTAGGTCGCCTCGATGACCTTGAGACAGCGCTGAAACAGCGGCTCGGCCTTGGCGTACTTGCCTTCGTTGCGATACAGCGCCGCGAGGTTATTGAGGCTGGTCGCGGTGTCCGGATGATTTTCACCGAGCGCCTTTTGCCGGATGTCGAGGGAACGCTCGAAGAGCGACTCCGCCTTGGCGTAATCATCCATCTGCATGTAGAGCGCTCCGAGGTTGCTCAGGGTATTGGCCGTCCGCACGTTGTCGCGGCCCAGCGCCTTTTCCTGGATTTTCAAGGCCCGCAGATAGTAGGACTCGGACTTGGGGTATTCGCCCGTGGAGTAGTAAAGCGCGGCGAGAGCGGCGACGCTGGCGCCGGTGTCGGGATGATCGGCGCCGAGCGCTTTTTCCCGGATCTTCAGCGCACGCTGGTAGATGGGTTCCGCTTTGGCGTAGGCCCCTTGGTTGGCGTAGAGCAGGCCGAGATTATTCAGCCCCGCGGCCATATTGGGGTGTTCGGGACCGAGGGTCTTTTCCCAGATGGCCAGCGCTCTCTGGTAGAGCGCCTCCGCGTGCGCATAGTCGGCCTTGTGGCGATAAAGTTCAGCGAGGTTGTTCGCGGCGACTGCCGTCCCGGCGGCCTCGGGTCCGAGTTTTTCTTCGCGAATCTTCAGGATCTGTTCCGCGAGCGGAATCGCTTCATCCAATTTGCCCAATTGGGAAAGCTTCATGCATTGCGCGATCAGTTTGTCGGCATCGTCCGGCTCGGCCGCGAGCAGGGAAAGGGGGATCAGGAGCGCGGCAGCCAACGTCCGTGGGAGGCGAATCTTCATCCTCGGACTTCTAACAGTCCACCGCCGGACGGAGCAAGCAGTGTTGCCGCCCGACGTTCGCACCGTTATTGAATTGTGACATGCGTGCGTCCCTCATCGCCCTTGGTTTTGCCTTTGCAGGACTCCTGCCTCGGGCGATCGCTGGGGACGAAGCGCATCCAGTGGGTGTGCTGACGATCGGCTCGGAAAAGGCGGTGATTGCCCGCCAGTCGAAATCGCCCGATGGCCACTACGCGCTGGCGTGGACGCCGAAAGGCCGGGACAGCGTGGACTGGACGCTGCTCGAGAGCGACCTCGGGGCGTTCTACGACAAATATGAAGCCGCCGAAGTGTGGGTCGTGGATCTCATGCAAACGCGCAAGCTCGACACGCTGGTCAGCGCCACGGGTTACATTCGTCCGGGCACCCACCGCAGCCTCGCGGCGGCTTGGGGTGCGACCGATGACAACGGAAGGCGCTTTGCGCTCGGGGCCTACGATTGGAAATGGGGAACGGATACCCTCTACCTTCTCGACGTCGGCCCTCAGGACACCCGTCACGTGGTGATCGGTCCGCAACTCGACGAAGCGGTGGCCGCCTTTCTCAAACGCACCACGGCGCAAGCCAAGGCATCGCTCAATATCGCCTACACCGTGGCGGGCTTGCCCGAGCATGGGACGAAAACCGGCTTCGGCGATTCCGCCACTGTGCTTCTGCCCTTCGTCGCGCGAACCTCCCCCGAAGATCGTTTGCTCGCCGAGGGAGTCATCACGCTCAAGCTGAGCCGCCAAGGCGGACAACCGGTCGCGACGGTCGCGAAGATCACGCGTGGGGCAGCCGGCCCGGAACCGTTCACCGATGATGCGCACCTCGCAAAAGCAGACGCGCAACTCAACGCGGTATATGCCGCCCTCCTCAAGAAGCTCGCACCCGCCAAACGCGATCCATTGCGCGACGAACAACGCGCCTGGATCGAGAAGCGCGACAAGCAAGCCGCGGAAACTCCCGCCGACGCGGCCGCGAGCGCAAGGGTGACACGCGACCGCGCCCTGACCCAACTCACCGAGCAACGCACCGCCGAGCTGAAGAAGCGTCTCGATGCAGCCGGCCGGTGAATCGCAGCGCCACGCTGGTCACTATTGACCCTCGTGAAATAGAGTGACGCTCATTCTCCTACGAACGCGTCGTTGCCCTGTTATGCGATCCTCAATAAGGGCGTTCGGCCGCGAGACCCGTTTCCACCGGCAGGGCGTGTTCTGACCTTCGGACACCGGAGGATTCGAGCGGAGCGAGAAGTCTCCCGAAGGGAGCCCGTAAGGGGGATTGCGGCGGCGATCCACAATCCCAGCGATTAGCCCCGGGTCGAGCGACTCGAGCGGAGCGAGAGGACTCGTGACAGCGAGCCCGCAGGGTGGTCGCGGCGGCGACCATCAATCTGCGAGCGAACACCCGGGGTATCCACCCCTCAGCGAACGCTCCATCCGTCCCGGCGAAGCCGCATCTCCGAGGGAGAGGGGAAGGCCGCGTCCGGCTTCGACCCTTCCAGGGTCGGTCCGTGGAGGGGGCGAGATCCGGGGGTATCGCTCGTGCCTCGCTCAACCCCCGGCTAATGGCTGTGAACCCTTCGGGTTCCATGGGAGACTCCTCGTTCGTGTCTCCTTGCCCGTGGACAGTCATTGGCGTAAATCGATCAAGGGCTACGAAATCTGGGGGAGCGAACTCGAGCCCATGCCGACCAAACCGCTCGGCGAAGGGACAAAGTAGAAGCGGCATCCTGCCGCTTTAGGCGTGGCACGGAAAGCGGCAAGATGCCGCTTCTACTTGCCGCTTCTACTCCATGGCCGCTGGCGCTACCGGGATGGCCTTTTCAGACCGACCCGACTCACCTCACGCCTTCTTCATTTCCCACTCACGGTCCTTGACGATTCCCGGCTGCGGGATCGGATACTTGCCATCCTTGTCGGCGGGCAGTGGCGACGGGCTGTTCATGGTGAGCTCGCCGGCATTGGGGCAGTATTCGTGATCGTGGTTGAGCATCTGCTCGAAGGTCACTTCCTGCGCCGTGTGCGCGGCGAAGCGGCCCATGTTCGTGACGACGCTCGCCTCGACGCCGCGTTTCACTTCGTTGAAGGGCTTGTTGCTGCGGATGGCGTCGATGAGATCGGTCCACTCATTGAAATGGGACTCGACTTCGGTCTGCCCGACCTCGGATTGCCAGATCTGGTTTTTGCGGTCGGGGTTCTGCCCCTTGTAAGTGCTCGAGGGCAGACCGGCGTCGCCGCTCTTGGCGCAGATCGCCATGCCCTTTGTCCCATGCACGTAGCTGGAGTAGTGCGGATAGGCGCCGACCATGCAGCGGCCGTCCATGTACATCTTCGCGCCGTCTTCGAAGGTGTATTCGCAGGCGTAATGGTCGAAGTTTTGGTCCACGTAGTTTTCCCGATAATGCCGTCCGCCGATCGACTGGCATTTGATCGGCCACGCACCTTTCATCCAGCAGAGATGATCGATGTGGTGGATGTAAAAGTCGCTGAAGCATCCGCCGCTCGCCCAGATGAAGCTGTGGAAACGCGAAAGCTGCCAGAGCAACTCGCTCGGTTTGCCGGGCAGGTTGTTATCCGGGCCCGGATACTTCTCCGAAAACGCCGAGCCCAATGGCCCCTGCATACGATAACCGCGCATGAACATCAGGTCACCGATCTCGCCGTCGTCGATGCGCTGCTTGAGTTGCTGCATGCCGCGGCTGTGGCGGCTGTTCAGTCCCACGCCGACCTTCAAGCCCTTCTCTTCGGCCTTCTTGTTGAGCTCCAGCATCAGACGCGACTTCGGGCCGTCCGCCGTCACCGGCTTTTCCATGAAGACGTTCACGCCCTTCTCGATCGCGTAGGCGAAATGCGGCGCACGGAAAGCCATCGGGGTCGTGAAGATCGCGACATCGCCCTTCTTGAGGCAGTCGATCGCCTTCTTGAAACCGTCGAAGCCGACGAACCTCTGATCCTCAGGGACTTTCGTTTGGTTCGGAAGCGCTTTCGAGATCGTATCGTAACTGCCGGTCAGCCGGTGCTGGAACACATCGGCCATCGCGACGAGGTTGATCGGCGGGCCGGTTTGTTCCATGGCGTTTCTCGCGGCGCCGGTGCCACGGCCGCCACAACCAACCAGTGCGATGTTGATGGTTTCGCTGCTTTGGGCGTGAACGAATGGAATCTTCACGCCGGCCAGTGCGGAGGCGGCGGCGGCAGTCTTGAGAAATTGACGACGGGAGGGACCGGTAGGGAGGGAATCTTTCATGAGAGTGAGGATGACGGTGCGTGCGGCACCGATGGTCTGTCAATGCTGGAGGCATGGGAAAACTTAGAGCCCGCTTCCCCCTCGTTTACCGTTCGCCGCCAGCGAAAGAGGATGAGGAAGAAGGCCCGCAGCGAACGGAAAGCGTTTTGGAGATTGCGCGGGACGGGGAGACGCGAAAACATCGTGGCATGTTCTCTCCCCGGCTTTTTCTGCTCTTCACCGTATTCTCGTGCTCCGCCTTTGCCGCCGATCGTCCGACGACTCCGCAGCGTCTCTGGGAGGGTAAAGCTCCCGAGGCCGTCGGCGACGCCGATAAGGATACTCCGACGCTCACCCCGTACTGGCCGGCGCCGGAAAAGGCGAGCGGCGCCGCCTTCATCGTTTGCCCCGGTGGCGGCTACCGGGTGCTCGCGCCGCATGAGGGCGAGCCGTTTGCGAAGTGGCTCGCAGGGCAGGGCATCGCGGCGTTCGTCCTGAAATATCGTCTCGTCGCCGATGGCTACAAGGTCCCGACCATCTTGCTGGATGCGGCCCGGGCCATGCGTCAGGTCCGGTCGCATGCGCAGGAGTGGGGGATCGATCCGAAGCGCATCGGCATGATTGGGTCGAGCGCCGGTGGCCATCTCACGGCGACGCTCATGACGCAATTCGACGCGGGCAAGCCCGAGGCCGCCGATGCTGTCGAGCGCGCCAGCTCCCGTCCGGATCTTGCCGTCCTCTGTTACGGCTTCATCCTTTTCGATCTCCCCGACGCGGAGCGAGAGGAACGCTTCCTCGGCCCCAGCGGAACCGCCGAGCAAAAGCGCCTGCTCTCCCCGCGGCTCAACGTCCGCAAAGACACGCCGCCTTGTTTCATCTGGCAGACGGTCGAGGACGACAAAGTAGTGCCCGATAACGCGTTCGCCATAGCCGCTGCCTTGCGCGAAAAAGGCGTGCCGTTCGACCTTCACCTTTACGAAAAGGGACGCCACGGCATCGGGCTCGGTTCCAAGGACGGCGACCCGGAAAAGATGCATCCGTGGACGAAGGATTGCGCGTTCTGGCTCAAGCAGCAGGGCTTCGCGAAGTAATTACGCCGAAGGGTTCAATAGGTCAGCCCAGCGAGGTGGACGAGGGGGATAGGAGTGTTCGGTGGGTGGGCGAGAAGGTTGCGACTGGAGCGGAGCGACAGGACTCCCGATGGCAGGGAGCTCGAAGGGTGGTCGCGGGGGCGACCATCAACAACGAGCTACCCTGGGTCCTCGATAGACACGGAGCTCAGCGGCAAATGCCGCTGGGTCACGCCGAGGGCTTTTCGGCGATTGACCAATTGCTGTGCCATAATGTTCCCACTCGCGTACGGATCGAATCCAGGAAATCTCACTACTCCGGCAAGAAGATTGATGCGGGGTGCTCCGTATCCGTTCTCCTAATTTAGGATTGTGGTCCCGAAACGTGAAGATGGGATCAAGCCCGCCTTACTTGACATCTTCGAATACGAGAAAGAATGGCATCACGCTCTCAATAAACCAACTGAAAACAAGTAAACCACTAACAAGAATGAAATCGGTCCAAATGATCTGCGTCCAGACGATGAAAGACGTGCCGAGGAAAATGGTGATACCGACAGCCGCGAGCGTAAATAGCCCCTGCCGAAGAACCTTCCGCCACCTTCCGCGCGGGTCGCGAGACGGATCGGCTTTCAGATGAAATAAGTAAATGGCCGTAACTAGGAGCAGCGCAAGCAAAATATCGACTAGAATACCACCGAACACAGTAAAGCGATGAAGCGGCCGATTCAGCTGAGTTTCTACCCCAGCGGCGAGCAAAAAAACGACAGGCAGAAAATCGATGTCATTGACTTTTATCTTATCCTCATCCGATGGGGTAGTGTCCCCGAGTAGGACGATTCGACCATCCAGTTGATTCCCAACTTCGCGGATCGCCGCTACCGTCGATGGGGAAAGCGCCTCTGCAACTAAACGACTCAAATACATTCGATTCACGATCGAGTAACCGATGACTGTCCCGTGCGTCTCGTCGCGAGGATCTTCAATCAGCCACGCCGATAAGCGGGATCGTTCGAAATTTAGTGGGTGACCCGCTCCGGCCAACGCCGCGCTCATGCCTGGCAAGGGCCACGGGCTCCGATCGCTCTGATAGAAGGCGATGGTTTCACCAGACCCATTGCTTGACATGGCAGTTAGCGCAGCCAGATCCCTGTATCGCGGGTCTTTCAACCAATGCTCCGGATCATCTCGCATCCGAAAAACGCCGAGGTAAATGCGAATATGCTTCGCGTCGGCCAGACGCAAGCACCACTCAAAGAATTCACCGTCATCGGGGTGGACGTAATTTAAGTGTCCAGGATTTTCCTGATCCGGTTCCGGCGAAAAATCGATAGCGACCCCAATAGCCTTGGCACCCGAGTCAGCAATGAATTGAATGAAATTCTTCAGTGCTACCCGTGACGTTGCCTTCCCTGAACGACCGTCTCTTATCCAGGTTTCGACGGGAATTGCTTTCATGCTTACGACCACGACCTGCGGCCTTTCGCGAAGGACAAAAGGATAATAAGCATTTTGCAGAAGAGCGAACGTCCTTTCTTCAATAAGAATACCCATCGGAGTGCGAGCCACGAGCAACTTTAAGATGATCATCGCAGTGAGGATCCACAGAGAAAATCTCTGAGAGTATTGGCGCCGTAATTGTGATGAAGCAGGGCGTTCTGTGCCGGATATGGGAACAATTTCATCGCCATCCGCTTCGGGGTTCAATTTAGTGACGCGGCTCGCTCCTGGCGTAGACCCCGCCGCTTGCTTGGTCGGCTTTGATTTCTCAATCATGGCCAACTCCCGTCAGCGAGCTCATTCCGACGCGATCTGGACTTGGCTCTTTTCATTGAGGCCGGCTGTTTTGATGAAGCGAAGCCGAGTCTCCCTGTTCTACGATCCGCAAATCGACCGTCGGCGTCGTTGGCCGATCACCAGCGGAAATCAAGGCCAACAAACAGGCCAGTGCTCCCGTCCAAAACCAACGCTCGAAGGCCTTCAAAAAAGTAAGGCTCACCGTCTCCTTAACTTCGATCTTCTCATCGTTTTCCGCAGTGAGAGTATAAATTAGTCCGGCCAAAATTCCGAATACGGCAAAAACTCCGGGATGGCGAGGTGCCCGCGAGTAAAATGCGATCGCTCCAAAAAGCCCCACTGTCAGTGACCAGTAGGTTGCCCGGCGGACGCTTGAGGTAAGAATAGTCATGTCGAGGTTCAACTCTCTAAATTTGAGACCGTGTCCGCCGCGGGGGCAGCCGGCTCTTCGGAAAACGAATATTCAGGCTTAAGCAGTTTCTTGATTTCGTCGCGGATGATATGCAGTAGTCCGATGGAGATCACCGTGGCATCGGTTCCGTACATGGCGTACGAAAGAAACCGGAGGGTGCAAACCAAAACGGGATCCAATCCCCAGTGATGCAGTAACCATTCAATGAGATTGAATACAACGGCCAGGGTAGTGACAGCCATGGCCACTACGAATGTTCTCAAAGGATGTTTCAGGCTCTGCCGAATTTGCGCCGCACCCCACGAGTCGCCAGCGCCTTGAGCGCCAGGCGATCTCTTCGATCTTTGGGAGGTCCGTTTCGTCATCGGCCAATCAGACTAGCATGGCGCCGCGCCACGTCACGCCGAAAACCCATCCATAGGTGTCGTAGAATTCGCATTTTCTACCCCTCAATGATTGATCAATCTTGTTGGCGCTTTGAGTGGCGCTTTATATTACCCTTTGGTCCTCGATAAAAAACGCGGCCAACTCTGAAGGAGTTGAAGACACACGCGCATGGCCGTGAACGCGCTCTGCCATTGTGCCGTCTTCAACCTTAGGGTGTGCCGTTCAATGGATGTAGTGTGTTAGTCACTTAGGGGGAAAACCGTGTTTATCGAAGTAAGTCCAAAGGGAAGCCCAGCGGGAAGTGGAAAGCAAAAGGGCGCGCAAAGTGAGCACCGTATGGGCGCCGGAACG
>JBBRPL010000181.1:0-10966 GCA_038228205.1 Chthoniobacterales bacterium
ACCTTGGCCGCCGAACTACGGGCCTGGCAGTGCAACCGCAATCAAGCCGCACGCGGCATCTCCTGGCAATTCACCACCGCCGACGCCCGTGTGAAACTCCTCAAACTGTACCCATCGTATCACGAATGACAGACCACTAGATTCGGTCCCGACTCCCGGAATTTAACGGCATTCCTTTGATGATCGTCTCGGGTGGCACGGAAAAGCCGCCATTCATTCTCTTCGGAGAACGCTCGATGTTTAAAGCAAAGCATCATTTCGAAGAGAATGTTCGCTGCTTGAAACGCGATTGATACCGCGATGCCGGCTCCAAAACTCAGCGCCGGTCCTCGGTTCAAATACGTATGGACGGCGCGGACTGCGTCCTCGAGGTAATCCTCGACCAATTGCGATTGGATGGCGGGATCGTAGATGATTTTTCGGAGATAAGGACGTTCCGCGGTCGCCAATTCTTCGACCGATGCAGCATACTGCGTGGCCAACGTGGCGTCAGAAAAATCAAAGCCCAAACTGTAGCCGAGTCCCTGCTCAGCGTATCCGCGCCACTGACTTAGGAGATTTCCATCCTCACAGAAGCAGGTAAGAAAAACGTGGTGCGTGGACTTTCCGAATGAATGAACACTGGGAAGAATTGCGCTCAGAAAATCTCGAACGTCCTGATTGTTCTCACGTCTTAGAAACTCCCTCAGCACGCCCACGACGATGCCCTTGCCGTATTCGATTTCCTGGGGGTCATTGAAAGAAGTGACGTGACTCAACCAGAGGTTCCGATTGGTCAGGATGCCCTGCATGCCGCGAAGGCTGGTGTAGTGGAATAGTCGCCTTTCGTCGGAGAAAGAATGCCTTTCCAGCCAAGGCTTTAGAAATCGATCCCCTGCCTCTCTCAATTCCCAAAGTTCCGCTCCCGGCTCAAACAAGTAGTGAGGAAATGCGGTCAGTGACATCGGTGAGGCAAAAGCTATTCCGTCCAAGCACGAGAAGCACGGATTCCTTTGTCGATCAGTTTGCAAAGGGGCTGAAAAATCCTGACGTTCCTCTCAAGAATTGTGAGATTACCTTCGCGGGTCACCCAAGCCTTAGCGAAAGGTTCATTCGAGAGCGGGGCCGAAATCAGAAACAGAAAGACGTAACCGCGAAAGCAGACAAGGGTAAAATGCTGATGACCGATTCGAAGTTGAAAAGGTTCGAATACCATGTGCCGAAAATCGAGAAGTTCGTCATCCTCCAATTGGAAGACCGCACACCCGTATTCATCTGGAGCACCTGGGTTCTCCTCATTCAACATTTTGCGGACCCTTTCTTCGTGGGGTCCCAAATTGACGCACCTAAAAAAGGGGTCTGAGGAGACGCTTGCTCTCCAGACGAGAGACAACAAAAACAGCTTTAGCTCTTTGTATTGCAGGCCGAGAAGGCAAACCATCTTCCCTCCGGCTCCATCATTCTGTGGCGGCGGAAATGGAAAATTCCAAAGCTTGTTCGACGCGTAGGTTTCCCATTTGCTCAATTTCCGTTCGCACGAATCACAAAGGAGCTTTTCCGTGAATCCTGTTTGCTGCGACTTGTCCACTTCGTGACCTGTTCGATTTGCACGCACAACGATCATCTTTGGGTGGCCATCTGGTTTGATCGCTTCCTTGTATGCAAGCTTCGGAAAAACGTGCGAAATGCGGGTCGGAGCATCTCCGCCGCACAGTCGGCAGCATAGTTCTTTTGGTTCCGTGGGCACCATGGAAAATTCCTCGGCCCATATTCGCGGTGGAAGTCTCCAGTTGCAACACTGGGGCAGAATCGAGGGGTAGGGGTCAGGCATCATTTTCTGACAGGCGTCTTGATGGGCCTGTGGTCTGCAAAGAGCCACTACCGGGTGTCCACCGCCCCCCTCAGTTGGCGACTTCCGCAGCGCGGATGAGGGGATTCGAACCTCCGTTTCTGTGCTTTCTGAGGAAGGCTTAGGATTACAGAGGAGATTACAGGAGAGGCATTGATGTTTTTGGAGACGGAGGGCACACCGGGGCACACATGGCCTCGCTCTACAAACGCCCAAAATCCCATTTCTGGTGGGTGAAGTTCCGGGTTTACTGGGCCTCTCGCATTACCGCTATTTGGGAAGTGAAGTTTCTCAGCCTGTTGATGGACGAAGCTGTGAGACGCGGCTTTGCGGTGACCAACCCTTGCATTCGCCTTGGACTGAACCTCGGGTAGCTCGTCCGAACTCGCGTCCCCGCTGTCACCCCTTTGGGGTGTTGCGCTGCGCGTTTGGAGAAGGAGGCAGATGTTGCGATGCGCGTGTTTGGCGAAGGTGACGGGGGCGTTGTTGGGACGTTCAAGCGGGCATTGAGTGAGTCATCGTGTTTGGAGTTTGCCGTCCGAAGGTCGTGACCGGACTGTCAGGAAATGCACCCCACGCCACACTCGGGCGGCCCCGGAGCACGCCGCGCCCTCCGAATGGGACTGATTTTCCAATGCGCGTAACCTCCCCCCGTTAATGTTTCAGATAAGGACATGAGCGATTCCATCGATTCCACGAAACCGAACGTCTGTCCGGTTTGCGGTGCGGTCCTGTCCGATGCCGCCGGCGGCTTGTGTCCGCGCTGCCTCCTGGCCGACGCGGCCCAGGCGACGCAGGCGCCCGGGACCGCGCCGGGCGGCGAGCCGCCATCGCAGGCGGAAGTGACGGCGGCGTTCCCACAGTTTGAAATCATCCAACTCATCGGCGTGGGCGGCATGGGCACGGTGTGGCGGGCGCGCCAACCGAAGCTTGGCCGCCATGTCGCTTTGAAGTTGCTTCCGGCCTCGCTGGCGGAGCGCGATCCCGCGTTTGCCGAGCGCTTCGAGCGCGAGGGGCAGCTTCTCGCCAGGCTGCATCATCCGAACATCGTCGCGGTCCACGATTCCGGTCGGGCCGGGAATTTCTTCTACCTGGTCATGGAGTTTGTCGACGGCGTGAACCTGCGCCAGGCGATGCGGGCGAGCCGTTTCACTCCGGCACAGGCGCTCGCGATCGTGCCGAAAATCTGCGACGCGCTGCAGTACGCCCACGAGGAGGGCGTGCTCCACCGCGACATCAAGCCGGAGAACATTTTGCTCGATGTGAAAGGCCGCGTGAAGCTCGTGGATTTCGGCATCGCCAAACTCGTGGCCCAACCCGAGGCCGTGCCCGTGGGCGCCGTTGCACCGGGCGTGCCGCTTTCATCCGGAGGGTCACTCACGCTCGGCGATGCTGCTCTGGGCACCCCGAATTACATGGCACCCGAGCAGATCGAGAAGCCGGCGGATGTGGACCATCGCGCGGATATCTACTCGCTCGGCGTCGTCTTCTACGAATTGCTCACGGGCGAGTTGCCGCAGGGCGAATTCGCGCCGCCGTCGGAAAAGTCCGCCGCCGACCCCCGTCTCGATGGCATCGTGCAGCAGGCTTTGGAAAAGGAGCGGGCACGCCGGCAGCAAAGCGTCGGTGAAATGCGCACGCAGGTGGAAACGATCGCGGGCAGCCCAGGCGGAGCGCAGTTAAAGCCGGGCATTGACGAGAATCCGCCGAGCAAGCGGCGCTTCTCGCGCACGGTCGTCGTGGGGCTACTGCTCACGCTGCTCGCCCTTGGCTGGCTCGTCTTCCATTCACGCGAGAGCGTGCCAGCGCAAGCCTACAAGCTCGTGCAAAGCGGGAACGCGGCTGTTCCCTCCGCGGAACAGTCTCCCGCCAAACCGGAACGGGTCCTTTATTTTCCAGCGGACCGTTCCTTGGGGCAGATCTTTATTGGGCCCGCGCGAAGGGACCATGATATTGAGCAAATCTGGGACGACTGGCAGCGCTTTGCGGAGGCGAGAGGCAAGGTCGAAATCCCCGGCGGCAAGGACGTGCGGCTGGACGTGTCGACGGAAGGAGTCAAGGACCTGTCGCCACTCGCCGCATTACAACCCGGAGATCTCCAGGCGCTGAAGCTGACAGACACATCCACAGACGAGTGTTTGAAGCACGTGGGAAAGCTCTCGGGACTAAAGTATCTTTCGATCGCCGGGGAAAATGTGACGGATACGGGCCTGGCTTATTGTGCCGGGTTGACGGGGATGATTTATCTCGACGCCAGCGGGACGAAAATCACGGATCAGAGTTTGAAAGTTATCGGTCGTCTTCCGCGGTTGGAAGTGCTTCAACTGGGTCACACTGGCGTCACGGATCAAGGACTGGCCGAACTGGTGGGATTGACCTTCCTTCAAAGTCTCGAGCTGGATCAAACTGCGGTCACCGACCATGCGTGGACTCCACTGCTGCGCTTCCGCGAACTTCGCTATCTCACCTTGTCCAGAACCGGTATCATCGGCGCGAGGCTCGAGGAACTCGGCAGGCTGCCGAAGCTTGAATGGCTCGATTTGGACGGTACGGCGGTTGCGGATCAATCGCTGTCCGCACTTAAGAAGATCACCCGACTGGAGTTGCTTCGACTCAGCGACACGGAAGTCACGGACGCGGGTCTGGCCGCGCTTTCCGACATAAAGACGCTTGAGGAACTAACGCTGCCCACCCGAATCACCGACGAAGGAATCCGCCGGTTGAACGGCTTGCCATCGCTCCATCGGCTGGACCTCTTCAACACGGCAACAACCGGCAAATGCCTTGGACTTCTCGACAATTTGCCGTCGCTGCGGGAGCTGGTGTTAGGCTGGGAAATTGAGGATGCGGACCTCGTGAATCTGAAGAACTTTCCAAATCTGGAAGATCTTTCGCTCGCGGGGCCGATGACGGACAAAGGCCTTCAATTTCTGACGGTCCTGAAATCGCTCAAGACGCTGAGGGTCCAGAACTCGAAAGTGACGGATGCGGGCTATTCCGTCCTGGAAAAACTGCCCGCGCTGGAAGAATTGCACCTGCCCGAGATCGGGGATGAAGGACTGCGGCACGTGGGGAACGTGCCCACGCTCAAGATGCTCGATCTGTCATTCAACCCACATATCACCGACAAAGGACTTTCGTATCTCGAGCATCTTCCCGCCCTCGAGGAACTGACATTGAATGAAACGCACGTCCATGGAGAGGGGTTGTCGGCCCTGCGCAAAATCCGGACGTTGAAGAGAATCAATATGTTTCAAACGGAGTTGTCTCCGGCCGGCGTGGACACCCTGGCAACGCTCACTTCCGTGGAGGATTTGCGACTCATAGGAATCAAGATTGCACCCAAGGACTTGCTTCGTTTGCAGGCGCTGATCCCTGCGTCAAAGATGGAGATTTCACTCGCTCGCGAAGAAGTGCCCCCGAAGACCTTGAAGGCCGGCGACGCGGCTCCGGATTTTTCCGTGCAGACGCTCGACGGCAAAACCTTTCGGCTCGCCGACCAGCGGGGCAAGACCGTGTTCTTACACTTCTGGGCGATGTGGTGCGCCCCCTGCGTCGCCTGCGCGCCCGATCTCAAGAAATTCGAAGCGGAACTGAGGGCCGCGAATCCGAACTTCACGATGTTGAGCCTGGACATGGACGAGATTGACGCGCGGGTTCGAACCCACGTGACAAAGCACGGGCTGGACTGGCCCCAAGCGGTCATCGGCTCCGGAAACAAGATCACAAACGATTTCGGCGTTGCCGGGGCGCCCACGTATTTTGTCATCGGCCCTGACGGCAGGATCGTCTCCCTGAGCCGGGACTGGAAAGAGATCCGGGCCGCAGTTTCGTCCATCGGAGGAGGCCGCGCAAAGGTGAACCCGGAATGACCTTGCTGGGCGACAGTTTCATGACCACGCGATGGACGCGGGTCATTGCCGCGCGCGGCGACTCGCCGGAGGCGCAGCAGGCCCTCAGCGATTTGTGCGCGCTGAACTATGCACCCGTGCTCCGGTTTCTGCGTGCGTCCGGGCTCGATGCGGATCAGGCCCGCGAGCTAACCCATGAGTTTTTTGCCCATGTGCTGGAGCATCGCAGCCTGGAAGGCGTCGATCCGGCACGTGGCCGCTTTCGCTCGTATCTGCTTGGAGCCCTGAAACACTTCGTCGCGAACCGTCGTGTGCACGGGTCGCGATTGAAGCGCGGTGGTGGCGGCGAGCCGTTGCCGCTGGAAATGGACCCGGATGCTCAAGATGGCGCTTGGCCCGCGGCATTGCGCGCGGAAACGCCGGAGGCGTTGTTCGATCGTGAATGGGCGCTGGCGATCGTTGAGCGGTCCCTGGCGGCCATCGAGCACGAGAGCATCGCGGCAGGCACGCGCGAAGTCTTCGCTGCGCTCAAGCCGTGGCTATCCACGAGCGCCGCACCGCCCGCGCAGGCCGACGCGGCGGCAAAGCTCGGGATCAGCGAGGGTGCCGCGAAAGTGGCCATTCATCGCCTTCGTAAACGCTTTCGTGAAGTGGTCCGCCGTGAAGTGGCGCAGACGTTGCATGACGAAAGCGAACTCGACGGAGAGATGCAGCATCTCATCGCGGCGCTCTCCGGGTGAGTGATCAAATCGCTTCGTGGGGTCGGACGGGTCGGACGCGAAGTTGCCGGACCTCACGCACAGGACACGCACACCCCGACTTTGGGCACATTCTGAGGCACACCGGCCCCAGATACAGAGAGCGGATGGGGGGGGATTCGAACCCCCGTTACCTTGCGGTAAACACGCTTTCCAGGCGTGCGCAATCGACCACTCTGCCACCCATCCTTTTTGCGGCTGCGTTCAGTGCGGGCGGGAATTGTGGGGCAATTTGGGTGATGTGCAAGCGGGAAGGGGGACGAAGTGCCCAGTTCGTAGTGCTCAGTGCTCAGTTTTGATTGGCGCTGACGCGTTGGGAAAGAGGTCGTAGACCGTTGGCGCGGTTGTTCGGCGAATGAATTCGCCGCTACGTAAGCGGGCTCGCCGCTCGGGATCACTGATTATTACCGCCGGATTGATTACTGATTACTTGGCGGGCTTTCCGGGTGCACGCAGGGTCACCGAATCGAGGTCCAGCTTGGAAATCGGGATGACTTCGAGTTTCGGAAAGGCGGCCCGCAACGGCTTTTCCACGATCTTGGCCTGGCCGGCGATGACGACGGTGAACGCGTCGGCTGCGAGGTGGGCTTTGGCAAAGGTTTGGAGGTCGGCGGGCTGGATGTGTTCGACATTGTCGAAATAGCGGTTCAGGCCGTCGAGGGGAAGGTCGTAGAGGGCGAGTTCGCCGAGGCGCTGGACGGTATGGGCGTTCGTCTCCAGGTCGCGGGCGAGGGCGCCGGTAAGCAGCGACTGCCGGGTCTGGAGATAGTCGAGCGGCACGGGCTCCGTGGCCATGCGCGCGAACTCGATTTGCATCAGCTTTACGACTTCGAGGGCCGATTCGTTTTTCGTCTGTGCGGAGGCGAGGAAAATGCCGCGTGCCCGCCGGGTCGAGAGGGCGCTGGCGGCACCGTAGCTCAGGCCGCGCTTGACCCGGATCTCCTGGTTGAGCCGGGAACTGTATCCGCCGCCGAGCACGGCCGTGGTGACCTTCCCGGCGAACCAATCATCGGCCAGACGTGTGATGGAGGGCGTGGCAAGGTAGACGGCGGCCTGGCCGGCATGGGGCATGTCGATGAGGATCACGCGGGGCTTGGTGTCGGCGACCGGTTTGGGCGGTGGTGTGGCGGCCGCGGCGGGCGGCGCCCAGGAGCCGAAGAGTTTTTCGACGAGGGCAAAGGTATCGGCGGCGGTGACATTGCCCGCGAGGACGAGGATGCAGCGGTCCGGCCGGAACAGTTGGGCGTGCTGGGCCACGATGTCCTTGCGCGTAAACCGGGCAACGGATGCCAGCGTCCCTGTCGATGGATGCGCGTCGGCCGGGAGAGTGGCGCGGATCGTCGCGAGCCGCGCGACGCTGCCGGGCTCTTCGAGACTCAGGCGGAGTTCGTCGAGGGCTTCGAGCCGGGCGCGCTCGATCTCTTCTTTCGCGAAAGCCGGTTCGCGCGCCAGCTCGGCGAGCAGGGCGAGTGCCGGCTCGGCATTGGCGGAGAGCGTGGTCAGCGACAGCGAGGCATTGTCCCACGTGGCCTCGTCATCGATTTTTGCGCCGAGGGCCTCGATATCTTCGGCGATCTTCGGAGCATTTCGGGTCTTCGTGCCGCGCTTGAGCAGCGCCGTGGTGAAGCGGGTGAGGCCCGAGAGCAGCGGCGGGTCGGTTTCGACGCCTCCTTTGACGATCAACTCCGCGCTCAGGAGCGGCTCGCCGGGCCGTTCGAGGACGATGACCCTGAGCCCGTTGGGAAGTGTTCGGTCCCCGGGCGCCCCAACGACCACACGGTGAGGCTCGCCAGGAGCAGGCAGGCCTTCGATTTCGACGGCGTGGGCGAGGGCGGCCTGCATCCATCCGAGGCCAAACAGGGCAATCGCCAGGGACAATCGAGGCAACAAAAAAGTAGAAGCGGCATCCTGCCGCTTGCGGTTTGGGGAGAAGCGGCTGGGAAGCCGCTTCCACATGGCCGCCAGTCGCGCGCTCGCCGCGTCGCTGCTGGACGGATCTCCGACCTCTGACCTCTGATTTCTGATTGCTGAGCAGTTCACTTTTTCCCTTTCGCTTTGGACTTCATGCTCTCCGGCAAATACTCGATCACCAGCCGGTTCGACTCGGTGAGCCACTTCTTCGCGGCCGCTTGCACCTGTTCCGGCGTGACGGCCAGGATGGCGGGCAGTTGCGTGTTGGCCCGGTTCGGGTCGCCGTAGACGGTGGCCGCCTCGCCGAGCGCGCTCGCCTTGCCCTCGTCGGTCTCACGATTCAGCAGGTCCGCGGCGAGGAGTTGATTGCGCGAGATCGATAGTTCCTTTTCGGTAATTGGCTGGGTGGTGAGCTTCTCGATTTCCGCGAGCAGCGCCGCCTTGGCTTTTTCCACAGGCACGCCGCTCGCCAGCACCATCGTGATGGTGATCAGGCCGAGGTCTTCGCGCAGGTCGGAGGAAAAATCCACGCTCTGCGCGAGCTGCGTCCCGTAAACGAGTTGACGATACAGCCGGGAGGATTCGCCTCCGCCCATGACGCGCTGCGCGATCTCCCACACCGGCGCGTCTTCGCTCTTCGCGGGTGGGCCGAGAAAGGTGACGGCAAGGGCGGGCAACGGGGGCTTCGGGTCGAATTCGCGAATCGTCTCCGCCTTGGTGCGCGCGGGTTCCTTCGTCGTCACGCGCGGAATCGGCGTCTCGGGTTTCGCGACGGCGCCGAAGTAATCGTCCACCCATTTCTGGAGCTGCGCTGGATCGAAATCGCCCACGACGATGAGCACCGCGTTGTCGGGCCGGTAGAACGTAGTATGAAAAGCGCGCACGTCGTCGATCGTGGAGGCGTCGAGCTCGGCGATATTGCCGATGGTGGGACGATGATAGGGGTGCGTGGTGAACGACTTTTTCTGGATGAACTCATTAAACT
Organism: Chthoniobacterales bacterium; assembly: GCA_038228205.1. Classification (GTDB taxonomy): domain Bacteria; phylum Verrucomicrobiota; class Verrucomicrobiia; order Chthoniobacterales; family Chthoniobacteraceae; genus Chthoniobacter. The sequence continues at coordinate 9,334 of JBBRPL010000181.1, forward strand.
CGCCGTAGGGATCGGCGAGGATGCGCTGGCGGTATTCCTCCTTCACCACGTCGCGCTCCGTGTGGAAGTTGCCATCGTCCACCTTCAGCGCCGCCATCCGCTCGGCTTCGGCCCAGAGCAGGCGTTCGAGATGATTCGACGGGACCGATTCGTGGAACACGGTCACGTCGTCCGCAGTGTAGGCGTTGTTTTCGCCGCCGACATCCTCAGTGAGCCGGTCGAGCGTTTCCGCAGGCATGCGTTTCGTGCTCTTGAACATCATGTGCTCGAAGAGATGGGCGAATCCGCTGCGACCGTCCGGATCGTCCTTTGAGCCGACGCGGTACCAGACCTGGATGGCCGCCGTGGGAGTCGTGTGATCTTCGAGCCAGATAAACTGGAGCCCGTTGGGCAGGGTACGCTGTTCGAACTTGAGCAGCGGAATGCTCTGATCGGCCCCGGCCAGGCCCGGAAGACAGCAAAGCGAAAACGAGAGCGAGACGAGGGCGGCGAGAGGGGAGGAGCGCAAGGTGCCGGAGAGGCTGGCGGGAGCGGGAAGGGATGGCAAGGCTGGAAGGAGGACGGGAAGGCAGAAGGCAGAACCGCGGATTTCACGGATGGCACGGATGGCACGGATGAGGAAATATCGGCGGGAACCCTCACACTCTCGGACGCGATGGTTCCGAACGTCGTGGCGCTGGTCCCTAAAAATCCGTGCCATCCGTGAAATCCGTGGTTATTCCCATCGCCGTTTTTACGGTGGAGGTTTAGCGCCATCATGTCCCAATTCGGGGCTCAGAGTGTGACACGCACTGTGCCATGTCCCATACCGGGTCGTTGGGAAAACTTACACAAGTAACTTCCTAAGATCGACTTACGCGATTCACACGCGACCGGCCCGGTCCTTGCTAAAAGGGCGGTCCCAACATTTTTCCCGAAAGGCATCTTAAAAACTATGGCTAAAATTCTCGGTATCGACCTCGGCACGACCAATTCCTGTATGTCCGTCATGGAGGGCGGCGAACCGGTGGTGCTGGAAAACTCCGAAGGCGCGCGCACCACGCCCAGTGTCGTCGCTTTCTCGAAGAACGGCGAGCGTCTCGTCGGTCAGGCGGCCAAGCGGCAGGCGGTGACCAATCCTCAAAACACGATTTTCTCGGTCAAGCGCTTCATGGGACGCAAGTATGACGAAGTGCAGAGCGAATTGCATCGCGTGCCCTACAAGGTGGTGAAGGCCGCGAACGGCGACGCGCACATTTCCATTTCGATCAACGGCGAGACCAAGACCTATTCGCCGCCGGAGATCAGCGCGATGATCCTCGCGAAGCTCAAGGCCGACGCGGAATCGAAGCTCGGCGAAAAGATCACCCAGGCGGTCATCACCGTCCCGGCTTACTTCAACGACTCGCAGCGCACCGCGACCAAGGACGCGGGCAAGATCGCCGGTCTCGAAGTGCTCCGCATCGTCAATGAACCGACCGCGGCCTCGCTGGCCTACGGTCTCGACAAGAAGGCCGACGAGAAGATCGCGGTGTATGACCTCGGCGGCGGCACCTTCGATATCTCGGTCCTGGAAATCGGCGACGGCGTTTTCGAAGTGAAGGCCACGAATGGCGACACCCACCTCGGCGGCGACGATTGGGACAACGCCCTC
>JBBRPL010000182.1:0-10812 GCA_038228205.1 Chthoniobacterales bacterium
AATTTCGACGCGCGCTCCGCGCAGATTAACGAGGAGCTGGACCTGACCGTTTATGATGCGTCGTTCGGCCAGCAAATGGAGGCGGTCTTTGAGGCCGACCTGAAATCCGCCAAGCTTTATCGACTGGAAGACTTTGAAAAGCGGTCGTGGCGGGAACGTTTCAGCGAGTGGATCGTGCTCCCGTTTCATTCGCAGTTGTGAGGGAGGCGCGAAGCGCCAGTTATGAGTTAGAGGTTATGAGTTATGGGGAGCGCGAAGCGCTAGTGATGCGTTAGGAGGCGGCGCTCAGCGCCAAAATCCGAAGGGCAAGAGTCGAACGGGGGACAAACGAAAGGGAGACCACTGGAGGATTTGCGCCGGGATGCCCGCAGATAAAAATCCCGCGCCGCCGGGCGAGCGGCTGACGGTTGCATTGGATCTGGGGAAAGATCCCCGCATATTCGCGCCATGCCTTCTCCCGTCATCATTACGGTGGCCATCACCGGAGCCCTGCCGCGGAAATCCGACAGCCTAGCGGTGCCGGTGACACCGTCCGAGCAAATCGAATCCACGCACGAGGCCTTCGAGGCCGGTGCCTCGATCGCGCACATTCACGTTCGCGCAAAGGATGAGTCGGCCAGTTCGGATCCCATCCTCTTCGCGGAGGTGCAAAAGGGGGTGGAGAAACATTGTCCTGGAATGATCATCCAGTTTTCCACGGGCGGCCGTGGTCGGGAGCAGTCGGAGCGTGGGGCCATGTTGCCGTTGCGGCCGGACATGGCGTCGCTGGCCACGGGTTCGACCAATTTTCCGAAAAGCATTTACGAAAACCCGCCGGATTTTGTGGAAGGCCTAGCGCGAACGATGCTTGAGTTTGACATCAAACCGGAAATCGAGGTGTTCGATCTGGCAATGCTTTATAACGCCGCGAATCTCGCGAAAGCCGGGCTGCTCAAGACTCCGGCCCACGTTCAGTTTGTGATGGGCATCCCGAATGCCATGCCTGCTCGCCGTTCCATTTTCGATTTCCTGCGCTCGGAACTCGCGGCGATCATGCCCGCTGCCACCTGGGTCGCCGCCGGGATCGGCCGGCACCAATGGGAGGTCAATGAATGGTGCCTCGCGACCGGCGGCCACTGCCGCACCGGGCTCGAGGACAATCTGAAATTTGACCGCCACCGCCTCGCCGTCAGCAACGCGGAGCTCGTGCGGAAGATTGTCGATGCGTGCGGGACTTACGACCGCCGGCCGGCGACGCCCCCGGAAGCCCGGCAAATCCTGGGCCTTCGACCCTGCGCGTGAGCGACCTTCGCGTACGAGTTCGACGGTCCGATCAGTCGATCGAAGGCGCTATTTGATTCCCAGTTTCTGCTTCGCCTGCACGAGCAAATCCGTCCGGAGAAATTCCTTGGCGGTGGGCGGCTTCTGCATTTTCCCGACGCCGGTCTCCACCATGAAATCGATGGTGGCCTGGACGATTTTCTCATCCAGGTCGTAGCTGTACTGGCAGTTTTCCATCGCCTGCTTGTAGAGCTCGGCGGAGACCTGCCCCTTGAACAGGGTTTCGCAGGTGTATTTTTGCGCGAGTTCCGGATTGTCGATGAAGGTCCGCGTGGCTTCGACAAAACATTGCAGGACACGCGCCGCGACCTCCGGGCGATCCCGGTACAGTTTCTCGGACATGGCCAGGACTTTGGGACATTCGCCGACCGGCGTGTCGTACGGCTTCATCACTTCGATGCCCCAGCCGTTGGCGATGGCGATGGTCGCATACGGCTCGGCCTGGCACATGGCGTCGATCTGCTTCTGCATCAGCGCCTGGTTCACGTCGGTGTAATTCATGAAGAGGATCTGCACGTCGCTGCCGGGCTGTTCGGAAAAGCTGAGCTTGTTGTTCATTAGTTCTCCGATGAGCGCGAGATGTTGCGCGCCGCCGCGGGCGACGCCGATCTTGCGACCTTTCAGTTCCGCGACCGTCTTAGCCTCCAGATCGGTACGCTTGACGATGCGCGTGCCGCCCTTCGCGAACCCGGCCACCAGGAAGACCGGCGCACCGGCCGCGCGGCCCGCGATCATTCCATCCATCGCGCTCGCCGAGATGTCGACGTCACCCGAGATGAACGCGGGAACGATGTCGAGGCCCTTGGCAAAGAAGTGTTCCTCGATCCGCAGTCCATATTTTGGCGCGAGCTCCTTCATGTACGAAACGGCGCCGTAGTGGACGAACTTTTGGTTGCCCAGGTGGATGACGTCTTCCGCCAAGGCGCTGACCGCCGCAAGCGAGGAGACAAGGAGAAGCGAGGGAAGGAAGCGTTTCATGGTTTTGGGGGAGAGTCGTGTGCGGCAGAAGGGCGCGCCGACGGCCGGAATTGCATCGCCTGAATTGCCGCCGGAAACCAGCAGAATCGCTAAGACGACGGCGATTCCCGCGTTCGCAGGATCGCCCGAATCGCGTTGTCGCGCTCAGTCTCGAGTTCTTCGACGCTCTTGCCGCCCGTCTCCGCCTGCACGCCCTCGATGAGCTGCTGCTGCACTTCCGGCGACAACTTGGGCGAACCCAGATCGGCCCAGCGCCGCTCCTGGCTCGAGCCCAGATGCTTCAAATATTGTTCCAGTCCGCCGGGACCACCACCGGTGTGATACAGCATGGTCGGGCCCATCACCGCCATCCGCAGGCCGGGTCCGTTGATCACGGCCGTATCGATGTCCTCGACCGTGGCGATGCCTTGTTCGACCATGAACACGGCTTCGCGCCACATCGCCGACGCCAGGCGATTGGCGATGTGACCCACCGCCTCGCGCTTGAGCACGACGGGTTTCTTGCCGTGGAACGTGTAAAATCGCGCAGCCCAATCGGCCACGGCGTCGTTATCCGCCACGATCTCCACAAGCGGCATCAAGTGGGGCGGGTTGATCGGATGCGCCATGATACAGCGCGCGGGGTGCTGGCAGTGCGCCACCAGCCGGCTGCGGAGAAGAGACGAGGTGCTCGAAGCGAGGATGACTTCAGGCGGGGTGAACGCGTCGAGGCGGGTGAAAAGTTCAGTCTTGATCGCCTCGTTCTCGGGCGCGTTTTCCTGCACGAATTCAACGCCCTCGAGTGCGCGTGCAAGGTCGGGCTCAAAGCGCAGCCGACCGGGGCCGGAGGCGATCGAAGGCAGCACGGGATTCGTGCGCGCGATGAAATCGTGCAGGCGTTGCTTCGCGCCCCCGGCCGGATCCTGCGCGACGACATCAATTCCCCGAGAGAGAAAGAAAGCGACCCAGCTGGCCCCAATCAAGCCTCCTGCTCCGACCACGCAGATGCGGGAGACGTTTTCTGGATTCGGTCGGGTCATGGAAAACAAGGCCTGGGCGGGTCAGTCGAAGGGTCGGTGCGCGAAAGGTGAAATTTGTTTTTCGAACGAACACTCATTTCCAAGCGTGAATCTTCATGCCTTTGACCCGCCTGAATTCACGGAGGTTTCCGGTCACGAGCGTCGCGCCCAGGCTCAACGCTTGGGCGGCGATGAGGAGGTCCATCGGGCCGATCGTCATTCCTTTGCGTTCCAATTCGGCGCGAATCTCACCATAGACGCGGGCGGCCGCGTGGGTGAACTCGACGACGGGGAAAATCTCCAGGAACTCCTCGAGCCGCGCGGTCTGACCGAGGCTCGCCCCATTTTGAGCGCCGGCCCAAAGCTCCGCCGCGACAATCGCGGGAATAGCCGTCTCGGTCGTCTCAGGCAATTCCCCGACCGAGGCGCGATTGCGCAGGATTTGCACGCACGCGCTGGTGTCGAGCAGATACGCGCGAACGTTGGCAGCACGCGCTACCATTGCACGATTTTGCGTTCGTGGGTCCGGGGCCGGGCGACGCGGGGAAACTTGCCCCCCGCGGGGAATTTCTCCGCGAGGTATTTGGCGACGTCAGCGAGGGTCTTGAGCTTCGGCCGGTGTTTGGGCTTGAGGATGACGGCGTCGCCCCGTTTTTCAATGGCGACCTCCGCGCCCTCGAACCGAAATGCCTTGGGGAGCCGGACGGCCTGGCTGCCGCCGTGCTGAAAAAGTTTGGCCGTGGTTTTCATGGCTACAGCATGTAGCTACGAAAGGACGGTGTCAAGGAGGCTGCAGCCGGTGATCGAATGACGAAAGCGGAATGCGGAATGTGGAACGGACTCACCACGGAGGGGCGGAGGCGCGAGGCGCCGGTTACGGGTTAGGTGTGATGAGTTATGGGGAGGCGCGAGGAGCCGGTTATGGGTTGGGTGTTATGAGTTATGCGTTATGGGAATGCGGGGAGGGGAGGTTATGGGTTGGAACGGGGAGGAAGACCTTTCACGCTAAGGAGGCGAGGTACGAGGGTCGAACGACAGCAGGGAGGCGGAGGCGATGGTGCACAATTGATGAGCTTCCCGAGGTGGGGCTGTGCGATTCAGTCTGCATGACCAAAAGTGTGCGAATCCAACACAACGGGCAGGAGCTTGGACCATATTCAGTTGAGGAAGCACAGCGCATGGTGCTGGCGGGAGAAATTCCACCAGGGGCGGTCAGCCAAATCGATGACGCCGGTGAATGGCTGCCGCTGCACCAGCAGCCGGACTTTGTGTCTCGCCCTGGCTCCGCGCAGCCGGCGCAGCCAGCGGTTCCGATGGTCGCGACGGCCATGATGCCGGCGGTGGCCGCGCCCGTTCCGGTTTCCGCGGGCGAAGAGACAACGCTGTGGAGCGGCAGTCCCTCGCAAATTTTGAATTTCAAGATTCTCGTGGGCTGGATTCTCCTGCTCGGGCTGGCGGGTGCCGCGCTCTATTTTTTGGATCGCATTCCGGCCTGGACGGACAAAGTGACGCGGCCGCAGGCGATGATGGGGCTGGGGGCGTTGGCGGCGGTGGCGTTTATCCATTACGTTTTCGCCGCGCTCAGCCTGCGCTCCACGCATTATCTGGTCACGAATCAGCGCGTGCGGGTGACCCAAGGATTGCTGGGCAAGAACATGCAGGAGATTGAACTGTTTCGGGTCAAAGACACGGCGGCGCGGCAGACCTTCTTTCGGCGTCTTTTTGGAGTGGGGGATCTCGACATTGTCAGTGGTGACGCCAACAACCCCGACCTGCATCTGGTCGCCGTCCCGAACGCGCTCGAACTCCGGGAGAGCATTCGGCGCGAGGTGCTGTCGCTGCGGCAGCGCTTCGGCGTGCGCGAGCTGGATGTGATGTGAGCGTGTCTGGGCCGACGGAAAATACCGACGGACGACGGTGGACTTCCCGCCGACATGAATTTCTACGTTCTCTTCTTGTCGTCGGTGGTGAAAGCAAGCTCCGCGGAAAATTCTATTCGTAACGAGCTGTTCGGCTAACTTCCCTGCGTGAAACGTCCTTTACTAGCCCTCGTCGGCGTCGCCCTGTTTCTTGGTTCAACCAATTCAACCCAGGCCGGAGATGTCACATGGACCGGGAGCAGTCCGACCAGCGGAGACTGGAGCCTCGCGGCGAACTGGGATCCCGGGACGCCGCTTTCCGGAGATGCCCTTTTCTTCGGGGCCTCGCCCCGCACGGCGACTTCGACCAGCGCTAGTTTCTCGCTCATCTCGACCACCTTCACCGCGGGTGCGCCGGCTTACACCACCACCGTGGGGGCAACTTGGACGCTTTCGTGGACCGGCACGGGCATCAGCAATCTCTCGGGTCAGACCCAGACATTTTCAAACATCGGCGGCCTCGTCAGCGGGACGAGCGGGGGCTATTTGCAGTTCTTTAACTCCGCGACGGCGGGCACGTCGACCTTTGTCAACAACGGGCAGCAGGTCAGCGGTGCGTTTCCCGGGCGGACCAGCTTCTCCACCAGTTCGTCGGCAGGCAGCGCCAATATCTTGAACATTGGTGGGTTGGTGAGCGGATTGTTCGGGGGCAACACGGTATTTTTCAACACCTCGACGGCTGGAAACGCCAGCGTGGTGAATGCCGCCGGGACCGTCGTCAACTCGCGCGGCGGATACACCCAGTTTACAACGAGCGCCTCCGCCGGGACGGCCACGGTGACAAATAGCGGTCCCAGTTTGTCGCTGTCCTCTGGCGGGGTCACGCAGTTTTTCGTGAGTGCGACCGCCGGCAATGCGGTGATCACAAACCAGGGTGCGGGGATCAGCGGCGCGATCGGCCTGGGCGGCGCGACCTTGTTTTCCAATGTGTCGACCGGCGGCAACGCACCATCGTGATCAACAGCGGGACCGTCAGTGGTGGCTCGGGAGGCGGGACGCAGTTTTCCGATACCTCCAACGCCGGCACCTCCAACATCACGGTGAAAGGGGGAGTCATTGACGGGGCTTTGGTCGGAAATCTTCTATTTTTCACCGGCACCTCGGCGAGTTCCGCGCACATCACCAATGGCGGCGGGGAAGACAACAATACTTCCGGCGGGCTCACGCAATTCAGCGGCACGGCCACGGCCGGCTCCGCGGTCGTGCTGAACAACGGCGCCCTTGTGAGCGGCGCATCCGGCGGGAACACAAGCTTTTTTGGGACGTCCACGGCTGCCTCGGCTGCGGTCACAAACAATGGTTCGGCGGCCTTCGACAATGAAGGCGGCGGCACGTTCTTTTACGATACCGCCACGCTCGGAGCCGGGACGCTGACGAATAACGGCGGTCTCGTCTCCGGTGGATTTGGAGGCGTGACGCAGTTCAACATCTCGTCCACGGCGGGAAGCGGAACGATCATCGCGAACGGAGGCCAGGTCGCGGGTGGACTGGGCGGGCGAACGGATTTCTTTGACACCACCGACGGCGGCACGGCCCGGGCGATCACGAATATGGGCGGCCGCTTCAACATCTCCGGGTTGTCCAGCATGGGCATGGCCATTGGATCGATCGAGGGCGCGGGGGCCTACACTCTCGGCGCCAAGAATCTGCGCGTGGGCGGCAACAATCTCACCACGTCGGTCGCCGGAATTGTGAGTGGCACGGGCGGTTCGCTCAGCAAAGAGGGCAATGGTACTCTGACGCTGACGGGCGCGAACACTTACACCGGAGGCACGACGGTGTTCGGCGGAATCCTCGTGGTCGCAAATCTCAGCGGCTCGGGGACGGGGACCGGCGCCGTGACGGTGAAAACCGGCGCGACGCTTGGGGGGATCGGCACGATCGGCGGATCGTTGACGGTCGACACTGGTAGCCTGGTGATGCAGTCCGGCGGCACGCTGATCGTGAACGGAATGATCATCAACAATGGCACGATGCGTTTCGTGCAGGGGGCGAGTTTGGTGGTCGGAAATGGCGCCACGTTTATCAACAACGGCACCCTCGACATCATGACCGGGGGCTTTTCCGCGCCGGCTGGCTTCACGAACAACGGCATCGTGTTGGATTCGAGTGTCATCAAAGTAAGAACGGTCAGCCTGAATGCCGCGGCGATCCCTGCCACTGTGACGCTCACGATGACCGGCTACACGGGTCACCTCTACCAACTCGAACGCAGCACAGCGCTGGACGTCGGCGTCTTCTCGCCCGTGAGTGGGGTTCCCACGCAGTCCGGTACGACGGGCAATACGCTGACGTTCATCGATCCCGCCGCGCCGACGGTCCAAGCGTTCTATCGGGTGAGGGTCGATCCGTGATGGGCAGGGTCGAAGGTCGAGGGCCACGGGGTTGTGCAGGTGGCGCCCCGATCATTCTTGCGCCGGTCCGTTCAGGTCGTCCACAAGGTGATTAAAAAGAGAACGAAGCGATAGACGGCGAGAACGGGGATGAGTGCGGCGACGAGGATTAACGTTTTCAATGCTAGCAACCAACGGGGGTCGCCGTACACGCGGCGCAACGCCGGATAAAGATACAACCCCGTCAGAACAAGCAGCGGGACGGCGGAACCGCTGTCGCGAATGCCATAGGAGAGCGGGTGTCCCAAGGCGGCCGCCTGTTGAATCACCACGGTGGCAAAGGTCAGGCTGACGACGAGCGCCAGCAGAAAGTAGGAAACATAATGCAGCGCAAAGATGATATGGGTGACCACCGGACGGCGCGGGCGGAATTGCAGGAGCGCCACGACCGCCGCGTAAAGGGGAACGAGGAGAATGGCGAGCGACTTTCCGCGCACGACCGCGGCGTGATTGAAGACGGGCGTGTAGGTTTCCAGCGTCGTCTTGGCCGCCACTAGTTTCGCGTTCACCATGGGTTCGGCCCAGCGCTGAAAATGCGAGAAGTGAAGATCCGTGTCGAGCGTGCTCGAAAGGGTGTCCCAGCCGACCCATGGCTGAACGAGGAAGTAAATGACGTTGCAAATCAGGAAGAGCCCGAGCGGCGCCAGATACGGCTTGCGACGGCCGCGAATATAATCGGCGCTCATCTCCCCCGGCCGGAGCACCAGACTGCGCAAGGTCGCAAAAATTTTTCCGTCCGCATGGGTGAAGGCCTCCACCGCGTGTTCCGCGAAATGATGGAGCGTCAGGTCTTCCGGTTCGAAGCGCTTCTCCCCGCACGCGGCGCAATACTTGTCGGAGATCCGTTGTGCGCAGTTGGGGCAAGGCGTCGGTTCGGGCATGACAAGGCTCCGCGAAAACGTCAGATACGGGATCGAGCCCATCGGCCGTCCGTTTCATTCCATTTCCCCGGGGGCTTAATTGGAACACCAATTCCAGCAATCGCCAAGGAGGAAGGGGACGGGCGACAGATTCGTGAAAGAACTAGGAGCAGGAAAGCAGAAGGGAGCGAGCAAGCTCGCGCGAAGTTATGGTTTATGCGTTATGGGGAGGCGCGATGCGCCGGTTATGGGTTACGCGTTATGGTTTATGAGTAACGGAGCTGAAGTTCGGCGCGGAGCCACGGAGGAAGACGGATGGAATTAAAGAGAAGGAGAACGAGAACGGGGATCAAATTTTCCGCTCACCCGGAGCGAGCACCTGGTATCCAAAGCGGTGGCAAGCCACCGCACTCCAATACGAGCAGAGACGGGGCCGTTCGATGCTCGGGGATCAAAGTGCTGGCCAACGCTCGGTTCCCGCCTATCACTTCCGCGTGATCACGATTGTCTCCGGATTGCCGCGGTCGGGCACGTCGCTGATGATGCAAATGCTGGCCGGCGGCGGCATCGAGGCGGTGACGGACGGACGGCGGGTCGCGGATCCGGACAATCCGCGCGGTTATTTTGAGGATGACCGCGTGAAGCGGCTAAAAACGGATCATGCGTGGCTGGGCGAGGCCCAAGGCAAGGCGGTGAAAATCGTGCACATCCTGCTTCGTGATTTGCCGACGAGCGGCTTCGAATACCGGGTCATCTGGATGCGACGGCGGATGTCGGAGGTCCTGGCCTCGCAACGCGCAATGCTGACGCGACATGGTAAGGCCGGAGCGGCGCTTAGCGATGCCCAGCTTGGAGCGGTCTTTGCCGCGCAGATGGCGGAAGTCGAGAAATGGCTGGCTGCCCAGGCGGCATTTCGGGTGCTGCCGGTGAACTATCATGAATTGATCGCGGACCCGAGCGGACACGCCGCGAAGATTTGCGAATTTCTGGGCGGCTCACTGGACGCAGCGGCGATGGCGCAGGCCGTCGATGCTTCGCTTTATCGGCAACGGGGGGAAGGTTAACAAGGAGGACACTGAGTCGCGAAGGAACGAGGAGCAGGGAAGAAGGAGGAAGCGATCGAGCTCGCGCGAAGTAATGCGTTATGCGTTATGAGTTATGAGTTAATGGGGGGGACTTGAATCTCACCCCGGAGCCGCGGAGGAACACGAAGGGGGAGATGGCGGAAGGACTAAGAGTCGAAGTTCGAAGGTCGAGAGGCAGAAAGGAGCCACGAATTCACACGAATGAACGCGGATGGAGGCAAGCAGGTTCATGCGAAGACAATTCCCGTGGGATGCAGGGAAGACCTTTCTCCATTGTTTTACTCCGTGATCTCAGTGGTAAATCTCTGAACGCCCTCCTCGATTTTGCGTGGAACCCGGAGAGGCCTTTCGGAGGGACAGCTTGGAATCCATCGGGTGCCTTTTGACAAAACAGGGTGGGGCGTCCACACGTTGAGCCCGGATGAACCCGCTTCCTGACCTCCAACCACCCGCGCGATCTCCATCGCATCTGGATGCGCTTGAAAGCCAGAGCATCTACCTGCTGCGCGAGGCCTTTCATCACTTCAAGCGGCTCGGACTTCTCTGGAGCATCGGCAAGGATTCGTGCGTGTTGCTCCATCTGACACGCAAGGCGTTCTTCGGTCGGGTGCCGTTCCCGCTGGTTCATGTGGACACCGGGTTCAAACCGCCGGAGATGATCGCGTTTCGCGATCGCCTCGCCCGCGAGTGGAACCTGGATCTGCGCGTCGGCCAGAATGCAGTTGCCCTCGCGGCCGGTGACACGTTTCCCGGCGGACGGCTTTCGCGCGTGGAATGCTGCACGAAACTCAAGACCGAGGCGTTGCGGGCGACGCTCACCGCGCATGAGTTTCATGCGGTGGTGGTCGGGATCCGCCGCGATGAAGAGGGCACGCGGGCGAAGGAACGTTATTTCTCGCCGCGCGATGGAAACTTCGCCTGGAATTTCAAGGACCAGCCGCCGGAATTCTGGGGTCAGTTTCAAACCGAGTTCGGACCCGAGACGCACGTGCGCGTGCATCCGCTGCTGCATTGGACCGAGTTGAACGTCTGGGAGTACATCGAGCGCGAACACATTCCGGTCGTGGATCTGTATTTTTCGCGCGATGGCCGGCGGTATCGCAGCCTGGGTTGCGCGCCGTGCACCGGCACGGTGGAGTCGACCGCCTCGAACGTGGCGGAGATCATCGCCGAGTTGCGCGCTACCAAAGTTTCGGAACGCAGCACGCGCGCGCAGGACGGCGAGAGTGAAGACGCCTTCGAGAAATTGCGGGCGGGCG
>JBBRPL010000183.1:0-10321 GCA_038228205.1 Chthoniobacterales bacterium
ATTTCACTCTCGCGTGTTCTGAACTTTGCACACCGGTGGTGACCCAGCGTTTCGCCCGGGGTCGACCGAGTGAAACGAGCCAACACCCGGGGTATCCACCCAACAGCGAACGCTCCATCCGCCCCGGCGAAGCCACATCTCCTCCGAGGCAGAGGGGAGCGATGCGGCCAGGAGGCCGGGACGGATGGAGTGCCGCTGTTTTGGTAGAGAACCCCGGGTATTCGCTCGTTACACTCGCTCGACCCGGGGCTAATTTCCCTTGTCCCTCCGGGACACCCAGACGGCCAAAGTGCAGAACACGCTCTAGCAGCGGAACGGAAACAGAACTCGTTCATGCAATACGTGCACGCGCCCGCATATTTCCGTTGCTCCCGGAATCCCTCCACCCTCTTCATTGGCTAATGCATGCTTGTTCCCCACCTAGCTTTCAGATACTTCGACTATTAGTTCCAGCTTTGACCGCAACGATTCATTGGGTGGTGGGATCGACCGCAATGGCGGCCCCGCAGCCGGAAGAGTTCCAGATCGGCGGGCCCCTGGCCGGCATTAAACTTCCGAGCGTAGGCCAGTTGGAAGTGGAACTGTATCCCGGAGCGGCCGAGCGATTTCGCCTGAATGTCGGCGGAATGGAATTCCATTATAAGATGTTCGACAAGCAGTCGCAGGTCAAAAACTGGACTGCGCCAAATATCCCCGGCTGTGAAGGGACTCCCACGGGCGCAGTTCCCGGCCAAACGGGCCAAAAGGCGAAGGCCGGCCCGGTGAAGCTGTCATTGGCCGCCGCGGGTTTTGCCGGAGGCCCCGTCTTTGTCAAAGTGGAACCCGTCGAAACCACACGTTGACGGGATTAGCGTTTGTTCAGGGTAAACCGATACCACCGTGGCTCAGATTCCAGATCGGGGATGAGGACCGTGAACTCAGCCCCCTCGCGTTTCGCTTTGATGGGGGTGCGCTTCTCGCGCCCGGTTCCACCTCGTTCTTGAGTCACAGCGTTGAGATGGTAGTTGACCTCGACCGTGCCGAAGGCGAGGGGATAGACTTCTGATTTGTCCGGGCCGGTCTCGCCTGACTTGCCCCAGACTGGCTTCCACGCGACTCCGTTGATGTAGGTCGGATAGTCGTTGCGATGCCATCGGCCCGGCTTCGCAGCGGTCCCGGCCGTCCAATAGACACCCTGCGGGGTCAGGTGAAAAGTGGAGTGGCCATCGACAAAGGCTTCAACCACGATTTCGGTGTCTGCCAGGATCGCGCGTCCGGAGGTCGGAGCAAGGACCGCAACGCCGATCATTGCCATGAGTGGGATATTGAATTTCATATTGCGGCTTTGGTTTCTGGGTGGGTCTTGGAAACTATTTCGATTCCAGTGCTGGTTTCGGGCTGTCGTCGCTGCGCTGCATGTCGATAAAGCGTCCGTTGCGTTTCTGCCCGCGAAAATGGTCGGGGGTGACCATCGTCAGGGATTCCGTACCGAATAAATCCCAGCGAAAGATAATCATCGGCGTTCCGCCGTCCGCCGTGAGAATCCACCTGCCGGTCGTGCCCTGTCGAACTGTAGCCAGCGTCCCATCTGCGCCTAGCTTGACCACGTCTGTCCAATCTGGATGAGTGACACGCCATTCGCCGATCACGCTCCAGCGAGGGAAAACATCCTTTATGGGTTCGACGAGTCCGGACGGAGCCAGCTCCGCCGCGATTGAAGACTGGGCGGTGAGACACGACGTCGACGTCGTGAGAAGCGCGATCAGGACGAAGAGTTTGTTCATGGTGGGCTGGTGTTTGTTGAAGTTTCCAGAGAGCGATCCAAAGGAATATGCCGAAGGCATTCAATATGCCAGCTCAGCATGTCCCTTACGCCTGCGTCACGCGCACAAACTGGCGTTGACGGCCCTGCCCTACCCGCCAAACCCGACCGCCTCAACCGGTTGCTCGCACTTATGGACATCCTTCCAGTCCACGCCATCGCTGGAGCGCAGCAGGCGCCCGCGCCAGGAGGTTCCGACGAAAACTCCTCCGCCAAAGGTCGCGAACGGCGGGGCGTTCTTGTTAGGCACGCGTTTCCAGTCCTTGCCATTTGATGAGATGTAGGTCGCTCCGACGCCGATGGCGACGAATTCCTTGCCGGTGAAGATGATCGAGTTGAGATGTTCGCCTTCCTGCCCGCGCACGGGCTCGCTCCAGCCTTTCCCATCGCTGCTGGTGCGGTGCATGCCATGCAGGCCCACGCCCACGAACACGCCGTTGCCGAACGCGATATCGACGAGGGTGTCGATGGCCTTCGTGTCGGGCGCGTCGGTCCATGTCTTCGTGTCGGGCGAGTAGGCAATGCGGCCGCGGTCGCCCACTCCGACCCAGGTCCCATTTCCAAACGCCACACGGCGCAGCATATATTTACCGTCGATCAGCGTATTTTCGGTCCAGGTGACCCCATCCGGGGAAAGAGATACGAACGGCTTGGAGGCGCCGACCGACCCAGGGTCGCCGCCGAGCGCGAGGAAGGTGCCATTCCCAAAAGCCAGTCCGCGAAAGTAGTCTTTGTATTTCCCGTCGCGCTTGCCCGTCTCCCACTTCACGCCGTCGGGACTGGAGGCCATGATATTGTCGCCGCCAAATGTGCCCACCGTGACGAAGTGGCCATTCCCGAAAGCGGCGGCGCGGAAAACTTGTCCCTCCTTGCCGAGTTCGGGTTTGCCCCAGGTCTGGCCGTCTTTCGACGTAATGCGGAGTCCGGTATGGCCGACAGCGAAAAACATGCGATGTGACTTAGGCGAGGCCGGGCAGCTTTCCGTCGTAGCGCGCTTTCGGCGAGGACTTGCTTTCACCGAATTCGGTCAGGTTCGCGCCCATGCGATTGGCCATCTCGAGATAGAGATTGGCAACCGGCGTGTCCTTCTCGAAGGCAATGTGCCGGCCTGTGCGCAGCGTGCCGCCGGCCTGGCCGACGAGCAGGGCAGGGTAGTCTTTTTTCCCGTGGCCGCCATCGGCCATGTAGCTCGTGTAGAGAAGCATCGAGTTGTCGAGCAGCGACACGCCACCATCGTCGATCGCCTTCATCTTGCGCACCATCTCGGCGAAGAGCTCGGTGTACCAGGAGTGAATCTGCCGGCAGGCCTCGCGGGAAATCGGGTCGGCTTGATCGACCCGCGCGGCGTTGCCCTGATGCTCGAGGGTGTGGCAGTGGCGTTCGTATCCGACGGTCACCACGCCGGGAAAATACGCGCCGTCGCTGCCGCAGGCAAAGGTGCAGACGCGTGTGGTATCGGTCTGGAAGGCCAGCACCATGAGATCCGACATGAGGCGGATATAGTCGGCATGGCGCTCGGGGTCTTCCATCATCGGCCTCTCGTTTTTCCAGACGGCGGCGTCCGGTAAATCCTTGGGAATCAGGAGCCCGCCCTTCGCGGAAGGGACGCCGCCGGAATCGCGTGCGTCGCTCGCCTGCCGCGTGCCCAGTTGCTGGACGCGCAACTCCACCGCGCGCACGCTTTCCATGTATTCTTCGAGCCGGGCTCGATCGCTGTGGCCGAGTTTGCCCATGAGGCTTTTCGATTCATCCAGCACGAGATCGAGCACGCTCTTATCCAGCGACTCGGGACGCGGCGCGGTGGGCGCCGCCGCACGGACGGGAGCAGGCGCCGGGCGCAATCCGCCGCGCCCCGCCCATGGCGGCAGGGCAGGCTGGCGTCCGCGGAACATGCGGTCATAGACCAGCCGTGGATTGGCCTCATAGGGCACCGTTTCATTGGTGCCCGAAAAGCTGTATTTCGTCTCCCCTTTGCCGAGACCGATCTCCAGCGAGGGCAGGAAGGTATCCTTGCCGGCTGCCTGCGCGGCGGCTTGATCGACGGAGATGCTCGCGAGGAATTTACCGCCGTCGTTTTTCACCAGGCTGGCCGCGGTGAGGTGCAGCGTCGAACACTGCTGGTGCCCATTGAGCGTGCCGTCGAATTTTCCGTGATTCGCCAGACCGGAGAGGACCAGCATGTCTTTTTTCGCGAAGTCGAGCGAACGCAGGATCGACGGTAATTCGCCCAGCACGCCTTCCGCGGTGGGCTTCCAGGATTCGAGCACGGTGCCGCCCGTGGTGGTAAAGATCCCCATGCGCAAGGGCGCCTTCCCGGCCAGCGCCGCGGCGCGAGCGGTGCGGGGCAGCATGGCCTCCAGAAAGGGCAGCGTCAGCATGGCGCCGGCGCCACGCAGGAAGGAACGTCGGGAAAGTGATAGGCTCATGGGTTGGTCAGGCTCGCGGTTTGGTTGGGTGAGGCGGCGTTTTTGCGATTTTGAAAGGGAAAGGACTTCACGACTCCCGCGATGAGCGTGGAGAATTTATAACCGTCCTTCGCGAGCGCGGCGGAGATCTCCCGGACTACCGGCTTGTCGTAGGGCTGAAGCTGGCGGCCGAGCGCGTAGGTGAGCATTTGCTCCGCGACGTTGTCGACAAAACGATCGCGCTTGCCGGCCAGCACCTTCTTCAATTCGACCGGGCCGTCGAATTGCTCGCCACCCGGCAGCACTCCGGCGGTGTCGAGCGGTTGGTCGGCCGTCGCGACGCGCCAGCGGCCGATGGCGTCGAAGTTATCGAGACCAAAGCCGAGCGGGTCGATGCGCTGATGGCAACCGGCGCAGTTTGGGTCGGTCGCATGCTGGCCGAGCAATTCGCGAAAGGTTTTCACCTCCGCCTTTTTTCCGGCGTCATCGATCTGCGCGACGTTGTTCGGCGGCGGGGGTGGGGGAGTGCCCAGCACGACTTCGAGCACATACTTGCCGCGTTGCGTGGGCGAGGTGCGAAAGGTGTGCGAAGTCATCGCCAGCACGCTGCCCATGCCGAGCAAGCCGCCGCGATGCTGTTCCGGCTTGAGCGCCACGCGCTGCATCTGCGGCCCCTTGATTCCGGCGATGCCGTAGTTCTCGGCCAGCGCTTCATTCACAAAAGTATAGTCCGCATCGAGCAGGGTGGTGATCGGACGGTTCTCGGTGCGCAGCGAGTCGAAGAAAAGCGTGGTCTCCTGCCGCATGGCGTCTTTCAGCTCGTCGTTGAACGTGGGGAAAAACTCGATGGTGGGGCGGGCTTCGGCGAGCCGCCGGAGCTGGAGCCACTGCGTCGCGAAATCCTCGCTCAAGGCTTTCGCCTTGGGGTCGGCGAGCATCCGCTTCACCTGCGCGTCGAGCACCGCGGGGTCGCTGAGTTTGCCCTGCACGGCGAGGGTGTTTAGCTCCGGATCGGGCAGGCTGGCCCAGAGGAAGTAGGAGAGTCGCGAGGCGAGTTCATAGTCACTCACGCGATACGGTTTGGTCGAACCTGCGGGCGCGCGATCCTCCTCGATGCGGAAGAGAAAATTTGGCGACAGCAGCACCGCCTTGAACATGTGGCGGAACGCGTCGGTCGGCGTCTTCCGTTGCGTGAGCGCCTTGTCGAAGATCACGCCATAGCGCGCTACTTCCTCCGCTGTGACCGGTCGCCGATAGGCCCGGGGCAGGAAACGGCCGATCAAGGTGCGTGCCAATTGACCCGCCGCCTGCGCATTCGCGGCCGTGCGGAACATTTGCGCAATCGACGCCCCCGGCGCCGCCGGGGTGCCGGGCTTCGCGCCGTCGCCGAAGAGCTTCGCCAGCACTTCCTCCGCGGCGGCCAGATACTTTTCCGTGAGCGCGACCGGAATTTTGAGCGCATCGGCAAGATTGTCGTAGCCCTTGCCGATGGGATCCTCCGGCATCCCGACGGCGCCGGCGACGTCGAAGTCTACCGCGAGAAGATCCCGCACCGAGCGGCGATACTCGGTATGCGTGAGCCGGCGGATGATCGGCGGCCCTGGTTCCGGCCCGTGTGCCAGCAGCGCCGCCGTGAGCGTCTCCTCCACTGCGCCGGCCAGCTTATCCCGCACGACATCCGCCAGTTTCGGCTCCTTCGAGGGTGGCATGTCGCCGCTCCGGATAGCGTCGATCACCTTGTTCCAGGTCTCCGGGTCGTCCGTGATCGCTTTCGCTGACTTGTAGCTCTCGAGATTCACGTCGCCCTTCTGCTTTTCGGAGCCGTGGCATTTGTAGCAGTGGTCCTTGAGTAGCGGCTGCAAGGTCGTGGCAAAACCAGCGACCACGTTTTCGGGCAGGACGATCGGAGCCGCCACGACGGCAGGCGAGGGCGGAGGGGCGACGAGCGAGGCCAGTTTGGGCTCGGCCTGGGGCAGACCCGCGGGGACGGACGTCGATACCGGCGCCGCGCCGCTCGAGGGCTTCTGCTTCTGATACATCTTTTGCCACTTCTCCACGGCATCGGCCTCCGCTGGCGTGAAGGCCACCGCCACCTTCGGCAGATCGGCCTTGAGCTTCGCGAGGTCCGCGTCGCTCAGGCCTACTTTGCCGAGCGTGAGCTTCTCCAAATTCGGCAGCGCCTTGAGCTGCTTCAAGCCGCCGTCGTAGGTCAGCACCGTGTCATTGATCGTCAATTCCTTCAGCGCCTTGAGCGTCGCGACCGTGGCCAGGCAGGCATCGGTCAGGCGCGGGGTCATCTGCGGGCTGAACATCAGGATTTCCAGTGTCGGATGATTCGCCAGCGCCGCCAGGCCGGCGTCCGTGACCTGATCGTGATTGAGCTGGAGCCGCCGCAATCCCGGGATGCTCGCGATCGGCGGCATGCCGACGTCCCCGAAACCCGTGCCCCCGATCGAAAGCTCCTTCAGCGTCGGGTGGCCCGCCAGAGCCGTGGCCCCCGCTCCTTTCAGCCCGAGCGCGTGGGAGAGCCCGAGCTTGGTCAATTTTGCGTCTTTGAATACCGCCAACCCCGCGTCCGTGATCCCCGTGCCGTCGAAGGACAACCCCTCGATTCCCATCTTCACGAAGCGTGCGACCGCCGCATCATCAATGCCGGGTCCACTGACGTAGGCCGCCTTGGTCCCCAGCGCGGCAATTTCCTTCCAGGCAGGCTCACCCAGGGGCGACTCCACTTTCAGCGTCAGGTACGGATCTTTGAAAGCCCAGCCCTTCGCGTAAGTCGCTCCCATGGCTGTCAGCGCCGGCCCCGGCTCGGCAGCTCGGAGCATGGAAAGAGAAAAGACGAGCGCCGCGACCGTCGCGGCGCAAACAAAGGAATGACGCATCACGTGGCAGGCGCGACCAGGCAGGCGGATTGAAATGTCTGGGGATTCATGAAAAGGGTCAGCGCACGCGGCGGATCGTCAACTTCAGGACCGAAGTCGATTTTCCACGCTTTCGCGCAAAGCTGCTATTATGGCGCGAATTTGGACTGGTTGCAAGCCGTTGAGGCACCTCAGTCGTGTCCGAGTCTGACATCAGCCGTGCCTCGATCAGGGCGCTCAGGCCTTTGACATCCACCTCAAGTTCGATAGGAAAACGGGGAACTCTCCTCTCCATGCTGAATTCCTCCTCCTTCGCTCACCGCCTCGCCACCACTTCAAAATCCGCCGGCCGGCAAATGGCAATGATCACGCCCCGAAAGTTTCTCCTCACCTGCATGTGGCTGGCGCTGAGCTGTGTCACCTGTCGATCCGCGGCGCTGGCAGCGGACGGGCCGCAGGGGGAGGGCCGGATCAAACTCGCCTGCGTAGGTGACAGCATCACCCGCGGAGTCGGAGCGGGCGCCCGGAGTTATCCCGCCCAACTGGCCGAACTCCTGGGCGCGAAATGGGAGGTCGGGAACTTCGGGGAGAGCGGCCGGACCATGGTCAATGGCAAGGCGGCCTGGACTACGACGCGGCAGTATCCGAGCGCCTTGGAATTCAAGGCGGATGTGGTCACGATCATGCTCGGGACAAATGACTCCAAGCCTCCGGAGTGGACCCCGCACAAGGGCAGTTTTGCGGATGACGCCAGGGCGCTCATCGCGAGTTTCCGGAAGGCCAATGCCGACGTGAAAATCTACATTTGTCTGCCGCCGCCGGCCTATCCCGGCAAGTGGGGCATCGACGACGAAACGATCCGTAACGAGATCTGCCCGCTGCTGCGCGACCTGGCGAAGGAAACGCACGCGACCTTGATCGACACCTATGCCGCGGCGGCCAATCGCCCCGAATGCTTTCCCGACACCGTGCATCCCAATGCGGACGGGGCCACGCTGCTCGCTCGGGCCATCTACGCCGCGCTGACGGGCAGTTCAGCGGCGTCCACGGAGGGAAGTCCGCTGAAGGAGGCTCCGGGGTCGAAGCCTCCTGGGGCCAAGGAGTAATGGCTGGCGCGACCGCGTTTGGGAGCGGATGCCAGTCTGGATAGCAAAAGGATACATTCGCCGCTCGTTCCCAAAGCCTCACTTTGGGAACGAGGGGCGAATGTGATCGATGAAAGGACTGTGGACGATGCGACGTTATTGGAGGTACGGCCTATGCCCCAATATACCTCCAGCCCTTCGAGGCCAGCACGCCTGGCTGTGCTCATGGTCTGCTTCTGTCTGCTCGTCGCGCAGGCGTCGGCAAAGGAAGGGTCCGGGTGGTCGCGCCAGATCGGCAACCTCCGACCGGCCACGGCGCCCGAAGGGGCGCTGCCGGGCGAAGGGCGCTTTGCGCGGGTGTGGGATACAATCTCGCCCGACGGCGCGCATGTGCTGGGCTGGGGGAGGCCGGGCGCGTCTTCGCTCAAATACACGGTGATTCCGGCGCATTCCGACGAAAGCCTCTGGACCGATCTTTCCGATGAGTCGATGGAGAACTATCTCGTGGACTCCGTTCGCGGCAGGATCGTGGGCAAGCTCGCGGATTTCCACTACTTCCCCAGCAAGCAGCGGCACCACCTCATCTGCGGATGGTCGCCGGATGCGCGCGCGGGCGTGGCCATGTTTCAGGCGCGCTGGGCCAATGGGTTCGAATCCCGCGCGATCGCTTACATCGATTCCGTGCATGGAAGGTCATATCCGATCGTGGCGGCGATGAACGCCATTATGTCGCGGCTGTGGCCGGACGAAGTAAAGCGCAACGGTGATTCGATCCCATTCTTCGATCCTGTGATGCTCGATGCGCACACATTTGTCGTGGATGCGTTTGGCTGGCCGCCGTCGGACAAACCGCATTTCGCATGGCGGCTGGCCTTCCGGGTGAACGTCAAACACAGCGGCGCGCAGGTGATTCTGCTCAAGCGCCGGCCGATCCCCGAGGACGACGATCTCGATCCCTACGATGGAGGCATGGACATCGAGGCGAAGGAACAGATGCTTCGCGATGCTTACGGTGAGCTGCGATTCACGCTCGGCCCACGGGACCGGAGGCTTCTGAAGGAATCGCAAGCGCGGTGGCTGCATTTCCGGAGACTCTATGGGCTATCAGATGAATTCAGCCGCCGGCGCGTTCGTGAGTTGCTGGTGCGCGCGAAGTGGCGGTGAAAGAGCCTGCGCGAGGGTGGTCGCCTCGGCTTCGTGCTCGAGAACTTCGACGCGATCGGCCATTGGCGCGACACGTATCCCATCCGCACCGTCACCCCCGAGGGCAAGACCATCATGAAGCCGGACCTCCCCATCCATGCAACCGCGACTGTGCCGGACGGCACCGCCCTCAAGGATGTGACCGATTTAAAGAAGTATGTCGTGGCTCATATCGACCAGTTTGCCGCCTGCTTCGCCGAAAAACTCGAGCACATGAGATTTAGAAAGCGGTGTGATACGAACGTGGTTTCCCGTGGATCGCGAAGCCCGTTCGCTGCCGCGCGAACGGTCAGGGCGCACGCTGCGCATCGCTTTAGAATACAAACGGTATCAATGCCTTTGTGGATCGGGAATAATCCAGGTATTCGGGATATTTCGCGCGAAGCAGCCGTTCCTCCACGACGACGCGGACGATACACACCGCTGTGACCGCGATGCCGATCGCCAACGTCAATCCGGACGGATGGCTGGCGACCCCCGCCCAGATGAAAACCAACGCCGCGGAATACATGGGGTGCCGGATGAACCGATATGGACCGCGCGTGATCAGCGAAGCGGCACCGGGCGCGGCCGTCACGCGAAATGTTCCACTTCGAAACGAGGTTCGCGCCCAAACGTTCAGCGTCACGGCCGCGACTTGAACCGCAATAACGAATGGTGAAGAGGAGAAAAGATTGCCTGTGACTCCGAGCCCGACAATCGCGGCAACGACGAGTAGAAGCGGTAGTGGTGAATTGATCATTTGAATATCCGACATGGGGAAAACCGGGGGGCAGTCTGTCAATCACGCTCATGTGGCCTCGTGCATTTCAAGAGCGATTTTCGATTCTGCTGAAAAAGTGGTATATAACACAGGTGTTCCTTGCGTTATATATTGTTGTCTATAAACTAGCGCTTCATCATGAGTTTGCCTCGCTTCGACACCCAAGGATCGCTTTTCGGAAGCCTAACATCGGTGGCCGC
>JBBRPL010000184.1:0-10201 GCA_038228205.1 Chthoniobacterales bacterium
ACGCCCTCCTCGCCAAACTCAAGCTCCTCCCTCTCTTCGCCACCCCGCCCAAGTGGGCCACCGCCACGGTTCCGTAGCCCGACAAAAGCGAAACACCCTCGCTTTTACAGGGCTTTTCCTTCGAAGGGGGAGGAAGTCAGGCTAGTCCCCTCCGCCTCCTCGGTCCTGTCGCTCCGCTCCAGTGACCCGGGCTAATTTCCTTTGTCCCTCCGGGACAGCGCCGGCCCGGTGCGGAACACGCTTCAGTACGTCTTGTAGTGGACGCTCAAAGTCCGGAAGGATTGGGAAGCGCTGGTGGCCGCGAAGTAGACCAGTTCGATGGCGGTATTGTTCTGGTTCCACTTGTAGCCCACGATCTTTTTGGTCACGTCGGTCGAGGGCTCCTGCTCCGTGCGTTTGGCCACGAGCTGGCCAGCCCCGTACTTTTGCTCGAGCCGCTTGCGGACATCGCCCATGAAGCCATCGTACTGGGAGTCGTTCCAATCGTCCTTCTGGTACTGAAGTTCCACCTCCACGAGTTCGCCGCGCTGAAAATAGAAGACGGTCCGCTTCAATCCCGTCTGAATCAGACCCTCCACGTCCCATGCCTCCCGGCCTTCGACGAGACGCCGATCCACCACGGTCGCCTTGGCGCCATGCAGCAGCCGCTCCATGCGCTCCGTCGTCTCGCCCCAGCGGAGGCCGAAGGGCGGGTTGATGTCTTCGGCATGGGTCGAGACGATGCCCCCGAGGGCAACGAGCAGGACCAGAAAAACGGGCCGCAACAAACGTGGCAGAAGCGTTGTCATCAAGGAAGGAACGACGGCTAACCGACCCCTCAAACACACCGCAGAGGGGTGGGCATGTCAATGAGGAAGGATGAAGGCAGGAGGATGAAGAAAATGGAGGGAGGATTGATGGGGGCAGAGCCGTTCGTCATTCGCGAACTCCCTCGGATCTCTTCATCCTTCTGTCTTCATCCTTTCGCCCCCTTCATCCTTTTTTTGCCGTGCTCGCGATGTAGACCTCGCGGAGCTGCTTGAAGTCGACCTCTACGGGGGAGTGCGTCATCAAATCGACTCCCCGGTTGTTTTTCGGGAAGGCGATGACTTCGCGGATGCTCTCCGCACCGACGGCGAGCATGACCAGGCGGTCGAGCCCCAGCGCGAGGCCGCCGTGCGGCGGAGCGCCGAAGCTGAACGCCCGGAGCAGATGGCCAAACTTGATCTGCTGGTCCTCAGGTCCGACGCCGAGCACTTCGAACATCCGGGCCTGAAGATCCTTCTCGTGGATTCGGATCGATCCGCCGCCGAGTTCGACGCCGTTGAGCACGACATCGTAGGCGACCGCCCGGACCCTGGCGTACTCGCCGGCGTCCAGGAGCGGAACGTCCTCCGCCTTCGGGCGGGTGAAAGGATGATGGACCGCCACCCAGTGATTGTCCTCGGGACTGAAGGCGAGCAGCGGGAAATCGACGACCCAGAGGAAGTTGAGCGCTTCGCGCCCGGCCACGAGGCCGAGCAGGTCGGCACAGCGCAGGCGCACACGACCGAGCACTTCGCACACCGCCTCGAGCTTGAGATCGGCGCCGAAGAACAGGACGTCGCCTTCCGCGAATTCCATGCGATCCGCCAGCGCCTCCTTTTCCTGCGCGCTGAAGAACTTGACGATGGGGGACTCCCATTCGCCGCCGACGCTCCATTTGATATAGGCGAGGCCTTTGGCGCCAAACTCGGTTTTCACCCATTCCTCCCATTTCTTGAGCTGCTCCTTGCTGAGCAGCGCGGCGGCGCCCTTGGCGTTGAGCGCCTTGATCACGCCACCGCCTTCGGACACCGACCGGAAGACCTTGAACTGCGACTCGCGGAAAATATCGGCGATCTCCACGAGTTCGAGGCCGAAGCGGGTGTCCGGCTTGTCGGAGCCGTAGCGGTTCATGGCGTCGGCGTAGGTCAGGCGTGGGAAGGGCGTCGGGATGTCGACGCCGCGCGCTTCCTTGAAGATGCGGACGAGCAGGCCCTCGATCAGGGTCTGGATTTCCACCTCGGTAATGAACGAAGCCTCCAGATCGATCTGGGTGAACTCCGGCTGGCGGTCGGCGCGCAGATCCTCGTCGCGGAAGCATCGGGCGATCTGGAAATACTTTTCCAGGCCGGCCACCTGGAGCAGTTGCTTGTACTGCTGGGGCGCCTGCGGGAGCGCGTAGAAGGAGCCGGGCGTCAGCCGGGAAGGGACCAGGAAGTCACGCGCGCCTTCGGGCGTGGGGTTCGAGAGGATCGGGGTTTCGATCTCGAGGAAGCCCGCCTCATCGAGGTAGTCGCGCGTCGCCTTTACGATCCGGTGGCGCAGCTTGAGGTTGCGCTGCATGTGCGCCGTGCGCAGATCGAGGTAACGGTATTCGAGCCGCAGATCTTCGTTGACCTTC
This sequence comes from Chthoniobacterales bacterium, assembly GCA_038228205.1. Classification (GTDB taxonomy): domain Bacteria; phylum Verrucomicrobiota; class Verrucomicrobiia; order Chthoniobacterales; family Chthoniobacteraceae; genus Chthoniobacter. The sequence continues at coordinate 2,405 of JBBRPL010000184.1, forward strand.
GGATCATCGAGCGGGAAGGGGGGCACGTCGGCTTTGTTGAGGACGTGGAGATCGCTGGCGATAACTTCGATTTCGCCGGTCGCGAGTTTCGTGTTCTCGGTGCCGGCAAGGCGTGCGGACACTTTGCCCGTGATCTGGACCACGTCTTCACTGCGCAACTTGTGGGAAGCCGTTGTGGCGCTGCCGCTCTCTTCGGTGCGAAACACGATCTGGGTGACGCCTTCGCGATCCCGCAGGTCGACGAAGATAACGCCGCCCTGGTCCCGGACGGTATTCACCCAGCCAGCGAGGGTGACTGTGAGTCCTTCGTCGGTCTTGCGGAGTTGGTGGCAATCGTGGGTGCGGTACATGGCAGGGGCGCGGAATGTAGCGGGATTTGTTGTGGAGTGGAGAAGAATTTGCGGACGTTTTTGCCCTCGTCCGAGACTTGACCTTGGCGGCCTGCCGCGTGACCGTCCGGCGTGTTTTACTCCCTGATCCTCCGCGGCACCCGTATCCTGGTCCTTTCGGCCATTGCTCCAGCCCTTAGTTTTGGGGCGATCAAATCGCAGCAGAAGAATTACCTCGAGGAGGCCGAGACCGCGATCCGGGAAAGCCGGCCTGACGATGCGATGGCCGCGCTCGACAAGGCGATCCAGGAGGAACCCGATAATCCCGCGGCGCATTTCTGGCGCGGCCGGTTGCGCGCGGGCAAGGGGGACCTGGAAAAGGCGCTGCCCGATTTCAACGCCGCCATCCGTCTGCAACCGACTGGCGACGCCTATGCGCACCGGGGTTACGTTTATCAAAAGCAGAACCTCACCGATGAAGCGCTGGCGGATTTCAATCAGTCGCTGAGGATGGACGCCAATAATTATCTCGCCCTCTTCCTCCGGGGCCTGCTCCTCGGGGAAAAGGGGAATACCAAGGCGGCGCTGGGAGATCTCGATGCCGCGATCACGATCCAGCCCGACAGCCGCGAAGCCCTCCAGGGGCGCGGGCAGGTGCATGTCATTCGGCGGGAACTGGACGAGGCCTTGGGCGACTTTGACCGCTGCATTCAGCTCGACCCCAAAGACCCTTCGGGCCACACGGGGCGGGGCGGCGTCAACTATCTGAAGGGTGAGTTCAAGGAAGCCATTGAGGATTATACCCAGGCGGTAGAGCTCCAGCCGAAGGATAGCCGGCCGCTCGCCCAGCGCGGCTACGCCTACGCGGGGAATAATCAGATGGACAAGGCGCTGGTCGATTTCGACGCGGCCCTCGTTCTCAATCCCAACGATGCTCCGGCCTTGCTGGGCCGCGCGGAGATTCGCCGGAGCAGCAAGAAGTGGAAGGACGCGCTCGCCGATTACGAAAAACTGCTCGGGATCGCGCCCGGGGATTATCGCGCGCTGCTCGGGGCGGCGTCCGCCCTCTACGCGTCCAGCGAGTTTGAGAAGGCACAGGGCCTTTATGGGGAACTCATCCAGCGCTATCCGGCGGAGGCCCAGCCTTTCAATGATCTCGCCTGGATGCTGGCCACCGGCACCAAGGACGGCGTGCGCAATGGGCAGCGCGCCGTGGAATTGGCCAGCCAGGCCTGCCAGCTCACGGAATACAAGAACCCCGGCTATCTCGACACACTCGCGGCGGCCTTCGCCGAGAAGGGCGAGTTTGCCAATGCGCTCAAGTGGCAGGAGGAAGCTGTGAAGGCGTCCAGTGAAGAACCCGATGAGGTAAAGGCCGACCTCAAATCACGCGTCGAACTCTACAAGCAGAACAAGCCCTACCGCGAAGTGCAGAAGTAGCGGGGCCTTTGGGGCAGAATGATGAACTTTAATCCATCACTCCAGCCTGCGCCCGCGTCCGGAGCCCGGCGAGGAATCGGGCGACGCAAGTCACTGACCCCTTTGAAGGGGCACGCGGATTCGTCGCCGCGGAGCAGGAACGTCCGGCGAACCATGACTCAGCCGCTGCGGCAGCACTGGCGCGATTCCTACAATGACGCCAACAATTCCTCGGCAGGGACCAGCACCTCTTCGCGTGTCGCCAGGGTCTTTACTTTGACCTGCGGCCATTCGTCGCCGACCAGCACGGCGCGCGTGGCGCCGAGATTTTCGGCCGTCTGGAACTGTTTCCCCACCTTTGCGGAGGTCAGCGGGAAATCGACCCGCCGGCCCGCCTCCCGGAGTCGCTGGACCAGGGCGAGGGCGTCGGGACGCCGCTCTTCCTTGGCTACGATGACGTAGACATCGCAGGCGCGTTCGCGGGCGAGCCACGCTTCCAGTTTCGCTTTCGCAGCGGGGGTATCGTTGATCAGATTCGCCAGGACGACATCTCCCATGCCGAAGCCCAGTGCTGGGAGGTCCACAGCGCCGTCACTCATCAGGCTCAGCAGTTTGTCGTAGCGCCCGCCACCGGCCAGCGCCCGCTCGTTCTTGCTGCGGTCGAAAACCTCGAACACGACGCCCGTGTAATAGGCCAGGCCGCGCACGATCGCATAATCGATTTCGATGAACTGGCCGAGCCCGCGAGCCGCGAGGTCGGCGACGACCGGCACCAGATCCGCGGTCGGTTGCTTGGAACGCATGAAATCGAGCACCTGCGCGGCGGTGAGCCCGAACCGGGCGAGCGCAGCATCCGTCTTCTCCTGGGGAGCGCGTTCGGCTTTGTCCACGATTTGGAAAAACTCGTACTGGTCATCCGGCTTCCCGCCGGCGTTCGCGAAGAATTGCTGCCACGCCGTGCGGCTGCTCAGGCGCACGACAAAGTCATTCTCGGCCAGGCCGAAACCACGGTGGATGTCGATGAGCACGGCGAGCAACTCGGCATCGGCTGCAGGGGATGCTTCACCGATGATGTCGCAGTTGAGCTGGTAGAATTCCCGGAGCCGCCCGCGTTGCTGCTTTTCGTAGCGGAAAAACTGAGGAACACAGAACCACTTCAGCGGTTTCTTGAAGTCGCGTTCCTTCACGGCCACCATTCTCGCGAGAGTGGGTGTCATTTCCGGGCGCATGGCTACATGCCGCTCCCCCTTATCCACGAAATCGAAAAGCTGGCCGACGAGTTCGCCGCCGGACTTTTTCTTGTAGAGCTCGATGGGTTCGAGGATCGGGCCGTCGAATTCCACAAAACCGTAGCGGCGCGCGACCTCGCGCCACGTCGCGAGGATGTAGTTCCGGCGAGCGCAGTCGTCAGGATAAAAATCACGGAATCCAGGCAAGGTTTGCATGCGGGGCGCGCACGGTAGCCATGGAGGAGGCGATTGGAAATAGGAAAGGTGGATACAGCGCCGAGACTCTTCCTCCCCGAAGGACGACAGAAAGATTTGAAACGCAGAGACGCGCGTGGCAGTGCGATGAGAGTTTCTTGCGCCGAACGATTAGGACGCGCTGCCCAAGTCAAAAGCCCTTTTTTGTGCCTTTTGTGCCTTTTTGCGGCCATTCTTCGTCCCTGTCCCTTGGTTGCGGCACCGCCGCGCCGGGTCCCTGCGTTTCAAAGAATCCTCCGCCTGCCTCCCGAATTGCTCTCCCGCCTTAAAGTCCGCCACTTCCGATGCTTTGCCGCCCGCGAGGCGGAGTTTGCCCCAGGCCTGAACCTGATCGTGGGTCCCAACGCCCACGGCAAAACTTCTTTGCTCGAAGCGGCTTGTATCCTCCTCCGGTTGCAGTCCCCGCGCGTCACCCGGTTGGCCCACGTCATCCAGCACGAGAAGCGCGGTTTCGTGGTCGATGGCTATTTCGGCGCGCGGCATCTCCAGTTCTATTTCAGCCGGGAACGGAAAAAACTGGCCCTCGATGAAGTCGAACAAAAGTCGGCACAGGAGTACCTGGAGATCGCGCGGCTGGTCTATTTTTCCAACGGTGACATCGAGTTGGTGCGCGGTTCCGGGGAAGCCCGGCGGCGTTTCATGGATTTCTTTGCCGCGCAGCGGGACGGCACGTATCGGCGCGCCTTGCGTGACTACGACCGCGCCTTGCGCTCCCGCAACCTGCTCTTGAAGTCCCCGGCGCCGCGCTGGCGGGAGATCGCGGCCTTCGATGAGCCATTGGCCGCCGCCGGGCAGAGAGTCGCTGGAGCGCGGATGCTTCTGCTCGCGGAATTGCAACCGGAGGCCGACGCCGCCCACCACGCCATCAGCGGCGCGCGCGAGAAGTTGAGGATTGAGTACGCGCGGAGCGGGGGTGAAGACTTTCCCGCGGCGCTCGTGGCGGCGCGCAAGGAAGACGCGCGGTTGCGGCAAACGAGCGTCGGCCCGCATCGGGACGACGTGAATTTCTTCCTGAACGAACAGCCGTCAGCTCTGGCGAGCGAAGGGCAACATCGGACCCTGGTCCTGGCGCTTAAATTGGGCGCCGCCCGTTTGCTCGCGCGCCACTTCGACGTGCCGCCCATCCTGCTCCTGGACGACGTTTTCGGCGAACTCGACCTCACCCGCCGTGCGGCCCTGCTGGCCACGCTTCCCGCGGAGGCGCAGAAGATCATTACGACGACCCATTTGAGCTGGCTGCCCAGTGGGCTCGAGCCGCGAATACTGGAAATCTAGTTCCGCGGCGGCAGTCGTTTGCGGATCTCATGGCGCGTAAAAGCCCGCGCGAGGATAAACCCACCGATGGCAATGAGCATCGCGCACAACATCCAGCGTTCCATGCTTCTTACCCGCCCGATGATCGCCGCCGCGCTGGTGCTCAGAAAATAGCCGAGCGCCACAAGGATCGCGCCCCAGATGGCAAGGGCGACGATCTCGATCAGCAAAAAGCTCGTTACGGCCAGGCGCTGCACCCCCCAGAAAACGACGCTCGAGGTGCGGGTGCCGTAAATGAAACGACAGACGAGCAATTCCCATGGCCCGAAGCGCCCGGCGAGCCGCTCGACGGCTGGACCGATCCGGCGGTAGACGCGATGGGTTTTGATCGTCTCGGAGCGCCAGTGGCCGAGCCAGAACCAGATCGAGTCGTGGAGCAGCGCGCCGCTCAGCCCAGCCACGAGGGCCGGCACCGGATGAATGCCGCTCAGATGCACGGCGACGCCAGTCAGGACGAACGTCACATCATTCTCCACGATGGCGCAGAGAAAAATCGCCAGCAGGCCGTACTCGATGAGGAATTCTTGCATGGATGGTCAGCGTCAGCGGATAACTACGCGAGACCAAGGCCGGACGCGATGAGAAATGCCCCGAGCAAGGGGTCGGGGACCGTCACAAAATCGTTGCCGGCCCCCGCGATTTTTGCGGTGCAAACGCGGAGGAGGGGAGTAATGTCGCCCCTTTTTCCGCTGCCCTGCCATGACCACGCCGACGACCCGCGAACTCTACGACCGTTACGTCATCCCGACGTACGCGCGCTTCGACCTGCGCCTGGCCCGCGGGCGCGGCACGGAGGTGTGGGACGAAGACGGCAAGCGCTACCTCGATTTCGGCGCCGGCATCGCCGTGACGTCCATCGGCCACGCCCACCCTCGGGTCATCGCGGCCATGCAGCGGCAGATCGGAACGCTAGTCCATACGTCCAATCTTTACTATACGCGCCCGCAGGCGGAACTGGCCGAGCGCCTGGTGCGGCTGGTCTGCGGGCCCGCTCCGCCGCGGGGCAAGGTCTTCTTCTGCAACAGCGGCGCGGAGGCCAATGAGGCCCTTTACAAATTGGCGCGCAAATTCGGCAACGAGGGTTTGTCGCCGGCTCCCAAGCATACCGTGGGCGAAATGATCGCCCCGGCCCGCGACCGCATCGGGATCATTACCATGCTCGGCTCCTTCCACGGTCGCACCCTCGCAGGCATCGCGGCGACGGGGCAGGAGAAGGTCAAGAAAGGCTTTGAGCCGCCGGTGCAGGGATTTTGTCACGTGCCCTACAACGACGGCCCGGCGCTGCTCGCGGCGGTGCAGGACGCGGAGACCGTGGCCATCCTGCTCGAACCCATCCAGGGCGAGATCGGCGTCAACCCCGCGACGCCCGCTTTCCTCAAGCTCGCGCGCGATCTGTGCGACCGGCACGGGCTGCTGCTCATGTTTGACGAGGTGCAATGCGGGCTCGGGCGCACCGGGGATTGGTGCGGCTGGAAGACGCTGCTCGGCAACGGCGACTTGATGCCCGATGCCGTGAGCTGGGCGAAAGGCATCGCCGGCGGTTTTCCGCTGGGCGCGATCTGGGTCAGCGACCGCTCGATCACGCTCAAGACCGGCGAAACGAAGCCGCTCTGCGACCTGCTGGGACCGGGTTCCCACGGCACGACTTTCGGCGGTACGCCGCTCGTGAGCGCAGGCGCCAACGAAGTGCTCGCGGTCATCGAAGAGGAGGGGATGCTCACCAATGCGAGGAGCGTCGGCGCCTACGCCAGCGCCGCCATCGAAGCCCTCGGCTCGCCGCTCATCAAGGAAGTGCGCGGGGTCGGATTGATGATTGCCTTTGAACTCGTTAGTGATTTTGCGGATCGGGTGCCCGGGTCCACCCAGCGTTCGCCGAGCCTCACGGTGGTGGACGCGCTCCATGTCGCGGGCTTGCTCACCGTGCCGAGTGGCACCCACGCGGTCCGGTGGCTGCCGCCTCTCAACGTGTCCCGAGCCGAGATCGACGAGGCGGCTGGCATCCTTCAATCGGTCCTGCGGAATCTCGTATGAAACACTTGCTCTCCATCGAAGCGCTGTCCGGCGCCGACATTCACGCGATCCTCGAGCTCGCCGGCGAAATGAAAGCCACGCGCGGACGGCATGCCGCGCATCCCCTGCGGCATCAGTGCTGGGCGCTGATCTTTTCCAAAAGCTCCACGCGGACCCGGGTGAGCTTCGAAGTGGGGATTCGTGAGCTCGGCGGCGACGTGCTCTTTCTCAATACCAATGACGTGCAGCTCGGACGCGGCGAACCCATCCGGGATACGGCCCGCGTCCTGGGACGCATGCTGCACGGCGCCGTGATCCGCACCTATGCGCAAAGCGATGTCGATGAATTTGCCACTTTCAGCGGCATCCCGACGATCAACGCCCTGACGGATGAAGAGCATCCATGCCAGATCATCGCGGACCTGCAAACGATCGGCGAACGGTTGGGCGGCATTGAAGGCAAGGTCGTGACGTTTGTCGGAGACGGCGCGTGCAACGTGCCCGTCTCATGGATGTGGGCCGCAGCGCGTCTGGATTTCGAATTGCGCATCGCGGCCCCGAAGGCCTACCAACCGGACGCCGCGTTGCTCGCCCGGCTCGGCACGAACCGGGTGACCGTCACCGAGGACCTGTCCGCCGCCGCCGATGGCGCCGACGTGCTCTATACCGACGTGTGGGTGAGCATGGGCAAGGAAGAGGAGGCCGCCTATCGGATCGCGCAACTCGCCAATTACCAGATTAACACCGAGCTCGTGGCCAGGGCGAAGCCCGGCGCGCTCGTCATGCACTGCCTGCCGGCCTACCGCGGAAAGGAAATCACCGGCGAAGTGCTGGAGGCTCACGCCGAGACAATCTTTGCCCAGGCCGAAAACCGGCTGCACGCGCAGAAAGCCATCCTGAGCCTGATCGCCGCGAAGATTTGATGGTTTTGAAGAAGCGAACGTCCATCTGCGGGCTAAAAACGGAGAGGGGAATAACCACGGATTTCACGGATGGCACGGATTCAAAGGGCGACGGGAGCCCGGACGTGCACAGCCGCTCACCGCATGGGAGAGAGTGAGACTCCTCGTTAGTGTCTCCTTATCCGTGAAATCCGTGGTTCCATTTCCGGATTTAGGCTAAGGATGACGACCGGAATAACCACGGATGGCACGGATTTCACGGATGGAAAAGGGCGCGAGCGCCAAGACATCCGAAACCATTGCCTCCATCAGGAACTGCGAGCAACCGTGCAAGTGTCT
>JBBRPL010000185.1:0-10197 GCA_038228205.1 Chthoniobacterales bacterium
ACGCACGCTCAACGCGGCAAAGACGCCGACGATGACCATCGTCAGAGCGAGGCCGAAGCTGAACGACGCGACCAGCACGGCACCCAGCGCGATGCGTTTGAGTTGCAGGCAGACGAGCAGGACGCTGAATGCCGCAGGGCATGGCATCAGCCCGCCGGTGACGCCGAACATGACGATCTGCGGCGTGGTGACGGTGCGGCCGGCGAAGCGCTGCTCGATCTCCTGTGCGTGCGCGCGCTCGTGGGCGTCCTGATATTCGCCGGCCTTGTTCGCGACGCGCGGGGCCTCGCCCTCGCGGAACTGCACGCGCGCCGTGTGCTCGTGCCCGCCGTGGGTGAACGTGAGCAGCGCATCGAACTCGTGCGGCTCGGGAATGTCCGTCGTGGATTCGTGGAAGCCGTCCTTCGCCGCGAACGCGAAGGTCTGCCGCGTGCCGTCGCCGCGCACCGTCTCAAGCGTGAAATCGCCGGGCGTGTCTTTCGTCCCTCCGGGGAAGGCAAGGCGAAAAACCGGCGGTGTGTCCTTTTCAAAAATGGAAAGCTCCGCGTCGCCGTGGCCGGACGGCACGAGGATGCGCTCGTCGTGCGCGTGGTGATGGCCGCCGGGGCCGTGGTTGTGGTCGTCGTGAGTGTGGCCATGCCCGCTCTCCGCGTGGGCGTGGGAGTGGTGCGAGTGTCCGGCGTCGTGCGAATGCCCGTGCCCGTGCGCCTCGCGCAGTTCGCGGCGCGTGCGGAAAAACATCCACGCCGCCAGCGCGAGGATGAAGACCGCCGAGCCGATTTGCAGATACGGCTCGACGCTCTCCGCATTCCATTGGCTGCCGAAGTGGAGGGCGAGCGCCGCGAGCACCCAAATGATGAGCGAGTGTGAAATCGCCGCCGACAGTCCGAGCAGCACCGCCTGCGCGACAGTGCCGCGAATGGCGATGATGAACGCGGCCATCATCGTCTTCGAGTGGCCCGGCTCCAGCCCGTGCAGGGCTCCGAGCAGGATGGCGGTGGGAATGAAGAGCCACAGGCTGGTCGTTCCGCTCTGAAGGGCATGGAGAAAATCGGGCATTGTGAGGGCGGGTTGGCGGTTACTTTAGATAGCGTCTGATAACCTCGATCAGTTCCTCTGCGGCCTCGGCTTGCTCCGAGCCGGGTTTGGTATTCTGCGCGAGGACATGAAACCGGACATGCCCTTCTATGATCTCCGCCATGAGCGAATTCATGGCTCCACGACACGAAGCGAGCGCGAGGAGCAGGTCGCCACAGTCACGATCCTCCTCCAGCGCCGCAGCGATCCCATTGATCTGGCCGCGGATTCTGCTGATCCGATTGAGCAGCTTTGTCTTGTCACGGGTCGTATGAGCCATGGAGGCATATACGATACCCCCCTATACTATTGTCAAGTTCCTTTCGTTCTCATTCAGTCGAATGAAATTGCGGCAATGTGGCTGCGAAGATTGTGCTTGTCGCATCGCATTTCGGCATCCCGGAGGCCGTGCTTCAGCTTCATCCGGACGCGCAGCTCACCGCGTTCAGTTCGCCGCCTGGATGAACTCGAGAATCTTCCTGTGTTCCTCCGCGGTAAGATTGGCGCGGATGCGCATGTGATGCATGGCGACTTCCCACTCGGCGTCGCTGTAAGATGCAGGGGGGCGAAGATTATGGCAGCGAATGCAATTTTCCGCCCAAAGCTGCGTGCCGCTCTTTTCCGGATGCGCGTTTGTCACGGGCACCGTGGTCTTCGATGAGGCCTCGGGGGTGGATGCGACTCTCGGCGTCTGGCATGCGGCGAGGCCGAGCACGAGTACTGCGGCGAAGAGTGGGATGGTAAGGCGTGTGGTTTTCATGTGCGTGCGCGGTCAGAAGCCCATCGCGGCCTGGAAGAGCAGAGCGTTCCCATTCACGTTGCCGGATTCGCCGCCGTTGCGGCGGATGAATTCGTAGCCGGCCTTGAGCACCGTGCTCGGACCGAGCCAGTAGTTGAGGCCGACCGTCCATCGCACCTCATCGCCCGCCAGCGTGAGACCGGTTGGCTGATTCAGCCGCTCCCAGCGCCCGACGAGTTCGACGTTGCGCAGCCAATCGCCTTTCGCCTTCGTCGGCCGATAGGCGAGTTGCACGTAGCCGCCGTTGCGGCGGTTGTCGAAGGTGATTGTCTCGCCTTCGGCCTCCGACACGGCGAGGAAGCGGCCCGCATCCGACCACGCCCACTGGCTGCGCACGTCGAGCATGCCTTTGATCGCATCGAACTCATGCGCATAGCTCAGATCGACCGAGTGCAACCGCGCATTGGCGGGGCCGGCAATTTGTTGAAACGAATAGCCGAATTCGAGTTCTGGAATCGGCAGGATGCCGATGCGCCCGCCGTAAGCGCGGCTGTTGGTGTCCGTGAAGTTGCCGAACTCGAACCGTCCGATGTCCGCAGGCACCGTCGTATCGGTGATGAGCTGCGGGCCGTTCGCGGCGTAGAGCGCGTAGTTGAGCTTCATCCGCCCGACCGGGAAGCCGCCACTGATCTGCACCCCCGTTTGTGCAAACGGTGCGATGCCGCCCTCGGTGAGCGCGAGAGGGTGGTCGGGCAGCTTGTTGATCCACGCCGGGTGATAGCGATCGGCAAAGGTTCCGAAGGGCGCGAGGAATTTACCCGCCTTCACCGTCATGTAGTCATTCAGCAGATAGGAAAGGTTTGCGTACTCCAGATTGACGTCCGTCCCATCCGCAGCAAGCGTGAATTCCAATTCACTCTCGAAAAACAGCCGGTCGTTGAGCTTCCACAGCAGGATCGGATTGACGCCCGCATTGAATTTCCCGCTCTTGCCTGGCCGATCCTCGAACCCTGCGAAACCGTAGCCGGCGATCAGGAATTTCGTCGTGCCGGGTTTAGTCGAATCAGCGAGCTTGCTGGTGGACTCGCTCTTCTGCGCCAGCTCGCTGAGCGACTGATCGACCGCCACCTCGCGCGCCGCGCTCTGCCCCCCGGCGGCGACCAAGCGCTTTTCGAGTTCAGCCATCCGTTGGAGGAGCGCGTTATATTCTTCGCGACTGACCGGACCAGTTTGCAGTTCCGCTTGGGGGATGAGCGCCAGCGCGGTCGGGTCGGGTTCGAGTGATTTCGCGGCGGGTAGGGCGGAAGCAGCCGGCTTTGGTTTCGGCGCCGGCCCGCGCTTGACCGCGCCCCCGCCGAGACTTCGAATGTAGTGGATCACGCTCCAGCGCTCCTCTTCGCTTACCCCGGCGAACGCGGGCATCGGTGCGCGGCCCTGCGTCAGTTTCCAGAACATCGCCCCGTCGCTTTCCCCCTGAATGGCCGGGTCCGTCAGGTTGCGTGGCTTCGGGACGAGTGCAGCCGCGGCCGGACCGTCACCGTGTCCCGAGGCACCGTGACAGACAACACACTGGACGGAGTAGAGCGCCTTGCCCTTCGCGAGCGCGGTCGCGGATGCTGGCACTGGGTTCGCCTTTTTGGAAGCGCTGCCGGGCGCCTTCCAATCGTAGCTTTGCGCGGCTGCACTGGTGCCGATGAATGCTGCGGTCGCGAAGACGAAGGTCAGATGTTTTTTCATGGGTTGGGAGTTGGATTGGCGGGCAGCCAGCCGATTGGACGGTGCCAGCAAGCGCGAAGAATTCTTCCCGACCCGACTGAGTCCCGTCTCCGCATTCCTTCGGAAATGCTGCGCATTTTCGCGGCTCGTTCATACGGGGATGGAGCCTTCGCCGACACGAAGCGCAGGAGAATGGTGATCGCTGGCTGCTAGCCATTTGCTTTCGCGCCCGTCGCACCGGGGACGGCCAGAACGAGGATCGGAGTCGGGGAGTGAGGGGGTCTGTTCAACGATGGCATCGGTGTCGTCGCATTCATCGTCTTGAGCGAAATCGCGGTGGCGGGTCAGCAGGCGTCGGCGGGCCACGTCGGGATGTTATTCCTCCAAGAGGGCCGTGTTCGGGGCCGTGTTCGGATTTGCCATTGGCTGGATCACGTTTCGCCTGTTGGCGGTTTAATGCGAAGCCGGCGGTTTCGGCGCGGGCTGCGGGGCGGAGGTCGATTTTAGATAAGCGATCAACTCACGCACGTCAGCCTCAGGAATGACGCTGCCATACGCAGGCATGGTCGGGGCATAGCCGGCCACCACCTGTTTCGCCGGAAGCATGATCGAATCGTGAAGATACTGGTCGTCGGCGCGGACGAACGTGCCATCGCTCAGCCGGACTCGCCGTCCATAGATCCCGATCAGCGACGGAGCATGGTTGATCGCAGCAGGATCGTGACAGGCCGTGCAACCATACTGCAGCATGAGTTCGCGCCCCGTGCGCTGCGCGGCTTGTGCGCCGACGGGCGGCTGGGCGGAAGTCGGGCTGGTGTTGGTTGTGTTTGGTTTCTCCTGCGCGGGCTGTGCCGCTGAGGCGGATGGCGGTTTCTCTGCGTTCGACTTCGTGTCGGCACCAGGTGCAGCCGGGCTGGACGAGGGATTCAAAATAAAATCCGCCAGGCTCTTGAGTTGCGGTTGGGTCAGACTCTTGTTGGCCGGCATTTTGGTCGAAGGATTGTGCTTGGCGGGATCGGTGATCTGCTCGATGAGCCATTGGCTCGAGCGGCCCAACTTCGCCGCCTGCGACAAATCGGGCCCCACTACGCCGCCTTTGCCTGCGATCTTGTGACACGCCACACAACCCGCGGAAGCGAAAAGACCGCTGCCTTCCTGGGCGTTGGCCGTGGAAGAAGCCGTGTTGGTCTGGCTTGCCTCTGGTGTTGCTGGACTGGCGGCGGGAGTTGCGGATGCCGCAACTTGATTGGTTGGCGCGGGAGCAGCCGGGGCAGACGCGAGCGCATTCGTCGAAGGCGGGGTCGCTGCCTCGGGTTTAGCCGGGCGGGCGGCGGGGGCTGCGGATGTTGCAATTTGATTGGTTGGCGCGGGGGCAGCCGGGGCAGATGCGAGCGCGTTCGTCGAAGGCGGGGTCGCTGCCTGAGGCTTAGCAGGACCGGGGGCGGAGGCTGCCGATGCTGCAATTTGATTGGTTGGCACTGTTGCAGCCGAGGCAGCCGCCGGTGCGTTCGTGGAAACCGACGGCGCTGCCTCGGGCGCATTCGTCAGAAATCCCGACGGTTTTGGCGCCAGGGTGCGAATATAGTTCACCACTTCCCACCGCTGAGTATCAACCAGCAAGGCCTCGAATTTCGGCATCTCTCCTTGGCCTTTGGTGATTTTCCCGAACAGTTGGCCATCGCTATAGGCCCACATGGGAGACGCTGACAAGTCAGGAATGCTCTTTGACATGGCGATGGCGGCGACGCCGTCGCCCTTGCCCGTTGGCCCATGGCACGCCAGGCAATTGCCCTGATAAATCGCTTCGCCCGCCTTAACGGTCGTCGGATTGGTCCGCATCGGATTCTTCCGTCTTTCGGGAAATAACTGCATTCGCCAATCGGTGGAATCCGTCGCGAGTTGCGATCCTTCCGAAAGACCCGGAGTGGTCGCAGTCACCCCGCCTCCGCCAGCGATGGGATTCAGAATGAAATCCGCCAGGCTCTTGAGTTGCGGTTGGGTCAGATTCTTGTTGGCCGGCATTTTGGTCGAAGGATTGTGCTTGGCGGGATCGGTGATCTGCTGGATGAGCCATTGGCTCGAGCGGCCCAACTTCGCCTCATTGGACAAATCGGGCCCCACCACGCCGCCTTTGCCTGCGATCTTGTGACACGCCACACAACCCGCGGAAGCGAAAAGACCGCTGCCTTCCTGGGCGTTGGCCGCGGAAGAAGTTGTGTTGGTCTGGCTTGCCTCTGGTGTTGCCGGACTGGCGGCGGGAGCTGCGGATGCTGCAACTTGATTGGTTGGCGCGGGAGCAGCCGGGGCAGTGGCAGGTGCGTTCGTAGAAACTGGAGGCGCTGCCTGGGGTGTTGCGGGACTAGAGGCGGAAGCTGCGGCTGCTGCAACTTGATTGGTCGGCGCGGGAGCAGTCGCGGTAGTTGCCGGTGCGTTCGCGCTGGAGGATGACTTCAGGGGTCCCGACGATTTTTTTTCTGCGAGCAGCAGATCTATCGCACGATCAATGGGAATATGCAGGACGCCGTTGGCGCGATCGACCCAGCCGTAGCCGTTCAGGTGCTCGTGGACGATTCGATCCTGTTGCTTCCACATTTGGTCGATGCCCGGCCTCTGCTCGCTGTTGTCCGCCGCACTCTTCGCCGCAAGCGTCGGCCCGGCCGCGTTCGCTCCCTCGTGCTCGCGGCGGCCACACGCCGCCGCCATCAGGCAAGCCACGGCGAGCGCGGCCAAACAGAAAGCCGTCGGGATGATCGCACCGGACTTTACCCGGTCAATCGCTGGCTGATCGTCCTTAGCCCTCATGTGGTTTGCCTCCTGAGTTTTCGGGCCGTCGCACAATAACGATCAATGAAGACGGCTGCGCCTGCCACGAAGAGCGCCAGCACCAAGGCCCAACCCGCCGGTGACAACTTGCCCGCCGCCGGTAGAATCAGCCAGCCGATATAAAGCACCTGACTTAACAGGAGCATGACGGCGACGACCGCCAGGCCCCAAGTGCGAGACTTGAAGCGTCGCGACAGCAGCAGGAGAAACGGCACCAGCAGTCCGAAGATCGCGAGGCCGGGCGGCACCCAGACCCAGGCACCCTCCGTCCGGCGCATGAACCACGAAGTTTCCGCCGGCAGGTTTCCCGCCCAGATGATCACATACTGGGCGAAGGCCACGTAGCTCCACGTGAGCAGCGTCGCCATCAGCAGATTGCCCCAATCAATGCCGACCGGACGCTCCTCGCTTCCTGCCGCCGACACCGGCCGCGCTCCGCTCGCCAGACCGGCCAGCAAGGCCAGCGACAAACCTGCGACGGCCTGTCCGGTCATCCAGACCAACGCAAAGCCGGTGGAATGCCAGCCGGGGTCCACCGATGCGATCCAGTCATCCGCGAGCAACGTGAGCGTGAACACCAGCACCAGCAATCCCACCGGTCCGACCCACGGCCGGCGGTTCCGGGTCGGCAAGACGTCCCGTCCGGCATCTCCCGCCACGACCCAGCGCAAAGCAAAGAAGATTGCCGCGTAGATCACGGCGCGCGCCATGACCATTGGCAGACTCTCGTAACCGTGCGCAGCGGAGGCCTGTGCGGGCGCATGCCGGCTGAGCGAATGCGGCAGCAGCGGGATCGGCAGGACGAAGAGCCAGATCCACGGCAGGAGCGAAACGCCAGCCAGCAGAAACGGCCGGAGGCCGATCGCCCATTGGCCGCCCGTCATGCGATGGATCAGAGTGAAGATCAGGCAACCCAGCGCAGGGGCCAGCAGGGCGAATACGACGAAGCGATACCCGAGCGAGAAATCGCCCCGATCAATCCAGAGCAGCCCGAGCGCCGCCAGCCCGGCGACCGCCGCGGTTCCGCGCGCGAAGCGTTCGGTCCGGCGCGAAATGACATCATCCGACAGGTTCATGGCGTGGAGAGTTTTTGGAGTTCATCCGCCGGAACGTCCTGCTTGGTGGCATACTGGCTCCGTTGCAGGGCGCGAACATAGGCGACGATGGCCCAGCGGTCGTCCGGCGTGATCCGGTCGGCGAGCGGATACATGCGGCCGATCCCGTGGGTAATGACCTTGAAAAAATGGCCGACCGGCGCTTTGAGCAGCCACGGCTCGGAATACGCCGGTGCGGCCGGAAATCCCCGCAGGACGACGATGCCGCGACCATCACCGTCTTCGCCATGGCACGCCGCGCACGAGATATTGAATCGCTCCCGCCCCCGTTCGAGCAAAGCGCGGGTGAGCGGCACCGGCAATTCCGTCAGCAGCTCTCCGTCCTTTTTGCCGGTCGCCACCGGATCATCCGGCGCGGGGCTGCCGCGTGCGACGGTATGGGCGGGAGGTTGGCGCGCCGACGCGCCGTCGGCAAAATGGTCGGACGGCGCAAAGGTCCGCACTTTCCTCTGATGGTCCATATTGTCGCATCCGCAAAGGCCGACCGCGATCAGCAGCGCGGCGAGCACCCGCCCACTGGAAATTTCCGCTTTCATGCGAGCACCTCCGCGATCGACTCCGGCCGGGACTCCGCCAAGGCAACTCGGACGCCCTCATTCGCATAGAGCGGATCGGTGGCCCGGATACAGATGAAAAAACGATCCTGGCTCGCCCGCTTGAAACGCGGGTCGGCGAACACCGGATGATGCAGACGGGGCAGGCCGGTGAGAATGAACAAGGCCATAACCCCGGTCAGCGCGGCCGTCAGCACCATCAGTTCGAACGTGATCGGCACAAACGCCGGCCAGCTGTTGAGCGGCCGGCCGCCGACATTGAGGGGATAATCGCGGGCAGCATACCATTGCAGGAAGAATCCGCCCGCCGCGCCGGCCGCACCGGCGATGAACATGATCCAGGCCATCGGGGTCGCGGCAGCCGGCAGCACCGAGGGCTCGACCGGATACGGCGTGTAGGCCTCGAGTTGCACGCAGCCCGCCTTCTGCAGGCTTCGCATGCCTGCGCGGAAAGATTCCTCGGTCGGGAAAACTGCCAACTGGCCATAGATTGGACTCTTCATGCGTCAGTTTCCTTCGTTGCCACGGATTGCCTCACTTCCGTCATCGAAATCGCCGGCAGGAAACGCAGGAATAAAAACAGCAGGGCGAGGAACAACCCGATCGTGCCGGCCAGCGTCGCGTAGTCCCAAAACGTGGCGTGATACATGCCCCATGACGACGGGAGGAAGTCGCGATGCAGGCTGGTGACGACGATGACGAAACGCTCGATCCACATGCCGACGTTCACCATCAACGCCACGACGAAGAGCACGACCACGTTGCTGCGCAGGCGACGCGACCACAGGAACTGCGGCGCGATCACGTTGCACGCCATCAGCGCCCAGAAATCCCCGGCGTAGGGACCGATCGCGCGGTTGACGTCCACGAAGCGCTCGAAGATGTCGCCGCTGCGCCACGCGTTGAAAAACTCGGCAAAGTAGCCGTAGATCACGATCCATCCGGTGGCCATCATCACCTTGGCCATCAGGTCGAGATGGCGGGCGGTGATCAGGCCCTGCAGCTTGTAGATCGCCCGCAGCGGGATGATCAGCGTCAGGACCATCGAGAAACCGGAGAAGACCGCGCCGGCGACAAAATACGGCGGGAAGATCGTCGAATGCCAGCCCGGCAGAATGGCGATGGCAAAGTCGAGACCGATGATCGTATGCACCGAGACGACGAGAGGCGCCGCGAGGCCCGCGAGCAGGATGTAGAGCTTCTGGTAGTGGATCCAGTGCTTCGCGTCGCCCCGCCAGCCGAGACTGAACAGACCGTAGAGGCGTGCCTTGAAGCGGGAGGCGGCGCGGTCCCGCATCGTCGCGAGATCCGGCAGCAGACCCA
Source organism: Chthoniobacterales bacterium (assembly GCA_038228205.1). Classification (GTDB taxonomy): domain Bacteria; phylum Verrucomicrobiota; class Verrucomicrobiia; order Chthoniobacterales; family Chthoniobacteraceae; genus Chthoniobacter. The sequence continues at coordinate 9,348 of JBBRPL010000185.1, forward strand.
CATACCAGAATCCCAACGACACCATGGCGTAGGTCGAGACGGCAAAGACATCCCATTCCAGCGGGCTGCGAAACTGCGGCCACAGCTTCATCGAGTCGGGATACGGCATCATCCAATACCAGAACTGGGGCCGGCCAAGGTGCAGGATGGGGAACAGGCCGGCGCAAGCCACGGCGAATAGCGTCATCGCCTCCGTGAACCGGTTGATCGAAGTGCGCCAGGTCTGGTGCAACAGGAGCAGAATCGCCGAGATGAACGTGCCGGCGTGCCCGATGCCAATCCACCAGACGAAGTTCACGATCGCGAATCCCCACGCTACCGGTTGATTCACGCCCCAGATTCCGATGCCACGGGTGAACAGCCAGGCAATCGAGGTCACGAGGAGCATCACGAGCACGAAGGCGACCAGAAAGCCGGTCCACCAAAAACGCGGATACGGATGTTTCAGCGGAATGTCGCTGATCGTCCGCGTGACCGATTCCATGGTCTGGCCGGGCGCAATCAGCGCCTCGTCCGGGCGGTCAGGCGGAGCAGCGACCTCGGTTTTCATGCGCCGGTTCCTCCTGCCGGGTGACGGACTTTCGCGAGATAGGTGGTGCGGGGCCGGGTGTTGAGATCCTCTAGCAGCCTGTCGGACTTGATGGCCGACGAGGGGGGGTGTGGTGCGGCGGGTGGAAAAAGCTGGATCCGAGCGGGAGTCTGGCGCGGAGGTCCTCGCGCCCCGACCGTTTGCGGAGGTCTGTTTTGCGCGGCTAATGAGGGTGCCTTGCGGGAGTTTCAGGCTGCGGCGAGGCGCGCGCCGAGGTGGAAGAGTCGCTTGAGGTTGTAGGCCAGGGTGACCAGCGTCCAT
>JBBRPL010000186.1:0-10035 GCA_038228205.1 Chthoniobacterales bacterium
GTCAACGTGAGCTTTTTCAAGGACGCGAGATTCTTCAAATGGGAACAACCCTTGTCGTAGGTTAGCCCGGGTTCATTGACTTCGATCTCTTCGAGCGTCGTGATTTCGCCGAGAGCGGCGAGCGCGGCGTCGGTGATGCGGGGGCTGAACTGCGGACTGAGTTTTATGATGCGGAGCTTCGGCAGCGCCTTGAGCGCGGGGATGCCTTCGTCGGTCACGGCGTAGGTGTGTTGGAGATCGACACTTTGCAGTGATTTGATCCGGGCCAGCGCTTCGGTCACGCGGTTATCCACGCGGCAGCCGCCGAGGCGCACGTGTTCGAGATTTGGGCACGAAGCGAGGTGGGCCAGACCCGGGCCGAGAGTGCTTTTTTGCGGAGCATGCCCCGGCGCATACCAACCCCAATGATCAAGGCCGAAGGACTTGAGGCTCTTCCATCCGGCGAAGGCCCGAAAACCGTCGTCGTTTAACTCGGCGCCGTTGGCGAAGAATTTCTCCAGTTGATCGAGGTGCGCCAGGGCCGCGGCCGTTTCATCATTGAGCCGCGCTCCGTCGGGACTGATGTCGGCCCGCTTCAAGGTGTGGAGCGCGCCGATGAGCGCGTAGTCTTCGACGGCGATGGTGGCCTTGGGCCCGGCGGAAAGTTCGGTCGGCGTCCCATCTTTCTCCATCTTGACCTGCACGCCTTTCGCGAGGAGCGAATCCACTCCGGGCAGATTGGCCGCGAGACTAACACCACCGCAAAGGATCGCCAGGACCGCACCTGCGGCGCGCAGGATCGACATCGTTCGCGAAGGTGTCATACGGGTTCCTCCACGACGCCGCTCGCCAGGCCACCTCGGAAGTCGTTGGGCAGTATTGAGCCGACTCGGTCGACGACGGTCTGGTTGGTTTGAATATTCATCTCGCTGGCTATTTGAGGACGTTATTCAAAAATTCGCGATCCTTCTCCGTCATGGGCTTCCATTGGATCGCAACGCCGGGCAGATCCTTGCGCAATTTCTCGATGTCCTCGGGAGGGACATCCAGGCAGTTCTTGAGCCCGAGATTCTTGAGATTCGGGAGCGCCTTGAGTTGCTGGATCGCGGGTAAAGTCAACTTCGCCTCCTCGAGTTCCAAGTCTTCCAGGGATTTGATCTGCGCGAGCGTGGCCAGGGTCTCATCCGTCAAGGCCTGAACATTCTTGCCATCGACACGGCCGCCACAACGGCCGAGCTTCAGCTTCTTGAGGCTCGTCATCTTGAGCAGGTAGAGGGCGCGCGGGTCGGTTTGCCGCGTGTGCCAGTTGGAGAATTGTTTCAATTGCGTCAGTTCGCCGATGGCGTTCATCGCGTCATTGCCAGTGGCCGATCCGGCAAGGGTGAGTGCTTCCAAGGCTGGCAAGCCCTTGAGTAGCGCCAGGCCGCTGCCGGTGAACTCTTTCTGTAGCATGTGCCCCATGGAGAGCCGTTGTAAGGACTTGATCTTCGCCAGGTGCGGGAAACATCCGTCGGTCAGAGCTTCGGCGCCGTCAAAAGCCAGCGCCTCCAGGTTCATCGTCGCGAACCGGGCAACAGTTTCGTCACTGATGCCCTTCCCGCCAGAGCCGATCCCTTTGGCGCCAAGTCCCGCAATCGCCTTCCACTGTTCCTCTGTCAGCGGCTGATCCGCGCGGAAATTGAGATAGAGCCCGCCCTTGTATGCATACCATCCATTCGCAACCTTCGCGTTTAAAGCCTCCAGCGCGGCGGGAATGGGTGGCAACGCCGGCTCAGCCGCCACGACTGGCGTCGGACGCGAAAGAGCGAGTGTCAAAACCATGGTGACGGTTGAGCCGAGGCGCTTGAGGAATGTGCGGCGGGGCGTCCGGCAGTTTCGGAATGGGGGAGGCATGGGATGGTTCTTGGTTCTTCGATCTTGGTTTTTCGTTCTCCTATTTCAGAACGTAGGGTGCTTGGCGAGGAGTTCCAGGTTCTTGGTTCTCCGTTTTTCTACTTCGAAGCGTTATGTGCTGCGCGAGGTGTTCCTGGCGCTTCTTTCTTGTGATGTTCGTGCCGAATTCACGAGAAAGCCCGATGCAGCCCCAGCGAAGAACCAGGAACCAAGAACCAGGAACCAAGAACACCGAAAGTCACTTGGTTTGGAAAAATGTGCTCGCGACCGTCTCCTGGATGATCTCTTGCAACCGGTAATCGTTCTTCGCGGCGTGGGCGGTGATTTGCTCGACGGTGAGATGGTCGCCGTAGGCAATCGGCCGGCCGAGCGCGTAGCAGAGCAGCTTTTCCGTGAAACCTTTCACGAAGGTCTCCTTTGCAGCCAGGAGCGCGGCTTTGAATTCCTGCACGTTCTTGAATTCGCGCTCCCCGGGTAACTGCCCGCTCACGTCCAGTTCGGGGGAGCCTTTGTCGCCTCTCATGCCCTCGCCGTTCTGGCGGTCGCGCCACATGCCGGTGGCGTCGTAGTTTTCCAGGGCGAGGCCGAAGGGATCGACCCGGCTATGGCAGCTGCCGCAATTTTCCGAGAGGCGATGCTCGCTGAGACGTTCACGGACGGTGCGTGGCTTCCGGTCCTTGAGCGGCGGCAGGTCGCCGGCGTTCGGCGGTGGCGGCGGCACGGGCTGATTCCACAGCGTGTCGAGAACCCACGTGGCGCGGCGCACGGGCAACGTGCGGGTGCCGTCGGCGAGATACGTGAGGATGCCGGCCATGCCGAGCACACCACCGCGGCGGTCGTCCGCGGGCGCGGGCACGCGGCGGAAGTCTTCACCCGCCACGCCTTCGATACCGTAGTGCTTGGCCAGCCGTTCATTGACGACCAGGAAGTCGCTCTCGAGGAAAGCGGTGACGGGCAGATCGTGCTGCAGCACCTCGCGAAAGAACTCCAGCGGCTCGCGTTTCGAGCTGTCGCGCAAGGCATCGTCGTATTCCTTGTAGAAGGCGCGGTTCGGCGGATTACCGTTGTCGAAATTGCGCACGCTGAGCCATTGCCCGGCGAAATTGCGGATGAACTCCCAGGCCTTGGGGTCGGCGATCATCCGCTTGACCTGCGCGCGCAGCACCACGGGATCACGCAGCTTGTCCTGCGCCGCGAGGCGATACAGTTCCTCGTCGGGGGCGCTGCTCCACAGCAGATACGAGAGGCGGCTGGCGAATTCCCAGCCATCGACCGGCTGGGGTCCCGGCGCTGGCTTCGCGGCTGACTGGGTGGGCATCGCCTCGCTGCCAAGATAGAGAAACTTGGGCGAGCTGAGCACGTTCTTCACGCCCTCGCGCACCGCCCTGGCGAATGACAGGTTGCCTTCGGCCTTCGTCTTGAGGGTCCAATTCACCACGCGGTCCAATTCACCCGGCGCGATCTGCCGGCGATAGGCCAGCGGCAGAAACTTCTCGAAAATCTCATGCAGGTATCCCTCGTCGTCGCGGTCCTCGCCTGCGAAGAGCAGACTCTTGCGCGCCTGCGGCGGCCAATCGACAAGCGGCCCTTCCCATTCCGCCTGGCCCAGCCAGATGCGCGGACGATCAGCGAGATCGACCTTCGGGTCGATGATGTAGTAAGGGCCGGTAAACGTCTTGCGATTCTCCAGCGCGGCGGCGATGGCCTCCTCGAGCTGTTTTTTCAGACGTTCGATTTCCTCCGCCGGTTTCTTATCCGCCTTGGCCCGAACGATCTCGCCGCCGACGCGGTTCGGCTTGTACTGCGCGTCGTTGTAGATCGGATTGACGATCACCACCTCCTTGTCGCCGTTGTCCCAGCCCACGTGCAGCGTGCGCTTGAGGCCGGGCGGGCCGGCTTGCAGATACATTAGGAATTCGTAGTCCTTGGGAGCGTCGAGCGGAGCATCGATGATCACGCTTTTCACAACTTCGAAGGGGCTGCCGAAACAATATTCCACCACCAACCGCACGTCTTTCTGCGCCTCTTTTCCCCGCCCGGCAAAGGCGCCCGCCTTAATTCGGAGCCGATACCAGCCGTCACAGGCCACACCTTTATTTCCCCAATCCCACGCGTAAAACCCGCCGCGCAGATTGCCGGGACGTCGATAGTTGCTGCCGCCGGAAAGGTACTCGATGCCGTCATTTTTCACCGTCCATGGAAAAGGCCCGTGTGGCACGTAGCGCTTTTCCTTGGACTTGGGATCCCGGAAGCCATCGATCGGAATCATGCTCAACGGTTCCGCGAGCGACGCCACGAATCCCGGCGCGGGATTGTCGTCCACGATCTTACCGGCCGCGTCCGCGTAGCCCACTCCGATGCCGTGGACATGCTTTTCCTGCGCAGGGTTCCAGGTCAGCTTCCGGACTTCGGGCTTCTTGTTGAAGACGCTGTCATCGAGCACCAGGTCCGCTACGGCCAGGTAACGGTCGAGCTGACCGTCGTCCATGAACAGGCTCGCCGCGCCGCGGTCGAAACCGCCGACCTTGCCATCCGCAGGCAGTTCCTTCTCGATGCGCCGCGCGAAGTTCTCGTCCAGGGAGAAGAGGTCGCGCACCGTGTTCGCATACTCCACGCGGTTCATGCGGCGCATCGGCACGCGCCCTCCCGCGCCCTGGGCCGCCTTCGTGGTTTCGTCCAGCTTCAGTGCGATCCACGAGGCCACGGTAAACGCTTCCCCGGCATCGGGCCGGGGCTTTTTCTTCGGCGGCATCGCGCCCGAGTTGATCTTGTCCATCACCTCTTTCCACTGGCTCGCGCTGTCGCCCGCCGCGAAGTCGCCGGTGAGCACATCGATGCGAAAACCCGCGCGGGCAGTCGTGGCATCGTGGCAATCCACGCAATGGGACTCGATGAAGGTGCTGGCCGATTTCGGCAGATCGGCCGCGTGGCCGCAGGGCGCGAGGCACAGCAGCGAGAGGCTGGCGAGGAACGGAAAAGGCAGTTTCATGAAGGACGCGCAATAGTCGCCAAATATGCGGACGAAGCAAAAACGTTCTTCGTTCTTCAATCCGGGTCCACAAGACCAGCGCGCACATACGCGGCGATTACGTGGGCATGAAGACGATTAAACATCTCACTGAACAAGCCGGTGGCGTGGGCGGTTATGCGCTGCTGTGGCTCCTCGGCATCCCCCTCCCCATCCTGCTGATCATCTTTTTGGTCCGCGGACACTAATCCGATGTCACCCAAACAATCAGGCCACACGGAAAAGCTCGCAGCCAGGCGAGCCTCGAAAAAGGACGCCGCCAAAGCCGCCCCATCAACTCCGCGAAGTGGCGGAACGGCGAAAAACATCACGGCGGACGACCTTTTTCTGATGTTGGCCGCATTCCACCGCGGCTGAAACCATCCTCTCCGGCACCAAACGCCCCGCCCTCCTCAATTTTCTATTTTCCATCCTCCACTCCACATCCCATGCCCTCCAAATCCACATCGTCCAAGACTGTGAAGCGCCCCGCCAAACAAGCCGCCGCGAAGCCTCGCGCCGTGGCGAAAAAGGCTCCGGCCAAATCCAAGATTGCTTTCAAACCTGCCGCGAGGAAATCAAAGTCCCCAGCGAAACGTGTCACTCGGAAGAAGGCGGCAACCCTGCTGCAAACGGTCAAGCAGACCGTCCAGACCGGCATCGACAAGGTGGGCGCGGCCGTGAAGAGCATCACCCCGGACGCATTGCTCCCCAATTCCGCCAAGTCCAAACGGCGGTAGTACCCGGCGGACGACCTTCCGGCGAAATGAAGGGACGCAGGTGGCGCTTCGGAAGCGTATACACAATATGGCAATGTTCATTACCGAAGAAAGACGCCGCTTTGTGGCGACCTTCCACGGAAGTACGACTGCCTCGGAAATCGAATCCCTCTGGGAAATGCTGGGAAACGGCGTGGGGGTGGGGCTCATCGATTTTTCCGCATCCACGGGCTTCGTGGACTGCCAGGCGATTGAAAGGATTGTCAGGAGGGCGAAGGCTATTCCCGCTTCTCGCCTGGCGTTCATCTGCCACAATGATTTGGCGTTTGGTTCGGTGAGGCTGCTCACCCAAATTTGTGATTTGAAGGCGACCTACAACATTTTCCGGCAGAGAGAGAACGCGGTCGCCTGGCTGGATATGGGCGACAGCCCGCGCCTGGTTGCCTGAGACCCTCTGTAAGGGAGCGGCTATTCGCATCGGCGTTCTTTGGAATTCCCACCGGGGGGCGTGGCCACCGTTCCATGCGCAGTGGCTGCGGCACGAGGGAAATTCCCAACCGACCCGGGGGCGCATTTCAAACCATGGGGCGAAGTAATTCCGCCATTCGCTCCAATAATTCGACATCCTTTTCGGCGACCCGGCCCGGCTCCAGATCGAAGTGGCAGATGCTGCCGACCATTCTCCCGGAGCCGTCCAGGAGCGGAACGCCACAATAGCGTCTTACTGTCTCGCGCTTTGCATGATCTTTGACGCGCTCGTCGCAGCTCGCGTCGGCCACGGCGAAGCGTTGGCCGGTGTTGCGGACGAAGACGCAGTAGGAGGCTTCCACCGGAATGTCCTCGCAGCTCTCCACGCTGGGATTCTCGCGATCGTAGAAGGTGAGACTGCGCAGGGTTGGACCGTCAAAGCGGTAAAGCGAAGTGAAACGGTGGGGGGTGAGTGAATTGAGAAATTCGACCGCACTGCGGAGCCCCTTGCTGGCGAGAACGTTCTTTATTTCGGCCAGGGTGTCGGCGTGCGCATGTTTTTCCCCCATTCGCGAAACCCACGGCGGTTCATCGAGCGTTCCGGGCAGTGGAAAAAGCGTGGTCGCGACGATCCCCCGCCCAGCTACGTCGTAGACCATGACCTGGGTTTCCTCGACGACGAGTTGCCCAGCGCGTCGAATCGCCGCTTCAATCGTCGGGAACGTTTCCGACCAATCCGCGCCTTCAAATTGCAGCGTGTATCTCGCATCCACTTCCACGCATTGAATGCAAAGTTTGCCGGTGGATGTTTGCATGAGCGCGAACGTGGATGGCAATCACGGGGGTGTCAATCTGCGGGGCGGCGACTTCCTTGATTCAGGTCGTCAAACGCCTGGTTCCTGGCGGTTGCTTGTTCTCCCATCCGGTGTTTGCGCATTGCTCCAGGATACGCCGGGCATACACTCGCTTTGAAGACGCCGTGCCCCGTGGCGGCTCATCCCCCCACCCTACCGCGCAAAAATGAATCTCCCCAAGACTCTCGGCATCGCCAAACGAGAGCTGAACCTCCTCTACACCACACCTCCAGCCACGCGCAACGGGGCCTGGGACGAAGGCTGGTACGACCGGGAACACGCCTACCACACCTATTTCCTCCTCCGGCTGCTGGGCGAGGAAGCGGCGATCGAGATTGGCCAATTTGCGGTGTGCGCGCCCAATGCGAGCATCGCGACTTACGGGAGTGACGCCACGCAGGCCTGGTGCGCGACATCCACCGTGGCGCCGATCGATCTGAGCATGGATTTTCGTTACCGGGCCACGGCCCCGCAACTCAGCGGTCCGATCGCAGGGTGTGAAGCGCCAAATGGGGACTATTCCATTTTCTACTGCAGGGATGCGGCGAGCTTCGAGTCCTGGCTGGATGCACCATCCACCGGGCCCAGTATCGGATTTCTCGCGACCGATGCGCCGGTTCCTGACTTCGCGACGCTCCTGGATCATCCGGAGACGTTCTTTCATTCGGGCAACGATGGGGAGCTGCTGCGGCTCTACGGCCCGGAGATTTTCTGCCGCATCACGATGCACGTTTACAAAGTTGCTCAGGGGCACGTTCCTCCGCTCGCCGGGAAGCTGGATGCCCGGGCCGCGTTTCAACACATCCGCGGCAACTATCAGTCTTCCCGACTCAAGATCCACCGGATGCTAGCCAAGGCGGAGCGGGTCCTCCATGAATGACCTGCACTTGCTCGGGTTCCTTTTCGGCGGTCTTGCTCTTGGCTCCGTGACAGCATTCGTCCTCTTTCTGCCGTTTTCGCAGGATTATTTTGGGCACCGCACGATGGCCGTCGCGGCCGCGCTTCCGACGCTGGCGTTCTTCATCGGCGCCAGCGGGTTCTGGTTCATCGTCCTTCTTTCCGTCGCGACCGGCGTATCATTTATTCTCCTCCTTCCACCTCTCCTCAGGTCGAGATCCACCACGTTCCTCAAACGCCCCGTTCTCCCAACTCTCGCAATCTTTGCCGCTGATGCATGGAATAGCTACATCCTCGTCCTGGCATCCGATTCTGCATTCATGGGTGGGAGTTGCTAATTCGGCTGGATCCAAGGCACTCCCTTTGTCATGCGCATGCGCCGATCGATTTTCCTCAGCGTGACCCATGAGGCGCCGGCTTCCAGAATGGCGGCGTTCGTCGCCTGGCCGGGGGCCGGCAGCGACGTCTCCGGCGACCGCTGATTAGGCGTTTGCGCAGGTAAATATTCTTCCGTGTAATTACGGCGCTTCGATGCATGAGTTGGCGCAATTACTGCTGTTTCACATGTGAGATGCGCTTGATACTAAAATTAGCGACGAAGTTCGCCACAATGGTCATGATGGTCCTGCTCATGGGCTGGGCCATGAGACACGGTTCAAGTTTCATGATGCAGGTTCCGGGAGCGGGGATCCCGGGGGCACCCGGAGTGGAGTCCCCAAAGTTCTCGTCGGAGGAGGCCGACTTGATGTCGACGGTCTTCAAGAGTGCGCTCCGCCTGTTCTCGGGGACGGCGACCCGCGATCAGTTGTCGGGTGAGCTGAGCGACAAGCTCTACGCCGGCCGGGCGGGTGCAGGCGAAATGGCGGAGCTCGGCATCGAATTGGTGAAGCCGGGAGGGGGGCCGTCCCCACTCGACGGAGGGACCGGCGGCGCACATTCGCAGCCAGGCGCGAGTGTGGCCAGTGGGCAGCCAGGCTCGGCTCTGCCCAATGCGCAGACAGGCAATAGCCTGCCCGTTGCGCGGCCAGGCGCACGCCTGCCCAAATCGCAGCCGGGAGCGACCTCGACCGCGAAACTGCAGGCGCCTGCGGGCGCGTCGCCGGCGGATGCCCTCTCGAGCACCGTCCGCACAGACCTCCTCGGTCGGATCTTGGATCGGGCGAAGCCCTACTCCGTGGAACTGGGCATGATTCCGGTCGTGTTCCTCGGGATGGTCCTGGTGAATCGCATGCGACGCCGGTCGAACGAGCCCGACTTTGTGCCATCGGTGACCGGGATCCTGCCCCCGGCGGAGTCCGAGCCCTTTGACATGAAGCATGCCGTGCACTCGCTCGGGAGCGAAGATTTCGAGTTGTTGGTGGCGCTGATCTATCAGCGCCAGGGATATCGCGTCTCGATGCCGGCTGGCATGGGCGGCGGACGCGGTGGCGATTTCACGCTGCTGCGCAAATCTGAGAAAGTGCTGGTCCAATGCAAAAAATTGAGCCTGGACCACCGGGTGCCCGTGGAAAGAGTGCGCGAACTGCATGAAGCAACAATCGCCGCGGGCGCGACACGCGGCATGTATGTCGTCTCCTGCGGCTTCACGTGGGACGCGCGTAATTTCGCCAAGTCCAGAGGGATGACCTTGATCAACGCACGAACGCTCGATGAATTGATCGCCGCGGCGCGTGAAAAGCCGGATGAAGATGTACTCGCGGTGTCGCAATGGGTGCCGAAGCTGATGAGCAAGGTGCAGATCACGGCCCCGACCTGCCCGGCCTGCGAAGCGGCGATGGAGCAGGTCACAGCGAGCAATGGCGCCGTATGGGTCTGCAGCCAGCGACCCGATTGCCGCGGACGCCGCGCGGCACGCAAGCACCAGAAACCGGACCTAGCCGCCGCGCGAAAGGCGGGCACACCCAGGGACGAAGGTGCCACCACCGACGGAGATGTCACCACAGCCGCGGCCGCCCCTGCATCTGAAGTCACCCCTGCGCCGAAAGTCGCCCCTTCATCTGGAGTCACACCTGCGCCGAAAGTCACCCCTGCGTCTGGAGCCACCCCCGGGAACAGAGTCTCCCCTTCATCTGGAGTCACCCCTGCGCCCAAAGCTGCCCCTGCGCCCAAAGCTGCCCCTGCGTCTGGAGCCACCCCCGGGAACAGAGTCGCTCCTTCATCTGGAGTCACCCCCGCGCCCAAAGCTGCCCCTGCGTCTGGAGCCACCCCCGGGAACAGA
>JBBRPL010000187.1:0-10031 GCA_038228205.1 Chthoniobacterales bacterium
ACGAGAAAGCGCGAGAAAGCGCGAGAAAGCGCGAGAAAGCGCGAGAAAGCGCGAGAAAGCGCGAGAAAGCGCGAGAAAGCGCGAGAAAGCGCGAGAAAGCGCGAGAAAGCGCGAGAAAGCGCGAGCGGCTTCTGCCGCGGGTTTGACCGCTTAACGCCACGCGTCACGCCAAACCGCCGGAGGCGCCAACTGCGGAGACCATGGGTCACGTGGGGTCAATCCCGCTGGGCTTGTGCCACCCTTAATAAAACAGCTTGGTGTCACGGAATGGATTGGCACACTCGACGCGTCACGCCTTGAACGCATGAATCTCCTTGCGAACCCCCTTTCCGACGCCGATCCGCGCCGTGCCCGTTCCAGACCCGGCACGGGCAACGGCAGATTTCCAATTCTTGGCGTCTTCGCCGGAGTGGTATTAGCCACGGGAGTTTTGTTCGGACAGGATCGTGCCGGAGGAGCCGGTGACGCATCGGCGCCGGGGGAACTGAGAACCTATTCGACGCTGCATTCCGTGGGTGTTGAGTGGGACATCACCGGCGACGCCAACCACAACGCGACGTGTGCGGTGCAGTTCCGCGCCAAGGGTACGGGTGACTGGAAACCTGCATTGCCGCTTTTCCGCATCGCCTGGCACGGATGGTATGGAGACCTGAAGGCTGACCGCGCCTACAACATGCTCGCCGGAAGCATCATGTTCCTCGATCCGGGGACGACCTACGAGGTCAGGCTGAGACTTGCGGACCAGGACGGCGGCGACTTGGAGAAGACAGCCGAGGTCACCACTCGGGCGGTCCCGGAACTGCCCAAGGGCGGGCGGGAGTTGCATGTCGTGCCGGGCAAAGGCGGCGGCGACGGCTCCGCTGGGAATCCGTTCAAGGGACTCCCCGCTGCCCAGGATGCGGCGCTGTCGGGCGATGTCATCCTTGTCCACGCTGGCGATTACGGCAATGCGGACGCGAAATTCCGCTTCGACAAATCCGGGGCCGCAGGCAGGCATCTGGTCTGGAAAGCCGCCGGTGATGGTGCCCCGGTCCTGATTGCCGGAGTGGTGAGCGCGAGCCATGTCTGGCTTCACGGTCTCGTTTTCAAGACCGACCATGAATTAAAGCTCGGCCCCGATGGGAAAAACCCGGATGGAGGCAACGGCCTGCGCGCCCAAGGCAAATGCGAGAACGTGGCCATCACGCGCTGCCGTTTTGAAGGGTATCATTACGCCCTCACGCTGAACGGGGAGAGCCGCGCGTGGTACATCGCCGACAACGACATTGTTGGGGACAAACTCAACATTGATATTAGCGACACCGAAGGTGAAGGCGTCGAACTCAACCACGGCAACGACCACGAGGTCTGCTACAATCGCATCTCGCGCGTGTCCGATGGCGTCTCTTACCCCGGACGGAATTGCGACATCTATGGCAATGACATCCGCGACGTGACGGATGACGGCGTCGAACCGGACTATGGTTACGCCAACAACCGGATTTGGGAAAACCGCATCCACTGGGCTTTCAACGAGGGTTTTAGCTTCCAGCCGATGTATTGCGGCCCATGGTATTTCGTCCGCAACGAGGTCATCGGACGGAAGAACATCTTGAAGGGGAACGTCGTGGACCGCTTCGTCCTGGTCGGCAACACACTGATCTCGAACGGGCGCTATTGCGAGCGCACTGCGGGTGTCGTGCTGCGGGCATTCTCCCGCAATAACCTCTGGATCCTGGTGCATAATTGGGACGCGAAGGAATCGAGCTACGCCATCTGGGTGGGAGGAATGCGCCCGCGCGAGAAGTACGGCATCGAATACCCGGCAACCGCCGACTGGAAGACGGACGTGGATTACGACGGTTTCGATTGGGACCAGACGCCGACGCCTTTCTGGTGGAGCATGGAAGGCACGCCAGAGAAGGCTTTCAAAGACTTGGAATCCTTCTCCTCCGCCGTCGGAATCGAAAAGCACGGAGTGCGCGTCCGCCGGCAGGAAATCTTCGAGAGCACTGATGTCATCGCTTATGCGCGAGACCATTTCCCGGCCATGCGCCTGTCGCTCAAGCAGGGCTGCAACGCCATTGATGCGGGGCAGGCGGTCCCGAATCTGGCGGACCGGTTCAACGGCAAGGCGCCGGATCTGGGTGCGCATGAGTTCGGGCAGCCGCCAGTTTCGTACGGACCTCGTCTCGAGACACGGTAAAGTGTCGACGTGCGGCGGTTCACCGATGTTCTTGCGGAATCCGATCCAAGGACGTTACTGGCTCGCTGGGGCGCGGCGCGTTTCCGCGGCCTTCTCCGCGAGTTGCTGGAAATCCGCCTGCTCGAGCAGCTCGGACACGAGCCTGGCCGGGATCGCGTAGGACGCCACACGACCGACGCGGGCGACATTCACGCCGACGATGTTTCCGTGCAAATCGAGGATGATGCCGCCGCAATCCTGCGGGCGGAGCGGTTGGTCGTGCTGGAAAACCATCGCGAAGCCACTGGTCCGTTCGCTGACGTCCGTGCCCAAGATCGCCAGCGGATTCTGCTTCCTGGCAACGAGCGGGATTTTTGCCCGGTCGCCGATGGTCACGTCTGCGATTTTTTCCTCGGTCCCGCGCCGATACTTTAGGTGCACGACTGAATCCGGGGGGAGCGTGCGGATGTGATTGCTGAGGGCCTGTGCCGTGTGAAATAAAGTGCCGTCCAGTTCGAGAATCCGATCGTTCTTTTCCAATCCTCCCTTCGCCGCCGGGCCGCCCGGGATCACTGCGCTCGCCTCCACGGTGCCTTCCACCTCGAACAGGGCGGCGCCGAGATATCCCCCGCTTTCGCGCAGGTTTCGCTCCAGAACGCTCATGACCCCCTGTCCAACGATCGGCTTGTCGGGCGCGGCGCTGGGGCTGACCAGGATGCTCCCGAGATGCAGGCCACTTTCATGATTGGGGATCGCGACAGCCGGAAGCTGGTCCGCTTCGATTTTCACCAAGGCCAGATCGTGTTCCTCGTATTGCTGGACGAGCACGGCCGGGAAGGACCGGCCATCCGCGAGCTCCGCCTTCAAGGCCTTGGCCTTCGCGATGTCGGAGTGCTTCGTGAGGATGAAGCCATTTTCACGAATGATGGTGCCCACGGCGAGCACTTTGTCGCCATCGCTCAGCGAGACCATGCTTGGGGTCACCGTGTCGACGCCCGGCTTGATCGCCAGGAAGATTTCCTCGTCCTGCTTGCTGATGGCCTCGTTGGGCTTCTCCGGCACCCCCGCGGAGCCAAAGAGTCTTTTCATGACCTTCCCAATGTCCTCCTGGGTGAGCTTGCTGCTGGTCTCTTCTGCCATGCCAGAATCGCGGAGCAATTTCTTCATGTCGTCGAATTTTACCTCCATCCGGCCGTTATGCTTTTTCGCCTCGTCCAGAAGAAGGCCGCGCAGCTTCGCCTCATTCAGATCGGCGAAAGCTTCCCCGAGCGGCGGCGGGCCGTTGGGCGACTTGCCCGGGCCTGATCCGACTTTGGCGGCGCTGCCAAGAGCCTTCTGCATGAAGCTCGCGAGTTCGGGGTCGCTCATGGCTTTGACCGCGGCCTCGTTCATTCCACTCTCGATCAACCGCCGGGCGATTTCCTCGGGCTTGAGAATGACCTGGCCCTTGTTGGCCAGCGATTCACGATCGAGCCGCTCGCGAAGCTTGTTCACGTCGAGACCCTGCAACTCTTTTTCCGGCAACCTTTTTGCCATGGGCTCGCGGAGCCGTCCCCAGCGCTCCCCTTTGATCATCCGGTCCCAGTCCAGGCGAACCGCTTCGGCCGGCGCGTGGTTGTTCCGGCTCAAATCCACTCCCACCGAGCTATGCACGCCGATGACTTTGCCGGCCAGGTCGAGCAGCGGGCCGCCGGAATCGCCTCCCACCACCGTGCAGTCGGTGCGGATGAACGCCTCGTGGGGCATCTCGAATACCCGGCCGAATCGGACCGGCGGTTTGCGCCGCGGATCAAACCCGCCAGGATGCCCAAGCGCCAGGACCATGTCGCCGACGGCCAGATCCTGCGTGTCACCGAGTTCGAGAAACGGGAAATCGCCTGGCTCGGTGATCATCGCCAGCGCGACGTCCCGCGTGTAGTCGGCTCCGAGCACCTTGGCCTGGACTCTCCTTTGATCCGGCAAAGTCACGGTCACCATTTTCGCATCACCCACGACATGGGCGGCCGTCAGGATCAGACCGTTGGGCGCGATGATGCACCCGCTGCCTTGGGCCATCCCCAGCCTTTCGGGGCGGCTGAGCGCGACGACGCAAGGCATTGCCTTTTCGACGACCGTGGAAACCTGCGTCTCCACCAGTTCGAGCGCGGGAAGGTCGTAGACCGCCCGCAACGGCAGGAGCGGCAGAACCAGGAGCGCGGCGAGGAGACAAAGACGGGAGGACAACAGGGCGGTTATTGGGGGTCTCACGGTGGGTATCGTTAATGCGCCGCTCGGCGAGGTTTTTGTCTGCGAATCGCGTGCACGGAAACGGGCGAAGCAAGGCGCAGTTTACTACCGCTCGCTCTTTCGTCCAATGTATCTGGTATCCGCCGAAGGTGAGGCGGATGTGCCAGGCACCTCACGCAGACTCGACAGACATGGCGCGGGGCGGAATCGGATGAGCGGAACCATCTGTTTTGTTCCTACTTGCCTCCATTTGCCGAAGCGGCTGCCGCAAGAGATTCATCGGTGCGCCGGACGAGGTCAGCGAGGAAAGCGGTGCCTTCCCGGCGGACACCGTGGCCGGTGAAGACGATATCGGGTTTCCAGGGCAGGAGCTTCTCTTTGATGACGGCGACGGCGACGCGCGCTTTGTCGGCGTCGCCCCAGCATCGGTGCAGGATGTCGGATGGCGCCTCGAAACCGAGATCGCCGGTGAAAGCGAT
This sequence comes from Chthoniobacterales bacterium, assembly GCA_038228205.1. Classification (GTDB taxonomy): domain Bacteria; phylum Verrucomicrobiota; class Verrucomicrobiia; order Chthoniobacterales; family Chthoniobacteraceae; genus Chthoniobacter. Next base: position 4,870 of record JBBRPL010000187.1, read on the forward strand.
GCGCGCGCCGTCGATCTCCAGCTTGTACATCGTGAGATCGAAGCTGTGGCCTGGGACGTAGAGCGCGCGGAATTTCAGGCCCCCGGCCTCGAAGTCCGCCTCGTCGCCGGGGCGCGTGACCGGCAGCGGCACATCGAGCGGGCAGGGCGGGAAAATGCCGTAATCGGACAGCATTGGCATCAGCCACGTGAGCGGAACGGCGGCGGTTTTCGACGCGACGATTTGCGTGCCGCCGGCCCGCCAAAGATGCGCGCCGCCGGTGTGGTCGCCATGCGTGTGTGTGAGGAGCACGTGCGTGACGCGATCGATGCCGAGCGCCCGAAGGCGCGCCTGGGTGGTGGCGATGCCGGAAGTTCCGCCGCTGTCCACAAAAACCGCGTCGCGACCGTGCTTGATCATCCAGATATCGCCCACGTAGGCATGTTCGCCCTGTGGAACGCGGCCGCCCTGGTAGATCGGCAGACCGGGCACGACCGGCTCGGGTTGCTGCGCGATGGCTGGTGGGGCGCCGATCAGGATTGTCTTCTTCCATGTGAGGACGCCTTTCGGATTGAGCGCGACGAGTTCTCCCGCCGAAGTGCCGGCCACCGCGAGAGTGCCATCCGCGCTCCAGGCGAGGCGCGCGGGCGAGCCGATCTCCAGCGGCGGCGCCATCGGGCGCCCGTCGGCGGCAATGCGGTAGAGCTTTCCGTCCCAGCAGGAAACCAGCGTGCTCCCATCTTGCGGTCTTGGCGCGCAGTCGGCGATCGCATCCGGGAATTCGACCGCCAACGCGGGTCCTTGCTTCACTGGGATGTGGTAGAGCTTGCGCGCTGGCGCGTCGATCGGCAGCCATACCGCCCCGGCCATGCCGCGTGCGAACCACGATGCCGGCCAGCACGTGACCTCGTCGTCCTCGCCACCGAAGCCGACCTCGAACATCCCTTCCGCCGGCATCGGCACATTGCGCAACTCCTGGCCCTTGCCGGTAAAAATCCGCAACCGGCCGCGCTGTTTCGGCACGAAATTCAAGGCGTGAATCGGCGGGTCCCATTTCCCGATCGCGGGGCCCGAACGCACCCAGATCCACGCCGCGTATTCCACCACCGCCACGCGCGAGCCGTCGCCATTGATGGCGACGGACGCCGCCACCGTCGCCGGGACCACCGCATCGGCCGCGAGGCGAAAATCCTTTGCCATTTCGGGGAACGCGGCAGCCGGATCGGGAAGGGGTGGCGGCGTGCCTAACACGGGCGCGGTCGGCGCCGACCAGAGACTGCGATTGGGCCGCACCTCCCAGACGCTCAATGACGGTCCCGGCGCAGGCAATCCTTCGCGCGGCGCCATCGGCGTGATCCAGCCGAAGGCGATGCGTTTGCCGTCGGCGCTCGCCGCCATGCGGGTGGCCCGGTGAGTGGGGAGCTGGTTTTGGTCCTCGTATCGCAGATGCACGCGATGGCCATCGGCTTCCATGAACGAACCCGGCAGATGAAAGGCCCAGTCCGGCCCGTGCACGAAAAGCTCGCCGAAATGGCTGGCCAGCCAGCCGGTTCGCCAGTCGCCCGCGCCGGGCCGCAATCGCGCGAACTCACCGTCGCGCGGCTCCGCCTCGGCTAGCTCGCTTTTCAGCGCAGCGCCGAGCAGAGTTTCCGCCGGCCCGAGCCACACCGTCGGGTCTGGCGAGGTGACACGCGAGTAGGCCATGCCCGCAGCGAGCGCCTTGCCGCCCGCCAGCGTCGCCACCTGCATCGGCGCCCAGGGCGGCAGATTCCGTTTCGCGATCACCGAGCCACTGGCGTCGAATTGCCAGATATTCGCATCATTGCTGAACGCCATCGTTCCGACCGTGATGAACGTCCCATCCGCGCTGATGTCCACGGCTGAGACGGCCTGCGGCGCCAGGAAATGCCCCTGCGCTGTGATTGCAGGGACGCGGGTCGTCGCAGCAGGGGGCGCGACTTGCACGTCGTGGACCTCCGTCTGCGCGTGGAGGACTGCGCTCGGGGCCGTCGCGAGCAGCACCAGGGCAAGGCGCGCGCCGCGTAAAACGATTTGGCGCGACGATGGAAGGACGACGGACGGCGGGGGGACGCTGCACATGGCCGGAGAGCGTACGGTGACTGTCTGTCATTGGGCAAGCCCGGCACGTTTCGTCTCCCGTCTGCCGGAAGTGGCTTCCAAGGATTCCTCCTGTCCCATAGCCTCGACCCAACATGTTTCCCCCCACCATCTCGCGCCGCTCATTTTTGCAGTATTCCACCATTCTCGCCGGCGGCGGAGCGATCTTTCCTGCATTGCTCAAGGCGCAGTCAACCGCTGCCGGTGCGCCGCTCATCGCCTACGTGGGCACCTATAGCGCTCCGCTGCGCAATGTGCGGGCCACCCAGGTGGACCTGCCCCCGGGAAACGGGCGCGGGATTCACTCGTTTCTGGTGGATCGCGCAACCGGGGCTTTGTCGCCGCACGGCGTGTTTGAGATGGGTTCGAGCCCGAGTTGCCTGGTCATCAATTCCGCTGGGACGCGCATGTATTCCTCGAACGAGACCGACCGGATGGGGGAGAGCGATCCGGGTTCGGTCAGCGCATTCGCCATCAATCGGGCCGACGGCCAGTTGACCCTGCTCAACACCGTCCCATCCGGCGGCGCCGGTCCCACCCATGTGAGCATCCATCCATCCGGGAAATTCGTGTTCGTGGCGAACTACTTTGGCGGTTCCGTGGCGGTCTTCCCCATTCTGCCCGATGGCAAGCTGGGCCCGGCGAGCGACATCAAGAAGGACGCCGGAACCGTCGGGCCGAAGAAGGCCCCCAACGCTCCTCCCGGAAGCTTCGCCTTCAGCGGGCACGACCAGGTTCACGCGCACATGATCCAGTCGGATCCGTCCGGGCGCTTCGTGTTGCACGTCGATTTGGGATTGGACCAAATCCTCATCTGGAAGTTCGACGATCACACGGGAGTTCTGACCGCGAACGATCCCGCCTCCATCTCGCTCCCGCCGGGAGACGGCCCGCGCCATTTCGCCTTCCACCCCAATGGACATTGGTTCTATTCCCTCCAGGAAGAAGGTTCGACCATCGTGCTGTTTGACTACGATGGCGCGCAAGGGCGACTGGCCCCGCGGCAGACGCTATCCAGCCTGCCCCCTGGCTACGCCGGCAGCAATTTTTGCTCCGAGATCATGGTCTCCGCCGATGGCAGGTTCGTCTATGCGGCCAACCGCCTGCACGACGGCATCGCGTTCTTTTCCGTCGACGAAAAGACGGGAACGCTGACTTTCGTTGGAGAGGAACAGACCCGTGGAAACTATCCGCGCTGTTTCAATTTCGATCCCACGGGGAAGTTCCTCTATTCCTGCAATCAGCGCGCCGACAACGTCACGACGTTTCGCGTCGATCCTAAATCCGGCGGCCTGGCCTTCACTGGTCAGTTCACGCCGGTGGGGAACCCATCGATTATTGTTTTCCTCGATTTGGCTGTGGGCAAGTAGCCGCCAGAGAGTGTTTGAAAATTCACTCCGAGATGGCGGTCGAGGTGCTGGTGGGGCAGGTGCCTTTCGGGCGAGCACATCTCCGTGAGTTTTCGCGCGGAGCCGCCGCGACCACGCAGCAGCATGACCGTGATCGATCCTGAATGAGCGCATTCTTCTGCCGTTCCCTCGCGCCTTATGGATAATCCCGACACCCACCTCCCGCTCCATCCATGACTGCCCGCGAACTCCAGATCCAGCTCCAGTCCGCCCACCCCCCGCAGATCATCCACGTCCTCCCGGCGGAAATTCACGCCGCCACCCGCATCCCAGGTTCTCGGAACGCCTGCGTCTACGAGATGAACTTCCTCGGCCAGATCAACGCCCTCGCCCTGGACCCCTCCACCCCCATCGTCGTCTACGGCGCCGGCGAAGGATCACTCGACGCCGCGACCGCCGCCGAAAAACTGCGCGCTGCCGGCTTTGTCTCCCAGGTCCAATCCTTCGAAGGCGGCCTCGCCGAATGGCAATCCGCGGGCCTGCCTTTCGAAGGCCACGGCCAGCTCCCGCAGCCACCCGTCCCCAACGGCGCTTACCACCTCGACACCGCCCAAAGCGTCATCCGTTGGACCGGACGCAACCTCTTCAATCACCACCAAGGCACCGTGAAGCTCGCCTCCGGCGAAATCCACCTGCGCCAGGGAAGTCTGATCTCCGCCCGCTTCACCATCGACATGGCCAGCATTGTCTGTGAAGACCTCGTCAACCCGGCCTACAACGCCATGCTTATCGCGCACCTGCGCTCCGCCGATTTCTTCGACGTCGACCACCACCCCACCGCCCAGTTCATCGCCGAATCCGTGGACCCGATCGCCCCCGGCACCGAAGGCACGCCCACTCATCGTTTGCGCGGCGCCTTCACCCTCCGGGGCATCACCCGCCCCCTGGAATTCCCCGCGCTCATCGCTCCCAACGAAGACGCCCAGCGCCTCACCGCCCAGGGCCAGTTCGAACTCGACCGCACCGAATACGGCAGCCACTACGGCTCCGGCAAACTCTTCCGCTTCCTGGGCAAACACCTCGTCAACGACCACATCCATCTCCATGTCAAAATCCACGCGGATCGATTGAACTGAGTCCCGCTGGGTTTTCGTGACATCCGATGTCAACCACAGGGCATTCATAGCACCCCCCAATTCCTAGCTAGATCGATACTCCAAACGGTCCCATCACTTGGCCGATTTTTTCTGCTGCCTGCTTCTGCGTGTCACCCATTGCGATGAGTAGAATGCGGTAATTGCCGATAGCTGACTTCAGAAAAGGGTGCCGATGTCCCGTATCGCGGGTGAAGCTTAGGAGAATCTCAATGTTCCGACGCATCAGCGGCTCCGCCTCAGCGAGACGATTGGTGGCTTGCAGCAATTGCGCGAGGTTGTTGAGGTCAGTGGCGACATTGGGATGAGCATCGCCGTAACTGGCTTCATCAATGGCCAGAGCCCGACGCATCAGCGGCTCCGCCTCAGCGAGACGATTGGTGGCTTGCAGCAAGGACGCGAGGTTGTTGAGGTCAGTGGCGACTTCAGGATGAGCATCGCCGTAACTGGCTTCATCAATGGCCAGAGCCCGTCGCATCAGCGGCTCCGCCTCAGCGAGGCGATTGGTGTCTTGCAGCAAGGACGCGAGGTTGTTGAGACGGATGGCGACATTGGGATGAGC
>JBBRPL010000188.1:0-9719 GCA_038228205.1 Chthoniobacterales bacterium
CGCCCTCCCCCGCGCCGCCGGGCCGGGGGGGCCGCCGCGCGCCCCCGCCCCCGCGGGGGAAGTAAGCAGTGCTCAGTGCTCAGTAAGCAGTGCTCAGCAAGCAGTGCTCAGCAAGCAGTGCTCAGTAAGCAGTGCTCAGTAAGCAGTGCTCAGTAAGCAGTGCTCAGCAAGCAGTGCTCAGCAAGCAGTGCTCAGCAAGCAGTGCTCAGTAAGCAGTGCTCAGTAAGCAGTGTCGATCTGCGACGCTGGTGGTCGGAGCGCACGTGCGTCAACCGCAGCGAGGCTGGTGTATCCCCACCGGGCCGGGTTGAGATCAATCAAGATTCCGCACAGCGATATCTGCCGTGTCGCGACAAGCGCGAGCGCCGTCCGCACTCTTTGTCATCCTGAGCGGAGCGGGGAAGCATGGGCGGAGTCGAAGGACCTCCAATATCCCGCGGGTCCTTGAGCGGAGCCACTGCAACGACCCTTTTAGATGCACGGCCCGCTTAAGTTCACGCGCAAGCACGACCGCGGGGTGCGTGCTGCATTTCGGAATTTCATTTTGCGCGTGCCTTGCGCCAACGACCTCAAGCCCGCTGATGGCGCCCATGTGTCAGCTTAAGCGTGCCCTGCATCTCCAATGGTCTTCACACTGGCTCCGCGCGAAAACCCGCGGGATATTGGAGGTCCTTCGACTCCGCCCATGGTTGTCTCCACGGCACCACAGACTTCTCGCAAAGCCTCGAATCCCCGCTCCGCTCAGGATGACAAAGTGGGGACGGCGCTCGCGCTCACTTCGACACGGCAGAATCTCTGCAGCACATCTTGACCGATCCAAATCCAAGCCGACGGGAATCTGCCGGACCGTGGTGATGCGGGGCGCGCTATTTCGTCGCGAGGATGGCGCTCTCCGCGGTGGGCGGGAGTGGGTGCAGCGTGACGTCGCGGAAGCCGGCGTCGGTGAGCATCGTTTCGTACTCGGCCAACGTATAGGCGTCGCCCTCGGGCGTGGTACCCAGCATCACGAGGCTAAATCCGGCGGCGGTTGGCGGCGTCACACGATCTTCGTTTGGGACAAAATCGACAATCGCGACGCGCCCCGCCGGGCGCAGGGCGGCGTGCACCCGGCGGAGGAAGCGTGTGCAGTCGGCGCTGCTGAAGTGGTGGAGAAAATTGGGCACGAGGACGACGTCGTAGTTCGTGCCGAGATCGGCCGTAAACGCGTCCCCGACGATCTTGCTGAAGCGGTCGCCGATGCCGGCGTCGATGGCGTTTTTCCCGGTGACCGCGAGCACCGCTTCCCAGTCGAGGGCAACCAGATGCGCGCGCGGATTCTTTTGCGCGAAGGCGATGCCAAAGGTGCCGTGGCTGGCCGAGATATCGAGCACCCGGGTGTCGCGCGTGGGATCGAGAGGGACGATCGCGGCAGCGCCCTGCGCGGCGGGAAACATGAGCGGTCCCATGGCTCGGGCAAACTCAATCCAGACTGGGTGATCCGGCGCGACGGTGCCGAGTTCCGACGTGTGGACACGGCCGTGGCGAATCGTCGAGGCGAGGTCGTCGTAGGCATCCGCGATGCCAGGCGCGAGGAGGAATTGCGCCGAGCCGCCGACGTAGGCGGGGGAGTTCCGATCCAGGAAGCATGCGGAGTCCGGCGTGAGCGCGTAGTGCGCGCCTTCCTTGGTGAGGAATCCGAGGATGGTGAGATAGTCGCTCAGAATGCGGATGCCCCGCTCCGGACACTGGCAACGGGCGGCGATCTCCGCGACGGTCGAGGGCGTCCCGCCGATCGCGGTAAAAAGGCCGAGATCGATCCCGGCCTTGAGCGCGCCGGTTTTCTGGTAGGCGTTGATCGTGTCGAAGTAGAGCTGCGGCGAAGGTGGGGAGGGGTTCGTCATGACAGTGGGGCAGGAATGTGGTCCGTCGCCGGAGGAACAGCAATGCTCCGCCCGATCGTTGCTATTTTACGGGCGTGCCCACGCGAATGAACTTCTGCACGCGCTCGCCTTTGGCTTCGGCCACATAGACGGCTCCGTCGGGGGCCACGGCGATGTCGTGGCCGAGTTGAAATTGGCCGGGCCCCTTGCCGAATGATCCAAAGTTCTCGAGCACGTTCCCATCCGCGTCCAACTCGACGGCCTTCGACCGATCAGGCTGCGTGGCGGATTGGTCCCCGCCGTCGATGGTGAAAATGTGGCCATCCGTGGCGATGCTCACCCCGTAGGGCCGCCCGATTCCCGGTCCCTTCCACTCCGTGAGGAATTTTCCCATCCGATCGAAAACCTGGAGGCGGGCGTTGCTCCGGTCGCACACGATGACGCGCCCGCGGGCGTCCACCGCGACCCCGTGGGGAAGATTGAACTTGCCGGGTTCGGCGCCCTTGCCACCCCATTCAAACTGGTAGTGACCGGCGGCGTCGAATTTCACCACGCGCGTGTTCCGATAGCCGTCGCTCACATAGAAGGAACCATCCGGCAGCACGGCGACATCCGTGGGCAGATTGAAGTGCCCCTGGTCGGCGCCCGCTTTGCCGCGCTCTCCGAGCGTGAGCAAGCGGTGACCATCGTGGGTGTACTTGAAGACCTGCTGCCCACCGACGTCGGTGAGCCAGACATTGTCTTCACCATCGAGGCTGAGGCCGTGGGGCGCGATGAATTCGCCCGCCCCCCACGAGGCGAGGAGTTTGCCGGTGCGGCCATCGATGACGCTGACCGTCGGCGCGGCGATGGGCTCCTCGGGAAACGGCGTGCTCCATTTCCGTCCGCTCCGGTGGAAGACGAAAACATTGCTGTGGGAGTCGACCCCGACGCCGACGCATTGGCCCAGGACGTATCCATCTGGAAGCGCCGGCCAGCTCGAATCCACTTCGTGCCGGGAATCTCCGGCCCGCAGCGGAGCACTCCACATGGCAATGACGCCCAAGAGCGCGGGGAGAATGGGAAACCGCATGGAATATCGGAGGGTAATGGGCAAAGCCAGGAGACGGCGGTCGAGGGAAACGTGACGCGTGGGATCACACAAGACAACGGCCTGGCCCGCGCTTGTAAAGCGCGGTTTGATGACGGACTCTCGCCCACTTATGCCTTTCCGGATCGCCTGTCTCTTCGTCTTTCTGGCATGCTCCGCCGCCAGCCACGCCTACGGCCCGCTGGGGCACGAAATGGTGGGGGCCATCGCCGACGAACTGCTCGCCGGCACGGAAACGGCGACGAAAGTCCAGACCCTGCTCTCGGGCTTCACCCTCGCGCGCGTGGCGAGTCTTCCCGATCAGATCAAAGCCTGGGACAGGCTGGGCCCGGAGAACGCCACCGCGTTCCATCTCCCCGGACACCCGAAGTTGGAAGCGGAACTCATCGCGTTCTGGCGCGCAAATCCGCCGGATTCAAAGCACGATGGTCCGACGCCTTCCCATCACTGGTTTCACTACACCGATGTACCGCTGGCGGGGGCGCCCGAACACTATCGCGACGGAGCCACCGGGCGCAGTCCGTGGGATATCGTGCACATGATGGGTTACTGCATCGATGTCCTCACCGATAAGGTGCCGCAGCCCAATGAGCGGAAGATCAGCAAGGCCGTGGCGGTGATTCTCCTCGCGCATTTTACGGGTGATATCCACCAGCCGCTCCATGTCGGCGCGGAGTACTTCGGCGCCGGCGGGCAACCCGTGAACCCCGACGTGACCGGCGCCCCTGGGCTCGAGGATCAGGGTGGCAATACGCTCTGGTTGCTCACCACCGATCGGCCTGCGGAGCACGTCAAGCTGCACTCGTTTTGGGACACGCCGGCGGTGGATGCAGCCTTCGCCCAAGTGCGGGCGGACATGGCAAGAGCCGATCCGAAAGCGCCGCTCACCAGCGAGGATCTGGCCAAATGGTTTGCCGCGCACGAACCGAAACGTTGGCGCCCCGCGGCAGAGTCTCCCGTGGCGACATGGCCGGAACTGTGGGCAGACGACATCATGCCCCTGGCCCGCGAAGCGCACGAGCGGCTCGCGTTTCAAGACATCAAACCCGCGGGTCAACTCGCCGAAGGATTCGCCCGGGAGAAACCTTCCATCGACCACAAGACTTATCGAGAATGGGCCGGAGCGGCCGTGCGCGATGAACTGAACAAAGGCGGGCGCCGCCTCGCCGAACTGCTCAAACGAATCCTGTAGGCTGGCCGCCCTACTGCCAGGAAACGACGTCGTCCGAGATCTTGCTCCCGTTGCGAAGCATGCCCGTCACCCCGTCCTTGGGTGAGCCAATCTCGCCATCCTTGCCGAGTGAGAATACTCCGACGCCGACGCGCACCCCGGTGTCGATGTTGTCCTGGCTCTTCTCCGTAAAGTCGCTGTAAACCCCCGCGAGATTGATGACTCCGTTGTAGTTTGCGTCGATGACGATCGTGTATTGCTTGCCCCAAGGATCGTAGAAGGCGCCCTTGATCCCCGTGCCGGCCGCGTCGAGAAATCCGCTCTTGGGAGCGTTCGGATCGCGTGCGGGCCGCCCTTCAAAGAACACGATCCGCTTCGGATTGTAGCTGTTGTCGGTGTTCTTCCCCACGTTCAGCGCGCGCAGGATATTGAAAAGTTCGGCGTTGTCGTCCACCGCGTTCGCTTTGCTCTTGTCCCCGACTTTGAAGTCAGCCGCTGGGGTGGCCGTCGCATAGTCGGCCACTGGGTATTTGCCGTATTCGGAGTAGTAATGACTCACCGCCGCGGCGATCCCGGTGGCTGCCGTCTTGGCCTCCGCCTTACGGACATAATCCATGACGATCCTAAACGCTGGGAAAAGCAATCCCATGAGGATGGCGATGATCGTAATGACCGTCAGCAGTTCGATGAGGGTGAAGGCGAGGAGGCCAACACGATTGTGGTGGTGAGAGTTCATGGGGGAAAACTTTCCAACTCAGGTTAATGGATACCCAAGCATTCACAACTGGAAATTTTTATCTTCCTAATCGCCTGCCAGGGCTTCCCCCAAGTTCGATTCTTGCTTCGTTCGCGGCACCGCTCCCGCACTAGACGGTTTAGTCGACTTTCCGATATTTACTTCTTTTCCTTGTAGTTATAGAACGTCAAAGTGGATCGAACCCACTCAGCACGTTAAGGGGTGGGGTCCGCTCAGGCTACCCATCAACACCCTCCAGTAGGACCACACACGTACGTACACCGATCTGTGGAGTAGCAAATTCCGCACCTATCAAGCGTCATTAATTGTAAAACATTTATGAGGACCAGTATCATCAGACATCTTTCGATTGGCGGACCTTCGCATTCCGGCAGCCGCGTTTCCTCCGTTCAAGCGCGTTTGTTTTCACTCCTGCGTGGGACTTGCCTTGCTCTCCTTCTTCTGGCGTCGCCCACGGCCTTGTGGTCGGCCAATCCTCCCGCTCCCTCAAAAACCTCAAAGGTGGGGGACAGCGTGACCAACCCCGCGAACAATCAGACCACAACCGTGACGGCCCTGGTCGTGGATCCAGTGGGAACTCCTACGGCGGGTACGACGGCCTTTGTGGAGACCGCGGATGGGTACGCGATCCTCGTGAAAGCGGTGAACGAGAAAATCTATAACAACGACACCCCGCCGTTGGGATTTACGATCTTGAGTCAGGACACGACGGCCAAGACTGTGACGGTCGACGCGGACCCGGCGGGCGGCGCGACGTCCACGCTCCTGTACCAAGGCACGACGGCGAACCTTCAGGCCCAGTTCGGCACCGCGCCCGCGGGCCCGAGCATCACACCTCCCGTTTCGGTCGCCGGCGCGAGCGGGGTGCGTGTCGTGAATACGGGCAATGGCGGCAGCAATGGCCGGGATGGAGCGCTTTTTGTCCCGCCTGGTTAGGGCGGGAGCGGCGCGACCGGCCCAGCGGCCTCCTACACGAGCAGCTTCAATATCTCGGCGACCAACCAGATCGGCATCGAGGTGGGGAGCATCGGCGGCAGTGGCGGTAACGGGGGCGATTCATACCTGTCCTTTTGGAGCGGCCGGGACGGCGGCAATGGCGGCGCCGGCGGCCCGGCCACGGTGATCAACAGCGCCGGGATTCAAGTGGCCACGACGGGAGCGAATGCCTTTGGCATCTTCGCCTATAGCCGCAGCGGGCAAGCCGGGAACGGCGGCAGCGGATTCGCGGCGCCGGGAGGCGGCACGGGTGGACACTCGAGCGATGGCGGCACAGTGACGATCACCAATCACGGCACGGTCATCACCACGGGAGACGGGGCCTTCGGCATCTACGGATTGAGCGTGAGCAACAACGGCGGCAACGGTGGGGGCCAGTGGGGACTCGTGGGGCAAAGCGGCAGCGGCGGCTTTGGCGGCAGCGGCGGGTCCGTGTCCATTACCAACGCCAGCGATGGCGTGATCAGCACGACCGGAAATTTCGCCCACGGCATCTTCGCGGAAAGCATCGGCGGCTCGGGAGGATCCTCCGGCACCTCGGGCAATCTCATCCTTGCCTTGCAAGGCGCCTCCGACAATGGCGGCAATGGCGGAACCGTGTCGGTGACGAACGATGGCACGATCCTGACCACGGGCAATGATGCGCGCGGCATCTTCGCCCAGAGCATCGGCGGCGGTGGCGGCGCCGGTGGAAGCAGCGGAGGTCTTGTGGCTCTCGGCGGATCCGGCTCGAACGGCGGCAGTGGGAGTACTGTGACCGTCACCAACGGCGCAGGGGGGATCATTTCCACCACGGGCCTGCGGTCGGACGGCATTTTTGCCCAGTCCGTGGGGGGTAGCGGAGGCAGCGGTTCCTCGGCGGGCGGCCTGATCTCCGTCGGCGGTGATGGCAGCAGTGCGGGCAACGGCGGGGCGGTCACCGTGCAAAATTTTGGAACGATCTCGACGACGAAAGACTCTGCGCGGGGCATCGTGGCGCAGAGCATTGGCGGCGGTGGGGGCGATGGCGGATCTTCCGGCGGCGTCGTTTCCGTGGGCGGTGGGGGCAGCGGTGGCGGCACGAGCGGGACGGTCACTGTGACCAACGGCGGCAACATTTCGACGGTGGGTTACGACGGGCGACGGAGCGCACGGCATCTTCGCCCAGTCTGTCGGTGGCGGCGGTGGGGCGGGAGGGCTGTCTTCGCTGGCCACGAACTCCGGCTTCGCCGGCAGCAATGGCGGCGCGGGCGATGCCGGGTCGGTCAAGTTGAGCACCTCGGGCAACATCACCGTCCTTGGCCAAAGCGCCTACGGGATGTTTGGCCAGAGCGCCGCCGGCCAGGGCAAAGCCAGCGATGTCACCCTCAATCCTGGAAAGGACGTCATCGCCGATGGTCTCAACAGCGTCGCGATCTACGGCCAGAGCACGGGCACGCTCGGTCGCGGTGATATCAAGGTCACCACGGCGGCTGGGACGACGATCCTCGGGGGCTCGGATGGCGGCGTGGGCGTGGCTTTCGTCGGGGGCAACAACAACTCCCTCTTCAACGCCGGGACGCTTTCCGCCCTCAGCCGGCTCGCGATCACCGGCACGGACGGCAATACTTCCGTCGTCAACGTCGCCAATATTTTCGGCTCGGTCGATCTCGGCCATGGCGTCAACACCTTCGACAACCGGTCGGGCGCCATATTCCTCGCGGGGACCAAGGTCAACCTCGGGGCGCACGGCCTGCTGACCAACCAGGGCCTCATTTCGCCCGGCGACCTCGGCCTCGGCGAGGTGATGACCACGACTGTCACGGGGAACTTCGTGCAGACACCGGGCGGCACTTACTGGGTGGACGTGGATCTCGACCCGTCAGCGGATCGCTTCATGATCAGCGGCACGGCCAGCGTTTCCGGTCTGATCAAGCTCAATGTGATGAACCCTGGCGGGGCCACGCCGGGCGTGCATCAGGAGACGATCCTGTCGGCGGCGGGTGGTCTCATCAGCCACGCGGGACTCCACCTCGAGGTCCAGCACTCGGTGGTGGCCGATTATCGCCTCATCTACCCCAACGGGGGCGACATCGTGCTGCAATACGAGATCAACTTTGCCCCGGATGCGCTGCATTGCCCGAACACGATGGCGGTTGGAAACGCCATCAACCGTATTCAACGCGCCGGCGTGGCTTCTTTCCAGCCGGTCGCCGGGGCCTTGTTCTCGCTCACGACGATCGACCAAGTCCGGGCTGCTTACGACTCTCTCTCGGGTGAAGGCGCGTCCGCCGTTCAACAGTCGACACTTTCCATGCGCAGCCTGGTCTTCGACACCGTCACGCAAAATGGCACCCTGTCGCGGGCAGCCGCGGATGAGGACCCAGTCTCGTGGTCGAAGCAACGCTGGCGCGGTTGGGCGGGCGGCTACGGCGGCACGTTCAATCTCAATGGCGATGCGTGCGAGGCGGGAACGCAGACAACCGGCGGCGGCGCAGTGGTCGGAGCCGACTACCGTCTCGATCAACATCTTCAATTGGGCATCACCAGTTTCACGACCTCGGCCAGCTATTCCGTCGCAGACCGCGCCACCCACGGCCTCGTGACCGGCGGCGGTGTGGGCCTCTACGCGGGCACCCGGTGGGACGCCTTTTATGCCACCGGGAGCGTGACCTATGGCGCTTTCGACAATCAGGACCAACGCGAACAAGTCGGCGCCTACCTCGGCGCGCTCGACCGCGCGCGCGGCCACTTTGACTCGGACGCCGTCGGTGGCCGGGTGGAGATCGGCTTTAACCAGCGCTTCGGCCCGCTCACCCTGACGCCGTTCGCCGCGCTGCAGGCCGATGGACTGTGGCTCCATGGCTATAGCGAGAAGACCCAGCGCGGCGGGGCGCACGGTTCGCCCGACTTCGGCTTGCGCTATACCTCACAAAATGTGACTTCCCTGCCGCTTTCGCTCGGCCTCCAGATCGACGGGACCGTCAGGCTGAACAAGGAGGTCACCCTGACTCCCTACGTGCGCGCCGCATGGGTCCACGAATTCAACCCCGACCGCGTGGTCAACGCCGAATTCCAGTCCGCACCCGGCTATGGCTTTCGCGTCGAAGGCGCACGGGCGGTCCAGGAGTCGGCGCAGATCAATGCGGGTGTGAAATTCGACATCAATCGCCGGATCACACTCTCCCTGAACTATGTTGGCGACCTGTCCAACGCCGGCGTTTCACATGGTGGATTTGGCTCCATTTTGATCACCTGGTAACGAGGGATCCACAGCGTCGAAAAAAACCCGCCCGCCCCGGCGAACCGGAACGGGCGAGCTTTGGCAAACATCTGGATAATCCTAGATCCGGGAATGGAAACCGCGGATTTCGCGGTCATCCCCATTCCCGCTTTTAGGTTTAGAGGGCGTTCGGAACTTTGGACACCGGAGGTGTCCCAGCCATTAGCCCCGGGTCGAGCGAGCCTTGCGAGCGAACACCCGGGGTATCCACCCAACAGCGAATGCTCCAACCGTCCCGGCGAAGCCGCATCTCCGCCGACGGATAGGGGAAGATGCGGCCAGGAGGCCGGGACGGATGGAGCTGCGCTATTTTGGCAGAAACCCCGGGTGTTCGCTCGCAAGGCTCGTTCGACCCGGGGCTAATGGCTTTGACCCCTCCGGGGTCTTTTTTGGCGATGCGGTTGGTGAAAAATGACACCGCGATGAGTAATGGCAGATAATGGCGTTTCATGATGGTTGGCTTTCGAGAGACGTGTCCGAGTCGCCTAGGGAAACGCTGATTTAATCGACCCAACGGAGAGTTAACGATTGATGCGACGGGTCGGTTTTGTTAGTTTGAGGGATGTTGAGCCAATCCAGTTTCGCGAGTGCCGAATTTCTTGCCA
>JBBRPL010000189.1:0-9688 GCA_038228205.1 Chthoniobacterales bacterium
AGTGCCCAGTGCCCAGTGCTCAGTGCTCAGTGCTCAGTGCTCAGTGCTCAGTGCTCAGTGCTCAGTGCTCAGTGCTCAGTGCTCAGTGCTCAGTGCTCAGTGCTCAGTGCTCAGTGCTCAGTGCTCAGTGCTCAGTGCTCAGTGCTCAGTCAGACACCCATCGGCGCGTCGACCGGGAGACTGAGAACTGAGAACTGAGAACTCCCGATCCCGCACTCCCGACTCCCCACTACCCAATCTCCAACTGCGCCCGGCTATACAACCGCGCCTGCCCGCCGATGCCCACCCGCTCCCCCCGGCTTTCGCAGAATAGCTCCCCGCGCCGTTGGGAAAGCTGCCGGGCGAACAGCTTCGTCTTGCCCAGGCGTGCGCTCCAGTAGGGGATGAGCGTGCTATGGGCCGATCCCGTCACTGGATCTTCCGGCACCCCGGCGCCCGGCGCAAAAAACCGGGAAACAAAATCGCAGTCCGTCCCCGGGGCTGTGCAAATCACGCCGAGGCAGTCGAGTCGGGCGAGCAGCGTGGGGTCGGGACGCAGCCCGAGGATTTCCTCCTCCGTCGAAAACACCGCCAGAAAATCGCGGGTCTTGAACAACTCGCGCGGCAACCACCCGAGCGCGTCGGCCAGGAGCGCCGGAAATTCCGCGCAGCGTTGCGCCTCCCAGGCGGGAAAATCCAGCACGAGGCGGTCGCCTTCGCACGTCGCTCCCAGATCCCCGATCCTTGTTTGAAAGCGCACTCTCTCCCCTTTGAACCCGAGCTCATGGAAGATCACGAACGCCGCTGCCAGCGTGGCATGGCCGCACAGATCCACCTCCACCGTCGGCGTGAACCAGCGCAAGTCGTACACGCCGTCGCGCCCGACGATATACGCGGTCTCCGAAAGATTGTTCTCCGCCGCAATCGCCTGCAGCGTCGCATCCGGCAGCCACGCCTCGAGCGGACACACCCCCGCGGGATTTCCGCCGAAGACATGGTTCGTAAAGGCATCGATCTGAAAATAAAGCTGGGCCATATCCTGACTCTGGCAGGCTCCGCCACGTCGAGACAAGGGGGAAGGCGCCCGCCAATAATGCTGCCGCAAAAAGAAAAAGTGTGGAGCAGCTCAGGATCCCATGGGTCCTATGCGTCCCATAGGACCTATCTCTCCACGCAAAAGTGAACGCCCACAGCGGCCGTGAACACCTACACCCGCACCAGACTCCACGCCACCACCGCCCCCGCCTCCAGACCCAACCACCCGTAACTTGCCGGCGCCCCGCGATTCGGTCGCGTAATGCACCCCGGATTCAGGAACCGCGTCCCACCCACCATTTCGTCACGAGGTACATGCGTGTGCCCATGCAGCAGCAAGTCACATTTCTTCGGCGCCTGCCGTGGCGGAATATGTTCGAGATGGACGCGCATTCCCGCGATCTCGAAATCAAGGGTCAGCGGCCATTCCATGCGGCTGTCACAATTCCCGCGGACCATCCGCACCGGGGGCCCGAGCCCCATGATCTCTTCCAGCACGCGCGCCTCGCAAACATCCCCCAAATGCCAAATCTCATCCGCCCCTGCAATTGCCTCCCCGACGTGCCCGGGAAACCGATCGTGCGTATCCGAAATAACTGCCACGCGCATCATTAAACTCGTTCCCCTCAATGACTCCGCAATTAGGTAACTGATTGCTATCCCACTGATCCCTGATCACGGCCCATGAAGAACCAGTAACTCTGAGCACTGAGAACCGGGCACTTCCCCACTCCTACCTCCCCGTATTCGCCTGCACCGCGTAGGAATTCTGGATCACATCCCGCACCCGCTCCGGCGGCAGCACCTTCTTGGTTTGATAATCCAGGTTCCCGTCCTTGCCGATGATCACAATGTTGAACTTGTCCACCACCCCGTAAGCGCCGGCCACCGCCGCGCCATTTTCTGCCACGGTGAACGGAATATTGGATTTGATCGGCCCCGTTTCGTCCGTGAACGCCGCGAGGAAGACCACCTGTTTGCTGGCAAATTGCTGGTAGATTTCCTGCAGATACTTCGCCTGTTGCTTGAAGTCCCCGTAATTCGGCGACTTCGTGATCAGCAGGACCACCGGCTGCCCGCGAAAACTTTTCAGCGACCTCGCCTTGCCGGCGCCAGCAACCGCGAAATCGGGCGCCAGCCGGACCACGGCCGCGTGCGCGACTGTGAGAGTGACGATGAGAGAAAGGACGAGGACGAATGTGCGCATGGCGTTAGACTTTGAGAATTTCAGCTTCCTTGAGATTGACCGAATCGTCGATTTTTTTGACGAATCCGTCGGTGAGTTTCTGGATTTCCTTTTCGTAAGTTTCCAGGCCGTCCTCCGTCACGCCGCCATCCTTGTGCCCCTTCTTGATCGCGTCAATCCCTTCGCGCCGGGCTGAACGCACCCGCACCCGCGCCTCCTCGGCCATCTGCTTCACGCCTTTTACAAGGTCTTTGCGCCGCTCCTCGGAGAGCGCCGGGATCGGCAGCCGGATGATTTTCCCATCCACCGCCGGGTTGATCCCGATTTTCGATTCCTTGATCGCCTTTTCGATGTCCTTTGTCGTGCTGGCGTCGAACGGCTGGATCACCAGGAGGCGCGGTTCCGGCGTGGTGATGAGCGCGAGTTGCTTGAGCTTCATCGACACGCCGTAAGCCTCCACGTCGATATTCTCCACCAGCGCCGGCGAGGCCTTGCCCGTCCGCACGGCGGAAAATTCGTGCTGCATGTATTCGAAGCCTTTTTCCATCGTGGCCTCGGTGTCGAGGAGGATTTCATCGGGGTCCATAAAGTATTATTCGGAAGTGACCAGCGTGCCGACGTTCTCGCCGGTGACGACGCGCTTGATGTTGTCGTTCTTCATCATGTCGAACACGATGATCGGCATCTTATTGTCCTGGCAAAGACTGAAGGCGGTCGAATCCATCACGGACAGCCGCTTGGACAGCGCTTCGCTGAAGCTGATCCGGTCGTATCTCGTCGCCTTGGGGTCTTTGAACGGGTCTGCCGTATAAATGCCGTCGACTTTCGTCGCTTTCAAGATGACCTGCGCGCCGATCTCATTGGCCCGCAGCGCTGCCGTCGTGTCCGTCGAGAAGAATGGATTCCCGGTGCCCGCCACGAAAATCACGATTTTGCCTTCCTCCAGTTGGTCGATCGCGCGCCGCCGGATGAACGGTTCCGCCACATTGTCCATCTTGATCGCCGTTTGGACCCGCGTGGGCAGACCCATTTGCTCCAGCGCGCTTTGCAAGGCCAGCCCATTGATCACCGTCGCCAGCATTCCCATGTAATCCGCAGTCGTCCGCTCCATGCCGCGATGGCTGGCCGACAGGCCGCGCCAGATATTGCCCCCGCCGATCACCACTGCGATCTCCACCCCCAGGTCATGCACGTCTTTGATCTGCGAGCACACCTGCTGCACGATCTCGGGCGAGATATTGTCCAGGCTACCCCGGGCCTTGAGCGCTTCGCCGCTGAGTTTCAGCACAATGCGCTTGTATTTGGGCTTCGGAGATTTTGCGCGGGCAGAGGGCTTGGGCATCGCGCCGCAGATAGAACACGAAGCCCGCGAGACTTGGGAAGGGAAATCCTTGCGCGGCGAACGTCGCCGCAGGCGCTTTACAGCGAGCCGGCTGGCAGTGCGCCGCGGCTGGCCACGCGTCCCGGCGTTTCCACGAAACCGCCCGCGAAATCGATCACGCACATGCTCCCATACGCCGCGTGGTATCCCGCCGCCGCGCCGGCCACCCGATAGTCCCCGCTGAAGATATTCTTTCGGTGTCCGCGACCCCGCACCCCGTCGTCCACGATCAGGCGGACGACCGTGCCCCGCGCATCACGCTGCCCGTAATCGATATTCTCCCCCGCGCTCCCCAAATACTTGCCGAAGCGTGCCATCCGGTCCCAAGGCTGGCTCCCATTGCTCCCCGTATGGCCGCGCCCGCCCGTTGGCCCCACATCGAGCACATGGGTCAACGCGCCGCTGCGCATTCCTGCCGACACCGTGAGTGGGGGCAGGGGATGTTGCTTTTCCAGAAAGTGAATTGCCTCGCGCACCACGCCTGCCCCTTCCGTCCCGTGATAGCCCACCGTCCGGCTGGCCAGGATTTGGGCGTATTGCTGAGGAGCGGTCCGGGCGAGATTGATCTCCGCGATGACCTCATCGGCGAGGTCACCGGCAAAAACGGGAGAAGCAGAAAGAGCAAGGGCGAGTATTTTTACAATGAATTTCACAATTACTGTAAAGCAAGCCCAATGCCAGAACCGAAACTGGCTCCTTTCTGATGGTCGTCCTATCGATCCAGTACGCCGCAGCCGTAGGCCGTTCGTGGCCTGCCTTGAGCGGAGCCGAGGGCCGCCCTTCTTTCGTGCGTGCGTGAAGATTCCCCGAAATAATCCTTGCCGTCTCCCGCAGTTCCGATACTAATGCATTCGTTTTCTCCCAGACAGAAAGCGCCTCTCGGGCTCACGCTTGAGAGGCGTTTTCATTTTCGCAAAGCGCCTCAGTAATGAGCGGCAAATGGAGCGGAGCGACATAGCCTGTCCCGCTTGCCGGACAGCCCAGTCGAGGGGCGGTGAAGAGGCTGGTGGTCAGTCGGCGCCTTTTGGGCGAGAAAGGGTAGGAGCGGAAGCGACCGGCAAAGATTCGCCGAACCACGTCTGGCGGCAGAGCAAGCGTTGGCCGTTCAACCCCGCTCCGCGTAGTGAAACCGAATCGGCACCTCCACGGTCGCCGAAACCGCCTGATCTCCCTGATGCGCCGGAACAAATCGCCACGCCCGGACCGCTGCGAGCGCCGCCCGATCCAACACCTCATGCGCGCAACCCCGTGAAAGCTGTGCACTCACCACGCGCCCCGAGGCATCGACCGACACGAGCAGCAACACCGTCCCCTCGATCTTCTGCGCCCGCGCCTCGTCCGGATACGGAGGCTTGTAACGCATCAAAAACTGCGGGGGCACATACCCGGGACCACCGCCGCCTCCCCGACTCAACCCCATCGCACCCCCATCATTCACCCCGCTCCCCGCGTTGCTCGCAGTCGCCTGCATCCTCCCCGCCGTCCCTGTCATCGCCCGCGCCCCCGCGCGCGTTTTGGTCTTCGGCGGCACAACCGACGGTACCTCCCGCGGCAAAACCGTCACCGTCGTAATCGGCGGCGGCACCGGGTCAACCGCCGCCAGTGGCATCGGATGGATATCAATGGTCGCCACCGGCGGAGCGATGCTTATCTCCACCGCCGGAGGCGTGATCTGCGCCGCCGGGGTCGCCGCCGGCGGGTCCGCCACCACCAAACCCCCGGCATCCTCCGGCGAAAAAGCCACGCCGATCTCGGTCTTCCCAAGACCGGCGTGGCTGACAATCGATGCTGAAGACCAACCGACCACGCCCAGCACGGCAGCATGAAGCCCGATCGAAAGGACGAGCGCGCTTCGTGACATGCCGCACGTTAACACGGCCTAGTGCCCTCGTCCGGTCACGGGTGTGTACTCCTGCGCAGCGTGGCCCGTCGGTCCGCCGAAATCATACCCGAGCACCACATAGGCGACCTGACGATCCGAGTCCCCGTTCGTGCCGAACATGCAGTTGACGTCGATGTGCAGGTGATTGGTCAGCCGCACCTGGACGCTCGGCCCGATTTGGAAGATCTCCAGTGCGCTCCCGCGCCCATCCTTCACCGTGTCATGGTCGTAAAACGCCTCGATGCCGACCCCGATCTTGCCATCGACCAGCGAGTAGCTGAGACCGCCGGTGATCTGGAATTCCTGTTCCCGATCCCAACCTGTCTCCGCTTCCCACACGAAATTTACCCCCCAGTGCCAGCGCGGTGCGATCTGGTCGCCAAGCAGCAGTTTCAATTCATACACGTCCGGGCCCCAGTGCGCGTCCGCAAATTTATATTCCGCGTAGAGTGTCGGATTACCCCAGATCACGCCCCAGTTCGCCAGCGCCCAACGCAGTTCCACGTTGAAACTCTGGTAGTGAAACCTGCCTTCCTTGTCGCCTTCGATGTCGTTGTAGAGATCGAGCTGCATCCGGCCCGGAAGTCCGATTTCGACTTCCTCCAGCAGGCGATGCGAGATCGTGTCATCCCGGTGATTCTTGATTCGCCACCAACTCTCCACTCCGACTTCCCACGGCTCTTGTTGAATATAGACGCGAGTTCCCGGAAAGCGCCGAGCGCTCGTCCACTCGGGCCGCTGCGTCACGCCGATGCGCGTCTCTTCATTCAGGACGGAACCGTCAAACGCGGTCGTCGTCGTTTCCGGCATGCGCGCCGTGGGCGGGACCGCTTGAGCGGCCGGGATTCCTGCCAGGACAAAGCCGAGGCAGGTCAGGAAACAGTGGAATTTGGGCATGGGATTGGGTGGCTGGGGCTGGTGTGCGAAAGCACGCGCGCCCTCCAGCATTCCATATGCCCTCGCGGGCATGTTCTTCATGCTCCGCCTTGTTGCGTTCCTGCGATCAGAGGCGCGCCCTATGCTAATGGACGGGCTGAACCGCCCGGCCTCTATCAGCAGCTCACTATTCAGGATAGGATTTAACCTCGCGCATATTGCCTTCGCATAGATTCTGTCCATCGATGTCAGTCCGCCCTGTCTCCAGCCTTTGGCTGCGCCTCGCCTTGCCGTTTCTGCTTTTCGTCGCAGCCGGTTCCCTGGCGCTCGCCCTCTGGTTGCACGCCGCCGCCCAACGCGAATCGCGCCACGTCTTCGCCACCCTCGCGCGCACCAATGCCGATTTCATCCAGAGCACTCGGCTGCCCGCCAATGAACGCGTGGCCGATTATCTCAGCCGGGTCCTGAGCATGCGCGTCTTCTTCCGGCATGATGCCTGGGACATGACCGCCGGCACTTCGGATGGGATTTCCCTTCGCAAGAGCCACGAGACCGTTCCGCCGATCACCGGCCCGCTGGAGCGCTACCGCTCCATGCTCGAGGCCCTCGGCGAGGACCGGGGGATTGTCGAGACCGGCGGTTCCTTCGAGGCCATCGCCGTCCCGCTCGAGAAGGACCTCAGCCTCATCCTCGTCCGTGAGGTCGAGCCCGCCTGGTCCTTTCTCATTCGCTCCGATACCCTGCTGCTGCTCGCCGTCTTCTGGACGTTCTCCGTGGCGCTCGCGTGGATCGTTGCCCGCGGTTTCGTCCGCCCGCTGCGCCTGCTCGCCGCCCGCCTCCCCTTCATCGAGAGCGACCCCGATGCCGCGCTCCCTGGCGCCGAGCGGAAAGACGAGATCGGCCAACTCGCGCGCGCCTACCTCGCCACCCGCTCCCAGCTCGCCGCCGAGCGCACCCGTCGCGAGCAGGCCGAGCGCCTCGCCATCCTGGGCCGCATGGCCACCGGTCTCGCGCACGAGATTCACAATCCGCTGGCGGCCATTCGCATGCACGCCCAGTTGATCGAGTCCGCGCACAATGGCGAACTCGCCAGCACGGCGCGCGAGTCGCTCCCCGTCCTCCTCGGCGAGGCCACCAAGATCGAGGGCCTCGTCCAGCAGTGGATGTTCCTCGCCCGGCCCCAGCCGCCCCAGACGGCGCCCGCCGATTTCGGGGAAATCGTCGCGGGCGTCCTCCGCGCACTCGCACCGCAGGCGGCCCACGCTGGCGTGCGGATCGTCAATGAAGTCCCCGCCGGTCTCCGCACCCGCGTCGATGCCCGCCGCCTCGCCCAAGCCGTGGGCAATATCATCCTCAATGGCCTCCAGGCCATGTCCAGTGGCGGCACATTCACCATCCGCGGCGAGCGCAGTGGCAGCCGGGTGCGTCTCATCTTCCGGGATACCGGCCGTGGCTTTTCTCCCGACGCCCTCGCTCACTATGCCGACCTTTTCTTCTCCACCAAGGAGGGCGGGATGGGCATCGGCCTCAGCGTCACCTCCGAGATCGTCCGGGCTCACGACGGCGTGCTCCTTGTGGCCAACGCCCCCGAGGGCGGCGCCATCGTCACCTTGCAAATCCCCTTCCGCCTATGAAACCGATCCTCATCATCGAAGACGAGCACGCCGTGGCCAGCGCCCTCGGCGCCGTCTGCAAGCGGCTCGGTCACGACACCCGCCTTTGCTCCAGCGGACAGCGCGGCCTCGATGAACTCGCTTCCGGGGATTTCTCCCTCACGATCCTCGACATCGGCCTCCCCGATATGAGCGGCCTCGAAGTCCTCCAGCGCATCCGCCAGCGGGCGCCCGCCCTGCCCGTGCTCATCATCACCGCCCATGGCAACCTGGACAACGCGGTCGCCGCCAAAAAGTTTGGCGCCGCCGGTTACCTCGTCAAGCCGCTCGATCTTCCCGAAGTCCAGGAGACCATTCGCCAGCTCGCCAGCACCCCGCCCGTCGCGCCCGCTGCCGCCTCGTCGCCGCCTTCGCTGCTCATCGGCGCCGCGCCCGTCATGCAGCGCTGCTTCATCGAGATCGCCCACGCCTGCACCAGCGACGCGCCCGTCCTCATCTCCGGCCCCACCGGCACCGGCAAGACCCTCGCCGCCCGCGTCATCCACACCAACAGCACCCGCAGCGACGCCCCCTTCGTCACCTTGCACTGCTCCGCCCTGCCCGAGCACCTCCTCGAAAGCGAACTCTTCGGCCACGAAAAGGGCGCCTTCACCGGCGCCCTCACCGCCCGCGAAGGCCACCTCGAGCGCGCCCGTGGCGGCACCCTTTTCCTCGACGAAATCGCGGATATTTCCCCGGCCATCCAGGCTAAGCTCCTCCGCTTCGTCGAAGAGCACACCTTCACCCGCCTCGGCGGCCGCGAGGACCTGCGGGTGGACCTCCGCCTCGTCACCGCCACCAACAAAGACCTCCGCGAAGAAGTGCAAGCCGGCCGCTTCCGCCAGGACCTCTACTATCGCCTCCACGTTCTCGAAATCGCCATGCCCGCGCTCGGCCAGCGCCCCGGCGACATCCCGGCCCTCGCCGGCTACTTCCTTGGCTCCATCGCCGGCCCGCAACCGCGCCAGCTCGCCCCCGCCACCCTCGACCTCCTCCAGCGTTTCCCGTGGCCCGGCAACGTTCGCGAACTACGCAACGCCCTCGAGCACGCCGTCGCCGTCTCCAATGGCGGCGTCATCCTCCCGCATCACCTCCCCCGCGAGCTGCGCGAAACCGCCGGCAACGCCCCCGCTTCCAGCGACGCCCTCGACATCGCTCTCGGAGCCTGGCTCCAGCGCCAGCTCGCCGCCGGCGCCACCTACCGCGACATGCACGACACCCTCGAGTCGATGGCCCTCCACCACCTCCTCGCCCACTTCGACGGCAAACCGACCGTCCTCGCCCGCGAGACCAAAATGAACCGCGTCACCCTCCGTAAAAAAGTCCTCCGCCTCGGCTCCGCCGAGAAGGACTCCGCCCAGACCGACATCTCGTAACCGCGAACCGGGCAGATCGGGCTACCCGAATCGCCAGGAAACGAACAGGAGCAGAACGAAGCGGGGCAAAACGAATGGGAGGAGGGCGGAACACCCCAAGGGGGAAAAAAGTTAGCCTGGATCCGGAAATGGAGACCGCGGATTTCGCGGATGGCGCGGATGCGGAGACACGAATTCGCCGATTCCCTAGTGTAGTGCGGCGCAATTAGCGTAACGTTTTGCGGTTCGCGAGCTTTTTGCGGGCGCGTGTGACCTTGGACAAGATGTCTTTGGCGGTGGCTGTCCAGATGAATGGCTTGGGCTCCTTGTTATGTTGACCAA
>JBBRPL010000190.1:0-9404 GCA_038228205.1 Chthoniobacterales bacterium
GCGCCACCAGCAGCAGCTTTGGACGCTGGAACCTCGCGAGGACAAGGCCGACGACCGCGTGTAAATCCGCGGCAAATTCGTCCACTCGCATTTCGTCCGACGGCATGCCGAACCGAAACGATTTGCCGGCGCCACGTTCGTCCCAATGGACCACGACGAAGTTCTCCTCGAGTTTGCGCATGGCGGCGGCGAAAGGCATCTGCGGAAAACCCGGCCCTCCATGAACAAAAAGTAGGACGGGATTGTCGCGGCTGACGCCTCGGATACGAATCCACTGCCGGGTGCCCCGAACCTCGATAGCCTCCAGGATTCGAATTCCGGCCGCCGGAGCCACTGCCTCACGCGCGCGCTCCTGAGATTGTCGATAGGACCGGTAAGCGATTCCAGCTGCCATGGCCGTGGCCACGGTGACCGCACCCGTCCTGATCACGCGAGCAGTCCACGTTTTTTTCATTGGCAGGTCATCAGCGGTTCAAGGAAACGGACCGCAGTCGCAGCGCGTTGGCGATGACTGAGACGGAGCTCAGGCTCATCGCGGCGCCGGCGATCATCGGACTGAGCAGCGTCCCGGTAAATGGGTACAGAATTCCGGCGGCAATCGGAATACCGAGAAAGTTATAGATGAAAGCGAAGAACAGGTTCTGCCGAATATTTCCAAGGGTTGCGCGGCTCAATCGAATCGCCTTCGCAATTCCGCGCAGATCCCCTTTGACGAGCGTGATGCCAGCGCTTTGCATGGCAACATCGGTCCCTGTGCCCATCGCAATACCCACCTCAGCCTCGCTCAGCGCGGGCGCATCGTTGATGCCGTCACCTGCCATGGCGACATGCTTGCCAGTGGATCGAAGTTGCTTGATATGCGAAGATTTTCCTTCGGGCTCGACCTCCGCTTCGACGGAATCGAGCCCCAAGGTCTTGGCGACCGCGGCGGCCGTGCGGCGATTGTCGCCCGTCATCATCACGATATTCAAACCGAGGTCGTGCAGTTCACGAATGGCCTCGGGAGTTGTCTCCTTGATGGGATCTGCCACTACAACCACGCCGGCGGGCTTTCCGTCCACCGCGACAAACATCGCGGTCTTTCCCTCTTCCTGCATTTTGGAGGCGGTCCCTTCCAGCGCCTCAAGGTTGGCGACACCCTCTTGGCGCAGAAACGCGGGCTTCCCAATCATCACCGTCCGTCCTGAAATCTTGCCCGCCACTCCACCACCCGTGACCGAGCGAAAATCGGTAACGGTATCGAGCGCGACGTTCTTGTCTTTTGCCCCACGGACGATGGCCGCCGCGAGCGGATGTTCGCTGCTTTGCTCCAAGGACGCGGCCAGCCGAAGAAGTTCCGCGGCGTCGAGACCACCCACCGGCAATGAATCCATCAGACGCGGCTTCCCTTCGGTGAGCGTGCCGGTCTTGTCGATCACCAGCGTATCCACCTTTTCCAGCCGCTCCAGCGATTCAGCATTTTTCACCAGAACACCTTCCTGAGCGCCGCGACCCACGCCGACCATGATCGACATCGGGGTCGCCAGACCGAGGGCGCAGGGGCAGGCGATGATGAGCACAGCCACCGCATTCATGACCGCGTAGGCGAAGCGCGGTTCGGGTCCCAGCCACATCCACAAAATAAAAGTCAGCACCGAAGCGCCCACGACAAACGGGACAAAGATTGCGCCCACGCGATCGGCGAGTCCTTGAATCGGTGCACGACTGCGTTGCGCCTCTGCCACCATCGCGACGATCTGCCCAAGCATGGTATCACTGCCAATGTGCTCGGCTCGAACGATGAAGCTCCCGGTGCCATTCACGGTGCCGCCGGTCACCTTGTCGCCCGCGGATTTCTCGACTGGCACCGGTTCTCCGGTGATCATGGATTCGTCCACATTACTGCTGCCCTCGAGGACGACGCCGTCCACGGGCACCTTGTCTCCCGGAACCACGCGGAAACGATCACCCACCTTTACCCGATCGAGAGGAACTTCCTCGTCGCCTTTATCCGTAATCAGGCGGGCGGTGGGCGGTGCGAGATTCAGGAGCGCTTTAATCGCGCTGCCGGTGCGGCTGCGAGCGCGAAGCTCAAGGACCTGACCCAACAAGACCAGGACCACGATCACGGCGGCGGCTTCAAAGTAAATCCCGACCTTGCCGCCCATCTCAGTTGAGGGCGGAAACCAACCCGGCGCGAGCATGGCGACGACGCTGTAGAGATATGCGGCACCCACGCCGATTGCGATCAACGTGAACAGATTGAGATTCCAAGTCACGATCGACCGCCAGCCGCGGCGGAAGAACGGTGCGCCCGCCCAAAGCACAACCGGGGTGGCGAGGGCGAACTGCATCCAGCGCGACACATTGCCGTTCGCCCATTCCGCGTGCGCCAACGCGGGAATCACATGAACCATCGCCACCAGGAAAACCGGCAACGCCAACGCTCCGCCGACCCACATTCGACGGGTCATGTCCCGCAGTTCAGAGTCGTCCTCGGGCGCGTCCGCCGCCGGCGATTTTAGCTCCAGCGTCATGCCGCAGATCGGGCAATTGCCGGGGTGATCCTGCTGAATCTGCGGGTGCATCGGGCACGTGTAGATGACCTTGGCGTCCGGCTTCCACGCCGGGTTCCGCTCGAGCGCCATGCCGCACTTAGGACAATCGCCCGGCTTGTCGGATTCGACGCCCGCGCACATCGGACAGAAATATTTTGCCGTGGGGCGCGGGGTCACGGCCGCGTCGCCGGACCCTTTACCGTGGCAACAGGGGGATCCTTCGACGGGCGTTATTGGTTCATCGGACATAACGCAATGTATACCCCCAATGGGTATCAGGCAAGGGACGGGACGCAATCCGCGCGGGCCCGCGAAGCGCTTGGGTTCATTTCACGGTGACAGACAGGACGCCTTCACCTTTGCCTTGCGGGCCGTCGAAGGAAAGTTTGGCGGTCCAGTCGCCGGCCATGTCGGGCTTCAACTTGGCGCGGTATTGGCCGGGCGTGCCGGTCTTTTCGACCGCGCCGGGGGTGCGCATCGTCATGCCGGGCATATCCATGCCGAGCACGAATTTCACCTCGCCGACATCGGCGAGCTGGCCGGCGGCGTTGCGGAATTCGATCGTGATCTGGTTGTCGGCTTTCCGAAGCCCGCCCTCGGATCCGAGCAGGTTCACCGTCAGCTCGTTGACCTTTTGCGTGGCAAACGGCGCTCCCGCCGCTTCCGCGGACGGTTTGACGCTGCCGCTGAACTTCTGCCAGACGTAAAATCCGCCCGCAAAAAGCGCGGCGAAGATCAGCGCGGTGATGACGAACCGTCGCAAGTGGCGAAGCGGAGCCGGCGCGCCAGCGACGGCCACGGTGGAAACCGCCGCGCCATGCAGCGCCTCGGGATGATCTTCCTGCCCTTCCTTGGGCAGCGCCCGCCGGCGCCAAATCACGTAGATCACCGGATAAAGCAGCAATTCCAGGATGGCCGAGGTGATGACGCCCCCGATCATGGGAGCGGCGATTCGCTTCATGACATCCGCGCCCGCCTGGGTCGCGGGCGACCACATGATCGGCAGCAAACCAAAGAGAATGGCGCATACGGTCATGATTTTCGGCCGGATGCGCTGCACCGCGCCCTCCTTGACCGCGGCGTAAAGATCGACCGAAGTCGCCATGCGTCCTTCCGTCCGGTATTTTTCCCACGCATGATCGAGGTACAGCAGCATGACAACGCCCGTCTCGGCGTCGAGACCGGCCAGCGCGATTAGTCCCACCCAGACCGCGACACTCATGTTGTAGCCGAGGAGGTACAGGACCCAAAACGCGCCGATGAGCGAGAAGGGCACGGCCAGCAATACGATAAAGGTTTTCGCGACTGAACGGGTATTCACGTAAATGAGCATGAAAATGATGGCGAGCGTAAGGGGCACGAGCACCGCCAGCCGCTTCTCCGCAGCCTGGAGATATTCGAACTGCCCGGCCCATTGCAGGTAGTACCCCGGCGGAAAGGACACGCGCTCGCGAACTCGGGAGGCTGCGGCGCGCACATAACCGGCAAGATCAGAGGTGGTGATGTCGACAAAGACAAACCCCACCAGCTGGCCGTTCTCGTTTCGAATCGAGGGAGGTCCGGTCTTGTAATCGATCTTTGCCAGCAGCGAGATGGGGACCTGGGCGCCTGAGGGTGTGCTGACCAGCACGCGCTTGAGCGAGTCGAGATCCTCCCGGAAATCGCGCGCATAGCGCACGCTGATCGGATACCGCTCGCGACCTTCCACCGTGGTGGCCACGGTCTTGCCTCCAATCGCGCTTTCAATCAGCTCGTTGATGTCGCCAACCTGCAGGCCGTAGCGCGCGGCGGCCTCGCGATCGGGTGTGATATCCAGAAAATAGCCGCCCGTCGTCCGTTCGGCAAAAACGCTGCGAGTATCCGGAAAATCGCTGAGCGCTTTTTCCACCGCGACACCCAATCTTTCAATCTCCGCCAAATCTCCGCCAAAGATCTTGATTCCAAGCACGGTGCGAAACCCGGTGGTCAGCATTTCCGTGCGTGTCTGGATCGGCATCCAAAAAATGTTGGCCATGCCCGGTGTCTTCACCTGGGCATTCATCTCGGCCAGCAGCTTTTCCCAGGTCATGCCGGGACGCCATTGGTCCGGCGACTTCAAAGTGATCACGGTTTCGAACATCGAAAGCGGCGCCGGATCGGTCGAAGTCCTGGCCTGGCCCGCCTTGCCGAAGACGTGCTCGACTTCGGGGAACTGGCTTAACATGCGATCCTGGATTTGCAGGATCTTGGTGGCCTCGTTGATCGACATGCCGGGTACCGCGGTCGGCATGTAGAGGATAGTGCCTTCGTTCAACGGCGGCATGAATTCCTTGCCCAGTTGGGAATACGGCCAGACGGTGACGGCGAGAAGTCCGAAGGCAAGGAACAGGGTCAGCCGGCGATGACGCAGGACAAAATTCACGCAGGGCTGGTAGGCCCAGATGAGGAATCGGTTCACCGGATTCCGCGCTTCGGCGGTGATTTTTCCCCGCACTAGCAACACCATCAGGACGGGAACCAGCGTCACCCCCAGCAAGGCCGCGAAAAACATCGAGAAGGTCTTGGTGAAGGCGAGCGGCTTGAAGAGCCGGCCCTCCTGCGCCGCCAGCGAGAAGACCGGGATGAAGCTCACGGTGATGACAAGGAGCGAGAAAAAGAGCGGGCGCCCGACGCTCTTGGCCGCCGCGATGATCACATGAGCGCGCTCAGCCCCATCAGGCTCGCGCCCGTGCGCGTCGCGAAAGTGCTCCATCGCCTTGTGCGCGTTCTCGACCATGATGATGGCCGCATCGACCATCGCGCCGATCGCGATGGCAATCCCCCCGAGAGACATGATGTTCGAGGTCAGCCCAAGCCAGAGCATCGGCCCAAAGGAAAGGAGGATGGCAATGGGCAGCGTGATGATCGCGACAAGGGCGGAGCGGACATGCCATAGGAAAACCAGGCAGACCAGCGCGACCACGATGCTCTCCTCGATCAACTTCTCCCGCAGCGTCGCGATCGAGTTGTGGATGAGCGTGCTCCGATCGTAAGTTGGCACGACGCGAACACCCGAGGGCAGCGAGGGAGCAATCTCCGCCAGCTTTTGCTTGATGCCGTCGATTACGGTGAGCGCGTTTTCGCCGTAGCGCATGATCACGATGCCCCCGACGGTCTCGCCCTTCCCGTCGAGTTCTGCGACTCCGCGCCGAAGGTCCGGCCCGAGATGGACGGTGCCTACGTTACGGACGTAGACCGGCGTGCCGTTCTCCATTTTTAGAACGATGTTTTCGATGTCCTCGACCTTCTTGATGTAGCCGCGACCGCGCACGAAATACTCGGTCGTCGCAATTTCGAAGGTCTTGCCCCCGACATCACCGTTGCTGTTGCGAATGCCTTTGATGACATCACCCAACGGAATGCCATAAGCGACGAGCTTGTTTGGATCGATGTCGACCTGGTATTGTTTAACGAAACCCCCAACCGGCGCGACCTCGGCCACGCCCTTTACCGACTCGAGGGCATACCGAAGGTGCCAGTCCTGAAAACTGCGCAGCTCGGACAAATCGTGTTTGCCGGTTTCATCGACGAGCGCGTATTCAAAGACCCAGCCCACTCCGGTCGCATCTGGCCCAAGAACGGGATTCACCCCTTCGGGCAAAGCGCCGCGCACGGACGCCAGGTATTCCAGTACGCGGGAGCGCGCCCAATAAATGTCCGTGCCGTCTTCAAAAATGACGTAAACGAAGGATTTCCCGAACATGGATTCGCCGCGGACAAATTTGACCTTCGGCGCGGCGATGAACTTGGTGGAGATCGGGTAGGTAATCTGATCCTCCACCAGATCCGGCGAACGACCCGGCCATTCCGTGTAGACGATGACCTGCACGTCGCTGAGATCGGGAATGGCATCAAGTGGAGTGCGCGTGAGCGCGTAAATTCCACCGGCGACCGCAAAGATGGTCAGGACGATGACCAGAAACGGATTGCGCGCGCTCGCGCCGATGATCCGCTCGATGAGCGTCTCATCCGGCGCCACGTTGGGAGAGGAGGCTGGCATCGCTTATTTCGCGTCCTGCGTCATTTCGCCGTCGGACAAACTCTTGAGCGCGCCCTGGATCTTCGCTTCGGCATCGATGAGGAAGTTGGCGCTGGCCACCACCCGGTCGCCGGGCGACAAACCCTCCAGGACTTCGTATTGTTCGTGTTGGGAATCTCCGTCGGTGGAAGAGAATTTGCGTCCGATCCCGATGAAACGCGGCGCCAGCTTGCCGTCACCCAAATCGACAAACACCAGCATCCGCATGCCCGTGGGCAGCACCGCGCTGACCGGAATCGTCAATCCTTCACCCGCGTCCACCTGCAGTCGTACGTTTGCGTACATCCCCGGACGCAACACCCCGGCCGCGTTGTCGATGTCAATCCGCACCCGCACCGTCCGCTTCATCTTGTCGACCATCGGGTCGATGACCGCAATTTGTCCGTCGAACCGCTGGCCAGGAAGGGAAGGCACGGAGACCTCAAGTTTTTGTCCCGGCTCGAGTCGCGGCAGCTCATTCTCATAAAACTCCGCCCAGAGCCAGACTCGGGATAGATCGACAATGGTCGCCAGCGGGCTGCCCACCTTGACCCGCATGCCCTGCTTTGCCTCCATCGCCTGCACGATGCCGTCGAAGGGTGAGCGCAGAATGAGAAACTCCGACGGCTTCCGCGATGCTTCCAACGCGGAGATTTCCTCCTCGCTGATGTTCCAGAGCCGGAGCCGGCGTCGGGCCGACTCAACCAGCTTATCGGTTGATCGTCGCATGGCCTCGGTGGCGGTATCGCGAGAGCGCAATAGATCGACAAATTCCTGTTCGGTCGTGAGCAGATCCGGGCTGTAGATGGACATGAGGGCCTGTCCGCGTTTCACGAGTTGTCCTACCGAGGTGACCTCCAGCTCGTGGACGTAGCCATCCACGCGCGAGACGTACTCGAAGAGCCGGCCACGATCGGGCTCGATAAGGCCGATGGATCGGACGGCATAGCGCAACGGTCGCAGAGCGGCCGAGGCGTAAGTCACCCCGATTTGCTGCTGACGCTCGACTGGAACGGAAAATTCACCGGGCTTGGCCGGAGCTGGCTGACCAGGCGCTCCCGGATTTTCCACGGCCATACCGCCGTGCTGATGCCCGGCCGGAGCCGAAGCCATGCCGGCTTTCATGACGGGCACAAGGTCCATCGAGCAGATCGGGCATTTGTCGTCGGGCTTCTGCGAATGGACCGACGGATGCATCGCGCAGGTAAAGTAGTCGACGTCGACCGGCTTTTCGCCCACCGACCTCCGCGAGCAGGCGGGCAAAGCAATCAATGCGGACGCCGCGAGAAACACGATGACGAAGCGGCTGAAGCGCTTCATTTCAGCTCCTCCTTCGTCGCGCCGACGCGACGGTTTAGCGTTTGGGCGAAATCCACACCCATCGCTCGCTCTAGCGTCGCGTTGGCCTTTGCAAGTTTGGTTTCACCCGCCACCACCTCCAGTCGATACCTAAGCAATGCTTGCTCGCTCTCCAACAAATCGAGAAAGCTCGCCTTCGCGCTCTCGTAACCCGCGAGCGAGGCATCGTAGGTCTGCCGCGCCAAGGGAAGCAACTTGTCGCGCAGCAACGCCAATTGATCTCGCGCAATCCGCGTCTGGAACCAAGTCTCGCGCGCCTCGGCCGCGACGTCGTTCGAGGTGTTCTGCATCTGCGCACGGCTCGCGGCGAGATTTCCCTGCGCCTCGCGCTCCTGGGCGTTGAGCCGCGCAAACCAGATGGGCACATTGATGCTTACGGCGGCCAGCACCGCGTCGTTTCCGTTGTCGGGCGGGTTGGAGAAGATGTTTCGATTTACCTGGGTGTATTCGACTCCGAGAGTGAAATCCGGCCAGCGCTTCTTCCGGGCGAGTGCCAGCTCGGTTTGGTTGCGTTCGACGTCGACCTGCGCGCCGGAGAGTTCCTGTCGGTAACGCAACGCCAGTTCGACCGCCCGGGCCAGCGGCGGCGCCAGTTTCGGTGCGTACGGACCGCGTACGGAGATTCGCCCTTGGGCGTTGCGCAATGCGTTCAAGCGGGCCTGAAATGCCTCACGCTGGGGGATGAGATCCAACTTTCGCTGCTCGATTTCGGTCTGGGCCAATTCCGCCTTGAGCACGTCTTGTTGTCCCGCCGTTCCAGCCTCAAACTTGGCGCGTGCGGAGCGGATGGTTTGCTCGTAAAGCGCGGCCTGTTCGTCGAAGATCCGGCTGGACTCCTCCACGCGTCGGAGGTCGTAGTAGGCCAGCTTGGTCCGCAGCATGAGTTCCCGACCCAAGGTCTGATATTGCCAAAAACTCTGCCGCGCTTCCCGGCGGGCCTTTTGCGCGGCAAGCGAAAGCGTTCCCGGAAACGGAAACTTCTGCGAGAGGCCAATTTTCTGGTTCTGCGCGCCGACCCGCGTCTCCACGTTCTGCAGGAAATAGCCGTAGGTCAGCATCGGATCCGGCAGACTGCTGGCAATCGTCGGGCGCTCTTTCTGCGCCTCCCAGCGCAGGCGCGCGGCCTTCAACGCTGGATTACTGGCCAGAACCGCACGGACCGCGTCGTCCACGGAGAGGTCGACCAAAATCGGACTGCCGCGTGACGGTGGCGCCGCGCCCGCCGCAGGCGAGGCGCAGATTACAATGATGAGAGAAAGGAAGATGGATTTCATGGAACTGAGCTTGGGTGGACTTCGGGGTGAGCGTGTGCCGAGGGCACACTTCGCCTGGGGAAGTCCGGCTCAGTTCAATCGAATGCACGTCACCGCCACTCGCGGCGGGACATGCGCCACCAACAACTCCTCCGCGACGCGGATAGAGTTTCCAAAATTCGAAAATGGCGCCGAGGCGTGAAACGAAATCACCTCGCA
>JBBRPL010000191.1:0-9096 GCA_038228205.1 Chthoniobacterales bacterium
AGAGCCTCCGCTGGCAAAGACCGCCAATACGCCGCCGACGAGCGCAAACGGGATATTGGCGAGCACGAGGGCGACGTGGCTGGCTCGGCGGAACACCAGGGAGAGCAGCAGCAGGATGCCAAGGAAGGCGACGGCAAAATGAATGATCAACTCGCGCTGGGCCTTCTTCTGTTCCTCCGCGGCGCCGCTCCATTCCAAATACAGGCCGGCCGGAGGTTTCACGTTTTGCGCGATCCGTTTCCGTGCTTCGGACACGAACGACGAGACGTCGCGCTTTTCGACGTTGCAGGTCACCGTCTGCCGCCGGCGCCCGCCATCGTGCTGAATGCTGGGGCGCCCGTTGGTGAGTTCCACATCCGCGAGTTGGCGTAGCGGCATCCGCAGACCGTCGCCATTGGTGAGGAGCAGGTTGCCGACCGTCTCGGGATCACGGCGTGCCTCTTCGGACAGGACGACGGCGAGTTCGTGAATACGGTTTCCGCGGACCATTTGAGCTACGTCCGCCCCTTGGAAGGCAGTTTGCACTTCGTCGAGGACTTCGAGCGGACGAAAGCCAAACTGAGACAACCGCTCGGAACGGAGATGGACGGCGAGAACGGGAGCGCCGGGTGGTGCTTTCACCTGGACGTCCGCGTTGCCCTTGACGGCGGACAGTTCCTTGGCCACAGCGCGAGCGGTTCCGTCGAGTTGATCGAGATCCTCTCCGAATACATTGACGACCACGGCCGCAGTCTCGCCGGAGATGGTCTCGCCGATGCGGTCACCGAGGAAGGTCAGGACTTCGCTCTGGATGCCGGGAAATGTTCCGAGCAATTCGCGAAGGAACGCCTGGGTCTCGACTTCCTCCTGCGGCGTGGTGCCGGGTTTGAGGTCGACATGAAATTCGCTCTGGTTGGGACCCCACGTGTCCTCGCCTTGTTCCGCCCGCCCGACCTGTTGCTCGACCGTCGCGATGTGTTCATTGGCCAGCATCTTCTCGGAGAGCAGTTTTCCGATGCGCAGGGATTCTTCGATCGACATGCCCGGGCGGGATTTGACGCCGACCACGAAGTGGCCTTCGCGAAACTCCGGAATCAATTCGCCACCAAAGAATGGGACCAGCGCGCAAGCCCCGCCGACGAGGGCCATTGCTCCCAGGACGGTCAGTCGCGGCCAGCCCACAAAAAACAACAGCCAGTCGCGGTGCAGGAGCTTCAAGAATCGCACCCAGCCCGGTTCATCGTGTGCCTTCGCGCGGCTTAGAAAAACGAGGGCCATGGCGGGCGTGACGGTCAACGCCACCCCCAGCGAGG
This sequence comes from Chthoniobacterales bacterium, assembly GCA_038228205.1. Lineage (GTDB taxonomy): Bacteria > Verrucomicrobiota > Verrucomicrobiia > Chthoniobacterales > Chthoniobacteraceae > Chthoniobacter. The sequence continues at coordinate 1,293 of JBBRPL010000191.1, forward strand.
CCATGATGGACAGGATGAAGGCCGTGCCCAGCGGTCCAAAGAATCGCCCCTGCAATCCCGACATGGTGAGGACGGGCAGGAAAACGACCGCCACGATGAAAGTCGCGTAGACGACCGCATTGTTGACTTCCAGGGATGCATCGAGCACCACGCGCCAGAGCGCCCGCGGTGTCACCAGCACCGCGTTCTCGCGCAAGCGGCGGAGAATGTTTTCCACGTCGATGATGGCATCGTCCACCACCACGCCGATGGCGACCGCGAATCCGCCGAGGGTCATCGTATTCAGTGAGACACCGAACCAGTCGAGCACCAGGACGGCGGTGAGCAGGGAGAGGGGAATCGAGACGAATGAGATGAAAGCGATCCGTAGATCGAGCAGGAACAGCAGCAGCACGATCCCCACGAGCGCACCCCCCACCAGCAGGGAATTCTGCACGTTGCCAAGGGCTGTCTCGATGAATGTCGCCGGCCGGTGCAGACGGGGGTAGAGCTTGATGCCTTGGTGCGCAAAGACCGGTTTGAGTTCGGCGAGCGCTTCCTCGAGCGCATGCGTGACGGTGAGGGTATTGGCGCCGTACTGGCTGCTCATGGTCACGAGGACGCCCGGCCTTCCCATGACCAGGGTATCGCCGAATTTCGGTTCCGCGCCGAGTCGGGCTCTCGCCACGTCCCTGATGCGAACGACGGGCGAGCCTTTTCGGACGACGACCTCGCCCAATTCCTCGGGGGTGAACATTTGACCGCTGGTCTGAATGACGATGCGCTGCCCGGGAGTATCGATGAAGCCCGCGCCGCGCACCCCGGTCGCCGCTTTGGCGGCATCGAGAACATCGGTCAGCGTGAGGTCGAAGGCCGCCAGACGCTCGGGAACGACCTGGACCTGGAGTTGCTCGACCTCGCCGCCGAAGATGTTGGCGTGGGCCACACCAGGCACGGCGAGCAGGCGTGGTTTGAGCGTCCAGTCGACGAAGGTTCGCAGATCGCGGCCCGACATCTTGTCCGAGACGAGACCGATTTTCAGGAGGTCCATCGTCGAAGAGGTGAGCGGCGAAAGGGTGGGCGCCCGAACTCCGTCTGGCAGTTGGCGCGCGAGGGTCCCGAGCTTTTCCGCGAGCGACTGGCGCGCCAGATAGATATTCGAGCCGTCCTTGAAAACGGCCGTGACCACGCTGAGCCCCTGGATGCTTTCGGACCGAACGGAAGCGAGGTCCGATGCGCCATTGACCGAACTCTCGACCGGGCGGGTGACGAGCACTTCCACCTGTTCCGCGGAAAGACCGGGGGCTTCCGTCTGGATGGTCACCTGCGGGGCGACAAACTCCGGGAAGACATCGAGCGGCGCGCGGGAGGCGATATAGCTACCCCACGCGAGCCACCCGAGCGCGAGCGCGATCACGATGCCGCGATGACGGAGCGAGAGTTGGACGATGAAACGAAGCATCAGTCCGCGGCTCCGCCCTGGGCCTTCAATTCCTCGGACAACAGGGACTGTGCGCCGGTGACGACGAGCAGATCGTCGGCCTTGATTCCGCCGCCTTCCGCCGCGATGAACCAGCCCTTGTCGCCGTCGAGGGGCGTGTCGAGAACCACCGGCTTGCGCACGAATTTCTCTTCCTCCTCCTGCACGTAGACCCACGCCCGCCCGTCGTGACGCAGCACCGCCGATCGCGGCACGGCAAAGCCGGCGCGCGGCGGCTGCGACGATTCCAGCCAGGCGGTCAGGGCCATGCCGGGCCGGAGCGGGAAGGGGGGCTGATCTACGCGCAGGATGAAACCTTGCGCTTGCGTTTTGACGTCGACGTCCGCCGCGGCTGTGATGGAGAGCGTGTCGATAGGCTGATCCTCACGGCCAAGCACGACGAGGCGCGCCTTCTTCGGTTGCTCGGTGAGCGCGTCGCCGGGCAGAATATCCACTCGGATGAGGGCCGCGTCGCCGTGCACGAGTTGCTCGACGAGGGCGCGCCGCGCGGCGGCATCCTGGGCGGGCAAGAGCGCGCCCCACTCGATCAAGGCGCGGCGGCGCAATCCATCGGCCTTGATCTCATCGGTCCGAAATTGGGCCTCCGCCGTCTCGGCTGATTTGCGGGATGTATTCTCGCCCGCGGCGAACAGCTTCTGCGTGCGATCGTGTTCCGCGCGGGAAGCGGCGAGTGCCGCCTCGGCGGTCGCGAGATCGCCATCCAGGGTCACGACGGGTGTCGGGTCGAGGACGCGGCCGAAGGCGATCCGCTGCGGCTTGAGTTCCATCTTTTCCGGTTCCCCCTTTTCAAGATCCAGGGCCTGCCATTTTTCCTTTTCAAGATTGACCACAAAATCCGCCGCCTTTTCCTCCTCCGCCGGCGTTGCGCCTGGTTCAGCCGCGGCTTCCTCCGCCTGTGGCTTTTCCTTTTGTTTCCGCATGCCGATCCACAATGTCCACCCCAGCCCGAGCAGGACCAGGACGGTAAGAAGGGAATGCGCAATTTTTTTCATTTGCCGAGCGGCGTCTGGGTCGCTTCCTCCAGCGCGCCGAGCGCGGCCTGCAACTCCACGAGCGCGTCGAGCCGCAGGGTGAGCGTGGTCGCGTGTTCCACCTGGGCGCTGAGCAACGCGAGTTTGTCGCCCTCACCGGAAGCGACGAGCCGCTGCTCGGAAGTGAGGACCTTTTCCTGTCCGGCGAGCAATTCATTGGCCACCGTCACTTTCGCCTGCGCGGCGTTGACGGCGGCGGCGGCGCGATCGCAATCGGCGAGCACGGTTCCCTGGACGACGTTGAACTTCGCCTGCGCTTCCTTCCGCTTCGCCTCCGCTTCGCCGATCGGTCCCTGGTTTTGATTGAGAATGGGGAGCGTCAGGCCGATGCCGAGTGTCCATTTATTCTCGCCGGTGTCGAACGAGTACCCGGGGTTGAGATGAATATCGGGGTATTGCTTCGCGATCTCCAGCCGCAGCGTGCATTCCGCCGAGGCATAGTCGGCCAGCGCCGCCAGGACATCGGCGCGATGGGTCAGCGCCGCGCGGCGGTGCGCGGCGCCGGGGATTTTGGTGTTCTCGAACGCCGCAAACGAGAACGTCGCGTCGGCGAGCCCGCTCGTGCCCATGCCCATAGCTTCTGCGAGCGCCGCCCGGGCGAGCGCCGCATTCTTCGCCGCATCCGACGCCTGCAGGCGGAGTTGCGCGTGGAGGAGGCGCGGCAGCGACGTGGCCCCGCGCGCTTCCTCGCCGGCCAGGATGCGATTCTCGATGGCTTTGAGAAGTTCCTCCTGGCGCGTGATCGCATCGGTGAGCAATGTGGCGCGCCGCTCGGCGGCGTAGAGGTCGAGAAGCGCTTTGCGCACGGCCACCCGCGCCTTCCAGGTCGCCTCCACCACATGCGCCGCCGCCGCGCGCACTGCCGCGTGCGCCACGTCGAGCCGCCGTGTGCGCTTGCCGGCGGTCTCAAATGTCCAATCGAAATCGACCGCGTAGGTTCCGGTGATCCATGTCGTGAAGGGTGTCACCACCTGAGGCGCAATGGCCACCGTGGGATTGGGACGCTCGCCGGCGGTGCGGACCGCTGCGATGGCCGTCTCGTACTGGGCGCGGGCAAGGAGGACAGCCGGTTGATGGCCTATTGCCTCGTCTGTCAACGCCTGAAGGTTCCACGTCTTTCCGGCCAGACGGCGGTCGGTGAGCGTGGTGGCGCTTCCCGCCGGATCGAGAGGGTGGGGTGTAAATCGAACGCATCCCGCACTGATCACCATGAGTCCGACGAGGGTGGAGAAACGGTATTTCAAGCAGATCCTCGGTAAGCCCCGTACTCCCACGGCCGCCAGCAGCGCACTTCTTTCGTGTCGCTGGGGAGTGGCAGGGCAGGGGATTTCATGGCAATTCGTCTGGCGGGAGTCCGTATCCATCGTGGGACATCGGCGCCGTGGCCGCTGGCGCGACGGTTACTTCTCTTCGGGCTTCCGCTGGCCGTTTTCGAGGAATTCGATCTCGGTCTTCTTGCCCTTGAGAACGTAGAGAGCCTCATACGTCAGGCCCACGCCAGCCCGATTGATCCGTTGCACGCGTTCGATCTTCGCCCCCTTGGCCTGCGCCTCGATGGCTTTGCGAACGGTCTCCGGCACCTGTTCCAAGGGGACGGTTTCCTCTTCCGCATTAAGTTTTCCGTCCGCAGTCACGGACACTTCACGATTTGGTTTTCCGGGCTCGGTGAGGGTCACGAGATAGACGGTCATTTTGCCGTCTTTTTCGATGCTCAGGGAACCAATCGAGGCGGTTCCGGCTGATTTCTTGAGCGCTTCCGCGGCAGCAGGTGGAATTTTTGCCAATTTGGCGGTGACCGCCGCATCGTCGGCATGCAGCACGCCCATGGTGGCCATGGCGAGGGCCAGGGCGAGAGGAGGAAAAGAGTGGAATTTCATAAACGGCGGGAAGTTATGGCGGGGAGATGACAAGGACTTACACCTTAGAATGACAGAAAAGTCATTAACAGTTGTGCCATTTGTCAACGACATCGCTTTGGCCGAGTAGTCTGCCATAGTCCGCGTCAATACCCGTCCCTCTCCTCCACCGTGCGCATCCTCATTGCCGAAGACGAAAAAAAAATCGCCAGCTTTATCCGCAAGGCGCTCAAAGAAGCGAGCTACGCCGTGGATGAGGTGCACGATGGCGATTCCGCGTTGGAGTTCGCCACGAACACGCCTTACGACGCCATCATCCTCGACGTGATGATGCCCGGCCGGGACGGGCTTAGCGTCCTGAAGCTGCTGCGCGCGCAACGCATCGAGACGCCCGTTCTGATCCTGACGGCGCGCGGCGAGGTTTCCGAACGCATCGAGGGTCTCGAACTGGGCGCGGATGACTACATGTCGAAGCCTTTCTCGATGCGCGAACTGCTCGCGCGGGTCAGCTCCATCACCCGCCGGGCATCCACGAACAAGGCGACCTTGCTCAAGGTGGCCGACCTCACCATGAACGTCCTCAATCGCGAAGTCATTCGCGCGGGAAAATCGATCCATCTGGCCTTGCGAGAGTTTGCACTGCTCGAGTTCCTGATGCGCGAACCCGGCACGGTGCACTCGCGCACCAGTCTCTGCGAGCATGTTTGGGACTACCATTTCGATACGGGCACCAATGTAGTGGACGTGTACATCCAGCGCCTGCGGCGGAAGCTGGACGACGAGCACGAAGTGAAATTGTTGCACACGGTCCGCGGCGTCGGTTATCGCCTGGGCGGCGCTCCATGAAGGACTGGCCGCTGGGGGCAAAGCTGACTGCGTGGTCGGCCCTGGTGGTGGGTTCGGCGCTGCTGGCCTTTGGCGTGGTGGCGGTGCTGTTCATTCAGCAGGAGCAGATCGAGGCGCTGGATGATCAGTTGCGCAACGAAGCGCATACGTTTTTTGCGGAAGTCGATCGCCAACCGAAAACGCTTGGCGAGACACGACTTTCGCAGGTCAGGTCGATCCTCCCGCTCACGCGCACGAAACGTTTCCTTCGGATCATGCAGCGCGATGGAAGAACGCTCTACGAATCCAAATTGGCGAAGATGTCGACGGTGGCCACGCTGCCGGAGGGCATGCACACGGTGAATGTCGGCAAAGGGGATGTCCGGGTCGGCGTGTTCAGCCACAACGACGTGACGCTCTACCTGGGCGCGGCCCTCAGTGAAATCAACGCCGATAAATCCGAGCTGCTGGTCGGTCTGCTCGTGGGATTGCCGCTCCTCGTGTCGATGGCGGCGGGCGGCGGCTGGTGGCTCGCCCGCAAGGCATTGGCGCCGGTCCGCCAAATCACCGCCGCCACGGAGCAAATCACGGCCAATCGTCTCGACCAGCGCCTGCCCGTGCCACCGGCCCGCGACGAGATCGGTCGGCTGGCCCAGGTGCTCAACGCCATGTTCGACCGCCTGGAAAAGAGCTTTCACCAGGCGATGCGTTTCAGCGCGGATGCCTCGCATGAGCTGAAAACGCCGCTCACGATTCTGCGGAATAGCATCGAGGAATTGCTCGCATCGCCCACCTTGCGGGGGGCCGATCAGCGGGGCGTCTCCGCCCTGCTTGAGCAAACCCGGAGGCTGTCCTCGATCACGGAAGGCCTGCTGCTGCTTTCCCGCGCCGACGCCGGCCACCTCACGCTTGATCTCATCGAAGCGGACATTTGCGAAATCATCACGGGCTGTGCCGACGATGCCGGGATCATGGCCGAGAAGCGGGGCATCACGATTGCGACCGATCTCCCGGAGAAGCTGGTCGGCTCCGTGGACGCCGGGCGCCTGTCCCAGATCCTCCTCAACCTGCTGGACAACGCGGTGAAATATAACCGGACGGGGGGACGAATCACGATTGGCGCCGAGCAGGTGCAGGACGGTGGCATTCTGATTCGGGTCGCCAATACCGGCGAAGGCATCCCGGCGGAAAAGAGCGGACAGATTTTTGGCAGGTTCTTTCGACTCGGGGGAGACTCCTCCACGAACGGGCATGGACTGGGCCTGAGCATCGCGCGGGAACTCGCCCGCGCCCACGGCGGAGAACTCACCTTGGAGCGGTCGGACCGGGATTGGACGGTCTTTGTCGCCCGCCTTTCCCAAGCCCATGACCCGGCGCAGAGGGAGACCGTCTCGGAGCTTGCAATCGCCGCCGGTCGCACGTCGCCGACGCAGGGCAGGAAGCCCGCGAACGATTCATGGCAATGAAGAGGGCTGTGATCTTGACGACCCAAGCGCGGGTGGACAACATCGGTTACCCCCCCTATGCAACAGCCGCTTGCCTATGCAATTGACGTGGCGCGGCGCATCGCCGTCGTGACCTATCGCGCGCAGCCGCCCTTCGCCGTCTGGCAACAAACCATGGACAGCCTGCTCGCGGACCCACTCTACAGCCCCGGGTTCGGCATTCTTTTCGACCGTCGCGCCGTGTTCGAGCCGGTCGACACCCGCTACCTCAAAGACATGGTCCGGTTTCTCGACCGGCGACGTTCCGAGGGCCAGGTTGGCCGGTGCGCCGCTGTGATCAGCGACATGGGTTCGTTCGGGATGGGGCGCATGGCCGAACAACTCACCGCAGTCGAGAATTCGCACCGCGTCTTCCGGGACTTGAGGGAAGCGGAATTGTGGCTGGCCACTGCGGCGTGAATCGCGCCGTCTCCCGGTCCATGCAGCGCAGGCCGTGGCGATCGGGCGGATGGCCGGCCGAAATTGTGGCTTTGCCACGACTGGCCGTTTTCTGCATAAATTCTCGCAACTCTTCGATTGCGTGAATCGCGGACCGCAATAAACTGCGCTCCTGATCGAAGAAGATACGGTCCTGACAGAAAGCCGGTGTGGCGAAATTGGCAGACGCGCTAGACTCAAAATCTGGTACTCGCAAGAGTGTGTGGGTTCGACCCCCTCCGCCGGCACTTCGTGGGAATCGGCATGGTTAATTCGTTGGGTGTGCCAATCGCCTTCGCCAATCCCGAGACGTTCACCAGCCATAATACCACAAATAAGCCAGCGATCATAAGCTGAACCTGGTTACGTTGCGCGCAACGGATTGAAAACTCCGCCGGGGTGTCATCGGTCCTTTAGCAAGTGCGCTCCGGCTTTCTCGCAAAAGCGTGGCCGCCGCAGGTTCATTCCTCGGCATTTGTTCGGAGCCGCAGATCGAACACCGCCATGGTCCCTTCACGTTTTTCAAATAGGCGATGACCGACTCCGCTAATGTAGTGCGGCGCAAATAGCGTAACATCTTTCTTGTCTGGCGAGAGTTCCTCGGAGAGGTTATCGAGATGGTTATCGTCACCTCTGATGTTCCTTGTTCTGAAGACCTACAATGGCTGCGGAAGCAGGCCACCAGTGGCT
>JBBRPL010000192.1:0-9044 GCA_038228205.1 Chthoniobacterales bacterium
ACCACCCCCGCATGCGGGGGCTCGCTGTCGCGAGTCCTTTCGCTCCGCTCGAGTCGCTCGACCCGGGGCTAATTGCTGGGATTGTGGATCGCCGCCGCGATCCCCCTTGCTCGCCCGAATGGCACCGGCCGCCGCCAGCACCTCAGCCGCCACCTCGGCGGGCTCCCTTCGGGAGACTTCTCGCTCCGCTCGAATCCTCCAGTGTCCAAAGTTCCGAACGCGCTCTAAACCTAAAAGCGGGAATGGCAATGACCGCGAAATACGCGGTTTCCATTCCCGGATCTAGGATTACTTGTCTCGGACAAGGTCATCGATGGACAGGTTGATCACACCCATGTGATAGCGCTGATGCTGGGTGATGCCGCTGGCGTAATAGGCGACGACGATGCGTCCACCGGGCAGCTCGATGGCGTCCGGGTAGCCGCAGTCGCTCTTTTCGAGAGGGACCAATTGCTGCGGTTTTGCCCAGGTGAGTCCGCCATCGGAACTGGTCCTGGCCTCGATGCCATAGCTGCCTTGGGCACGGTTGCCGTACGTCAGCAGGATGCGGCCATCGCTCAGCTTCAAGAGATGGGCGGACGATACAGGTTTGATGTCCAGGGTGGTGACGTGATGCCAGGTGAGCGCGTCGTCATCGGAGGCGAAGACATCCAGATCGAGGATGCCGAAGCGCCGGCTCGCGGTGAGCCATTTGCCGCCGCCGAGGTGCAGCATGGCGGTTTCGCAGTGCTTGTCTTTAACGATGGGAGCGGTGACGGGCCACGTCCTGCCGCCATCCTTGCTGCGCACGGCATAGATGTTCCCGGTTCCTTTGCCAAAGGCGTAGGTGCCTGCGACGAGATCGCCATTGGCCGCCGGAATGATGTCGCCAAAAGGCACCTGCCACGACAGGCCTTCCTCCCGGGGCAGGACCGGTCCGCCCTGTTCCCACGTCCTGCCCCCATCCCGCGAAATGCACACGACGGTCTGAATGGGGCGGCTTTCGGCATTGCGTTCCGGAGCGACTTTGTCCCAGCCATTGCAGAGCACCACGAGGTCTCCGCTGGCATTCAATCCGGCCGCGTGATTCATGCGATTGGTCTGCGGCTCGTGCTGGGTGATGGTGCTGAGCTTTCTCCAGGACAGGCCATCCGCACTGCCCCAGCAATCCACGTCGCCTTCCGTGCGACCATGGTTGGGCTGATTGAACACGACGACGACGAGGGAGCCGTCGGTGAGCTGCACGAGATTAGGCCATGCACAGACGTTGTCGATGGCGATGAGTCTTCCGGGAGGCGGGGTCTGCGCGGAAGCGACGAGGCTCGGGAGAAACAAAGCGACGCAAAGGAGGAATGGGAGGATTTTCATGACGTTTGAGGGAACAGGCGCTTTTGCGCAATAAACGACGCTCCCGCGCCAGCGGCTGGCAATTGCAGAAAACTGCGGCGGTGCATGGCGAAACCCAGGGGGGAATCACTGAGGAGTCCATGGGACTGCCCAATCAAGGACGGAATGGAAAATTAGGCAACGATATCAGCCGGGAAAACGATGATTCTCGAAACCCAAAGCGGCCAGGAACTGGCACCGAAAATGCTACGTATAATTACCCAAATCCCATGTGTTTCATTTTTCTGCCAAGACTGACCATCCACATTGCAGCGATCCTCTTATGAACGAGTTCATCCATTTTCTTGAGCCGCTGATTCAAATCACGCCGGTGCTCATCGTCGCCCTGTTGCTTTTTGTGGGTCTGACCGTGACTTCCAAAGACGGCTGGGACCGATGGATTTATGGTGCGTTGTCCGTGGTGACGCTAGCCGTGCTCATCCAGTTCCACCCGATCCCCGGACTCTCAGCGTTGCGATTTCAAGCCGCTATTGTGAGAGACGCGGCTCATTGATCCCCGGACGGCCAATCTTGATTCCATCGCCGGGGAACCTGGTTTTCGCCCGACACAGGTCGGGGGAGTTTTTCCTTGAGAAGGCGGCAGACTTGACATGGGCCGAGCCCGGCCGACTCCGCCCGGCGAGCGGCCTGGCATGAGAGCAGAACGCAGCAGGGGCCAGAAATTCGCCAAGTAATTCGGCTCGACGCGTATCTTATATACGCGTGCTGTCGATTTCCTACTTCAGGTCCACCAGTTCCAGACACCGGCCCGCGTTCAGGACGCACGAAGGCATCTGACTCTGGGAAATGTGCGCCTGTATTCGGATCAATGGGGCGGTCGTGATGCCCTGTCAGCGTGTGTCCATATGGAAAGGGATTGGCCGGCGCGCGCCGTTTATCTGGGCGGGATTTGCCCAGCGCGACTCGCTGGGCTGGTGGGAAAAAAATGGCGGCTTGCTCATCGACGTTCCCGCGGAGCAATTCGCCGTGCGGTCTCGCGAGGATGGCCGCCTCATCTGGTGTGATGTCCCCCGCGGTCAGATCATTCGCGGAGTGGTGGACGCGCGCCGCGGCGAAGCGCTGTTGAAGCTCGTCATTCGCCCCTCCACCCAGGAAGAGTTGGACGGCTTCGAACATCCCCGCATGCCGCTCTTCGCGCCGCCGTTGTTCCCGCGGCCCGCGTGGATTCGCCAGCGGACTTCCTGAGAGCAATGAAAATGTTTCGTTTCGAATTGGATCGAGCCGCACAGTCTCCCGGCGCCATCGCTTGCCTCCACCCTTGAACACTGGATAAATGATCACTGCTCCCCTCACCAACACCATGAACACCACCCCATTCGTTCCCTCCCGCCGCCATTTTCTGCGCGGTATCGGCGCAACCCTCGCACTTCCCTTGTTCGGCACGGTACGTCCGCTCTCCGCCGCTCCCGACGCGGCCCCGGCGCCACCCAAAGGGCTGCGCGTCTTTACGTGCGGCCACAGCTTTCACATGTTCGTCTATCCGCTCCTCGAGGAAATGGCCAAAGGCGCCGGGATCACCGACCACGTGTCGGCGGGCAAATCGAGCATCGGAGGCTCGCGGGTCATCCAGCACTGGACCGTGGCGGAGGAAAAGAATCAGGCGAAGATGGCGTTGACAGCGGGAAAGGTGGATGTGCTCACCCTTTCTCCGATCTGGCTGCCGGACGAAGGCATTGAAAACTTCGCCAAGCTTGGACTGGAGCACAATCCGAACATCCGCGTGACGGTGCAGGAATACTGGCTGCCAAACGACACCTACCATCCCGTTTATCCGTTGGAAACCAAAGTCACGGTCGACCATAACGCGACGGAACTGCCCGAGTTGCAAAAGCAACAGGACAAGTATGACCACGACGTGGACGAGTATGTCCGTGAGATCAATCGCAAACTCGGCAAGGAGGTGCTGGTCACGGTGCCGGTCGGGCAGGCGGCCGTTGCGCTGCGGCAAAAGATCGTCGCCGGACAAGCGCCCGGACTGAAGGCACAATGGGACCTCTTCCGCGACAATTGGGGCCATGCCCAGGCGCCGCTGCGGGTGCTCGATGGCTATTGCCATTTTGCCGTCATTTACCGCCGCAGCCCGGTGGGTCTCCCAATTCCTGACGACCTCGCAAAATCCCCCGGCGGCACGCCGGAGGAGAAACAAGCGCTGAACCGCCTGCTCCAGGAACTGGCGTGGGACGCGGTCATCCATCATCCGCTCAGCGGCGTGACGGGGAAATGACCGGGTCATGAGCCGCCTCCTTGCACTCTGCTGGATCGTCAGCGCTCTCCCCGCTTTCGCCGAAGACTGGCCGCAGTTTCAGCTCAACGCGCGGCACTCCGGGAATGCGGCCGAGCGCGAGATCGCGGCCGGTGAACTCGGGTTGCAAGGAACGGCGACGCTGAGCGATGGCATCTACACGTCGCCCGTCGTGGCGGATGGGAAGGTGTATGTCGTGGACGGCTCGGGCGTGTGCGTGTGCTTCGACGTGGCGACGCTCAAGGAAGTCTGGCGCTTCGCGAGCAAGGGTGGCACGCAAAACTGTAATAACATCAGTTCGCCCGCGATCGCGGGAAAGTTCCTGCACTTCGGAACGATGGCCGGGCTTTACTATGTGCTGGATCGTGACACGGGCGCGGTGGTGAAGGAGATCGATTGCCATGAACCCGTCTTCAGCACGCCGGTGGTGGGGAAGGATCGCGTGTATTTCACGACCCTGGGCTCACGGGTGCATGCGCTGACCCATGAGGGCGCGGCGGTCTGGGAGTGGGACTTCGTGACGGAAGTCATCGGCTTCAAGGGCGACCGGTGGAGCGGAGAAGCGTGGGCGAAGTTCTGTGCGGATCGGCTTCAGGCCACGGCCAAACCCGGCGCCAAGCCCACCTCGAGCGATGGTCGCGTGACGTGGAAGGATCACTTTGTCTGCTCGCGCGACATCTGTCTCATCGACAAGACGGTCGTCATCCCCGCGGGCGGGCGCACGCTGTTCCTCGAAGACACGGGCCCGGCGCCCAAGCTGAAGGCGTCCGGTGAGATCCCGGACTTCCACGGCAAGGAATTTCCGGCGACCTTCGGCCAGAGCGCCGATGATGAAGGGAACGTCTACGTGCAGTGGCATCGTCGCGATAACGCGGGCCGCACCGACGTGCTGCGCCTGGAAGGCGACGTGCTGAAAACGGGCCAGTTCGTGGCCGGATCACAGACGAATATCCGCATGGAAGGCCTGCTGAGTTTTGCCCCGGTGAGCGTGCGCGCCGGCGAGGTCTTTCGGACGCGCCCGGAGAATGGCAAGGGGCTGTGCCGGCATCGGCCCGGCGAAGCGGAACCGCAGGTCCTGGGCACGAAGGCCTCCATTTGCCCGCCGGCGCTGACCAGGCAGCACGCCATCTACGGCGCGCTGGATGGCACGGTGCAGATCGTGCCTTTGAGCGGAGGCCCAGCCGTGGAATTGAAAACCAGTTTCGGCGCGGCCATCAGCGCGCCCGTCGCCGTGGCGGATGGACGGGTGTTTGTGCCCAGCGAGGACGGCCATCTGTATGTGTTTGCCCCCGGAGGCAAAGTCGCGTTCCCGACGACGGACGTGGGGGTCGCCACGATTCGCAGCCCGCTCACCGGCCAACTCGCGGACGCGAAATACGACTGGTTCACCAACTACGGCAACTACGCGGGCACCAACGCAAACGACCAGGGGCTCGCCGCGCCGCTGCGGATGCGCTGGGCGCGCCGTCTCGAAGGCACGATCAAACACCTTCCCGTGTGCGGCGGTGGACGGCTCTACACCCACACCGCCGAGGGCCAGATCATCGCGGTGGAGCAGGACACCGGGCGACTGCTCTGGCGGCACTATTCGCCGGACGTGTATCTGTCGTTCACCTCGCCGCTCTATGTGGATGGCAAGCTGCTCGTGCCGCAGGCTGGCTTGAAACAATCTTTCGTGCGTTGTCTCGATGCCGCGACCGGCAAGTTGCTCTGGGAAGCGCCCTTTACCGGCTCGCCAAGCTGGAGCCGCCAGTTCCCGCCGGTGGTGCAGGGCAAGGTGGCCATCTACGCCTCGGGCAGCGGCGAGTATGCGCCGCAAGGCTCGGAGAAATTCTTCACGTTCCTCGGAGACCCCGTGCCGACGCCGGACCGCAAGGAGGTGATGAGCTTTATTTATTCCAACGATAACCCCTACTACCCCAAGGATCATCACCCGCGCCTCTGGGCCTGGGACCTCGATACGGGCAAACTGATTTGGGAGAAGGACTTCTCCGAGCAAGGCCGCGGCGGCAATGACTGCGGCATCTGCATCCTTGACGGCAAGCTCTACTACTCCGTGTTCTTTGGCTACGATGCCGACCAGCGCACGCGCCGCGGCCTGCCGGTGAAAAACAACGGGCTCACCGCCTGCATCGAGCCGCAGACGGGCAATATCGTGTGGCAGACCAATGACTATTACGTCACCGCGAAATGCACCCTCAGCGCGCGCGACGGCCGGCTCTACATCGGCGGCAACAACCGCGCGCAGCTCGGCACCGACGATCGCTTCGTGTGGTGCCTCGACGCGAGAGACGGCACGCTGGTGTGGAAATCCGACGCGGTGACCTCCGCGCTCAATGTCGTGAGCGTCGGCGAGCGCTTTATCTTTTCCAACGCCCTGCGCGGCAAGGGCAACGTGTTCGATCGCGAAACCGGGAAGGTCACCTACAGCATCCTGACCAACTACGCCTGCTGCCGCTTCACGCTGAGCGAGCCTTATGTCCTCGGCGCGAACATGGACATGATCGACCTCTCGCATGAAGGCAAGCTCGTCTCGACCGGGCCGGCCATCGATTCGCGCGAATGTCTCGGAGCAGTCGTCTCGAACGGCCGCATCTTCTATGTCTCGCAAGCAAGCGGGTTTGTCGTCTCGCAGACCTTCGGGGCGGAATCGAAGACCTTGCCACCGGCGTGGGAGGCCCGCTAAGGAGTGTTTGAATATTCCGGATCCTGTTGATCGCGCGAGAACGCGCGAGTTTCTCACAATTTTCGGCCACAGAGTGCGCGGGTGGATCGGCCTTTAACGATCGCCTCCGCGATCGCCCTATCGGGCTCGCTCCGCGAGTTCTGTCGCTCCGCTCCAGTCCGAAGACGATGGCAAAAGATGGGCGGCGAAGCCGCGATTCTTTTTTTCCCATCGCGTTGCGGAGAACGCGATCCACCTGCTCTGCATCCGCCCGTGGATCAAATTTTAGACGCTCGCCGCATCGCAACCGAATATTCAAACGCCCCTGTGCAGTTCTGGGGTCAGTTCTGACCCCTATCCCGTTCCAAATGCAACAAGTCAAAGACCTATCGCCGCCTGATTCCCTCAAGCTTGACGTCGAGACTGCCTTCGATATGCAAATCTAGATACTTCAACTTTTCTTGCCTAAAATCGACCCTTGTCCTCAACGTCTTGACGTCAAAGTTGAGACTATCCCAATCGGAAGCGGCCGGAACAAGAACATCGACGTCCGACGTGGTCGGATACGGAAGCCACGTCTCCAACGGCATTTCGCCGTTCGCCAACACATCAGTCAAAATCCATGCCTTGAATGACGAGGCCCGATATTCTGCCTGAGATAAAAATGCGAAATCTTCGAATTCGACACGACCGTTAGGGGGTAGCCTTAGAAGACGAAACATTTCCCCTTTCGCACCGTCCCAGAATTCAAGAACCATAGCCTTCCCTTTAATTCCTTTCGAAACAGGATGATAATTTCCAGAATTGAATCCGTAGGCACAAATGCTTTCTGGCGCGAAGTTTTCCGATAGATCGACACGCTTTTCGATAACGGGAGGTTTATCGCAGTAGATAGGCAAAATGAACCAGACGGGGTGAGTTGCCGAATTTGTCAGTACCAGTTTGACTCTTATCGATTTCATTGGAGGCTTGAGCGAGTTCTCCGAAATAAATTGCGCCGTGACTGAAGCTATCGGTTGCGGCGCCAACTTGTCTTCGCACACTGCACAATCTAAATACCCAATCCACACAACAAAAAAGAATATCCAAAGTGAAGCGTTCATAGCTCTGGTGAAACGTAAACTCACACAACACAATATGGGCATTTCGAGTACATGGCAACTTCATGACAGCAAACACCATCGGGGGAGAGGGGTCAGTTCCGGGGTCAGGGGTCAGTTCCGGGGTCAGTTCCGAATGGCAGTTAGTTAAGGTTTAGTGATTTATCGCGAAGGACGTGGACGAGGTCGGCCTGCCCAGTAACGATTTTGGTGTGGGATTTCGCGAAAGAAGCGCCGGTGGCGCATCAGTCGCGGATAGGGTTTTGGTCGTCGTTTGACGGCGCGAGGTTCGCGCCGGCCCGGTCGGTTCGGGACGGGATCGGCAGCCAGGACCCGGATCAACTCCTCAAAGAGGAGGCGACGGGTCCGCTGGGTGGGCGCTTGCAAGAGAGCTTACCCATAGCGGCGCGCCGCGGCCAATGCGCCCGCAAAACTAATTCGAGCCAGAGGCACGTGGTGCCGGCGGGCCGCTTCCAGCATCAACCGGCGGACGAGGTTATGCACGAGAAGATGCATGCGCAGTTCCCGTTCGATGTTTCCCGGATTTTTACAACTGAGATGTTCCATTTGCAGTGTGGTCTTAAGATGGCGCAGCGTCAGTTCCATTTCCCAGCGTCGCCGATAGAGCCGAGCGAGGGCTTCGAGCGGATATTTTGCTGGGTCTACCAGCGTGGTCACGAGGATGACCTGGCGAGTGCGAAAGCCACGCCTGCCGAAGCGGCACCGCACTAATCGCACCACAAGTTGCGCGGGAAGCTGCGCCCATTGGCAGGGTTCAAGATAGGCCGGACAGAGGCGCGGCTTTTTCCAAGTCACGAGGCGGTCGCCGTGGCCGAGAGGTCGGCCTTGGCGAAAGTCAGCCTTGCGTGCGCCATGGAGGCGAAAGACTGCGGGAACGCCGCGCGTTGAACATTGCGCGAGGACGGCTCATCCGCTGAAGCCGCGATCACCGAGGAGGACCTCGCCCGCCCGCAACATTTCCCAGAGCGACTGGAGGAGTTGCAGTTCGTGCTGGCGCCAATGGCCGGTGGCCCAGGCCGTGACCAACCCGGTCGCGAGGCTGAAGAAGACGACGAGGCGCATGATAGGAAAGCCACAGCCGGGCTTCTGCACCGATAAAGGGAGGGGCGTGATTCAAACTCGGTCCAAGGGAGTTTTGATCCAGTGGATATTCTATAATTTTAAGATTGTACGAAGAGAGGGAAGGTATAGATGGAGTGGTCGATGAAGCGAAAACCCGACACGAAGAAGCAAAATGAAGAACCCGCCGCAGGTCCGTTGGTGAGGCCACGGCTGCGGAAAATGATGGCGCTCTTGGAGACGCGCCCCGAGTTGCTTGAGGCCTTGGAAAGGCTGGTGAATTTGGCGGCCGATGACGCCGCCGAGGGACCGTTGCGCAGCGCCGCGGAGGTGGAGAGGCAAGTGGTGGAGACCACGCGTGCGCTGGGACGTGAAACGATTGAGCAGTGGGCGCAAAAAGCCCAAGAGCGAGCGGTGGCGGAGCATCCCAAGGCGCGGGTCAAAAAAAAAGCCCCCTGAGTTGGTGGTGCGTTTTCGGGGAGGTGAAGTTGGAGGAGATCGTTTTGCGCACCAAGACCAAGCACTGGTTGCGTCCCTTCGCGCACAGCGCCGGAGTCCAGGGGCGCAGTAA
>JBBRPL010000193.1:0-8796 GCA_038228205.1 Chthoniobacterales bacterium
GCAACTTCCGGGACTGGTTTCCCCAAACCCACAAGCCCGACGGCTTGGGCTTTGAACTCTGCGGTGTATCGTTTTCTGGTCACTGATTTCATTGTCGCTTATTCCTCTATTTCGTGGTCCAGAATCTTCGCGCACCTCAGGAAGCCGCTGGAGGGCTGGAAACTCCGCTGCGTTGCTCGTCCTGTAGCGGATGCCTGTGGGAGCTTAGCCACAAGTGGCGTATCCCGAAGAAAACCGATGACAAGGCTTGGATGGAGTTGAAGTCAATTGTGGCCGCTGCGCAGCCTGTCAGGAGAGAGCGGATTCAGAAGCGTGGAACCGGTCTTCTGCGAACGATTGACTGGCAAATTGGAGTCGTCACGGCACAGAAGGCTTCTCAACGCCGTGAAACGGTCTTGAAGAAGTTGTATCGAGAAAGAGCCGATATTCAGCTTCGATACTTCTCAACAAGTGTGCCCCATGCTCGACGAATCTCCTAACGCGCTGCCGACCCCTGTGGCTTGTCAGCCAATCGAAAAGTAACCATGAGTGATAATTTGGAAGTCCACAACTTTTCGGGCGGGGAGGTGAGGTTCTGGCTCGTGGACGGAACGGTTCACATCAAGGCCATCACCTCAGTTGGCGATCCTGTTGAGCTTACTGAAGTGGAAGTGAAGGAACTGGCTCTTGCACTGCTTGAAGCCGTCAAAGAGCAGTAACTCAGCCGGTAAAATGTTCCACCCGCCAGAAATCCAAATTTGGACACCATCCGTCTTCCCCTGCCGATGGACAACGCCCTCGCATCTTGATATTCGTGGAAATACCTCCCCACTGCCATGTCCGATAATTTCTCTGAAACCTCCTCCCAATCCTGGTTCGGTCGAATTGGAAATTCGATCAAAGGAATCCTCTTCGGGTTCCTCTTTCTGGCCGGCTCCATCTTTCTCCTTTGCTGGAATGAGGGGCGCGCCGTCACCACCGCCAGCAGCCTCAAGGAGGGTGCGGGCGCGGTCGTCGCCGTCCCGGATGCCGTGGTCCTGCCGGCCAATGAACAAAAGCTGATCCACATCAGTGGTCAGGTAGGGACGGAGGAAACGCTCCACGATCCCGTGCTGGGAATCGAGGCGACGGCCCTGCGCCTGACGCGGAAGGTGGAGATGTTTCAATGGAAGGAGAAAAAGACCACCGAGTCGCACAAGAAATTGGGGGGTGGTGAGGAAACGACGACCCATTACGAGTACAGCAAGGATTGGTCGGAAAAACTCATCCGCTCCCGGGAATTCAAGAGCCCGGAGGATCACGTCAACCCGGAGACCATGCCTGTTCCGACGGAGACTCTCACCACGTCGAAAGCCATGCTCGGCGCTTTTCGGATTTCGCCGACCCTTGTCGGCTTGATGCACGGAGACGAATCCTTTCAGCCCAGCGAAGCCATGCTGGCCAGCATCCCGGCGGCGTGGAAAGCGAAGTGCAAGACCGTCGGGTCGATGCTCTACCTGGGCAACGACGCCTCCGCGCCGGCCGTCGGCGACGCGCGGGTGACCTTTCAGGTGCTCCAGCCGGCCGTGTTCAGCGTCCTTTCGCGCCAGATGGGCGCTGATCTCGAGCCCTACGCGACCCATGCCGGTCGCGAGATCCAGCGCGTGGAATCGGGCGCCGTCAGTGCCGACATGATGTTCCAGCATGCCCAGAGCGAGAATACCATCCTCACTTGGGCGCTGCGGGTCGGTGGTTTTGTCCTGATGGCCTTTGGCCTTTCCATGATCATGAATCCCCTGGTGATCCTCGCGGACGTGGTGCCATTCTTCGGCTCGCTCGTGGGGATGGGGACGGGGCTCATCTCGGCGGTCGTCGCCTTCGCCGGGTCGCTCGTCGTCATCGCCATCTCATGGCTGGTCGTGCGCCCGATCCTCGGCGGGTCGCTGCTCGTTCTGGCTGTGGCGGCGCTGGTCCTGGGGATCAGATTTGCCCGGCAGCGCGCCCGGACGCCGGCGCCCGTGTAGAGACAGAGCCGGCGTTACTTCGCCGGGGGCCAGGCGAGGTGCTTGTGGAGGAATTCGAAGGTGCCGACCCCGTGAATCGTGTGCGGGCCGTCGAACCACTCGAGTTCGGTGCGGTCGCCGATGCCGAGCTTGTCGTATCCGCGCTTTACCTTCGCGTATTCGTAGCCGACCCATTCGTCGATGGCGACGCCGTCATCGTGGCCGCGCTCGACCATGAAGGGGCGAGGGGCGATGAGCATGGCCATCTCCGCGTAGTTCGCGACAAAGCCGAGATTCCACTCCGGCATTTCCCATTCACTGGTGAAGACGTAGCTCCCGCGAAAGTCGGTGCTGACGTTCTTGAGAATCCATTCATTGAAATCGCCGGAACAGATGGAGAGACAGTAGCGGTCGATCAGCGCCGGGATGCGCATGGCCGATTTGCCCCCGTAGCTGAGGCCATAGAAGGCGATCCGCTGTGGATCGACGAAGGGCAGGCCGGCGAGCCACTGCGTGGTGACATCGTGCTGCGCGAGGATGAAGGAGAACAGCGACAGGCCCAGCGGATTGGCCCGGCGCTGGAGCATGCGAAAGTTGTCCATGCCGCGATAAGGATTGTGCGGCACGTAGACGATGAAGCCCTGCTCGGCGAGCCGCGCGGCGTAGGCTTTGTAGTACCCATAGGCGCGCGCTTTCGGATCTTCATTGACGAGATCCTCCGGCAATCCTTCCAGGCCGTGCTGGCACACGACGACCGGCCGGTGCTCGCCGGGCTTCAAATCACTCGGGAGCAGCAGCCAGCCCCAGGCGAAGACGTCCGGAAATACGTCGAGGGTCACCTCGTAGGCCCGCCATTTCTCCTTTTCCAGGATGAGGCGGGTGTGCGGGTTGGGCGGAAGCAGGGGAGCGTCGATCTTGCCAATCACATCGCGCCAGAGCCGGTCGCGCAGACTGCGTTGTGCGTCGTCCCAAACTACTCCGGGCTTGAGCTTGGACCACAGGTCACCCGTGCGCTGGCGTTCCGCGAATGGGACGAGTGATTGCGTGAATTTTTCCAATTCGCGCACGGTTTCTTTCTGGCGGGCGTCGTTGAATTCCGACGAGGCCGGCGCTGGCGTGCTGGCGGGGACAGAATCCGGCGGAACGACGACCTGAACCAACGGGGCGTGCCGCGCGTTGAGTATTTGATTCGCCCGGTCGACCTCGGTCTGCATCTCCGCGTGGGAGGGCGGCGTGACGGCGCCCGGTGCGGCCCCCCTGCGCTGGGCAGTGGCGGGTGGCGGGCCGGGGATCTGTGGCCTGGGGGAGGGTTCGACGACGAGTTCGCGGGGAGCAATCATCGCGGCCAACTCGGCGTCTCCGAAATCGCGGAGAAGACCGAAGGCGTTGCGGTAGAGCGGCTCGGCAAACAGCTTCTCCCGTGGGCCGAAAGACCCGCTGACGAATGTTTTCAGAATGCGCTCGTCGAGCGCGGCGCAGAACAGCGCAAGCATGCCGCCCTCGCCGGAGCCATGGACGGCAACGCCCTTGAAGTCTTTGCTCCAACGGCTCGCCGGCTGTTGGATCGCATCCAGCAGGGCAACGACCTTTTGCACTTCGTATCCCATGACGGTGCGCCCCATCTCGAAAGCCGGTCGGTGCAACCATTCGCGGTGCGATTGGTTCGTCCAGCGGTCAAACGCTTCGCTCCCCGACCAATTTGACCGCCGATCGACCAGCACGACCGCGATCACTTCCCAGCCGTCGATGGCGAGGCGGTAGGCCTTTTCCGATTGCTCCGGGACTTCATCGGCATCGGGGATGACGATGGCCAATCCGCGGGGTTTGGGGGCCGGGAGGAACAGCACGCCTTCACCATGGACCCCGGCGAAAACTGGCCAGCGCACATGACGAATGGAAAACCCAGTCGCCCGCACCATGGGTCCAGGTGCGCCTGCGGGCTGGTATTCCTCCAGGATGCCTGGCGTCCGAGAGTCCACGGCACCCAGGATCTTGCGCAGTTGCCCGCGGCGTTTTGACGTGAACTCAAGCCACTCGTCCCCAGCCGCCGCGGCCTGCCAGATCCGTCCCCGATCCTGCGTGGCCCGCGTGGTTTCGCGCTCCAGCCAGTGCCCGATGCCGGTGACCATCTCGGCGGAAATATCGCCGGATTTCTCCAAGGCCTGCGTGCCGGGCAGTGGCTCAGCGTGGGCGAATGGCGCCGCACCGGCGAGAACGCAGGCGGACAGAGCGTTCCAAAAAAGCGCAGCGCTGCGCGATGATCGCGCGCCGGTGTGTCCCGACCATGCCATCGCCTTCACGATTCGATCCTCCAGCGGGCCTGGCGGAGCACGGCGAGCGGCGGGTCTTTCATGGACTCATACCACACCGTGAGCAGCGTTCCGTCCTCGAGTTCGACGGTGCTGGGATATCCGAGGTCGCCCCTCACGCCATCGCCGTAAACGATCATCGGCTCGGACCAGGTGCGGCCCTGATCGGTGCTGATGCGAGCCTGGTTGCCAAAAGGAGCGCGGCGGTGGCCGTAAGTCATGAGCAGGCGGCCATCGCGTAGCTTGGTCAGGAACGATGGCAGGCCCCAGACGCCGATGGAGTGCGGTTCCGACCACGTTTTACCTCCATCGGTCG
This sequence comes from Chthoniobacterales bacterium, assembly GCA_038228205.1. Lineage (GTDB taxonomy): Bacteria > Verrucomicrobiota > Verrucomicrobiia > Chthoniobacterales > Chthoniobacteraceae > Chthoniobacter. The sequence continues at coordinate 4,587 of JBBRPL010000193.1, forward strand.
ACTCGCTTTGCAACGTTTCGCCGGCGTTGGTGGGATTGTGATTGCGGATTTGCGCAATGAGACGGCCGCCACCGGCATCGATGGCGTGCAGTTCGTGATATTGAGACACCGCATCGCCCGATCGCGTGGGAATGTCGGCGAGCCATTTCCAGGAAACACCATCGTCCGTGGATTCGCAGACGCCGATTTTCTGTTCCGCAGTCCAGAGTTGTTTGCCCGCGTAGAGCAGGCGTCCATCGGAGAGTTGGGTGGGCCCGTGGGGGCTGTTGACGATCGTAGAATAGCGGGGCGACCACGTGATGCCACCGTCGGTCGAGCGGATCATCCACTCGCCGAGTTCCGCCTTGCGCTGCTCGGCGGAGAGGCGGTTGTGGGCGAGTTCCCACGAGGTGAGGCGTGCTTCCGGCCAGGCGTTCGGCTGGCCCTTCAGCGCTTCCGCCTTTTTCAAGGTGGCCTCGTAGGCCAGGGAGGTAAAGGTCGTGACCAGCAGCGTGCCTTTCGCCGTCTCGAGCACGCCGGAATCGCGGTCGTCGCTCGGGCCATCGAGCACCGTTTGCGGCCATTGCCACGTGGTCCCGCGGTCGTGCGATACCATCATCTCCACACGCCCAAATGGACAGATGTGCCCTTCCCGGCCGCCCGAACAGGTGACAACCAGATCCCCGTTGCGCCGTAGGGCAACGGTCGGCCAGCCATGATAGTAAGCGGGTTCCAGGCTGATCGTGCGCACGTCCTTCACGGCGGGCCGGGGAGGGGATGCGTGGCTGCGGGGACTCAGGCGGACCAACGCCGCGGTGGCCAGGATGCTGGAATGCTGGAGGAAGTGCCGCCGGGAGGTTAGCCGGTGCGAAGGGGGGAATGGCATGACTGGCACTAAAGACAAATAAAGCCCCTGATGCAGCAGAAAACGATGATGAAAGTGAAGGTGTGACTCGACGGCGGGCCGGTCGTCCTGCATCGTGGCGCCCCAATTCTTCCATGAGCCCCGAAGCCTCCTTCCAAAAACTTCAATTGCAACTCCCGCCCGCCCCTCAACCGGTGGCCGTTTACAAGCCGCTCGTCGTGGTGGATCGCCTGGTGTATGTCTCCGGCCACGGCCCGCTGCGGCCGGATCGAACGATGATCACCGGCGTGGTGGGAGCCGATCTCACGCTGGAAGCCGGCAAGGCGGCGGCGCAACAATGCGGACTGGCGATCCTCGCCACGCTGCGGGCGCGGCTGGGCAGCCTGGACCGCGTGAAGCGCATCGTCAAAGTGCTCGGGATGGTGAACAGCGCCGCGGATTTTTATGAACACCCGAAGGTCATCAATGGGTGCAGCGAGTTGTTCGCGGAAGTCTGGGGGCTCGAGGATGGCGTGGGCGCGCGCAGCGCCGTGGGGATGGGACCGCTGCCCGGCAATATCGCGGTGGAAGTCGAGGCGATCTTTGAACTGAACGAGTAGGAGGAAAAAAGCTATGCAATGGTATCAACTCACCAACGAAGCAGAGGTGGCCTCGCCCGCTCTGCTGCTCTTCGAGGAACGGATCGAATCCAATCTGCAACTGATGATCAAACTCGCGGGCGGTCCGGACCGGCTGCGCCCGCACGTGAAAACCCATAAGCTGGGTCCGCTCGTGCGGCGGCAAATCGAACTCGGGATCAAGAAGTTCAAGGCCGCCACGGTGGCGGAGGCCGAGATGTGCGCCATGGCGGGCGCGCCCGACGTGCTGCTGGCCATGCCGCCGATGGGGCCGGCCATCGGACGCTTCTGTGCGCTCGCGCAGAAATATCCCGAGACCCGCTGGTCCACGCTGGCGGATGATGCCGGTGCGATTCGCGATCTCGGAGCCGCGGCCAGCGCCCGCGGACTCACGCTCGACGTCTTCCTCGACGTGGACTGCGGGCAGCATCGGACGGGAGTGCCACCGGGCGCCGCCGCGGAGGAACTCTATCGCGCGATCGCGTCGACGGCCGGCCTGCGGGCCGCCGGCTTGCACGCCTACGATGGGCACAATCATGTGGCCGATCCGATCGCCCGCCGGAAAATGTGCGATGCGGACTTCGTGCCGGTGCTGGAAATGCGCCAGCGATTGCTCGGCGCGGGCCTGCCGGTGCCGGCGCTGGTGTCGGGCGGTTCGCCGACCTTTCCCTTTCACGCGGAGCATCCCGACCGCGAATGCAGCCCGGGAACGACGGTGCTGTGGGACTTCGGCTACGGCGACATGGTGCCCGACCTGCCGTTTCTGCCGGCGGCGGTGCTGCTCACGCGGGTCGTCAGCAAGCCCGGGCCGAATCGGCTCTGTCTCGATCTTGGGCACAAGGCGGTCGCCGCCGAGAATCCGCATCCCCGGGTGCGCCTGATCGAGTTGCCCGATGCCGTGGCCGTGAGCCAGAGCGAGGAGCACCTCGTCGTGGAGACCCCGCGGGCGGCGGAGTTTGCCGTGGGGACGGCCCTGCACGGAATTCCGCGCCATGTATGTCCCACGGTCGCGCTCTATAGCGAAGCGACAGTGGTCCGCGCGGGAACTGCCGTGGAGTGCTGGCCGATCGCGGCGCGCGCCCGGCGGATCACGATTTAGGCGACGTCATGAGCCAGGAGGCCGCCGCCGGAGCCGTCCTCAGGATCGGGCTGATCGGACTCGACACGTCGCACTGCGTCGGCTTCGCCCGGCTATTAAACGATACGAGTGATCCCAACCATGTGCCGGGCGCTCGCGTCGTGGCGGCGGTGAAAGCATTCAGCCCGGATATCGAAGCCAGCGTCAACCGGGTGGGCGGATATGTCGCGTCGATCCGGGAGGAATTCGGCATTCGGCTTGTCGCCTCCATCGAGAAACTTTGCCGCGAGGTCGATGCCGTCATGATCGTGAGCTTGGATGGACGCGCCCATCTGGAGCAGGCGAAGCGCGTCATCGCCGAGGGAAAGCCACTCTTCATCGACAAGCCGATGGCGGCCTCGCTGCGGGAGGTGACCGAGATTCTGCGCCTGGCACGGGAGGCGCGCGTGCCGGTGTTTAGCGCGTCCGCGTATCGGTTCTATCCGAGCCTGCTTGCCTTGAAGGCGGCGGAGATCGGCGAAATCAGGGCGGCGATTTCTTACGGCCCGGCGTATCTGGAGCCCCATCACCCCGATCTGTTCTTCTACGGCATCCACCCTATCGAGGCACTGTTCACCGTGCTGGGTGGCGGTTGTGAGTCGGTCGTCCGCTTGCATACGCCGGACAGCGACGTGGTGACGGGGCAATGGAAGGGCGGACGTCTGGGCGTGGTCCATGGGCTGCGCACGAAGGCGATCCCGCATAAAGTGATCGTGTTTGGAGAGAGCGGATTCGCGGAACAGGAACCCCGCGATCAGCCGCTGAGCAAGTTTGGTTCGCTGGAGCAGGTCGGGAGTGGGCCGGACGCGGATAACTATGGCGCGCTGCTGCGGACGATCGTGGAATTCTTTTGGACCGGGGTGGCGCCGGTGCCAGAAGAAGAGGTGATCGAGATGTTTGCCTTTATGGAAGCAGCCGAGGAGAGCAAGCGGCGAGGCGGGTGGCCGGTGCGGCTGACCGAGGTGATGCCGCTGAATGGAGGGTTGGGCTGATACGAGCTACTGCTTCGGCTGCTGCGTCGCAGATCGCAGCGAACCAAATCACTTGAGATTTGAGAAGCGCCCAGCCGTCGGACTCAATCCAAATAATTTACCATGAAGGTATCAGCCATGAGTTCTGACCAAATGGACGTAGCAGCTCTTTGATCCTCATACAAGAACACCTTATAGGTTCCCAAAAATTCGTAGTGATCCCTTTTCTTAATCTTGTACCACAGGCTCAGGTCTTCCTTTCGTAACGTTACCACTTCCCCCGGCTTGATCTCAACAATTGGCAATGTCACCGTGATCGTTCCATGCGAATCGCGAACATCTTGCAACGACGCGTCACGGCTTGCGACTGGGGTAATCGACATATAGGAACTTCGCTCTTTCGAAGGAATCTCCGGTTTATAAAAAATGGGCTGAGTGCTGGCATTTTTGAGCTTGGCCACGATTTCGACGCGCTCGCCCCTTCTATACTCTGATTTTGTTGCTTCAAAGCGAATCAACAGTATCCGCCATACTAACCCACCCGCGCCGTCCGGCAAAAGGCGGGATGGCGGCACGCTTTTAGCGTGAAGCCTGTGCGGCGGCCCAAGCCGTCGGAGTCAACTCGGCGATGCGCTGGGCCGGCCAGTTCGGGATTCGTGGC
>JBBRPL010000194.1:0-8615 GCA_038228205.1 Chthoniobacterales bacterium
GGAAGCGACACCCGGGGTTTCATTCCAAAACAGCGCAGATCCATCCGTCCCGGCCTCCTGGCCGCATCCCTCCCCTCTCCCTCGGCGGAGATGCGGCTTCGCCGGGACGGATGGGGCGTTCGCTGTTGGATGGATACCCCGGGTGTTTGCTCGAAGCTCGGTTGACGGTCGCCGCCGCGACTGCCCTGACTCGCCCGAATGACACCGGCCGCCGCCAGCACCTCAGCCGCCACCTCGGCGGGCTTCCTTCGGAAGGTATCTCGCTCCGCTCGGTTGACCCGGGGGTAATCGCTGGGACGCCTCCGGCGTCCGAAGGCAGAATAGAGTCGGAGTCCCCTGCTCCCCCACAAAAGTGCCGAACACGCCCAGGAGCCGCACGGAACCCGTTGACGCACATCGCTCGAACCGTTCGAACGAGATTGGGAGGTCACCTGCTTCAGGGTGGGCAGCCCTCGAAAATGTCCAACCCACTGATTTTCTTGCATTAGAATGCCGAATTCAAAGAAAATGGGGGCTCGCAGGTTGTCACCCCTGACCCCTTCATGAGCTCCGAACGCGCCAATAAACTAGGATGTGCTGAATTCAGGCAAAGCCTGAGCCGACGAGGCTTTGTCAAAGCCGGTTTCCTCGGCATGGCCGGGCTGTCCCTGCCCATGCTGCTGCGTCTCCAGCAGACCGCGCGCGCTTCGGGAAAATCTCCGTCCAAGGAAAAATCGGTGATCATCCTCTGGATGCGCGGCGGACCGAGCCAGCACGAGACCTGGGACCCAAAGCCGGATGCCCCGGTGGAATTCCGCGGAGCGTTCGGCTCCATGCCGACGAAAGTGCCCGGGATTCGCATCTGCGATCTGCTGCCGAAGAGCGCCGCGATGATGGACAAGTGGTCGATCGTCCGCAGCCTGCATCACGCCGACGCGGGCCATTCCCGGGGCGATCAGCATTGCTTCACGGGCTATCCGGCGGGTCCGAACGACAGCCAGAATTACTACCCGAGCTGCGGCTCCATCGTGGCCAGGCAAATGCAGCATCTCAATCCGAAGATGCCCGCGTATGTGCTGATTCCCCGCAATATGCCGGGCACCGGCGCGGCCTACCTCGGGAGCAAGTATGCCGGCTTCGAGACGGGTGCCGATCCCGCCAAGCCCGAACCTTTCAGCGTGCCGGATTTTACTTTGTCCGAGGGGCTTTCCGTGGACCGGATCGGCGCCCGGGAGGAGCTGCTCCACGGCTTCGATCAACTGAACCGCGTGGCCGACACCACGGGCCAATTCGAGGCGCTCGATCAATTCCAGCAGCAGGCCTGGCAGATCGTGGGCAGCGGCGAAGCCCGCAAGGCTTTCGACCTGGACTCCGAGCCGGCAAAGATCCGCGAGCGTTACGGATTCATGCCGGAATACAAGGCGCCCACGCCCGACCGCTGCGGCGTGCCGGCGTGGAGCCAGCGCATCCTGCTCGCCCGCCGGCTCATCGAATCCGGCGTGCGGCTGGTGACGGTGGACTGCCGCTGGTGGGATACACACGTGAAGGGCTACGAGACGATGCGCGACGGTTTCCTCCCCCGCTGGGACATGGCCTACACGGCGCTGATCGAGGATCTGCACCAGCGCGGCATGCTCGACAGCACGATGGTCATCGCGTGGGGCGAATTTGGGCGCACTCCCCGGGTCAATGCCACGGGCGGCCGCGACCATTGGCCGGGAGTTTTCAGCGCGGCGCTGGCCGGCGGCGGCATCCAGGGCGGACGCGTGGTGGGATCGTCCGATTCCATCGGCGGCGAGCCCGCGGAGAATCCCAAGTCGCCGCAGGATGTGCTGGCGACGATGTACCGGCATCTGGAGATTGATTACTCGACGCAGTACGAGGATCACACGGGCCGTCCGCATCCGGTTTTGCCGTCAGGCACGCCGATTGACGAGCTGGTGTAGGGGCTGGGCGCGGGGCAATTCGCGGCGGGTTTCGCGAACTGCCCCCCGGAAGACATTTCCGATCACGTCAACGCCCGGTCGCAGCCCCGCATCATCCGCATGGAGCGCACAAACCCGACACCGAACCTCCGCCTGCTCGCGGGATTCTTCCGAATGGCAGCGCCCCCGCACTTCGCGGCAATTATGGGCGCCTCATCAATCGCGAACACTCCGACGCCCAAAGCGATGGCAGCTAACTATGCAGGCTGAATGGCAGGCATATTTCCTGGAGCAAATCCGGGATGATTGGTTTCGGATCAACCCCGGCGGCCGGCCGGATACCTATTGGGTGGCGGAGCATCTCATCGCCACCAACGAAGATTTTCACCTCTCCTCCCCCGTCGTGGCGGCATGGTACTTCGATGGCCGCAGCTATTCGGCGAGAGATCCTTCCTCTTTTGCCGCATTCATGAATCTCGGAGTCCGATGCCGGGAAGACCGCGTTTTCGAAATCGGCTATGGCGGTTTTGCCCCACTGGAAAACTCGGAGGACGTGGCAGCGTATTATCAGTTTGCCGGACTATTTGGCCAAGGGTACCACTTCGTTCGGGAGGCGTCCGGCTCATTCGTTCGCCATGACACGTGGCGCTCGTGAGGTCGTTTCCGGGCGCCCTTGCCGCATACCCATAAATATGGTTCCGTTCTTCCCGTGAAGACGACACTGGAGATTCCCGATCCGTTATTCCGCAAGGCCAAGGCGATGGCCGCGCAACAGGGCCGATCGATGAAGGAATACTTCATCGAGGCACTCACGGAGAAATTGGAAGGAAAGGCGAAAGAGAAGGGCTGGCGTTCGGTCCTCGGGAAACTGAGTGCGGATGGCAGGAAAGCGGCACGGGCCGTGGATGCGACGATCAAGACCGCGGAGTTCAACAAGGTGGATCCCGAAGCCTGGAAATGATTCTTGGAAATCTGGGGGAAGTCTGTGAATTGCGCTCAGATCTCATGACCGCCGCGAAAGGCAGAACGCTTGCGGGAGCGGCGCGAGCCATCCAACACCGGGCTCCCATTTGCACGCACCCTTGCCGCACACCCATAAATATGGTTCCCTTCTTCCCATGAAGACGACGTTGGAGATTCCCGATCCGCTATTCCGCAAGGCCAAGGCCGCCGCGGCCGCCCGGGGGCAAACGCTCAAGCAACTCGTGAACGAAGCATTGCGCGACAAACTCGCGAAACCGGAGGAAAAGAGTTCACCGAGCTGGATGAAGCTTTTCGGCACACTGAAAGGACACTCCGCCGAGTTGGGCCGGATCGACACGGCCATCGAAGCCGAATTCGGGCGCGTCGATCCAGAGGCTTGGAAATGATTCTCGATACCAATGCCCTCTCGGCGTTTTTCGACGGCGATCCGCGTCTGAAAGGGCTTGTCGCCAAAGCCGCCAGGATTTGTATTCCGGTGATCGTCCTGGGCGAATATCGCTTCGGTTTGTGCGGTTCGCGCCTGCGCAAGGTGATCGAGCCGGCACTCGATGGATTGCAGGCCGTGTCGGATATTCTGCCGATCGATACCGAAACTGTCCGGCCATACGCGAAACTCGGCGACCAATTGAAAAAGAACGGCACGCCGATCCCGTCCAACGATCTCTGGATTGCCGCGCTGGCGGTGCAGCACGGCTTGCCGATCGCCAGCCGGGACAAACATTTCGACCTCGTGCCGGGGGTTCGACGTGTCGCTTGGTAGCGGACTCGCGCCTGCAGGATCTCTATAGCGTTTCATTCGCCATGGCGCCAGGCGACGGGATATGCCGAAGGCATTACATCATCCCGCCCAAGGTTGCGAGGAACGAGCTGCCTTGGGTGATGGGCCAAAGGGCGGTTCGTTCCTTCGGCATAATCCGACCGCCACGCAACCAACCTTTTCATTTCGGTCCTGCAGTTTCGGTTCGGGTTTCAAACGCGATTCAAGGTGAAGGCAATGCCGCCGCCGCGCGGATCGTGAGCTTGCGCAGCGCGCCCTCGAACAGCTTCGCGCCATCGTAGGCATCCACGGTCTTGCCGTCGTCGTGGCCGACGCAGAAGGCTTCCATGGGTTGCCGGTTCAGCGGGCCGTCCACCTGGCCGCTGGCGGCGAGCTGGCCGTCGAGGGTGAGGGTCATCGCGCCGTCGGCGGCGAGGCGGGCTTCGATGGCGCCTTTGCCGGCGGCGAGTTCCGCGGCGGAGGTAATGCGGACGATGTCGCGGCCGGAATTGTGAACGGCGAAGATGACGTGGCCGCCTTTGAGGTAAAGCGCGTAGCCTGCGGCGGAGCCGCCATGCGCCACGACTACGCCATCGGACGCCTTTGTTTCCACTTCGCACGTGATGGTGATCGCCTTGCCCGTGATTTGCGGCGCGTCGCCGCCTCTGAGCGTATCGCCGATCTTTAACGCATCGAGGCTCACCGCGGGGCCGGGATTCGCGGTGGCTGACGGACTGGCGGCGCCGGCGCTCTTTTTCGGCGCGGGCTTCGCGCCGCCGTCTTCCACGGGATACAGCGTGACGGGATTGTCCACGTGGCCGGCCGGGCGCACTTCGGGGCCGGGTTTGCCGTCACCGAGTTCGGCGGCCATTTTCACGGCGAGGGGCTTCAGCCGCTCCACGATGTCGGGGTGCTCGGCGGCCACGTCGGTGCGTTCGCCGATGTCGATGTCCAGATTGTAGAGGCGCGGCTTGTCGAGCGAACCAGGCACGGCGGCGCCGAGGCCGAGGCCGTCATTTTGCGCCGCAAAGGCGAGCTTCCACGGTCCCACGCGCACGGCCTGGAGCTTGTATCCGGAGTAATAGTAGCGAGCTTCGTGGGGCGATTCTTTGGTCTGGCCGAGGAGCAGCGGGGAGATGTCTCTGCCGTCGATCTTGTGATCGGCAGGCACCGTGCCGCCGGCGAGCTTCACGAAGGTAGGGAGGAAATCGATATTGCCCGCGATGGCGTCGCACACGCTGGCCGGGGCGATCCGGCCCGGCCACCACGCCACCGTGGGCTCGCGCACGCCGCCTTCCCACGTGCTGCCTTTGCCGCCGCGCAGCGGGCCCGCCTCACCGCCGTCCCGGCCTTTGATGAGCCACGGGCCATTGTCGCTGCTGAACATCACGAGCGTGTTTTGCTCGAGCTTCAGCTCGCGCAAAGTATCGAGCACGCGGCCCACGCTCCAGTCCACCTCCTCCACCCAGTCGCCGTAGCGTCCGTTCTGCGAGTGATCGCGGAATTTTTCTCCCGGATGAATGGGCGTATGCACGGCGGTGTGCGGCATATAGAGGAAGAAGGGCCGCTCCTTGTTTTCGGTGATGAACTTCAGCGCCTCATCCGTGTAGCGCTCGGTGAGACGGTCCTGGTCGTCGCCGGTGAGGAGCTCGATGACCTTTTCATTGCGCACCAGCGGCACCACGAGCTGGCCGTTCACTTTGGCCTTCTTCATCATGTCATTGGAATACGGCAGGCCGAAGTACTCATCGAACCCATGGCGGGTGGGCCGGAATTCCGGCTGATCGCCGAGGTGCCATTTGCCGATGCACTTCGTCGCGTAGCCCTGCGCCTTCATGAGTTCCGCCACGGTGTGTTCGCTGGCACTAATGCCGTTCGCCGCGCCGGGAAATAGCACGCCGGGAATCGACACCCGCTGGCCGTAGCAGCCCGTCATGACCTGTGCGCGCGACACCGAGCACACCGGCGCGGCGTAGAATGACGTGAGCTTCATCCCTTCGCGCGCCATGCGTTCGAGATTCGGCGTGCGGTTCTTGCACTTGGGATTGATGGGGCTGATGTCGCCGTAGCCCATGTCATCGATGAAGATGAGGACGACATTCGGCCGGCGCGCCGGCGCCTCGGCGGCTGTGGCGTGCGGCGCAGCCAGGGCAGCGCAGAGCAGGGCGGCGAGGACGAGGAGGATCGGGGGATGTCTCATGGGGGATGGCTCGCGACGGTAGCGCCTCACCAATGGCGAGCGCGAGGAAATCAAAACTCGTCCGCCCGGCATCGGCGTTCCGAAGAGCGCGGGGATGGGGTACTTGGTTCTTGGTTCTTGGTCATGTTGTGCGAGGGCCGCAAAATCACCGGGAAGATCCTCGAAGGGAAGCCGGTCGAGATGCCGTTTTCGTTCTCAAACTTCGGCCTCTCGCCGGCGGGCAAGTAATCCTAAAAATAGAGGTGCCAGACGGAATGGACCGTCACGGCGAGCGCTACCACCGCGAGCGCGAACAGCCCGTAAAGCAGGATTTCTACTGTGTCACAGCGGCGTTTCATTACGTATATTTACGGTTACTTCCGGGATAACGCAATGGGTTTTTATAATTTCCATAACGCCCTGTGATTCAGCCTCCTCCGACACACCGTTTCCACCACCGGGCCGGGTCTGCGACGCGCAGGGTCGCGGAAACCTCGACCCACACGGGAGGGCCCAGGTTCGCGAGGATGACGCACTCCCCGTCGGAGGCGAGAGTCCGAATGAACGCGGACAAGAAAGCCGTGACCGCGGCACTGGAGAACCAGGCCGGCAAAAGATGGGCGGCAAAGCCGCGATTCTTTTTTCCCATCGTCCCGCATGCGGGAGAGAACGCGATCCACCTGCTCTGCATCCGCCCGTTGATCAATTTCCAAACGCTGGCTGCATGGCAACCGAATATTCAAACGCTCCCTAAGAGAACGTGCCGGCTGGCGGAGTCATTTCTTTCCCGTCGGTCGACTCTTTTTCTTCGCCTTCGCTCTCGCTTTAGGAGCTTTGGGAGTTTTGGGAGTTGTGGGCGGTCGATCCCGCACCAGCGCGAGGAAAGCGGCGTCGTTCTTGAATGGCACAAGGTCGGCATCGTTTTCTTCCCCAGCCTTGGCCGGGTCCAATCGCGCCAGGCGCCGCACCCACGGTTTGAATTCCGGCCGCCGGGCGAGCGCTTCACGCAACACCTCCACACCCTCCCGGTGAAGAAAAGCCAGCAGCTTGGAGGGGTTCTCGAGTTCCACGGCAGTCGGCGCCCGGAATACCGTCAACTCGTCAGCGCTCAGCGGGCGCGAGCGCTGTTCCTGCACGGCTGTCGCCGCCTGGCCGTAGGCGCAGGCCACATTCACGAGAATCCCTGAACTGCGAATCGTATTGTCCATTTCGAAATACTCCCGGGCCGTCCGCAGCGCTTTCACAAAGCCTCCCGGCGGCTTGACATAGAGATACGCGAAGATGAGCGATTTATAGACATTCTTGGCCAGGCTCGCGCCATCCGCGCGCTTCCAGGCATTCCGGGCCCGCTCCAGTTGCGACAGGATCATGCCGCGCGCGGAATCCGTGATCGGCGCCGTTCCTCTCCCGTCGGGGCCTTTCTCTTCGAGTTCCGAGAGCGCCACGGCAAAGCCCAGGAGCATCTCAGCATCCTCGGGCACGATGTCGATCGCCCGCCGATACGCATCGAGCGCCGCTTTCGGTTCGCCGAGACTCAGTTTGGCCTTCGCGTAAAGTCGCAAATCCCGCCAGTGGGTGAGCCGTTCGGGCGGAGTCTCGATGATCTTTTTCGCCGCCTCTTTGGCGAGTTCGCCAAACTGCGCCTGTTGATCGCCGACATCGATCTCCGCCTTCTCCAGGGCCTCCAGCTCGAGGTCACTCAAGTCCGGCCGTTGGGGAATCTTCGGGCCCACCGCGCGATCCGCTATGTTCATCGCCGGGTTGAGGAAGAGCTTCGTCAAAAGGTAAACCGCGAGGAAACCCATGAGCGTGAAGAGCACCGCGCTCGCGCTGCCGACGGTCGCCAGCCACTTTCTCGTGGCGGCTTCATTCGCCGTGTACATTCCCTGGATATCGCCGAAGGCGTTTCCGAGGTCGGTCAGGACGTGCCCGAGATTTCCCGCCTGGAAAAGCACTCCGCCCGCCAGGGCCGTGCCGAGCCATTGGGCGATATTCTCCAGGATGGTTACGGGTTGCGCCGGCGCGGGAGCCGTCTTGCCGTCCGGCCGCATCTCGGCGGTCGATTGGCCCTGGGCATTGACGTTCACGCGAGTGACGCCAAAGAGAAAACCCACAATCCCGCCCACCGAAGCCGAGGCCAGCGCCCAGATGATGCCGACAAACACCGCAGCGATCCAGCCGCCGCCGATCTGCCAGAGCGCCCGCGTCATCGCGTAGAGCGCAGCCGAGAACATCAGCCAAAAGACCAGCGCCAGCACGGTCGCCGATGCCGGGACCCGGTCCTCTTCGGAGCGCCGCTCGTTCACCGTGTCCTGCCACCACCGGAGTCCCGCCGTGCCGATCAACCCGAGAGGGATCCAGAGGAGTTCCGGAAAAGCGACTTCGCGAGCCGCTGCAAAAGTGGACGCGATCACACAGACAAGCGTCACCCCTGCGGTCAGAATCACTCCCGGGACTTGTTGGCGGTTCTGCTCGTCCATTATTTTGCGCGCGATGCGGGAGCCATCTCCGCCAGCCTCATGATGGAAAAACGGATCGACTGCGAGCCCGCCCTGCGGCCGGAGAACCGTCCTTTCGCGTAGATCCACGTCTTCACAAGACCCCGAACCAAGAATGTAGCAGGGTTCGGTGTCAAGCGCGAAATCACCGCCTCCCTAGTGTAGTGCGGCGCAAATAGCGTAACATCTTTCTTGTCTGGCGAGAGTTCCTCGGAGAGGTTATCGAGATGGTTATCGTCACCTCTGATGTTCCTTGTTCTGAAGACCTACAATGGCTGCGGAAGCAGGCCACC
>JBBRPL010000195.1:0-8550 GCA_038228205.1 Chthoniobacterales bacterium
GGCCTGCTGCAACTGGCCAAGCGTATGGCTCGCGGCTTTCGTTCCTTCCGCAACTTCCGCCTCATGGCCCTGCTCAAAGCTGGCCGCCTCCAACTTCACCTGCCGGCCCTTTCACCCACTTAAAACAGCGAAGAGGCGAAATTAATTACTGATATTTTCTTGGCCATAGGGGATTGTTCGTAAGCTGCGATGGAGTTTTGGTTGGGTTACTACAGTTCAGTTCGAAAGTTGTGCGATTTAAGTGTAGCGCGGCGACGCTGTAAGGCAACCGCTCGTTAATAGAGGGCAGGGGACGAACGTTGATTCCGCGGAGAATCACCGCGAGACGCTGAAATAGGGGTCTGGGGGACGATTGTTTGCAGGATTCCTCTGATGGCGCAGAAGGGTTCTTCCCTGAGAGGATTCACCGAGCATCGAGCGGCGCAATTGATTTGCTCGGCATGAGGACCATGGCGGCGACGAAGGCGGCGAGGGCGGTGCTGGTGATGAGGATGCCCTAGAGCCGGGGTGGATGGTCGAGACGAGGGTGACGGCAAGGATCGCCGTGGCTGGCAGAACGGCGCCGAGGATGGCGAGACGGAAGCCCATGACGGTGGCGGCGCACTCGGCGATGATGACCAGGACGAGGGCCGCGGAGCCGATGATCGCGGCCCCGAGCGGAACGAATTCCTGGGCGAAATACATGAGCGGATAGGCGCCGTTGAGCCGGTGGAGGCGCCGAGGAGGAGCAGGAGCATCCAGCGGTCGAACTGGCGTAATGGGAAGGCGTGGCCCAGGAGACCAAGGAAAAGACCGAAGACGACGACGGTACCGGGGCCCAGCCAGGTCAATTCATCTCGTTCCCAAAGTTAGCGAAGCGCTTTGGGAACGCGCGAGCGTGCGGCGAACCGAGTGGAGCGAGATCCCTTCCGATGGAAGGCCGCAGGGCGTTCGCGGCGGCGAACGGTCAAACTCTGATTCGGTGGCTGGCGTCTTGAAACACGAGTGAACTGTCGATTTGAGGACAGCCTGGCTGAGTTTCCGATGCTCTTTTCTGTTTCGTGGCTGGTGGCGCAGCGGAAAGCGAGCCGCGTGATTGACGCTCGATGAGGCCACGCGCAGATTCCGAGGGCCTCAAAAGCACCGGCCCCGCTCACCCTTACGCTACTCGCCATGACTACAGAAACGCTTCCGTCAGAATCCCCGCAAAAGCCCCTGCGGATGTGGCCGGCCTTGGTGCTCATGGCGATCATCGTTGTCTGCCGCTACGTGCCTCGCTTCGTCGAAGGCGCGAGCAGCCAGTTTTGGTATGTGCCCGTGTTCTTCCCGCTGCTGGCCAGTGTGCTGATGCTGATCTGGTGGCTGGCGGGGAGTCGCGCCACCGGGCGCGAGAAGCTCATGGGTTTCTTCGGGTTCCTTCTGGCGGTGGCGGTGATCGTGTTGCTGAGCCATCCCACCATGCGCGGCCTGATCACCACCTATCTGACGGTGCCCCTCGGAATGATTGGTTTTGGCCTCGGGGCATATTCCAATCGCCGCAAGCCATCGCCGCAGCGCGTCCGCGGTGCGCTGCTCGGGGCCGTGCTGGCGATGTCCATCACCGTGTTTTTGCAAAGTTATGGAATCACCGGCGCGTATGCGTTTGAACTGCATTCGCGCTGGTCGTCGGCGCCGGGCGCCGGCTCTTGGACCAAAAGCGCTCCGCCGAAGACAGAAGGCACGGGCGCAGCGATCGAGGCGGCCATCGCCACCGCCGAATGGCCCGGATTCCGCGGAGCGGATCGCCTGGGGCACACCAAGGCGCCCAGGCTGGCGACGGACTGGGCGGCGAATCCGCCGAAGTTGCTTTGGAAAAAACCCGTCGGCGCAGGCTGGTCGTCGTTTGCGGTCGCGGGACAATTTGCGTTTACGCAGGAGCAACGCGGGCCCAACGAAGTCGTGGCCTGCTACGAGGTCGCCACGGGCAATGAAGTCTGGACCCAGCAACGCGAGGCCCGGTTCGATGAACCGATGGGCGGCCCCGGTCCGCGCGCCACACCGACGCTGGCGGATGGCGCGGTCTTCGTGGTGAGTGCCTCAGGGGTGCTGCAACGCTTGAAGGGGAGCACGGGTGAAGTGGTGTGGCAGCAGGATTTCAAAAGTCTCAGCGGGCGCGGGGTGCCGCCCATGTGGGGCTACTCGGCCTCGCCGCTGGTGACAAGCTCCCTCGTCATCATCTACGCCGGTGGTGGAGGCGACAAGGGAGTCATGGCCTTCGATGCCGTGAGCGGGCAACCAAAGTGGTCCGTGGCTTGTGGACCCGAGTCGTATAGCTCGCCCCAACTCAGCAAGGTCCTCGGCGAAGACACGCTCTTGATGCTGACCAATGACGGCTTGCTCCTGCTCGATCCCGCCACCGGCAAGGTGCGGCTGAACTATGAGTGGAAGTTTCAGGGTTACCGTGCGCTGCAACCGACGGTCAGCGGCGAGGACGTCATTTTGCTGCCCACTCCGATGTCGGAGGGGACGCGCGCCATTCGCGTCAGCAAGAAAGGCGAGCAACTCGCGGCCGAAGAACTCTGGACCTCGAAGCAATTGAAGACCGATTTTTCCGAGGTTATCGCGCACAACGGTTTTCTCTACGGCATCGATGGCTCCATGTTTAGTTGCATCGACCTCAAGACCGGCACGCGCAGGTGGAAGGATGGGCGCTACGGCAAAGGCCAGGCGCTGCTCCTGGAGTCATCCGGCCAAATCTTGATCGCCGCGGAGGACGGTCGCGTCGTCTTGCTGCAAGCCGATCCCACGGCACACAAGGAAATCACTTCCTTCCAAGCGCTCCAGGGCAAGACGTGGAATCATCCCGTGATCGTCGGCGACCACCTGCTCGTGCGCAATGCCACCGAAGCCGCGTGCTATGCGCTGCCCGTGGCGCCTTGAGCCGTAACGATGCAGTAGGAATGGACCACGGATGACACGGATGGGCACGGATGGAGGAAAAGACGGCCATGCGTCCAAGAAGAATGGGCTCACTATTCGGTGAACGCGTGGCTCGCGCTTGCAGTCGCCTTTTATCCGTGTTCATCCGTGAAATCCGTGGTTCCGCTAATGAATTGATACGGTTGAGGACAACCGGCCAGGAAAACCCCGTGCGTCACGACTACGGCGCGGCGATCACCGCAGGATCGTAGACGAACAGTTTGCGCCCCGATGGTCCCGGCGCGGCGGTGAAGAACAGCTTGCCACCCACGGCCCGGAGATGCATCGGGGAGGAGTCCGTGGCGTCCCCGGTGAGATCGCTGACCAGCCCGGTGCCCGCGGCCGTTCCGTCACTCACCCACAGCTCCGCCCCATGGGTCGCGTCCTGGGCTTGGAAGTAGAGTTTGCCGGCCATCGCCGTGAGCCATTGCGGATTGCTGCTCGCGGTCCCGGGGCGGATGTCCTTGACCAGCACGGTCCCGCCGGTCGTGCCATCGCTTTTCCACAACTCCGTGCCATTGGAGACATTCCGCGCGGCGAAATAGAGTTTACTCCCCATGGCGGTGAGGAAGCTGGGATTGCTGCCGGTCGTTCCGGCCACGATATCCTTCACGCGCACCGTCCCTCCCGCATTCCCATTGCTCTTCCACAGTTCCGGGCCACCGCTGGCGTCGCTGGCCGTGAAGTAGAGCGTGCTTCCGATGACCGTGAACGCCTGCGGATTGCTGCTTCCTGAACCCGACATGATATCCTTCAACCGCGCGGTGCCGCTCGCCGTTCCATTGCTCTTCCACAGCTCCCACCCGGCGGCCGGCGTAAAGGCGTTGAAGTAAATTGCGTTCCCGAATGCCGTGAGGCGCGCCGGGCTGCTGCTGCCCTTGCCGGCGGAGATGTTCTTCACCAGCACCGTCCCCGCCGCCGTGCCGTCGGTCGTCCACAGCTCGGCGCCATTGGTCGGCTCAAAGGCTCGAAAGTAGACCTTGTTCCCCAGCGCCGTCATCCACTGGGGATTACTGTTGCCCGCGCCCGGATTGATGTCCTTCACCAGCACGGTCCCCGCCGCGGTCCCATCGCTCTTCCACAACTCAATTCCGGTGGCCGAGGAATCCATGGCGCTAAAGTAGAGCGTATTCCCCACCACCGTCAGATTGCTCGGATTGCTGCCGCCCGCACCGGGGCAGATGTCCTTCACCAGCACGGTGCCCGTATCCGTGCCGTCGCTCTTCCACAACTCGGTCCCGTTCGTCGCATCGGTGGCCACAAAGTAGAGAGTGCTCCCCAGCGCCGTCAGCCATTGAGGATTGCTGCTGGCCGGGCCGGGGTTGATGTCCTTGACCAGCACCGTGCCCTCGGGGGTGCCGTCGCTCTTCCACAACTCCACGCCGGACGTCGGGTCGTCATCGAAAAAGTAGAGCGTATTCCCGACCGCTGCCAGGCCCCCCGGGACCGGCTCAGGGAGATCGTACAAGCTCGAATTCAGGTCCTTCAACGGGGTCGGCGCCGCGCCCGTGGAAGCGCCCCTCGGCACGTACGGAAGGATTTGGGACAGCACCGGTTTCACCGCAACGAAGTAGGACTGTTCCGGCTGATCGCCAGGGGTGTTGGGATCCATGTCGTAGAGGGCCGCGCCGTCCACGTCCATGCTGTCACAGATGCCCGCCAGCTTCCACACGCCGCCAAACTTGATGAACAAAGCGCCGCCCGAGTCGCCGGCGGAAATCTGACCCTCGCGGGGACCTGCCGAACGATTGAACGCCGTCACGATGTTATCGATGGTCTGCTGCGGGAAATTGTAATACCCGCCGCCCATTGTCGTGTTCGTGGCCCAGCGCTTCAGCCGCGTCGTGTCGTCGCCCCAGTTCCAGCCTTGATTCGGCACAGGGGTCGTCTTGCCCACGCCGTAGCCCATCATGGTGCAAGGCATGTTGAATTCCGAGTCCGCCGGATCGATCAGTGGCAACAGCGGCAACCCCGGATCCCCCACAATGCGCATGATGCGCATATCCGTCCCCTGCAGGGCCACCGGGGTGAATGTCGTGTCTGTCGGATAGCTCACTCCATTCAGAAACACGGAGAGGATTTGCGCAGCCACATGGTTGGCCGTGAGGACGTAGCGGTTTCCCAGGTAAACCCCACTGGCGTGGACTCCAAATTGATCCGTCAAGCTCGCCACATAGTTCCACGGCGAGCCATCCGGCGGTGGGGCGAGATTTTCGGTCTGATCGGCGTTGATCGGGATGATTCCCATGGCCACCCGCTCGAGCGTCGCCAGGGCAAAGACGATGGAGAGAAGGGTGCGGGTGCGGGTATTCATGCGAGGTCAACGAGGCCAGGCGACAGTACCGCAAGTTTCGGACCCGTCGAGGGAGGAAGTGCACCGACTCCCGGGCGGGGAAATTCCGGCATTACGACTTCGGCGGCGCGCTCATATGAAACAGCCCCCATCCGTGGCCGTCGGGATCGACAAAGCTGTGCGAGTACATGAAGCCGAGGTCCTCCGGCTTATCGTAAGTCGAGCCTCCAGCGGCGATGGCCTTCGCGACGAGGTCGTCGACCTCCTTTGCGCTCTCGCAAGTAAGGGAAATGAGAACCTCGACGGCCTTGGACGTATCGCAAATGGCCTTGGGCGTAAATTCGCGGAACTTGGGGTGCGTCGAGAGCATGACATGGATCGTGTCGCTGATGACGATGCATGCGCCCGTGCCGTCTGAGAACTGCGGGTTGCGCGCGTAACCGAGTGCTTCGTAGAAGGCGATCGACTTCGGCAAATCGGCGACCGGGATGTTGAGGAATACTTGTTTATTCATGTTCGTGGATGCTGTTCACCACCTCGACGAATGAGCGGACTGAATCAGGACATTGAGTCATTTCTTTTCTTCTCGTTCCCACAGTTAGCGAAGGGTCGCTCCTGAGAGCATTCACCGAGCCTCCAGCGGCGCAATCGATGTGCGCGGCACGAGGACCATGGCGGCGACAAACGTGGCGAGGGCGGTGCTGGTGATGAGGACGCCCTGCAGCCGGGGGTGGATGGCCGAGATGAGGGTGACGGCGAGGATGGCCGTGGCGGGAAGAACGGCGCCGAGGATGGCGAGACGGAGCCCCATGACGGTCGCGGCGCGAACGGCGATGATGACCAGGACGAGGGCCGCGGAGCCGATGATCGCGGCCCCGAGCGGAACGAATTCCTGGACGAAATACATGAGTGGATAGGCGCCGGTGAAGGCGCCGAGGAGGAGCAGGAGCATCCAGCGGTCGAAGGTGCGGCTCGGGAAGGCGTGGCCGAGGAGACCGAGAAACAGGCCGAAGACGACGACGCTGCCGGGGCCCAGCCAGGTCAATTCCCCGAGCCGATCGATGGGCGCCACGCCCAGCACGTCGAGGGCGATGGGGCGGCCGAAGAGCAGGTGCGTGTAATCCCAGGTATAGACCGTCTGGCCGTTTTCCCGGCCGTATTTGGTGGGTTGCAGCGAGAGTTCGAGCATGCGCACACCGGAGCCGACCGCCGTGAGGTCGATGTGGAAGGTGTCCAGGATGCCGGCGGGAGGGATGGGCAATTTGTAGAGCCCTTTGCCGACCGCGGAGTAGCCGATGGTCATGGACACGGGTTCGGCGGGCAACGTCCCGAACCAGGCCAGTTTGTCCCCGCGAATTTCGACGGAGGTGCTGGGCTGGCCGGCGACGGTGATGTCGAGATCGGCGAGGGAGATGATCTGCGGGGGAAGCGGCAGCAGCACTTCACACGCGCCGGCGGCGCCGCTGGGATTGACGGCTTGGAATTGCGCCTTGAGTTGCGCGGTGTAGATGGATTCGGGATCGGCGGTGCCCACGCTCAACGCCGGCTTGAGAGCCACGGTCGCCGAAAAGCTTTTCACCGTGGCCAATGGCCGGTTCGGCAGGCTCAGGGCAGGCCGCGCCGACGTGATCTCGAGGCCCCCGGCACGAATCATCGGCCCCTCGGCGCCTGTCGGGCCGGGCGAGGCGTCGTTTAGGCTTTTGGTGATAGCGCGCTTCTTGACGCTGGAAAATACCGGCAGGAGCACTGCCGTCAGGACTGCGAAGATCACGATGACGACGACCAGTTCGATGAGCGTGAACGCGCCGCGGCGGCTTCCGACGGCTCCGCGGCGGGCTGCAAGCGAGGGTGATGCTTTGGGAAAATTCCGAGATGGCTGGTGGTTCATAGGGAGGATAGGTTTTTTGAAAACCATGGTCCTTCCATGTTCGCGACAGGATATGGCCATGTTACCGTTGTGTTATCATTCGTCTTCCTTCATGCGCGGTGCTCGACGCTTCGCCAACTTTCGGAACGAGAGGGTGGGGTGTTGGCGCCGGAAGCGCGAATTCGCTGCACAAACCTGCTGCGGGTCTGCTTAGCTTTCACGCACACCGAGCTTCCCCATTCCCCATGATCTCCCGTTTCCTCGCCCTCCTCTTCCTTGTCGGAACCACTTTCGCACAGACACCGACTCCGCCGACGGCCCCGGCGGTGGACGTATGGCCCGAAGGAAAAATGCCGGGTCAGGGTGCCGCGGCGCCAGAGGCGGAAGTGCCGAGGAATGATAACTTTCATCGCATCACCAATGTCAGCCGCCCCACGTTGACGCTGTTTCCGGCGCCCCGGAAGGCCGGCGCGGCGGCATCAGGGGCGCCGGCCATGATCGTCTGTCCCGGTGGCGGATATGGGTACACGGTCATCGACAAGGAGGGCACCGAGATCGCGGCTTGGCTGAACTCCGCCGGGATCAGCGCGCTGGTGCTGAAGTATCGCACGCCCAATAACCGAGCCGGGGCGCTGCAGGATGCCCAGCGCGCCTTGAGCGTGGCCCGGGCGCGGGCCGCGGAATGGAACATCGATCCGCAACGGCTCGGCATCATCGGCTTTTCCGCCGGCGGCAATCTCGCGGCGAAGGCGAGCGCGCCGCTGGAGGAGCGGAGCTACCCGGCGATCGATGCGATCGACGAAAAGAGCTGCCGGCCGGACTTTGCCGTGCTCGTGTATCCGGCTTACCTCAACGACAAGGACAAGGACGGGGGCGTCGCGCCGGACCTGAATCTCAAGGCGAAGATCCCGCCGACGCTCATCGTCCACAACGAGGACGACAAGACCTACGTGGTGGGCAGCAAGGTCTACGACGCCGCGCTCACCGCGGCGAAGGTGCCGCATGAATTCCAGCTCTATGCCACCGGCGGCCACGGCTACGGCCTGCATTGCCAGGGCGCCGCCAAAGCCTGGCCGGAGGATACGCTGAAGTGGCTGCAAAAGGCCGGCTTCCGCTGAGCGAACTCTCGGCTACGCGAGTTCTGCGTGCGCCCGTAAGTCGCGGGCCAAACGAACCACGGCCCTGGGGGACGCATAGCTGGAAGGGAGAAGCGAGCGCGGCCCGCGGCTCGCGACCCGCGACTCGCGACCCTGAAGGGGTCACAGCGATTAGCCCCGGGTCGAGCGAGCCTTGCGAGCGAACACCCGGGGTTCCCTGCCAAAACAGCGCAGTTCCATCCGTCCCGGCCTCCTGGCCGCATCTTCCCCCTTCGGAGATGCGGCTTCGCCGGGACGGATGGAGCGTTCGCTGTTGGGTGGATACCCCGGGTGTTCGCTCGCAAGGCTCGCTCGAC
>JBBRPL010000196.1:0-8428 GCA_038228205.1 Chthoniobacterales bacterium
CGCGTACTGCGCTTTCACCGCCGGTCTCGAGGAACTTCCGGATGGCGGTGGGATTGATCATCGTATTCGTCGGCGCGAGCGCGTCGTTGATCAGCGCGGCGAGAAACTTGGCCCGGGCGTTGTCGTCCTCCGCTCCATGCGTTTCATCGATCCAGGCGTTCACCTGCTTGCAGGCGGCTAGGTAGACCTGGAGCAAACCTCCATAGGCCTTGCTCTTCGCCCAGGTGGGATCCATGAAGCGGCGGTCGCCGCGCTCGGGCCTGATCTTCGATTTGCCCTGCAGAATCGTGGCAGTTTCCTGCACGAACTTCGCGTAGTGCTCCACCACCAATTGCGGCTTCTTCAAGGCCTCGTTGAACATGCCGAGCAGAACTTTCATGAAGTCCTTGCCACGAATATTCACGATGGGATTGGGACCCGCGATGCGTTGCGCGGCCTGCTCGCCGATCGCCTCCACTTCGGGGGAGTCATGCTTCGCGGGCGGAGTTTCCGCCGAGGCCACCTCGGGCGCGTCGCCGTTACCGTTCGCCAACGTCTCGGGAACGGTTTTGCGGGCCGGCTTGGCGGATTTTGCGGCGGGTCTCTTTTTGCTTTCCGCGCTCATGGGAATTCAGGGTGGGGGGCTGCGGTGGGAAAACTCATTCCTTGGACGCTTTGGTATAGAGCATGCCGAGCGCCTCGGCGACGTAAGCGGGCCGCTCCTGCCCTTCGATTTCCATTGTGTTCTTCGTTGTGAGCAGGATGCGCCCGCCGCCTTTGTCCTCGGCAAAGATCAGGACGATCCGGAGGCGCAGGCGGGAATTCACCGGCACCGGCTGGACGAAGCGTACTTTGTTCAATCCATAGTTTGTCGCCTGGAGCACCCCCTTCGGCAGGAGCCCGAGCTGGAATTGCAGCATCGGGATCATCGCGAGGGAGAGAAAGCCGTGGGCGATGGTGGTGCCAAAGGGGCTTTCCTTCTTCGAGCGTTCCACGTCGACGTGAATCCACTGATTGTCGCCCGTCACTTCCGCGAATTTGTTGATGCGGTCCTGGTCGATGGTAAACCAATCGGAAACGCCGACCTCAAGGCCGATGAAGTCATTGAGAGTCTCGACGGAATAGTTGGCAGGAGGCATGGGGGGAAGGGAAAGTACGGGTGGAGCGAGGCGGGGGCGCCACAGATCGGGCGAGAGCGGTTTAGCACGCGCGTTCGCGCCATGCCACGCGAAAGTGTGGCGCGCGGTTATCGGTCTATGCGGGTGGAGCCAGAGGCGGAGGAGGTTGCGCGCGCAGCTGTCGCACCATGGCGAGCGCCAGTAGCCAGATTCCCCCGGCCCGCGCTGCCGAAAGCACCGCATAGGCCCCAAGGCGTGACCAGCGGTACCATCGAGCCGAGTCGGGGCTCCAGGCGACGAGATGAGGCGCGAGCACGTAGTCTCCCAGCACGAGCAGGCTTGCCCCCACCGCGGCCAGGCTGAGGACGAAAAATGCTTTCTGGCGGGTTTGGGCGTAAGCCCAACTGCTGGCGAAAATCACGATCAGATTCCCCGCCATGACGACGCTCGACGCCGCCAGGGAGACGGGATCGGTGCGAAAGATCGAATCGAGCAGCGCCTGAAAATCCATGGCGCTACTTCACCCTGTCGCGGGGGTGTGACAATCTTCCGGAGATCAGGGAGACTTCACGACTTTCAGCCGCAGGAATTTCTTGGCCCCACCCTGCAAGACGCGCGCCCGCACGATCTGGAAGGTCGTATCGCCGCCGAGGATGTCCTCGCTCGCGACCGTGGCGGAACCCCAAGTGGTGGCGAGAGTGGTCGATTCCTGCACCGTATACGTGAGGTCGGTTGCTCCGATCAGCCGCCGGTACGTCAAGGTCACATACGGGCCCATCCCCGTGGATGGAAGCGTTCCGGACGTGGGCAATCCGGAGGCGTCGGCACTGCGCGGATTCAAGTGCAGCGCATACTCGAGTTCATTGCTAATGCCGTCTCCGTCGGGATCGGCGAGCTGACCGCTGATGAGGGGATTCTGCAGTTCGCTTGGGGAGAAATACTCCGAGCCCCAGCCGGCGAAGGTCGCCGGGGTGGCGACGAAGTTCAGCGTGACGGAACTGGTGTTCACGAAAGCCAATTGAGACGCGACAGATTGAAAACCCTGCGAAATCAGATCCGGGCCACTCGGAATGGCGGTCCAGGTGGCAGAGAAGACTGGGAGCGAGTAGGTGCCGCTCGCATCCGTGACTCCCGAAGTCGGAAACGTGGCGCCGCCGATTGTCGAGGACGCAAACATATTTACGCCGGCGATCGGGGTGTTGTTCGCGCTCTTTACGGTGCCGATGATGGTTGTCGTCGTGTGGCGCGCGCGGAAAATGAGACCGCTTTGATCGACGCCGTCCGTCACGGTGGTCGAAAAGTCCTGCGGAATCAGTCCGAGGCCAGAGATGTTGCTCAAACCCAATTGCCAGGACCCCGCGAAAAGGGCGACGTCGAAGTTGCCGCCCCCATCGGCGTTGGACCCGGCCAACAAATTGCCGTTCGCTCCGCTCGTGGCAAAGACATTGATATTGCCGATCGGTGCGTTGTTTTCGTCCAGGACCTGGCCCTGCAGGTGGGCGGTGACCACGTAGACAAGGTAGGTGATCCCGTTGGTGTCCACTCCATCCTGTACCGGAAAGGTGGGACCGGTGGAGACGTACAGCGCGGTATTGTCGTTCTGGTTGAGTTGCAGCTGCCAGATCCGGGTCGTGGCGCCCCCGCCGCCGAAAACGCCGAGATCGAAATTGCCGTTTGCATCGGCATCAGCTTGGGCTGCAAGATTGTTGCTCCCCCCACCCCCGAGCGAGGCTGTATCGATGGCGAGGATCGTGACGTTTCCGACCGGATTGTTGTGGTTGTCCCGGATTTGCCCGCGGAGGTGCGCCGTAACCGGATAAGCCACCAGGTTCTGCAAAACGGCCGAGCCGGCGGTATTCACCACGACCACCTGCTCGGCTGCCACATAGCCAATCGGTTTCGGAGTGTCGTTCCAGCTGCCCGGGGACGCTCCGAGCGAATAGTTGCCGTTCGCATCGGTCACCGCCGAGGATTTCAGGTTCGGGGAACCGTTCGTTTGCCCCTCGATTTCCGCGAAGGGCACCGGAACGTTAGCCGGCGTTTTGAGACTCCCGTAGATGAGCGACGTCGCGCGGGGCAGATCGTAATTGAAGCCCGTCACATTTCCGGCGCTGCTTTCGGTCGTCTTGAAATCCAGAAAGCCCCGGCGGGAGGTTTCCTGCCCCCCGACATTCAACTGCCAGGGGCCGGTCGCAGCATCCACGGTGAAATTCCCGTTCGCATCCGTGAGGGTGATCGAGAGAAAACCGGCCTGGTCGCTTCCCTGCATCGGGACGCCGGCCAGGCCATTCAAGGAGACAGCGTCACGCAGAGTGCCGGAGATGGTCCTCTGGGCGGCCGTCAGGATGACATTCTGGCTCGTGACAAAACTTCCCCCCGCCACGATGACGGGAGGCGCGGCCGAGGAATCGACGATGAACCCGCCCTTGGTCGCCAGCACGAGATACGCGCCGGGGGCCGTCTTGATCGAATAATTTCCGCCGGCGCCGGCCACGCTGATGGCGATGAGGTTGTGGTCGCCTCCAGAGGAAAAAAGCAAGAGCAGAGCCCCGACCTGACCGACTTGCGGGCTGCCGCCCAGGATCGTGCCGGAAATTCCGCTGCCGCTGTAGTCTCTCTGAGTCACGACAAACGCGGTCGTGACGGGCGCAAAGCCTGAACCGCTCGGAGAGACGCGGAAAAGATGCCGCCCATCGATCCGGCCGATGATCTCGTTCGAGCTGAAGTTGATCCGCGTATGGATCTGACTGTTGGCGGTGAGGTCTTCGTCGCCGGGAAGGTTGAGATTGCGCTGACCTCCGATGCTGGTGACCTGGCCATCGGTCACGACGTATCGGCGCAGCAGGATATCCGGTGCGTTGACGGTATTGCTGCCGTCGGCGTCGAAATATTCTTCGATTACGACGGTCTGTCCGGCGCTGTCGAGGCCGGTGATGGTGAAGTCGACGGCACCGACATAGTCATTCGCGATCGTGCTCGGGGAGATCACGAGCCCGGCCGCGAGAGAGTTTCCGCCGAGGAGGAGGAGCGAGAACGCGGAAAGAACTGCTGCGGCCGCCTTGCGGGCGCGGCGCAAAACCGGGGTGGCTGAATGGGACATCTCTTTGCCTTTCGGGGGCTTAGGACTCCACGCTTCGGCTCAAGAGTCAACCCCATTCAACGTTTTTGAGGCGCCGCCCGACAGTCTCAGCTGCCGAAAGTCTCGGCCGATCGGCGGGCACATTGCCGCAACAACTCTGCCGCGCGTGCGATGGATTCCTCCGCGGTCGCGACCTCGGCGCGCAATTCGCTCACCGAGTCGAAATGATGGCGCAACGCGGGCGCGGCACCTGGGGAGACACACCCCGCGAAAGCCAGGACAGGCTTGCGATGTTTGCGAGCTAAGCCAGCGACGCCCACAGGAGCCTTCCCTTCCAGGCTCTGTTCATCGAGACTGCCTTCCCCGGTCAAAACGACATCGGCGCGCACCACGGCCGCCTCGAGGTGCAGAAACTCCGCCACGAGGTCGAAGCCCGGTTGCAGCCGGGCCTGGCAAAACGTGAGCAACCCGAAACCGAGGCCGCCCGCGGCACCGGCGCCAGCCACGTTGCGGAAGTCGGTGCCGAGGCTGACCGCGGCCACGACGGCCAGTCGCTTCAAACCCGCTTCGAGCAGCGCCGCCTCCTCCTTGTCCCGCAGACCTTTCTGGGGTCCGTAAATCGCGGTCGCCCCGCGTTCGCCAAGCAGCGGATTCGCGACATCGCAGGCCACCAGAATTTCCCCCGCGGGCAGCGGGGTGGCCGGCGGCTCGATGCGTGTCAGCTCCCGCAACATCTCAGGCACCGGATTCTCCATCAGTCCGTCTTCCCGGAAAAAACGAAAGCCCAAGGCGGAGGCAAGTCCCACACCGCCATCGTTCGTCGCACTGCCGCCGATGCCGATCAGCACGCGTTCGGCCGCGCTTTCCAACAAGGCGTGCCGGAGCATCTCGCCCACGCCATAAGTCGATGCCCGGCGCACGTCGCGCTCGTCGGCCTTGAGCCGCCAGAGCCCGCCGGCCTCGCTCATTTCCATCACGGCTACGGTCTTCCCCTCGGATTCCGCGAGTACATACCGGGCGGAGATGGGCCGCCCGAGCGGATCATGGGCGGCGCAGGTCACCCACCGTCCGCCGAGAGCGTCGCAGAACGCTTCGGCCGTGCCTTCGCCGCCATCCGCGATCGGAATCATTTCTATCTCCAACGGTCCGGCCGCCTCCGGCCAGCCTTCGCGCCAACCTTCTCCGAGCGCCTCGGCGGCCTGCACGGCCGTGAGAGAGCCCTTGAACTTGTCGGGGGCGATGAGGACGCGCATGGGGATCGTTTCGAATGGATCAGCCGCCTCTCAGAACGCCCGCCCCAACAGTTCATGCCCCCCTTCGAACGCCTCTAGATTGGTCAGGAAGTGGCGCACCAGGCGGACGAACTCCTGGCTGTGTCCGCCGCCCGTGTGCGGACAAATGAAGCAGTGGGGCGCGCTCCAGAGCGAATGATCGGGCGGCAGTGGCTCCGGATTTGTCACGTCCAGATAGGCCGCGTCGAGCACGCCCGATTGTAATGCGGCGCCGAGCGCGTCCTGGTCGACGGTTGGCCCTCGCCCAATGTTGTAGAATCGCGCCCCCGACTTCATCCGCGCGAACCTGGCCTCGTCAAAATAACCGAGGGTCGCGGGGCTTTCGGGCAGGATGTTGATGACGTGGTCGGTCCCCGGGAGGAGACCGTCGGCCTCGCTTTCCCGGATCATCGGAATCGTCTCGTTCCCGCGCGGCTCGCGTCGCACCCCGGTGAGTTTCATCCCGAACGGCGCGAGTAACTCGACGAGTCGCTCGGCGATCGCGCCGAACCCGTAGAGCAAGGCGGATTCGCCGCCGAGCAGCCGCGACGCCTTCCGCCGCTCGGGATAAGGCCAGGCCCGGTCGCCCATCTGCCCGAGCAAGGACTGCGGCAATTGGCGCGCCAGCGCGAGCATCATGGCCAGGAGATGTTGCGCGCAGGGTTCATTGAACACCGGCGAACTCGTGGTTAGGGCCGCGCCCCGGGCCTGCCAGGCCGCCCGCAAGTCTGCGCGATCATAGCGCGTGTAGGCCGCAGTCGTGAGCTGAACCCAGCGGAGTTGCGGCCCGGCGCCCAGCATCGCGCCGGGATCGGGCTGGCCAAACGCCACTTCCGCCGACGCAAAGTTCGGATCGGTCGGGCTGGAGCGCAGCACGGAGGACGCGAGGGTTTCCGCCCTGATCAGTTCATGCTGAGCCGTGCCCGCGCGCAGGATTTCCATCGCGTCCGCGGGAAAAGCGGCGTTGCACCAGATGCGAAGCGGCTTTGACATGGCGTCTACAAAGCAGCAAGCACTGCCTTCGTCACGTCACTCGTGGTGGCTTTGCCGCCGAGGTCGGGGGTGAAGACGCGCGCCGCCGTTGTCTTCTCGATGGCACTCATCAAACGGGCCGCCGCCGTCTTTTCGCCCAGATGTTCCAGCATCATCACGGCCGTCCAGAAGGTTCCGATCGGATTGGCCACGCCCTTCCCGGTGATGTCGAAAGCCGAGCCATGGATCGGCTCGAACATGGAGGGAAAGTGCCGCGGCGGATTGAGATTTGCCGTCGGCGCAATCCCGAGGCTGCCCGCCAGCGCGGCCGCGAGATCGCTCAGGATGTCCGCATGCAGATTCGTCGCGACCACCGTGTCGACCGTGGCCGGATGATTCACCATCCGCGCGGTCATGGCGTCCACCAGCATTTTGTCGGTTTCCACGTCCGGATAGTCCTTGGCGACGAGCGCCGCGACGTCGTCCCAGAGCACCATGCCGTGCCGCTGCGCGTTGCTCTTCGTCACGACGGTGAGCTTCTTCCGCGGACGCGAGCGGGCGAGATCGAAGGCAAAGCGCATGATCCGTTCGCAACCGGCCCGGGTGTAGATCGCGGTCTCGGTTCCCACTTCCTCCGGGAACCCGCGGTGCGCCCGCCCGCCGTGGCCGGCGTACTCGCCCTCGGTATTCTCGCGCACGATGACCATGTCGAAGTCGCCGGGATTCCGGCCCGCCAGCGGGGAATGAATGCCGGGCAGAATCCGCGTCGGGCGGACGTTGGCGTAGTGATCGAAGCTCTGGCAGATGCGCAGGCGCAAGCCCCAGAGAGTGATGTCGTCCGGGAGGTTGGGATCGCCCACCGCGCCAAAGAGAATCGCGTCGAAGGGTCGGAGCGTCTCGAGTCCGTCCGCGGGCATCATAACGCCATGTTGGCGATAGTAATCGCTGCCCCAGGGGAAGCTCTCGACGCGGAGTTTGAAGCCGCCGTCACGCTCCTGCAGGGCTTGCAGGACCTCGAGGGCGGCGGGGACGACTTCCTGGCCGATGCCGTCGGCGGGAATGGAGGCAATGGAATAGGTTTTCATGGAAGGGGAGGAAGGTTTGATTGTGACGATGGCAGGGATCAGGATGCGAGGGGAGTGGAAGGATTGAGTTCGGTAAACTGCGGGGCGGGTTCCTCCTGGCCGGCGAGGACGCGGCGCGTGTGCTCGATGTCGAGTTCGGCTTCCCCGCGGGCGACCACGACCGCCGCGACGCCATTGCCGATCATGTTGATAAGGGAGCGCACCTCGCTCATGAAGCGGTCGACGCCGAGCAGGAGAGTCAGGCCCGCGAGCGGAACCGAAGGAACCGCCGCGAGCGTGGCCGCAAGAGCGACGAATCCGCCGCCGGGCACCCCGGCCGCGCCTTGCTGGTGAGGAGCATCACGCCGATGACGGTGAGTTCCTGGGGGAACTGGATGCCGGGGTTTTCTTCGCGCCGGTCTCGACGATGGCCGCAAACGCGCGCAGTTGATTGAGTTCCACGGTAAAGGGGGAGCCTGGGACTTGGGCAAGCTAGGCGACATTTGGCGCTCCCGCCTGCCCGGCCGGCAACTTCGCGGGAGAGGAGTGCGGAACAATTTGGTGATCGGGCTTGCCGGGCCAATTCGCGCTAAGTAATACCGCTGCACGGCTTTCAGCCCAACCACGACCCCGGAGCGCCCTCGTTTTCGTCTCCGCGAATTCCTACTCGAATGCGAATGATTCCAGGCATCCTACCTTTCAAAGCAGGAAAGGCGGCAGCAGTGGTGCGGGCGGCGAGACGAACTGTCCGGAGGCCGTGGCGTTCCCGGACCACTCCGCTACCCTGTGGGAGGCTGTCCCCTCCATCCGTTGAAACTTTATGAAACCCTGGGTGCAAAATAAGAGCGTTCTCGGAAGCCTGCTCACCGGTGGCTTGGGCGGACTCGCCATCATCACGGTGATCGGATTGCTCTGGTATTTTGTGACGGCCTTTTATCTCAAGCA
>JBBRPL010000197.1:0-8225 GCA_038228205.1 Chthoniobacterales bacterium
CTGGTGGCCTGCTTCCGCAGCCATTGTAGGTCTTCAGAACAAGGAACATCAGAGGTGACGATAACCATCTCGATAACCTCTCCGAGGAACTCTCGCCAGACAAGAAAGATGTTACGCTATTTGCGCCGCACTACACTAGTATCACGGCGGACCACCCTTTTGAAAGACACTCCTACGGACGGAGCGGCAGCAGCCAGGGAACGAGAAGCACGGTGAGCAGCAGGACGATAATCGTGAAGGGCACCCCGATGCGCACGAAGTCTCCAAAGCTGTATCTCCCTGGCACCAGGACGAGTGTATTCACCGGCGAAGAAACCGGCGTCATAAACGCGGCCGAGGAGGCCAGCGCGACGGTCATCACGAATGGGTAGGGAGAATCGCCGAGGGCGCCGGCGACTTGCACGGCGATCGGGGCCATCAGCACGGCCGTGGCGGTATTCGAGACAAACAGGCTAATGAGAGCGGTGAGGGTAAACAATGCCGCGAGGATCAATCGTGGTTCCGCCTGGCCGAAGACATCGATCAACCCGCGCACGGCAAGGTCGACGCCGCCGGTCTTTTGCAGTGCCGCGGAGAAAGGCATCATGCCCACGATGAGAATCAGGCTGGGCCACTGAATGGATTTGTAGGCGCGGTCGAGGGTGACGCAGCGGGTGAGGCCCATGAGCAGGCAGGTCAGCAGCGCCGCGACGGCGTTGGGCACCCATCCGGTCACCATCAGGACGACCATCACCGCGAGGCAGGCCAGCGCAGACGGGGCCCGGCTCCGGGCGGGCGCCACCTGGTCCATTTCCGAAGGCAGGCTGAGCACGAGGAAGTCGTGCCGCTGTTTCTGCAAGCCACGGATATGCTTCCACCGTCCGATCACGAGCAAGGTGTCGCCCGCACGGAGCTTTTCTTCCGTCACGCGCGAGGCGCTCGCCTCGCGCTGGCGGCGCAAGCCGATCACGTTGAGACGATATTCGTCCCGAAACGAGGACTCCGCGACCGAGCGCCCGACCAGGTCGGAATCCGGAGGCAGGAGCACTTCCGCCATCCCGAGATCGCGCGAGCGGTCGGTGAAGTAGATGCCGCGCAGATCCAGCGGCTCCAGTTTCAGAGCCGACAACTTTCGCGCGCGCTCGTCCGTCAAAGGCTCCGGGAAATCGATGAGCAACACATCCCCGGCGCAGAGCTGCAAATCGGCCCTTGGTCCTACTTCGGCTGCGGCGCGGCTTCCTTCACGGGGCGCAGCGCGAGCTGTCCTTTGCGCGCGAAGTTCGGCTCGTTCCCAAGTTGCACTCGGGAGCGCAATCTTGAGTGGCGGCAGCAGAGTAATTCTGCGAAATTCGGCAATAGGCTCGAGCAAAGTTCGATTCCTCAACCGCCGGCACGCTTTGAAACAGCGTGTTGTCCTACTTTCCAAACGATCTCGAAAAGAGTCACCAGCATGCCCAGTCCTAAAACCTGTCTCGCCTTCTTCGTATTCGTCGCGACGGCCTTCCACGCCGGTTCGTCAGAGGTGACGAATATCCCGGAAATCGGCATCCATCAGCCAATCCTGATCGTGGAGAAAAACGTCAATCCCCAGAACAAGATGGTGGTTTACACCAAGCTGGATGCGAACGGGCACTTTATGGCCGATGGGAACCGGCCGCTGCTCGACTTTTACTGGCTGATGGACGGCAAAAACTACAAGCCAGTGAATGGAAAGATCAAAAAAGAGATCCACAATCGATCCACCGCGCAGTGGAGTTCGAAGGATCGAGCCCATTTCATCGTGAACGTGGACGGCCTGAAGGAAGTGAAATCCGATATCAAGGAGCCCAGGATGGACGTCTATGCGAGGAAGACCCACCAGGGCATGAACGTCGAAGCGCAAATGACCTTGGGACCATCGGATGGACATATGCGGATCAAGGTGTCTTCCATCTATACCGAAGGTCGCGCCTTCCCGGCCGCCGTGGATGCGGTGACGTTGAAGGGGGAGAAGATCGTCAACGGGAGCCCCACCGGCAAGAAGGTCACGCGCACATATTATGCAGCGGGTCGGTCGGGCTAGGTTCGGGCGGAGGCGTCCGGTGGTTCGCAACGATCGTATTCACGCATCCACGAAATGTAAAACTCGAGGCCGTTTTAGTCGCGCCCAGTGGGCACGGAATCGAGCACCCGGTCTCGAACGCTTCCAGTTCGGCGTTTGCATCCAGGTGCATGCCGAGTCCGATGTGGCCCTCGGTGGCTTTGAGCCGCCTCTCAAAATTCCGCGAGAAATTCTCGTCCGTTGCCGTCTAAATAGCCCGGTCAACTCCCGTCTGGCCTCCGCCATCACCCAACTGCCATTCGCCGACCCGCTGAGCGGTTCGCTGCCGCCGCGATGCACCGACCCGAGGTCCCGCCCAGCGAATGAATTCGCTGCTACGTACTTTGGACGCCGGAGGCGTCCCAGCGATTAGATACCGTGTCGAGCGATCCCGCGACAGCGGGAGAGCGAACACCCCGGGTTCCCACCCAACCGCGAATACTCCATCCGTACCGGTGCCAGCCCCATCTCCTGACGGGTCGATTGCTCCCGTCGCAGGCAGCGCTACTTCGCCACGGGACTTTGCCGCACAGCTTCGCGAAATTGCGCGTAGAGCACATCCAGCGACTTGCGGAGCACGGAGGCACGCTCGGACCAGTCCACCAAGGGGCGCGCTTTCAGCACGGCGGCGTTGTTGACCGCCTGTTCCTTGAGTTCGTTCCGCTGGGTCGTTTCGCGGGCAAATTGCGGCCAGCTCATCTGGTAATTGCGTCTCGCTTCGAGCGTCTGGCTGCTCACCCCGAGACGGGCGTTAGCCTCGACGGCGCGGAAGCCGGCGTGGGCGGCCTTTTGGTCCCGTTCATCCAGCACTTCGATCAGGGCGTTGCACAGGCGCACGCCCTTCGCATACGCGTCCTGATTGGCAGCCGGCTTGGACTTGAGTTCATCCTGCAAATCCTCCCGGAGGACGACAATGTGGTCACGAATCTCCGAGGGAACCGCTTGATCCAAATCCGCCGTGACCCAATGATTGGCATTCACCCCTTGCTCGATCAGGACCGCAATCTGGGTTCTTGACGCCGCGGCCGGCGCGGAGGCCGGCGCCAGAGCCGCGACCGGTGCCGTTGCCGGAGTTGCAGCCGGCGCAATCGGGGCTGGCGCGGGTGTCGCCGGCCGCACCGTGGGAGCACTGGGCTTGGCGACGCCTGCCTTTCCGCGGGGCGCAGAAGCCACTTGCGCGGGCGGTGCGGCGCTGGCGATCTCCGGACGCGACAGATTCGACCCATCGACCGAGGCACTCCCGGCGAAGCGAACGTCCCGGCAAACATTCTGTTCCGCCGGAGCCTCCGTCGGAGCGAGGAGCACCGCGGCGTAACCCGCCGCCCATTGCATGGGGAGTCCGTCTCCTTTGAAAGCCGGTGCCCCGAACTGTTGCACCGTGGGCGGCCTCTTCGCGCCGTCTTTAATTTCGAGAGACAGCGGTGAAGCCTTCTTCACGGTCCCCGTCGCCACGACTTTTCCATTGATGGCTAGTTCGTAATTGCCTTTGCCATCCAGTTTGCTGACCACCTGATACACTTCATCGTCGTTCAATGGAAAGATCTCGTCGAATCCCTTCCCTTTCCTGGCGCGCAGGGCGGCGTCGCCTCCATAACCTATTTCGATCCACGCTCTGGGCGTCGAAATCCCGACTTCAGTCTTGCGGAGATGGCTGATAATTTGCCCACCTCCATAGGGATGGATAATTTGGATTTCTGGCGGGCCTCCCCGCCGAGTGTAGCTAAATGACCATGTGCTCCCGTTCCCGCCGGTGAGAGGGTCATTCTTCAGGAGGACGCCTCTGGTATATCGGCGACCGCTTCCGCCGGGTCCCTCAAAGGCTATCGCCCCCGAGGCAAGACCAGCTACCTCGGTCCTGGGCCGGATCTCGGCGGCCACTTCGATCACGCCCGAAGTCGCCGCGGCAGGAGCCTGCGTCGAATCCTGGGACCTTGCGGGGGTCCCTGCCAGGAGAAGCACGGCGACGAGGGGGGCATCTCATAGATGCGGCATTAAATCCGAGGCCCGCTGCGCAGGCAAGGGTGATTCGGGAATCCTCGACCGTGGCGACGGGCGTGGTAACGCCTAGTGATCGCGCCGCACAAAATCGGCTGGTCACGTCACAAACTCTGCAAACCAATCGATCCCTTCCGAGCACCAAGCGGTGCTAGCCACGAGCCCGCCGTCACCCGGCTGCCATTCACCGACCCGGAAAACGGTTCGCTGCCACCGCGATGCACCGACCCCGAGGAACCGCCCAGCGAATGAATTGCTGCTACGTAGCCGGGAATTTATTCGCGGAACCGTTCGCAACGCCTGCGATGCACCGGCCTGCGGAACCTGCCCAGCGAATGAACGTCTTCTGCTTTCAGCGTGGCGGTGTCGGCGTGGCTTTTAGCTTCGATCGCGCGGTCTGGAATTCGGCGCGGTTTTTGAAACCGGGATGGTTTTCCACCAACCACCAACGATCGTTGCGTTTGCCGAGCATTCCGTCCTTTTGGGCGTAGATGAGCGGGCCGGGGAAATCGAGGATCAGCCAATCCGTCGAGTCGTCATAAGCCGGCGGCGTGTCGGCAGTGGCGAAGCCATACTCGTGGCCTTTGTCCGTGACCAATGTCTGAATCACGACTTTCAAATTCCCATCCGCCGATCGCTCCGCCCAGACGCGGCCGCGCATGGATTTCGCGGCCTCGGCGAGCGGCGGGATCACGGGTATCAGCGCTTTCGGTTTGAGCACGTCGTCCACCGTGAATTGTTTCGTTTCGCCCAACGCCAGATCCGTCTGGCGAACCAGCTCCACGATCCTTTCGAAGTTTGAGTAATCGAGGGGTTTCTGAGGCGGGCCAAAGTAGAACCAGGCGTCGGATGCCATGCGATAGCAGACCCGCCCGACGGGAATGAGGGCGACTCCAAGGGCCAGCAGGCAGACTGCGATGAACGCCTTTCGCATGTCGAAGGCCTTCATGATCGGCGCAAAGTCCGTTTCATTCCAGGACATTCAGCAGGGCGATGGCTCAATAGCGATAGCGGCACGATGCCTCCATCTCAGGAAGTGATGAAAGACCCAGCCAGCGCGGTTACTTCAACGGTTCCGGCGTTTCCCTGGCCAGGAGCCATTCGAAGTTGTAGCGCGCGAGCAACAGCCCACCGGTCCGCTCGGTGTCGCGACTTTCGTAGAACGTCAGGATCGTTTTGTCGGGCAGCACCGCGGTGTCCGAGTAGCCGCCGGATTTTTCCGAGATGATCCGCCCGGCGATCCAGTGGCGGCCGCCGTCGCGACTGATGGAACCGGTCAATCGCGACCGATTTTGTTCGGCCGGTGCGGTGAATAACAACACACCGCCGACGCCGTCGGCATTGGCACTGCCCGGTAGCCACGTCAGGCCGGCGTTGCATGGGCCGTCGAACAGTTCCTCGTGGCAGCCTTCCTCGTAGAAGCTCTCGCCTCCGTCCTGGCTGCGCGAGTAGATGCGGCGATGCGGGGCAATTCCTGGCGGCAGTGTGGCCGTCTCGCCGGATGCCCTGGCGCGGATGACCACGGTACTGGCTCCATTGCGTGAGTTGACGTAAACTTCGCCGTCGCCGGTCTCGGCGGCCGTCACTTCGCCATTGATTCCGTCGATGTCTTTCAACACGGCGCCGCCCACTTTCCAGGTCGCGCCGTGGTCGTCGCTGTAGATCAATCCGCCTTTCGCGCGCCCTTCATACAGGCCGAGCTTGAACACCCGCGCGCCAATCACGAGCCGCCCGGCGTGCGGGCCGCCGCGAAGCTGGACGCCATGGTTGTTATTAAAAGCGCCGCCGCCATGCCAGCCCTCGGCATTCGGTTCCGGCATGATCTCCATCGGCGCCGACCACGTCCGGCCGTCGTCGGTGCTCTTGACGATGGAAAAGCCGCCTCCTCGCGGCACCCATTTTTTCTGGAACCACGTCCCGCGCTCCGCATGGGGAAACGCGATGAAACAGGCGAAGATCGCCCCGCTGTCGCGGTCTTCGATGAGGTTGCCATTAAAAGTAATGATCCCTTCACGATCGAAGAGCGTCTGCTCGGCCTCGAAGGTTTTTCCACCATCGAGGCTGCGGCGCAGCACGAGGCTCGACGGCGAGAAGTCGCCTCCCTGGTCGAACCGCTTCTGACAGGCCGCCAGCACCGTGCCGTTCCTGGTGATGAGAAGACTCGGGAGGCGATAGTGGCACTTGCCGTCATTCACGAAGATCGGAACGTCGGTCTCGCCGAAAGGCGCGGTGGTCTCGGCGCCAGCGACGGCCGCGACGATCATCAAGACGCAAATCAGAACGCAGGCACCGAGGTCAGCTCCGGCGCAAGTAACAAAGTGATTACCGGTGATAGGCGGACGCGCTTTTGAAGGGATCATAAATCGGGCGACCATCCCGACTCGGGGCATAGACAAATCCGAAGCGGTCCTTCTTTTCATCCACTGGCTCCTTCAGCAGTCCCATTTTGGTTCCGCGCACCTTGTATTCGATCAGCACTCTGGCCGTCCCATTGAGCCCCCACATCTTGAATCCCGTCCCGAAAATTCCACCGTTGGGGAAAAGCTCTTCCAAACCCGCCATCGCATGGAAACAATTGATGGCGGTTCGCTCTTTTCGCGTCAGTCGGTCATCGGCCCGGTATTTGATCGTGCCTGCGTCCAGCAAGCGCAAGCGTTTGACCGCCAGGTCGAAGGCCCCCTTGGTGATTTCGTAAGGTCCCCACATGCACACGGCGTTTTTGACATTCACGGCCAGCTTGATCGTTTCCTCGAGTTTGAAGTCCTTCCCGACGGAAACAGGGCACTTATTCCATGAGGGAATGAGACGGGCGCCAAAGCCCTCAAACACGCAGAGGTTGGGATTCTTATCAAAATCGTGCGGCAGCCAGCTAATGGTAAACGCTTCAAAGTTCCGATTCTGGTAGGTCCGCTTCGTCAGGCCCGGAGTCAGTGCAGGTTGGCGGTCATCGGCCAGCACGCGAATCACTGACATGAACGAATGCGAATAACCCGGATCATTCCCTTTGTTTTCGTAAGCAAATGGAATGATGAAATAGCGGTCACCATTATTCCGGCCTTCACCCAGCCGAGTCAAGACTTTGGCTTTGATGTGATTGGTGATCTGTTCGTACAAGGGCACGTCATAGTTCGTAAAATCAACATCACCTGCCTGGATGATGAGGGATGAGCTAAGAAAAAGAAAAGAGGCGAGGAGGGAACGCATACGATGGATTGGTGAAAGTATTGACCTGTTGGGCCTCAATGTCACTCCAAAATACCGCGACAGCCGAAAGCGGGTGCCGCGACGCACGGAGCTGTTCGCTGAGGGTATGGGTTAGGCGTCATGAGCAATTACCTCTACTTTAGGGCCGAGGCGATCGAGTAGCACCTGCTGATCCTCTGTCAGAGTCGTGCCTGATAGGACCAACGATTGAAGGCCGGGAATACCGGCGATGCTCTGGATAGTAGCAAATGCCAACCGCGATGCGTTCAGGCCGATTTGCTCGACTCCGGTCAAACCGCACAGGCTTGCCGCCTCCTGGTCTTGGATGGCCACGTCGATCAGCGTTACCGCAAAGATCTCCGATTCCCAGACGTAACCTCCGCCGTACTCTTCCACTTGAGCGAGGATCCGTTCGT
This sequence comes from Chthoniobacterales bacterium, assembly GCA_038228205.1. Taxonomy (GTDB): domain Bacteria; phylum Verrucomicrobiota; class Verrucomicrobiia; order Chthoniobacterales; family Chthoniobacteraceae; genus Chthoniobacter. The sequence continues at coordinate 7,675 of JBBRPL010000197.1, forward strand.
TGGCTTGGGCGGCTTCAGGACTCATGTTGTCGAGACGCGTTCAATGGCGGGTTAGGCGTCATGGTTGGATTGTAGGGAAGCTTCCGGAATGTGCAGTTGCTGTCTGAGGGAACGAACCTTCTCGCGTAAGCGTCTTTGAGTTGGGTATGGATTCGCGGTGGGATAATCAGCTTCAATGTCTTCTAAGAGTTTGAGGGCGAGCTCATACTTTCGCAGGGCGCCTCCGAGATCGCCGGTGCGTTCAAGTCGCTGTGCCTGCCGGGCATCCGCCTGAACCTAGCCCGACCGACCCGCTGCAAAATATGTGCGCGTGACCTTCTTGCCGGTGGGGCTCCCGGTGACGATCTTCTCACCCTTCAACGTCACCGCATCCACGGCGGCGGGGAAGGCGCGACCTTCGGTATAGATGGAAGACAGCTTGATCCGCATATTTCCATCCGATGGTCCCAAGGTCATTTGCGCTTCGACGTTCATGCCCTGGTGGGTCTTCCTCGCATAGACGTCCATCCTGGGCTCCTTGATATCGGATTTCACTTCCTTCAGGCCGTCCA
>JBBRPL010000198.1:0-8050 GCA_038228205.1 Chthoniobacterales bacterium
CTGGCTGCCACAGTTGACGGGCAGGTTCACCCATTGAACGCGGGGATCCCCGATGCCTCGCACGACTTCCTCGGATTCATCGCTACACCCGTCGCCGATCACCAGCAGTTCGAAATCGCCCATCGTCTGGCCGAGCGCGCTCCCGATCGAGTACGGCAGGACCGGGGCCCAGTTGTAGGTGGCCATCACCACCGTGACGAGAGGCGGAGCGCTCACCGGGGGCGATGACTACCAGCGAAACGGCACGATCTCTCCGGCCGAGGGGTGGTCGTAGGGCAGGTCGAGCGCGTCGGGCGCGTTGTGATCGTAGGCGGAGCTCGGCATATTCACGATGAAAGCCTCGGCGGTGCCGATGTTCTTCCAGCCGTGGTAGAGATTCGGCGGGATCACCACCAGACCCGGATTGCGCTCGCTCACTTTCCATTCATTGAGACAGCCGCGCGTCGGCGAATCGAGCCGTCCGTCGTAAACGACGATGGCGACGAGCCCCTTCACCACGAAGAGCCGGTCGGTGGATTGCTGATGCAGCCCCCAGGCCCGGATGCGCCCGGGCTCGGTCGTGGTCACGTGCACATGGACGATCGGGTGCTCCACCTGCGGCCAGTCCGTCCGGGCGATCTCCGCCACCGTGCCGTCGTCATGCGGCACCGGCCGCGTGGGCCGGAAATGCACCCCTTCGATCGGCGTATTCTTCCAGCGGCCCGTCGGATCCACCGCCGATTGCTTCGCTACGAGAACCGCTGCGCCTTCGACATTGGGATGGGTCATGGAGATTGATATTAGCTAGTTTTGAGCATGACGATCCCCGTCCCTGTGCCAAGCATTTTCAGGGGATAGACTGGGGCGGTTTGGACGATCCTGTGGCCCCGCCCATCGGGCGACCCGCGTATTGGGTTGGTAGGGAAGGCGGACACTGGGGAGTGTTCTGCACTTTGGACACCGGAGGTGTCCCAGCCATTAGCCCCGGGTCGAGCGAGTGTAACGAGCGACACCCGGGGTTCCCTCCCAAAACAGCGCACTCCATCCGTCCCGGCCTCCTGGCCGCATCGTTCCCCTCTCCGTCGGAGATGCGGCTTCGCCGGGACGGATGGATCGTTCGCTGGGGGGGGATACCCCGGGTGTTCGCTCGTTCCTCGCTCGACCCGGGGCTAATGGCTGGGACGCCTCCGGCGTCCGAAGGCAGAACACACTCCCGGGGCAACCCGGGATTTGTTCCATACGTTCTCTTTCCGGTGGCGGCAGGATTGTTTCCACGGCGCGAGCACTGGAGGTCCGGCGCCCGCACTGAAGGTCCGGCGCCAGCACTGGATCTCCGCCGCCCGCACCTGCCCTCCAGAGATTGCCAAAGACCCAGGTCCCGCGTAGGTCTTCCACCGGAAAGTCAGAATCGTTCCCCACCCTCATGAATTCATTTTCCCGCATCATCCTCCTCGCCTGCTTTTCGACCATCCTCATCGCCAGGCCGGCGTTCGCTGCCGATGATTCCCCGCTCCTGGGCAAGCCGGGCAAAGTGTTGTTCGAAGACGATTTTTCACGCCCGGATATGGTCCCGAAATGGAAGGTCGGGCTGGGCTTTTTTACCATTCAGGACGGCGTGGTCACCGCCGCGGAAAATCCCGCCGATAATCACGGAGCCTTCGCTTTCATCGATCCACACATCGCCTATAAGGACATCGAGGCGGAGTTTTCCTTCAAGTTCGACGGCGGGAAAAGCTGCGCCTTCCGGATGGATGACACCAACTACACGGGCTCACACTCCGGGCATATTATTCGCGCCACGATCCGGCCCACGGGGGTCACCCTCGACGATTCCAAATTCGGGTCCATGAAGACGGACCTCTACGAGAAGAACAAGGATCCCAACACCCCCCCGGAAGAGAAAAAGCAAATCCTGGCGATCATGAAAGCCAGGACGGCTGCATTCAAAGTGGATCTCGATCTCACGAAATGGCATCAGGCCCGCGTCGAAGTGGTGGGCGACGAGATGCTCGTGAGCATTGATGGCAAGCCCGTTGGCTACATGAAATCCGAAGGCGTCGATCACCCGACGAAAAACGCCGTGGGATTCACCATCGGCGGCAAGTCCATCCAACTCGACAACCTCAAGGTGTGGGAAGCGACCGCCTCGCCAGGCTGGCCCGGCCATCGCGCCGATGTTCTCGGATCACTTCAAAAGGCTCCGTAACCGGCTGCTGTCCCATTTCTGCAGGATGAAGGCGCCCCTCGCCACTTCTCGAATCACCCTCCTGGTGCTGGTGGGCGCCGCGTTCACCGCGTCATGGCCGCTCGTCGCGGCGGACAGCGCTCCCGTGCAGCCGGAAGTGGCGGCGTTCTTTGCGGAGAACTGCACAAAATGTCATGGCGAGAAAAAGTCGAAAGGCCACCTGCGCCTGGATCAGCTCGATTCCGACCTCACCAAAGTCGCGACCTTCCGCCGGTGGCAGACGATCCTCGAGCAGTTGCAATCCGGCGAGATGCCGCCGGAGGAGGAGACGCGGCCCGAGGCCGCGAAGGTGGCGGCGGCCATCCGCTCCATCTCAGCCCAACTGGATGGCGCGGCGGCGCAGCATCGCGCGGAAGGGCGCGTGGTCCTGAGGCGGCTGAACCGGGTGGAATACGAGAACACCGTGCGCGATCTTTTCGCCGTGGACGTCATGGTGAAGGAGATGCTGCCCGAGGATGCCATTGCGCAGGGCTTCGACAACGTGGGTGCGGCGCTCAACATCTCGCCGGTGCTCATGGAGCGCTATCTCGAAGCGGCGGACGCGGTCCTGACGGCCGCCCAGTTGCCCGTGCATCACCTGGAGAGTACGAAAGAGCGGTTCGATTTCTACGACTCGCTGCCGCCGTATGTCACGAGCTGGAAGCAGGACGAAGGCGTCATCTTGTTCCGCAGCGCCGCGGACACGGGCAGCGATCTCCGGAAGTTCAAGGCCCCTGCGCCGGGCCGCTACCGCTTCCGGGTCGCGGCCTCGGCGCACAACTCGGAGACCCCGCTGCCGATCGCGCTCCTGCTCGGCAATTTCGTGGTGAGTGGCAACTACACCCACCACCTCGGCTACTTCGACGCGCCGCCCGGCCCGCCGGCGGTCATCGAATTCGAGGAGCGGCTCGCCGCGAAAAACGACACGATCAAGGTGATCCCCTTCGGACTCCCTTATGCCTACGTGGGCAAGCAGAACATGGCCGAGTATCCGGGGCCGGGTTTGCAGATTCACTGGATCGAGATTGAAGGACCCTTTCCCGAGCCGTGGCCGACGGAGAGCTACCGCCGGGTGTTTGGCGACGTGGACCCGAAGTCCGGCACGCTCGCGGACGCGGAGAAGTTGATTCGCGCCTTGCTGCCGCGGGCCTTCCGCCGCCCGGCGCGCGAAGGGGAGGAAAAGCCCTTCTTCGCCCTCGTCGCGAAATCGCTGGAGATGGGGCAGCCCTTCGAGGCTGCGCTGCGCGCGGGCTACAAGGCGGTGCTTGCCTCGCCGCAATTTCTCTATCTGCGCGAGCCCGCGGGGCCGCTCAATGACTACGCGCTGGCGTCCCGCCTTTCCTATTTTCTCTGGAGCACGATGCCGGACGAGCTGCTCCTCGCGCGGGCGGAAGCGGGCGACCTGCACCAACCCGCGGTGCTGCACGCGCAGGTCGAGCGGATGCTCAATCACCCGAAGGCCCGGGCGTTCACCGAGAATTTCACGGGCCAGTGGCTGGGCCTGCGGGACATCGCCGCCAACACGCCGGACAAAGTGCTCTATCCCGAATTCGAGGAATTCCTGCAGTGGTCGGCGCTCCGCGAGACGCAGCTCTTTTTCGACGAGATGCTGAAGCTGGACCTCAGCGTGAAAAATTTCGTGGACTCGGACTTTGCGATGCTGAACGGCCGGCTGGCCACGCTCTACGGCATCCCGGGGGTGGAGGGCGTGGCCTTCCGCAAGGTGGCGCTCCAGCCGGAGTATCATCGCGGCGGCCTGCTCACCCAGGCGAGCGTGCTCAAGGTCACGGCGAACGGCACCACGACGTCTCCCGTCGTGCGCGGCGTCTGGATGCTGGATCGCATCATGGGCCGGCCCGCGGCGCCGCCGCCGCCCAATGTGCCGGCCATCGAGCCGGATATCCGCGGGGCCAAAACCATCCGCGAACAACTCGAGAAACATCGCGCGACCGAGAACTGCGCGGGCTGCCATGCGCGCATCGATCCGCCGGGATTCGCGCTGGAGAACTACGATGTGATCGGCGGATGGCGCGAGCGCTACCGCTACGTGGCCGCGCAAAAAGACCGCGTGAACAACCGCGTCGGCCCGCTCGGGAAATATCTCGCCGCCTGGGGTTATGGCCTCGGGTTGCCGGTCGACGCGGGCGACGTTCTGCCGGACGGACGCAAGTTCGCGGACATCGGCGAGTTTAAGAAACTGCTGCTCGCCCATCCCGAGCAGATCGCGCGTTGCGTGACGGAAAAGCTCGTCACCTATGCCACCGGCCAGCCCGTGGGCCCCGGCGACCATACGGCGGTGAATCTCATCCTTGCCGACGCCAGCCCCTCGGACTATGGCTTGCGGAAGCTCGTCCACGCGGTCGTCGCCAGCGAACTTTTCCAGCAAAAGTAAATTCCCATGAGCACTCCCCACCGAATCTCCCGGCGCGCCTTTCTCCGCGGAGCCGGCGTCGCGCTCGCCCTGCCGATGCTGGAAGCGATGCTCCCCACGCGCGCGCGGGCCGCTGCCGCGCAGCCGCCGCGGCGCATGATTTGCATCAATACGACCCTGGGCCTGCACACGCCGAACCTGTTCCCGGAGAAGGCCGGCCAAGACTACGCACTGTCGCCCTACCTGGAAGCCATCCGGGATTTCCGCAACGAATTCACCATCTTCTCCGGGCTCTCGCATCCCGAGGTGGATGGCGGGCATTCGGCGGAGAAGACTTTCCTCACCGCCGCCCCTCACCCGCGGGCCGACAATTTCAAGAACAGCATCTCCCTCGATCAATTCGCCATCGAGACGCTGGTGCCGGATACGCGCTTGGGCTCCCTCACGCTCTCTTCGACGTCCAGCCGCGGGATGTCATTCACCCGCGGCGGCGTGCCGATTCCGCCCGAGGAGCGGCCTTCGCGGGTCTTCAAGAACATGTTCGTGGACGGCACCGCGACCGAGATCAACGCGCAGGTCCAGCGCCTCAAGCAGGGCGAGAGCATCATGGACACCGTGCTGGAAGAGGCGCAGGACTTCCAACGCGGCCTCGGGAAAAACGATCGCGAAAAGCTCGACGAATATTTCACCTCCGTCCGCGAGGTCGAAGTGCGCATGACGAAGGCGCAGGATTGGACGCACCGTCCGAAACCGAAGGTGGACGTCCAGCCGCCCGTGGATATCGCCAGCGCGGTCGAGGTGCCCGCGCGCGTGCGCTTGATGATCGACCTGATGCAGCTCGCGCTCCAGACCGATTCGACGCGCTTCATCACCTTCGCCCTGAACGGCCTCAACGCCGTGCCCATCATCCCCGGTGTGACCAGCGACTGGCACAACCTCTCGCATCACGGCCAGGATCCGGCGAAGCTCGCCGAGTTAAAGGTCGTGGAACTCCAGCAGATGGAACTCTTCGGCGAGCTGCTCGCCAAGCTCAAGGGCACGCGCGAGGAAGGCGGCACGTTGCTGGACCGCACTATCGTGATGTTTGGCAGCAACCTCGGCAACGCCAGCAGTCACGACAACAAGAACATGCCCATCATCGTGGCCGGGGGCGGCTTCCGGCACGGTCAGCACCTCGCCTTCGACCCGACGAAGAATCCGCCGCTGGCCAATCTCTACGTGCAATTTCTCCGGCGCCTGGGAGCCGACGTGAATGCCTTCGGTTCCAGCACCGGGACGATTCCGGGATTCGAGCTGGTGTGATGGGTGCCCGGGCATTGTGTATTGCTCATTGCGCATGTGGGTAATACCTTCCGGTCATGACGACGATTACGTGCAAGGTTCCTGAAAAGCTCGCCGCACAGCTCGATGCCCTGGCTCGCACGGAGCGACGTTCGAAGTCCGCCCTGGTGCGCGAGGCCTTGGAAGAGCGGCTCAAGGCCAAACGCCGGCGCGGCCAGGTGATGGCTTATGATCTCGTGAAGCACCTCTGCGGCTCCATCAAAGGCGGCCCCTCCGATCTCGCGACCAATCCGAAATACATGGATGGCTTCGGTGCGTAACGTACGCGTTCTGGTCGATACCGGCCCACTGGTGGTCCAGTGCTTATCGGCCCGTTAGTTGTTCATGAAATTCCGCATAGCGAGCACCCTGCACCTTGATTTGTGAGGAGGCGCTTTCGATGGCACGGAGATCTTCAGGAGTCAGTTCGAGGTCTGCCGCCCCGAGGTTCTCTTCGAGGCGATGCAGCTTCGTGGTGCCTGGGATCGGCACGATCCACGGCTTTTTGGCGAGCAGCCATGCGAGAGCGATCTGCGCAGGCGTTGCCTTCCTCTTTTCCGCGAAGTCAGTGAGCAGATCGACCAAGGCCTGATTTGTTCGGCGATTCTCCGGGCTAAGTCGTGGGACCGAGTTGCGAAAATCCGTGCTATCGAACTTCGTCTCCGCGTCGATCTTGCCGGTGAGAAAGCCTTTACCAAGAGGGCTGAACGGAACGAATCCGATCCCGAGTTCCTCCAGGACTGGCAACACCGACTCTTCCGGCTGCCGAAACCAGAGCGAATACTCGCTCTGCAACGCCGCTACTGGCTGAACTGCATGGGCGCGACGGATCGTCTGCGCTCCTGCTTCCGAGAGGCCGAAATGCTTCACCTTGCCTTCCTCGATTAGCTCCTTGACCGCTCCCGCTACTTCTTCGATCGGCACGTTCAGATCGACTCGATGTTGATAGTAGAGATCGATCGCATCCACTTTTAGGCGTTTGAGCGAGCCTTCGAGCACATGCTTGATGTGCGCGGGGCGACTATTCAAGGCGCTCCATCTCTCGGCGTCGCCGGGGTTAGGCGCCCCGCACGATGAACCGTAAACTGCACCTCGCTGCGAGCTTGTTTTTCGGCGCCTTTGCGCTGCTTTCCCTCTGCGTCTTCTTGCGTACCGCTGCCTACGAGGTCGGAATTGCTGCCGGAGCCGCTCAAGTGGGTGATTTGATCCGCCGGCTTACTTTGTCGCCGCCCGCACCGGTCGCTCCCGGCATTCAGAGGCTGCCCTCAGCTTTTGAGCGCAGCGACTTCTGGGGCATCGCGTTTCTCCTTTCTTCCGCCCTGGCTTTGTTTTGGCTGCGGCGCACTTGGCGGGTACGCGCGCGCGTTCGTAGGCCTGAACCGAACACGTGAGTGAGCGATCACTTACGCCTCATCCTTGGTGTCATCAGATGTCACGGCCCCGCTTGGAATTTTGAGTCGACGAATCGGAATATGCCGTAGGCATCCCGTTCGCTCAGTTGATACAGCTCGCACCCAGAGATTTCGCGCCATCGCTGGTGCGCTTCTACCACGCTGCGAATCTCCGACTCCAGAATCCCCAGCCGCCTGGCTTGCTCCTCCAGCAGAGGAATATCGCTTCTCAACAGCTCTACCCATGCTAATTTCAGAGAGAAATGAGCGTGCCCCCAACCCCCGGCATCCGGCGATCTGTTAGCCTATCACTGCGAAATGGTGTGATAGGCAGACTGGCATAATCACTGGTTAGATGCTGAAGCCGTCTTTGCTAGATCCATGATTTATTCTGGCTCATTTGGTTCCTGCTGCGCGGAGTTTGAAGACGCGATGAAGGCGCCGCCCAACTCTATGTTTCGCATCGAAGACACCGGCGTCCTTTACGTAACCGTGGGATATGTTGAGACCGAGCAAGGCCCTGGCTGGTTCGATCACGCGGTCATATTCTGCCCTTTCTGCGGAAAACAGCTTCAAAGCAAAGAGGAGATTGCTTCAAAGTCCTCGACGAGATGACGCGCGCATCTAACCCTGAAGTTTCGTTCCGGCGAAGCCCGGAATGAAACTGCTGGTTGAGCAAGCCCGCTGTGGAGGAAAAGGCGCGTGGGACCGAAGCTATGTAATTTGCTTTGGCGCCACGGGGAGGACGTTTGCGGGAAGTGGAAG
>JBBRPL010000199.1:0-7981 GCA_038228205.1 Chthoniobacterales bacterium
AGTGGCCTCATTGAATCTGGCCACAAGCACGTCCTCCAAGCCAGGCTCAAACTCTCCGGTGCCGCCTGGCTGCCGGCCAACGCTGAGTCCATCGCCCAGTTGCGCGTCCTGCGCTCCAACAACCAATGGGCCCAACTCTGGTCTCTCGCTGCTTGAACCTTTGGACCGGGTTTGAATCACGCCCTGGGAAGACCCCGATGCGAAATTCCTCTTGCTCGACTCGAAAACGCCCAATGGTGGCGATTCTTTCTTTCGGCTAAACGGCCATTTTCGGACGCACGGGGAAATGCGAGGTCTGCGCGGAGGTAATCCGCAATGCCGTCTTCGTCTGTGACGATCGCGATCTCGCCGTCAGCATGGGCGCGATCGGAGGAGCGAACCTCGGAGCGGACGCGATCAGCGCCGAGCTCGGCGAAGTCATCGGCGGGGCGCACCCCGCGCGCACGAACGCGGAGAAGATCACCGTTTACGGCGGCGTCGGGCTCGCGTTTCAGGATGCGGTGGCTGCGTGGCAGATCTACCGAGTGGCTCTGTCGCGAGGCTTCGGGCGCGAGATCGACTTCCTCGCGTAGCCGTGGCGCATGCGGATTGCCGCCGCCAATCTGGTCACCACTCGCAGTGTCTCAATTTCAAATCAGGACACCACATCGCCACGTTAATTCCAGAGCGCCTGCAAATCGGGGTCCAGCCGCGCGCTCTTCTTGATGCCTTCGTTGATCTCTATGGCGGCGTCGATGCATTGCCGCGCGATCGAGAGATCGCCGAGGCGCGCTTCGTAGCAGGCGAGATTGTAGTGGAGAATGCCCGTCCGGCGGATCCAGTCAGGCGCCGCGAGCAGCACCTCCATGGCCTTTTCGCCCTTGCGCATTTGGTGCAAGGCGAAGGCCCGCTGGACGGTGAATTCCCCCTCTTCGGGGTGCAGACCAGCCCCGCGCTCGGAAAGCTCTTCCGCGGAGCGCCACTGCTTCTTGTGGAGCAGCAACCGGATGCGCGCGAGCATCACGGCGGCTTCGTTTCGCTCGGACAGATCGATGGTTTCCAGTTCCTGCAACGCCTCATCGAACATCCCAAAATACAGGTAACCGTCCGCCGCGTTCAAGGCGCGCACGGTTTCCGAATTCTGGGTGGTTACTTGCTGGCTTAGGTAGAGCATGTGGGCGTCTCCAGTGTATAACGTTTGTGACGCGGTTCCCGGTCGGAATATTCGCCGAGACCGACCTCCCGCAGGAGGTGCTGCCAGTGCCAGCGGCAATCCCGCCCGCGGACGCTCTTGCGCGCCATACAGGCCAGGTGGAGCAGGATTCGTTGTGATTTACGCACGGCAGCTTGACTTTCTAGTTTCTATCACAGCACTGGACGTGCCATCAGAAGGACCACGTAGTAAGGACGCCGAAATGTGTCCCAAAAAAGGGCAATCCGTGTCCTATTTCAGAACACTACCGCGTGCGCCACGTCCGCCGTCGCAGCCAGATATCCAGCGGCAGGAGCAGCAACGCCGCGATCAGGAAATCATTGGTCATTTCCCGATGCTGACGGGTCGCTCCCGACGGTCGGGAGAAGACTTCCGCCGGAGTCGGGGCGAACTTTCCGTGTCCCAGTGACGCCAAAGTGCGCAGGAATGTCTCATCGGTCTCCGTCTGGAGGAACTCCCGTGGATAGCTCCGGGTGTGGCCGAAGACATATCCGCCATCGGGCAAATCCGGTGAACTGACGGAGAAGATCGACGTCCCTTCCGCCGGAAGGTCGAAGGCCACCCGATAGTTGCCCGGACCATCCTGCGCGGCGCTCTGCGTCGAGGTGGTCCCATCCGGCGCGAGCATGTTGACCTTCACCGGCATCTGGTTGCGGAACGTGCCGTCGGGCTTGATCGCGTCGATGGTCAGCTCCAGGCGGTTGCCGATTTCCGTCGAGGTCACCTGGAAGCTCGACTGGTCGCTCTTGCGCATGAGCCCGCGCACGGCCTGGGTCCAGAATTTCCCATACCCCGGCCAGGTCAGCCACTCGGCAGCCCAGCGGCTCTTGGCGTCGCTGGTAAAGGCCGCCGCCTGCCCGAGTCCGTAGCGCCAGGTCGCGAAGAGCGGTTCGCCGCGCTCGGTGGCCAGCAGCAGGTCAGCCGTGGGCTTGGGCTTGGTTGCATTGTAGCCCAGCAGCAGCGGCGATTGCGCCCAGTCCAGGCCCGAGGTCATCGGACTTTTCTTCGCCGGGACGGCGAGAAAGGGTTCTTCGATGAGGCTGCTCTGGGCGACTTTCATCGTCTCCGTGCTGAAGATCTGCGGCAGGGTGGTCGCATCGTCGGTCAGGTAAAAGCGCCCATTGCCCCGTTCGGCGAGCTGGCGCAGGAAGGGCGTATCCTTGTCCTGCTCGGTCCCGAGACCCACCACGGAGGTCGTGATCTTGGCCGCGAGCATGGCCGACGCCAGGTCGAAGGACGTGCTGCCCGTGCGGGCGCTGTCGCCCATTTCGCCGGCGACCTTTTCCTCGGCGTCGGCTGCGTCGGAAAAGAGCAGGAGGTGCTTCACGCGAGCCGAGACGTCGCGCAATTGCTGAAAGGCCTCGGCGAGCGACGTATAGATATAGATGCCTCCGCCGCCCGCGGTAATGCTCAGGATCTTCTGTTCCGACGCGCCCTTGGCCGCGATGGGCGCCAGCGGCACGACGGTGTGCGGACGGATATCGACCGCGACCACGCCGAAGTAGTCCCTGGGCTGGAGCGCATTCATCGCGAAGACGGCCCCCTGGTCGGCGAGCGAGATCTTCGTCTGGCTGCCCACCATGGCGGTCATCGAGCCCGAGCGATCGAGCACCACCAGCATGGCCACCGTGGGCGTGTCCTGCCGGTCGTCGTGCTCCATGCGCACGGGCAGCATTTGCTCGATGGGCGTGCGGTAGTACCCCCCCACACCGTAGCTGTTCTCGCCGCCGATCATGACGAAGCCGCCGCCAAAGTCCTGCACCCACCGGCGATACAGATCCATCTGATCGCGCCCGAGACTGAGCGCGGAGACATCGCTGAGGATGAAAAGATCGAATTGCTGCAAGTCCTCGACGGTCTTGGGCAGACCCGTCAGGCCCCGCGTTTCGACCGCGATCTTCTCCTTGCGCAGGACGTCGGCGAGGGCGCGTCCGTTCGTCTCTTCGGAATCCACCAGCAGCACCCGGGGTTCGCCGCGCAGGCTCACCGTCGCCGTGGCGCGATTGTTTTCCGTCACGGTGTCGAGCACCGGAACGATCTCCAATTCGTAGGAAATGAAGCTGCCGTCGGCCTTGAGGTTGGGAGCGACGTAGGGGTTCTCGCCCGGCTTCAGGTCCAGATCGGTCTCCTTGATCAGGAATTGACCTTGGTAAAGCTTGGCCTTGGCCATGGTGGCGACGTTGCTGCGGATCCGGGCCGTCAGGTCGAACGGTTCGCCGGCCTTCAGCCGCCGCGGGACCTCGACTTTCTCCACCAGGACCTCCGGCGCCGATTCATTGTGCAGCGGCACGGTGAGCAGCTCGATGCCCTGCGCCACCAGCCGGGCCGCAGCGCCGGCGCCGCCGTCGGTGGTGTCATTGCCATCGGTGAGCAGGACGATGCGCCGGGCCTTGCCGGGCGGAAATATGGCGGTCGCAAAATCCAGCGCGCCGCCGAGGTCGGTGCCCTTGCGTTCGGCGAGTTCGGGCCATTGCTCGGCGAGTTTTAGGTTGGGGGCGGGGGCCTGCCAGAGCGCGGCCTTCTCGGCAAAGCCGACGACCCCCGCGTCGTCGCTGCTTCCTTTTGCGGCGAGGCTGGCCTTCACGAATTCATGCGCCTGCCGCTGCGCGGCGTCCGAAATGCTGGCGGAGTGATCCACGGCGAAGATCACGGCCAGTTCATGCGAGGGGACGAGCCAGCGCAGGCCCGCCAGCGCCAGCACCAGCAGGAAGAGGATCAGCGTCCGCAACAGGAAGCACCCGCGTCGTTGCGCGGATGTCATTTCCGCCAGGGAACGCCGTTGCGCCCACGCGAGCGGGATGACGACCAGCGCGAGAACCAGGAACCAGGGATGGGCAAACTCCACGACCTCTTTCACTCCGTGCGCCTCCGGTGAAAGAGCCACCACTCCATGACCAGCAGCGCAAACGCGGCGGCGGCGAGATATTGCCACAGGGGCCACCCGGCAAAGCGGGCGAGCGTGATCACCGGGAGCATCGGCGCGGCGGTGACGGACGCGGAAGCCGCGCGGAGATCGGAGTCCTCTTCGCTAAAGGTATTCACGGCCAGCCAGCGGTTCCCGTCGCGGCTCTGGATTTGGTAGAAGCCGTTGGTCAGCGGCTGAAACAGTTCCCGCCGGGCCGCCTCGGCTGATGCCGGCAATGCCTTTTTCCACGGCGTTTCGGGCATGTCGATGGCGGTCTCGCCCTTGGTCAGCGGCAGCGCCTCCCCAGCGCGCCGGCTCAGCACCGGGGCGGCTTCCTCACCGGCCAGCCAATGCAGGGTATTCGAGATGAGCAGGGGAAAGGCGACCCGCAACGGCAAATCGGAATCGGCGACATCGAGGGCCAGCGCCGCGACTCGCTGCGTCCCGCCCGCGCGTTCGCCGGTGATCATCATGGGATGATCGATCGAGCGGATCGGCGCCTGCCAGTTCCAGCCCTCCGTCGTGGGGAGAGCCAGCGCGGCGGCGTGGAGAAAGGTGACATTCTGCAAGTTCACCAACCGGAGCGCGGGATGCTGGCTGTCGAGTTCGGAGAGGAGCGGCTGGTCCAGCACGGGCTCGGCGGTGTTGAAGGGCGTTTGCTTGACGAAGAGAAAATTGCCGGACGCTTTCGCGATGTCGAAGTTCTCGGGCAGGAAATTGTCCAGCAGCACGGCGTCGAACTTGGTGGCCAGGTCGGGCGTAAATGCATCCGGCGTCAACAACTCGAAGGCCAGACCCTGATCGGCGGCCAGGAGTTTTTCGAGGAACCAATTGCCCTTGGTCACCAGGAGCACGCGGCGCGGTGGCTGCGTGGGCAGCACCGCGTAGGCCACGTTGTCCGATGCCATGGCGTCGGTGGTGTTGAGCCTGGCGGTCAGCCAGCCCCGTGCGTTTGTGGTGGGGCGGGGGACCGTCGGGAAGACCTGCACGGAGTGCGCGCCGGGCTCGATGCTGAGCGGCTTCACGTCGAGCAACCGCCCATCGAAGGCCAGTTCCACGTCTGCCTTCACGGCGGTCCGGCCGAAGTTGGCCACCTCCAGCAAGATCTCGGAAGTCTGCGGGCTGGTGAGCAGGGGACGGGTCGCAAAGCGGATGATCGCCACGTTGTCCCGCGCGGTGCCGACGGTCACGTAATCCACCGGCGATTTTGGGGCGGGGTCGCTCGTGGCCGGCGTGCGGTCGGTGAAGACGATGATGCGCCGCTCGCCCTTGCGCGCGGCCAGCAGGTCCTCCGCAAGACGCAACGCGCCGGCCAGGTCGCCGCTGGCATCCGTCACCGCGACTTTCTCCACGCTCTCGCGCAGCACCTTCTCGTCATCGGTAAATGGGGTGACCACCGCCGGCCCGGCATCGACGCTGATCACCGCCATCTGGCGCATGGAACTGGCCTGGCGCGCCACGCCCGCGGCCGCCGCCCGGGCCTTGGCAAAGCGCGTCTGGCCGTCCGATTCGGTGGCCTGCATGCGGGCCCGCGCGTCGAGGATGAGCACGGCGGACGCGCCTTCGCGCACCTGCTGATCGAGTGTCGGACGCAGGAGCGCCCCGAGGATGAGGGCGAAGATGAGCAAATGGAGCAGCAGCGAAAAGAGCTGGCGCAGCCGCTGGAACAAGGCGCGCCGGCGATTCTCCTGCAAGACTCGCTGCCAGAACTGAAGGGTGGACACCGACACAGGCCGCCGCTTGAGCTTGAGCAGGTAGAGAAGGACGATGACCGGCGCGACCGCCGCGAAGCCCGCGGCCCAGGCATTGAGAAAAGTCACTGGATCATCCTCCCATCGCGAAGGACGCGCAGCACGAGATCTTCAAATGGCACGGCCGTGGTCGCCTGCGCGTAGGAGATGCCCTTTTCGACGCAGAAGGTGGCCGTCTTTTGCAGAAAGCCGTCGATCTCCGCGTGATAACGGCGGAGCAGCGCCTCCGTGGCGGTCACTTCGAAGGCCTCGCCGGATTCGCTTTCCACGAGGCGCAAGTCGCCGGTCGCCACGGGACGGATTTCCGCCGGGTCGAGGACCTGGATGACATGGACCTCGAACTGGTGATATCGGAGGAGCGTGAGCGCCTCCTCGCAGCCTCGCGGATCGAACAGATCGCTAAGCACGAAGACCAACCCGCGCCGTTTCATCCGCTGTGCGAAGCTGCGCAGGCTCGGCAGCAGGCGCGTCTCGCCCTCCAGCGCCGGCGCGTCGCGCAAGAAATCGAGCACTTTATGAAAGTGGCTCTTGCCCCGGCAGAGACCCAGGTCCTCCTCCAGGCGCGAGGCGAAATAGTGGACATTGACGCGATCCAGATTGGCCAGCCCGATATAGGCGAGCGAAGCCGTGATGCGCCGCGCCTGGTCGAACTTGCTCAGTCGGTCCGTGTCGCCCGGCATCCAGCGCATCGAGGCGCTGGCATCCACGAGGAAGGAGATATCGAGGTCCTGCTCCTGCTCGAAGAGCTTGATGAAGAGACGGTCGAGGCGCCCGTAGATGTTCCAATCGATCGAGCGCAGGTCGTCGCCGGACGTGTAGTTGCGGTAGTCCGCGAACTCCAGGCTGGAGCCGATCTGCCGGGAACGGCGCTCGGCGCGGTGCGCCCCCCGGAACAGTTTCTTGGAAAGGAGATAGAGCTGTTCGAGCTTCGAAAGGAAGGCAGAATCGAAAAGCAGGGGGGCGGTGGTTTCCAAGGCGCGGGTAAATTGAGTGGGATTTCTTGCTTCGGCAATGGTGTTCACCGTTTACTATCCGACAATATTTGATCCCGTTACGGCATGCCTGCTGCTTTATAGAGTTTATAGAAATTGCTAATATGTCACAACCAGCCACCGCACCCGATTCCGCCACCAATATCCTGCCTTCGGGAATTCGAGTCCACGAAAGCAACGACCCAAACGCCATGCCGCCGAAGAAGGTCCTTCTGCTGGAAGACGATCCGGCTTTCAAAGAGATCATGACTGATTTCCTCCGGGAAACCGGCTTTGAGGTCGTGGCCGTGATGAACGGCGTCGAAGGCGTCCATCAAGTTCTCGCCAGCGACTTTGAGGTCATCCTCTGTGACATGATGATGCCGACCCTGCCGGGCGATATGTTCTTCCGGGCGGTCGAGCGCATGCGTCCCCATCTGTGCGACCGCTTCGTTTTCATGACCGGACATCGCGGCAACGTGAAGGTCAACGATTTCATCAAGACGGTGAACGGCACGATCCTCACCAAGCCGTTCCACGTGGACGATCTGCTGGAGATGATTGCTTTCATCAACGTTCGCACGATGCTCCTCGCGGCGTAACCTGGAATCCACTCCCCATGCGCGTTCTTATCGCCGACGACGATCGTGAAATGGTCGAGGTGCTCACAGCCTATGTGGAGGAATGCGGGCACGAGGTTGTCGGGACGGTGACCGGTGGCGGCCTGGCGGTCATACAAGCTTTTGCCCGCTACGAACCCGACGTGGTGCTGCTGGACATCATGATGCCGCGCTTCAATGGCCTCACCGTCTGCCACGCTCTTCTGAGCCGGACCCCTGACGCCAAAATCATTTTCATCTCCGGCCGTCTCGACGGGAATCATCCCTTTGTCAGCGGATGTGGAGCGGTGGCCTACCTGCAAAAGCCGGTGGACCCCAACCAACTTCGTCAAGCTCTGGACGAGGCCGACACCAGCCGGGTGCTGGTGTAATAGACCAGCCGGGTGCTCGTGAATCCACCGGTCAGGTGCTGGTGTAACCCACCGGTCAGGTGCTGGTGTAACCCACCGGCCAGGTGTTCGTGTAACCCACCGGCCAGGTGTTCGTGTAACCCACCGGCCAGGTGTTCGTGTAACCCACCGGCCAGGTGTTCGTGTAATTCA
>JBBRPL010000200.1:0-7722 GCA_038228205.1 Chthoniobacterales bacterium
AATCCGTACCTGCTCCCCACCCCGCCTCGCGGCGACGCAGTTGGCACGGTCTGCGGTGCTGAACCGTCTAATTGCACCGACGGGACTTTCACCCGCGCTGACGCCCGCTTCACGGGCGCACCAACTCTTGAAACTTGCCAACGCTTTTGCGAAGGAACGGTGGAGCGTTCTGCAAATCGGAGGCATACTCTACCACCTGCCAGCCGCCCCGGTCCACGTCCGCGGGAGCCGCTGTCCTTGTCCCAGATTTGCACCTGCCGACCGCCGGGAAGATACACCCCGCTGTCGCCTCGGAGGGGGATTTTCCACTCCGGCATCCGCTCGAAATTTCGATAGGATTTTGTCGTCGCGAGATCGGCGCCCTGGCCGTCGTTGATGAGTTCTCCGCCCTCGATTTTCCAGTGTTCGGCTACGGTCACGGCATCCTGCCAGCCGGCCAGATCGTGGCCGTTCGGCAACGCGGTGAAGCCCGCGGGTGGGGCTGGCTTCGGCGCGGGCTCCTCGGCGAACGACACGCCGGCGGAGCACAAGGCCAGGCAAAACAGGAGGGCTGAAACGAGGCGGCTGAGGCGGAAAAATTCAGCCCTCCCCGGCGACGCTTCGCCCTGCGAAGGCACAGAGGCAGTGGAAACGCGGGGGACGAGAGCAATCGAGGGCGCCATTTCTCGGAGTTTGCCCGGTTGCAGCCGAGATCGCGACTTTAAACGATTTTTGCGAAGATTTACTCTGGCAAAAATAAAAATAGGCGGTTCGGAGAACGCGCGCACCGGGCGCGGGCGCGTACTCCCCCCCGGTGGTACGGCAGGGATTTCGGGAGGGTGGTCTGTACTGTTCTCTTCTCTTCTCTTCTCTCTCTCTTCTCTGGTAACGCTTTTCGTAACGGTTTTGTAACGCGGCGCGCGTTACACAGGACGGCGCGCGTGTTATTTTTGTAACGGTGGGGGCGTTACATTTGTCGCGATTTTCGTGTTACCTGTGGCCCTCGCAGGTCCGACGTTATCCCGTCTTTTGTCATTCCTCACCGGCTGTCCGCCGCATTCATGGAATCCGATAGGCTCTTGCATCATCTATCGCAGCAAAGCCACAATCCGCTTTAGCATGCCGTGTTCCGCCGCATCCTGTTTCACCCCTTCGGATTGCAGATCATGCATGAATTGCAGATCGCGCAACGCCAACTCAAGAGCGGTAAACCCGTCATCATCCTTGACCTGTTTTCGCACCCGCGTCTTTCTCAAGAGATAGCTGATGGCATCCGGCTCCCTCCACAACACCGCCATATGCAGGGGAGTTTCCCCATGCGTGCCGCGCAGGCATTGGCGGCAGCCCTTCCACTGAGCCAATACCTCCAGGGTACCCCATCGCTTGTGGATCGCCGCGAGGAAGAATGCCGTCCACCCGTGAACATCCCGCCGATTCACATTGGCGCCGCGCTTCAGCAGCAGGCGCACCAACGCGATGTCTCCATGGTAAGCCGCGTTCTGCAACGGAAACGAATCGTGCGGATAATGTCCGTGGGCGTCCACATTGGCACCCGCGTCGAGCAGGAGTTTCGCGCTGGCCAAATCATCCTCATTCGCGGCGAACTCCAGTCCCCGATCCAAATCCTCCTGGGCGGGACGATGTTCTTTCAAAAAAGCGGGGAGCTGCGCCGGACTGTCGAAAAGCAGATCGAGAAGGCCCACCTCGCTAGTTTCCCCATCCGCCGCCGCTGCCTCGCCGCTCTGCAAACTCACCAGCCTCAATACGGCGACAAGCATCAGTACGTAGAGAATGCGGGGGCTGGTTGAAAGCATTTGACGGCGAATCAGCGATGGAACTACGTCAGCTATCAGAACTTGGCACTGATACGATTACTTTACCGGTCTTGCTCTCTGAGGCGTTTCAACGATCAACCGCTACACCGTCGGCCCCGCCCCCTCCGGGGCCGTGCGTTCCAACCGCGCCACGTAATTCACCGGCGTGTGGTCGGACAAGGCTGCCGGGAGAGGCCGACCGTTCTCCGCCGCCTCCACTTCGTTCATGATCAGCCGCTTGAACGTCCCTACAAAATCCAGCACTCCGGCCAGCGGCTTTCTAAACTCAACCACGTCGAAATCCTGCGGATGGATCTCCATGTGCCCATCGGGGTGAACCCGGTGCATCTGCCCGCAATGCTTGTAAACCGGTTGGCCGAACAGGGAGAACGCAGGGGGGACATTGGTGACGAGGTCTTGATCGTCAACGACACGGCAGTGGAAAAGGCCTCGCAGGGTGGCGCCGAATGCCGCGTCCCCAACCCGGGGACTTCCGAATGTGTAAAGCGCCTCCGGGGGGCGCATGTTGGCGTCGAGCAAACAACGGGACGCAGCGAGTGTGGCCAGCGCGGCTCCAAGGCTGTGGCCCGTGAAAAATACGGGGAAAGACAATCCACTCAGTCGCGCCGCTATGTCCTTCCAGACCGCCTCCAAAGCGACCTTGAAGCCGATGTGAACATGGCTGTTCCCGTCCCATTCAGTCGCCACGATTCGCTCATCGGACACAATATCCGCCAGGCCGAGCGTTCCTCGAAAAGCCAGCACTGCACACTTGAAGCCATCGTTCACATACAATGCCGCCTGCGTGTCTTCCCTTTCGAAATAGGTATCTTCACGCCATCCGTTCTTTCGATCCACCAGAATGGCATCACGCCCGGCGCCCCGGTAGATGAGCCGCGAAAACTCCGCCAGCCAGATGGCGTTCGCCCGGCAATAGCTCTTGCTGCCGCGCACGTCAAACGCCGGAAAGTCATCCGGGAAGGCAAACAAATCGTCCGCATCGCCTGGGTGAAAAAGGGCTTTGGAAGAGAAATCGTCGTTCATATGGTTCTTCTTTTTGGGGGTAGGGCCGCGCGCCGCCGGAGCCGGGAATCACGACGACCTGTGGTCAGGAATCCGCGTTAGGTGAACAAAAATGCCGCGAGCAGCTCGTAAATCTCGGGCGCATTAATATCCGAATGATGGCCCCCGAAACTATCGCCTTTGTAAATCCCATCGGCCTCCCTTTTCTGATGAACTGGCGTAAGATTAGCGCAGAACAACCGACCGTCGCTTGACCCGAAGTCGCTATGTTTAAAGCCCGGGTTGACCGTGAGATCACGGCAACCCTTGAACAAAGCGCGTGTCGCGGCCGTCGGCCCTTGATAGCCCATGGCGATCCGGTCCTTGTTTTTGGCGAAGAGGTTCACCGTCTTGGCACGGTTGAACTGGTCCTTGAGCGCGATATCGAGATCGGACCTCGAAACGAGCATCCGGACATTGAGTTTCTCGGAGGGAACGCTCTCATAGATTCCACCCGCATCCATCGCGTCGTTCTCGAATGCGGCTTGCAGTAACACGACGTTGATATCCAACGCCTTGGTGATGCTTCCCTTGATCTCATCCGTCGCAACCGCCTGGAGAGCCGAACAGACCACCTTGCACCCGAAGCTATGTCCCAGGAGATGGAAGCGCAGCGGCGTGGCGGCTTCCTGATTCGCCTGGATCACCATCCGCAAGATCGAATAGAGCGCGTGCTCGCCGATTGTATCCGCGCGCTTTTCCATCGTATAGAACGACGTGGCCTCGAGGAAATTCAGGGCGGAACCCTGATCTTCGCTCAGCATGGAGGGCCAGTGAAGGCCGACCCCCAAAGCCTTGGCGGGCAACCGGGTCAACGCGGGCGGCGTGAGTGAAGCGATCTCGATGCCCTTATCGGCAAACTCGATGGAGAATCGATTGTATTGCGCCATCGCGCGAATGGCGCTGGTCCACCAGCCGTGTGAATAAAGAAAGACGTCGGTCGTGCCGAATCGTCGGGCACACCCAATCCCGATTTCTGAAGCGATATTTTCGTCGTTGATGACGCCGTTCTCATTGATCGGGACCGTGATGTAATGGGACATGCAAACCTCCTGGAAAGTCCGACAGTTGTGAACCATTCGCGGACCACGTCAAGCGTGAACGGAACACCCAAAATGGTCATCGTTCGACAAACGAGATCACCTGGGCATCGGGGACATGCTCGCATACCACTTCGCGAGCCAGGCTCACCCACCGGCTCCCGCGATCGAGAATCCCGCTATCGGCCGTCGCGATGATTTCCGGCGAAACCGCGAGCACCCGATCAGGATCGGGTACGAGTTCCACCCGCCACTCCCAATTTTCAGCCGAGGCAATCTCCAGGATCAGTTGCTTGAGCCTGCCGCTGTTTGAAACCGGCGCATCGAGATACCAAAGCACGCGGGCGCCGCGGCGGGCCAGAGTCCGCCCAATCAATGTGATCGCCTTGGGAGTTTCCGCCACTTTCTTGAAATTTCCGTGCATGCTGGCCATGTCGCGGTAACAGCCATCGCGCCCCACCAGCACCACGCCACCGGCCAGCGCCGCCTCCACGGTGGTCAGGGCATTATGTCCGTCGATTTTCACCAACTCGCCGGCCAGTTCACCGTCACTCACCTGCCGCTCGTGTCGCTCGCGCAGCGCCTGATCGGAACACGCACAACGCCGCACGGCGATGCGCTGACGCTCGGTCAAAGCGAACTTGTCCCCCACCAGCGTTCCGGCGGATTTCTCCGAATACCCGCGCGAATACAGCCAGCAGAGATCGGCGCACGCCTCTCGCAAACGAGGCAACATCTCCGACGCAAATGCATCGGCATCCTTCGGATTCGCTCCACGGTGGACACGCTTGTCAGGCACCAGCAGTCTCCTCAAACGGAAACAGCGGCCGCCGCCGGTGCAGGTAATTCAACTCCCTCATATCCGCGCAGGTCACGCCGGGCGTGTTCACCCGCAGGAGGCGTCGGCACACGGGAGCATAGGCCGCGACGGGTGCATGGACGCCTTTGGCCACCAGAATCTGAAAAGCCTGCGGGTCGATACCGCAACTGGTGAGCTGATGCAGGCTGGTCGGATACACGCGGCGCGAGGTCAGTTGCACGAGCAGCCCGCGATCGGTTTCCACGAGCGCGGTCAAGCCCATGTCGAAATGGGTCATGCCGTAATGCCGCACCTCGGTCTCCACGAATTTTCCCTCGTGCATACTCCGGACCGTGACCTCGGCCTCCAACGGCGGGCCGTAGAGTGGATGCGACTTGCCGCCCATCCGCAACGCGACGCGCTGCCCAGTCCCCGCCGACGCCGCGCGTTGGACGGATTCCGGATCGAAGAGGCAGATGAAGGCGCGACGCGGGCGCGCACCGGGCGCCGCGGCTTGCTGCTCGAAAACGCGCGCGATCAAGGCGCCGTCGCCCGGAGATCCGCCTCCGACGTTGTCCCCCATGTCCAGCAGACAGACCGGACCGTCGCCGGCCAGCGCGTCCGCGACCGCCTGTTCAGCCGGAATGAACTGGCCGACGAATTCATGCCGGTGCGCGACCAGGTGCGCGGCCAATTCATCGGCCAACCGTTGCGCGAGCGCGGGGCCATGGTCGGTGACCACGAGCACCGCCGAACCCATCTCCGCGACATCCGAATAGGGGAACCCGAGAAAGATACTGGCGGAGAGCACCCCCGGCTGCTGCCGCATCGCCTCGGCGAGATCGTAGAGCGCCCGGCAGGGCGGCTGCGCCGGCGCTTGGCGCTCGATGTTGATTGCCACCGCCGGGAACGCCGCCCGCTGGGTGGGGCGCACCTCGCCGCGCAAGGTCCGCAGCAACAGCAGGGCCGCTTCGTGGCCACGCTGGCGCTGGTCGAGATGAGGGTTCGTGCGATAGGCGATGGTGGCGTTCACCGAATCGACCATCTGCGCCGAGAGATTCGTGTGGGGATCGAGCGTGCAGACGATCGGCATGCCGGGCCCGAGGCGACGGCGCAGCAGCGACAGCCAGTAGCCGTCCATGTCGGGATGCCGTTCGCTGACATTCGCGCCGTGCGGACAGACCAGCAGCCCATCGAGCGGCCCCACGCGGTCGAGTTCGCGCGTCATCATCTCGATCATGGTGTCGAGCGTCTCGGCGGAAATCGTGCCACTGGGGAGGGAGCGGGCAAAAAAGATCGGCACCGCTTCCGCGCCCTCGGCGTCGAGCGTCTGGAGAAACCCGGCCACCTCGTGGTGGGTCCCGCCGAGACGGTCGCGGATCTCGCCGCCGACCAGCAGCAGGTCGCGCCGGAAATCATCGAGCGTCGTGGGCGCGGCGATGAAGGTGTTCGATTCGTGCATGATGCCTATGATTCCAACGCGCATAGTAAGTCCCTTATGACAGCCATCGACCAGTGCTGACAATCCTGCCCTTTGGAGGTCGCGACGAATCGTGGGCAGCGGTCATGCACCCGGCGTCGACTTTCTCCGCTCATTCGCGAGAGAATCTACCTCGCTTCCCGGAACTCGTCGCCCTTGGTGCGGGTCGTCATGTGGAGCACGCCAATCGGCCGGTGTGGAATGCGAGGTTCACACAGCTTGCCGGTCTGGTGATTCTTTTTCGGAGCCGCGAGGTGACAGCACCAGTTGCATAAGGCGGGCAATGGGTGCACCGGCAATGTGTCCTTCCAGATGGCGTAGTTCAACGCCGTCTGATCGCTAAATCTCAATGGGCTCGACTCGAGCCCTCTCCGGAAGTGGCCCGCCCAGGAATGCCAGTGCGGCGCATCGCCACGGAGGGAAAACGCCCCGGTATTATAGTAGGTCTCGGAAGCAAATAGCGCGAGCCCCTCGTCTCCATAGTATTTGGCGACGCGTTCCGCGCGCCACTTTACGGCCTCCAGCGTGTGGACATAGCAGCGGTCCACTTGCGGGACGATTCCCAATTCCCCTTGATTCGCCGCCTGGAAAAGCCAATCCAAGGCGTACTTCTCCTGCACCAGCGTGTCGGCATCGAGCCACAGGTAGATGTCATATCCGGGGAAATATTTGGGCAGAAAAGGCCGCGCGGTATAGGCGCGCAAAAATGGCTTCCTTTCCCGGAGGGACGAATTGCACGGCAGGTCCCACGCCGGATTTGCGACGTGCGTCACGAGCCCTTGCACTTTCGCCAACGTGTCCTTCGAGAAGCCGACGTCGAGCACCCCAATCGCATCACACGGCAGAGCGCCCCATTGGCGAAGAGAGTGGATCAGAGCGAGAACGAGTGAGGCAAATTTCTCATTGGCGGCAGTGACGATGATGGTCTTCAAGATGCAATGCTAGGCAGGGAAGATAGCTATTACGAGGCGCCCCCGGTGTCGGTCAATATGGCAGTACGAACATTCATTCCAACGCAGCAGGTGCCGTTGTCGATTGTTTTCCGATTCAAATTCTGCCCAGTTCTCGCCGTCTTCAGCGTCCTCGTCCCGCTCGTGGCGATCGGCACGGTATTTTCGCGACGCGTGATCACATCGCTCTACATCCTGTGTGCCCTCGGATTCATCGCCGTCGCGGAGTCCATCCTGCTCTATCTGGCTCTGTTCTCTCCACTCCTGTCAATCATTCAGCAAATGGGAAGCGGCGCCGGCTAGGAGGCTGTTGAAAAAACAACGGGCTGCGACCCCTCCGGGGTCAATCGCTGGTGATTTAATTCCGGGGGTATCGCTCGTGCCTCGCTCAACCCCCGGCTAATGGCTTTGAACCCTCCGGGTTCACTCGGAATCCATCGGTCTTCCTCTGCGCAATGAATGGCTTTGAACCCTCCGGGTTCGCTCGGAATCCATCGGTCTTCCTCTGCGCAATGAATGGCTTTGAACCCTCCGGGTTCACTCGGAATCCATCGGTCTTCCTCTGCGCAATGAATGGCTTTGAACCCTCCGGGTTCAC
>JBBRPL010000201.1:0-7616 GCA_038228205.1 Chthoniobacterales bacterium
GCCTCTTGCCTCGCCTCCATAAACCATTTAGGCCGCGCTCAAGTTGGGAGAGGCGAAGGGCGCAACTTAGGATAAATGGCGGTCATTCTTGCACGCTATTCGGCTCCCGTCCGAATCGATGATCGGGATATGTGACAAACTAGCACCGATCGCCAAAAATATTGATGGCGCTTGATGTGAAGACCGAAATATCCAGGAGACCCCTTTCAAGTATTGATAATGTATTTTATCAGTACTAACGTGAGGGTTTCGGAGAGGTGCCATGGAGAGTGAAGGAATCTTAATTCCAGTTGAGAACGGTGAACGGAAATTGACGGCGAGAGAATTTCAGTCCCTGGCGGATGTTCCATCGGAAGCGGAATGGTTCGCCAATATCGACAATGCGAATACGCGCCGCGCGTATCGGAACGACGTGAATGATTTCATGTCGTTCGCTGGTATGCACGAACTCGGAGAATTCCGCCTTGTGAAGCGGTCGCATTTGATTAGTCCAGTTGCCGAAGCTGCGCACGGTTGATCTCGATGAAAGACTCGATGCTCAAACAATCGCAACTTTGCGCGCTAAGAGGCCTGATTTGGAACTTGACCAATGAACGGACTTAGGCACTCGCTTTATGAAAACACGCATCCTGAGACTAGAAGATAGTAGGTGGATAATTCGCACTAAATCACGCGCCATTCCAAAAACGGAGGTGCGTGCTATCGAACGCTATCTCACGAAGGTCCGAATTCCACACGACGTGATCAGTGGAAGGCTTTCTATCCCCGCGAGGGTTTCCGCGAAGAAGGTTTGGCACGCGGTAGAACGCTACTACCGCGGCTCCGCCGACCTCCTTCCTTTCTGAGGATCAAGACATGACGCCACAATGGCCTATAGCTCGTGTTTTTGAGCCGCTTCTCGTGGAGTCCCAACCATTCATCCAAATGAGAGGGTCGAATGTGGCGCACTTCGACATACGTTCCCCCTGGCCAGGTCTTCCCCAGAATCCGGCTCATCCCCCGATTGGTCGTCTGGGTGCTGGCAGATTTTCCCAGATTGACCTGGACGGATTTGCGCAGCAATTCCCGCATCGTCGTACGTTCCACCTCCCGATCCACGATGGCAATGCTGGCAACCCAATCCTTCATGCGTCGCTCAGCGATCTTGCGATCCGTTGTTTTGAGGGACACCTCTCGACGCTTGGGGAATGAGTAAGGTACCATATCCGAATCCAATGCCCGCGATGGCCGCTTCCGGCAATGGACCAACCTGGACGACAATGACACGCAGGTTGTTCAGGGAAAGTGCTTGACTCGTTTCAATCCAATGGCGGCACCGCACGCCGGTTTCAAACCCGCAAAATGCCCGAAGAAGTGTGGAATTCCGGCGCTCGCGACCTGAGCCGATTCCGATCTTTTTGCTTGCCCGCCAATTTCTCCGTGCCGATATTCGCGGTCCGCGATCGGCAACGGTTGCGATTGGCTTTGCCGTCAATCGTTCCGCAGCTCTAGTCGCGAGCCAGCAACCATTCCGCAGAATGACGCAAGTCATTCGCGGCCAAGATCTTGGGGGTGTAGCTCATCTGGTAGAGCGCGTCGTTCGCAATGACGAGGTAAGGGGTTCGAGTCCCCTCACCTCCACTTCTTGGCCTAAAAATGGATACGGGGGCAAACCGGGTGGACGGGTGGGTTCATCGGATTGGGCCATCCAATCCTTAGCGCCTTGCCGCCCAAGGCTTTACCGCTGCTTGCTCACTCACCAGAGCGCTTCGTTCGCAATGAAGAGGCCAGGGGTTCGACTCCCCTTACCTGCACTTCGGTTTTTGTTTGAGGCCGTCGCCTCCCCGGGGACTGGCCGGCGAATAAATTCGCCGCTACGTAAGGCACCCGCCTTATCCGGTCCAAAATCGCCCCTCCGTGCGGGTCATGCGATGCGATATACCGGCATGAGCATTCAAGTTTACGGGTGCAACCATGTCGCCATCGAGGTCGGCGACGTTGAAAATAGAAGGCTTTCGCTGCGACTTCCGCGATCCTTGGGGCAATCGCATCCAGGTCGTCGATCTGCACGATGAATCCCTCATCTGGCTGCTCCCCTATCGCGAGGTCCAGAAGGCGGGCGTGGCGTTTCGTTGAATCTCTTTACGGTCCCGACTGGCGCTTGCGTGTGGAGTGCGCGCAACTCCTCACATCGCCGCTTTCGCTAGATCACGCCAGTATCTGCTTCACCACCGTCCCGTGCACGTCCGTGAGCCGGAAATCACGGCCCTGGAAGCGATACGTGAGCTTCTCGTGATCGAACCCGAGCAGGTGCAGGATGGTGGCGTGCAGGTCGTGGACATGGACTTTGTTTTCCACGACGCCGAAGCCGAGTTCATCCGTGGCCCCGAAGATCGTTCCTTTTTTCACACCGCCACCCGCCATCCACATGGTGAAGGCATCGATGTGATGATCGCGCCCGAGCGTGGCACGGTTTTCACCCATCGGCGTGCGGCCAAATTCCCCGCCCCATATCACCAGCGTATCCTCGAGCAAACCGCGCTGCTTCAAATCGAGCACCAGCGCCACCGCCGATTGATCGACCTCCTTGCACCGCTTCTCGATGGCGTCGCTCAAGTTATTGTTCTGGTCGCCGTGATGGTCCCAGTCCGTGTGATATAACTGGACAAATCGGACCCCGCGCTCGACCAGGCGCCGCGCGAGCAGGCAGTTATTGGCGAAGGAAGGCTTGCCGGGTTCCGCGCCATAGAGGGCCAGCGTCTCCGGCGATTCCTTTTGCAATTCCATCAGTTCCGGCGCGCTGGTCTGCATGCGGCAGGCCATCTCGTAGGCGTTGATGCGCGTCATGATCTCCGGGTCGCCGACCTCGTCGAGTCGCGCGCGGTTGAGCGCCGCCACGGTATCGTAAAAACCGCGCTCGCGCTCCGGCGTGAGACCGCTCGGACTCCGCAGGTTCAGGATCGGATCGCCCGCGCTGCGGAAAGGCACGCCCTGAAACGATGTCGGCAAAAATCCGCTGCTCCACAGCGAATTCCCCCCGCGCGGCCCACGCGGCCCGCTCTGCAACACGACGAAGCCCGGCAAATCACGCGACGCGCTGCCCAGCCCGTAATTCGCCCACGCGCCCATGGCCGGCCGGCCCGGCGCCTGGAAACCGGTGTTCATGAAAAGCTTCGCCGGCCCGTGATTGAACACATCCGTCGTCATCCCTTGCAGCCAGCACGCATCGTCGGCGATCTTTTGGTGGTGGGGGAGCAGTTCGCTCAAATTCATCCCGCACTGCCCCTGCCGGGAAAATTTACGCTTCGTACCGAGCAGGGTCTCGTTGCCCTTGAGAAAGGCAAAGCGCTTGCCCTGCATGAGGCTGGCCGGCGGCGCCTTGCCGGTGAGTTCCGCGAGTTTGGGCTTCTCGTCGAAGAGATCGAGCTGGCTCGGTCCGCCCGCCATGAAAAGGTAAATGACATTCTTCGCTTTCGCCGGCAGCGGCGGGACCCGCGGGTCCATCGGATTCGCCGGATCGATCTTCGGCCCGGCGGCAAAACCTTCCTCCTGCAACATCTGATTGAGGGCGATGGCGCCCAACCCCACGGCACAGCGCCCGAAGAAATGCCGTCGCGTGACATCGTGCGTGAGGCGGCGTTCGAGTTCGGCGAGTTGCTGTGGATTCATGGCGTCATTCGCGGGTGATGAAACTATCCGTATTCAAAATGGCGCGGGCCACACAGACCATCGCCGCGGCCGAAGCGGGCGCCGCGCCGGAATTGGCCAGGGCGGGCGTGAGCAGCGCCTTCGCCGCGAGCGCATCGCCCCCGAGGCTGGCCAATTGCTCCGCGTGAAAAGCGCGCAGGATGGCTAGTTCCTTCGCCGACGGTTCGCGGCACAGGCTCAGGGCAAAGGCGCGCCGAATCCGCCCCTCGACATCGTCGTCCGGCACCTCGCGCAAGACCCGTGCCGCAAGCCCCTGGGCGATCTCGAGAAAGGCCGGATCGTTCGCCACGGTCAACGCCTGGAGCGGAGTGTTCGAGCGCCCGCGCCGGGTGCAGACCGTCTGAAAATCCGGCGCGTCGAAGGTGCCAAAGAGCGGATACGGCGCGGAGCGGAAGAAGGTCGTGTACATCCCGCGCCGGAAGCGGTTCGGGCCGGTCTCCGCGATCCACTTCTTGGAATTCTGGGTAAACGCATAAACGCCTTCCGCCTGCGGCGGAAAGACGCTAGGCCCGCCAATCGTCTGATCCAGCAAACCGCTCGCGGAGAGCGCCGCGTCGCGCACGGTCTCCGCCTCGACCCGCACCCGTTCCTGGCGCGCGAGCAACAAATTGCGCGGGTCGCGCTCGGCGAGGTCGGGCCGCGCTTTCGATGACTGACGATACGTCGCGCTGGTCGCGATCAGGCGGTGCATGGCCTTCATCGACCAACCCCGCTCGACAAACGTGCGCGCCAGCCAGTCGAGCAATTCCGGATGTGAAGGCGGCGAACCCTGCGCGCCGAAATCCTCATCCGTCTCCACGAGTCCGCGACCGAAATAGTGCATCCACATCCGATTCACCGTCACGCGCGGTGTCAGTGGATTCTCCGGATTCACCAGCCAGCGCGCGAGGTCGAGCCGGTTGTGAAATTCCGGGGCGGGCGTGGAAAAAGCCGATTGCACGGCGGCGATGACGCCCGGCTGCAGCGGGCCGGTCTTCTCATCGTTGCGCAGGAAATCGCCCCGGATGTGGATAAAGGTGGGGCGTGGCGTCCCGATTTCCTTCATGATCATCAGCTCCGCGAGATCGGGATTCTCGGCTTTCTTCTTCGTCGCAGCTTTGGCTTCCGCCGCGACGAAGGCATCGTTGATCACCTTTTCCTGCTCCGCGCTTCGTTTCTCCGCGGGAATTTGCAACGCCGCGAGCAAGGCGTTCTTCGCCGGGGCCACTTGATTGGGAACGGTCTCGGTAAACTCCAGGGCAAATCGTCCGATCAAGTAATTCGAATTGAGCTCGTGACGCAGCTTGAATTCCAGCTTTTGCCCTTTGATCACGATCGGCTGGGCAAAGACAAACACCGCCTCGTGGTCGGCGTTCATCTTCGTCGGCGAATCCTTCGCCGTATTGATCGCCCATCCGGTTTTCGGATCCTGGTCGATCGCGGCGGCGGCGGTAAAGCCGGCTTGCTCGTGATCGGAAAAGGCGTGCTCGATCTCCTGGTCCACGCCATCCGACGTCGCCTCAAAAGCTGTCAGGACGAAGTTCCCGTTCTTCGCCATCCCCGGCCCCTCCTTGGGCAGCGAGGCATCGGTGAGCACCCGCAGGCGCACCGCCGCGACCTGACTGATCGGCGCCAAGGCCACCACGCGGTAGGTATCGTTGGGGGCGCCCTGCCCATCGGCGAGCAGCGAATTGTCGGGCAGCAATTTGAAGCCCGCTCCGCTCAAAGTCTCATAGTCGAGGTAACTGGCGGGCGTCCACTTCACTCCGGGCGCGATCGCCGCCGCCACCGGCGCGGCTTCCGCTTTCGCGAGACGGACCAGTTCCACTTTCTCGAAATCGACCCGGCGCTTGGCGAGATCCGCCGCGGAGGGCTTCGGCGGCTCGGGGACCTCCACGGGATGCCCAAAGATCTCGCCGCGGCGCACTGGGAGGGTCTCGCCCTTGTTGTTCACGTCCGTGCCCTGGTTAAAAAACGCGAACATCTGGTAGAACTCGCGGTGCGAGATCGGGTCGAATTTGTGCGTGTGGCACTGCGCGCAGCCCACCGTCAGCCCGAGCCACACCGCGCCGGTGGTGTTCACACGGTCCACGGCGGCTTCATTGCGAAACTGCTCCTTGTCCGTGCCGCCCTCTTCGTTGATCAGCGTATTCCGGTGAAACGCCGTGGCGATCAACTGGCTCTTCTCCGGCTTGGGCAATAGATCCCCGGCCAGTTGCTCGATGGTGAATTGATCGAACGGCAGGTCATCGTTCAGCGCCTTGATCACCCAGTCGCGGTAGGGCCACATCGCGCGCAGGCTGTCGATCGTGTAGCCATTTGAATCCGCGTAGCGCGCCTGGTCCAGCCAATGCCGCCCCCAGCGCTCCCCATAGTGTGGACTCGTGAGCAGTCGATCCACGAGCTTCTCATAAGCGTCGGGGGCAGGATCAGCGACAAATGCCCGCACCTCCTCGGGCGTGGGCAGTAGGCCGAGCAAATCGAGCGACACCCGCCGCATGAGCGTGGCGCGATCCGCCTCGGGCGAAGGCCGCATCCCCTCGCTCTCCAGGCGCGCACCGATGAATTGATCGATCCCGTTTCTCCCCCACCCCGCGTCCTTCGTCTTCGGCGGCGCATCCTTGCGGACCGGCAGGAAAGCCCAATGCCCTTCATATTCCGCGCCCTGCTCGATCCACTTGCGCAGGGTCGCCACCTGTTCCGCCGTCAGCGGCTGCCGCTTGCTCTTCGGTGGCGGCATCAGGTCATCCTTGTCGTGCGTCAGCACCCGCTTGAGCATTTCGCTCTCCTCCGGCTGGCCCGGCACGATTGCCCGCACTCCATCGATCTCCTTGAGCGCCCCTTCCCGATTGTCGATCCGCCGCCCCGCCTCGCGCTTCTTCTCGTCCGGCCCGTGGCAGAAAAAACAGTTGGTCGAAAGGATCGGCCGGATGTCGTGATTGTAACCCGGCTTGGCCGGCACGGCACTCCAGGCGCTTCCCGCCAGCGCGAGCAGCGACGGAAAAATCAGGATTCTGGGGGAAAAACGGGCAACGGCAGACCGAAGCATGGCCCGCAAAGTGGCTGAGGATGCTGCCGGGGGCAATTCCGCGTTTGCGTAACTTCTACGCCCCACACCGTTTCCCGAGAACCAGCCGGCCGATCCCACAACGCCCCCTCACTGCTTCCCGAGAATCATCCGATAGACCAGAAGCAGCACCATCGCCCCGATCACCGCGCCGATGAACCCCGCCGGATGACCATATCGGTAAAATCCAAGCAACTGCCCAAGATACGACCCCACCGCCGAGCCCGCGATCCCGATGAGCGTGGTAATGATGCATCCGCCCGGGTCTTTTCCCGGCATGAGCAACTTGGCAACCGCACCAATGAGCAGTCCGACGAGCAGGGTGTAGAGGAGATGCATATTGTTAACGGTCTAACGGAATCCATCGATACCATCGACGTCCACCCCCTGCAAATAAGTCAGCCGAGAAATCCTCCCGCGTCGCAGCGAGCGCAAGCGCCGTCCTCCTCTTTTGTCATCCTGAGGACCAAAAGACGAAATGCCGTCGTGATTAGTGCGGAGATGACGTGTGGCAGCGCGGTGCGAGATTGTGTCCCCGCGTGCAGAAAGCGCGGGTGGATCGCGTTCTCCGCAACGCGATGGGAAAAAGAATCGCGGCTCCGCCGCCCATCTTTTGCCATCGTCTTCGGACTGGAGCGGAGCGACAGGACCGAGGAGGCGGAGGGGACAGCGGGGGTTGGTGGACGGGCGAGAAACGCGGAGCGAGCCCGATAGGGCGATCGCGGAGGCGATCGTCAAAAGCCGATCCACCCGCGGACTCTGATTTTCAGCACTTTACAAATCACGTCATGAGCAGCGGAGCGGGGATTCGAGGCTTTGCGACTCGAGGCTCTGCGAGAGGTCCATGGTGCAATGGGGACAAAAGTCTGTGGTGCCGTGGAGA
>JBBRPL010000202.1:0-7589 GCA_038228205.1 Chthoniobacterales bacterium
GACAAGATCGCTCATGGAAGGCCGGAGAGTCGCAGGCGACCCGGCGGGCACAAGAAAATCCAGCCGCCGTAATGCAAACGATCCCAGGGGTCTCGCCGCTCCTCTCTGACCAATGAGCCGTAAATGCCGATCCCGCTGGAAAATCTCCATTCAGCCCCTACCGTCCTGCAATGAACGCTCCCTATTTATCCAGCACGCCTGTTTCCCGGCGCGCATTTCTTCGCGGCGTCGGTGTCGCGATGGCGCTTCCCTGGCTGGAGGCGATGGCGCCCCGCGGGTTGGGCGCTTCCGCCGGCACCGAACCCCGGCGGATGGTGGTGGTCTATACGGATATGGGTCTCATGCCGCAGTTCTTCTTCCCGGAACAGCCGGGACGCGATTATGAGTTGTCACCCTACCTGGAAATCCTGAAGGACTTCCGCAACGACTTTTCGGTCCTTTCCGGCGTTTCTCATCCGCAAGTCGATGGCGGCCACGCGGCGGACATCTGCTTCCTCACCGCCGCCCCGCACCCAGGTCGCGGCGGTTTCCGGAACTCCATCTCGTTGGACCAATTTGCCGCCGAGCGGATCGGCACGCAGACGCGCTTTCATCATCTCAACCTGATTGTCGGAAACGAGCTGAATCAGAGCCTTTCCTGGACGGCCAGCGGCGTCCGCATCCCACCCGAGCCAAAGCCGTCGGTGATCTTCAAGCGGCTGTTCCTGCAAGGCAATCCGCAAGAGATCGCGACCCACCTGCGGCAACTGGGCGAAGGCCGCAGCATTCTGGACACCGTCGCCGACAGCGCCAAGTCCCTGGAACGGCGGCTCAGTGCGGACGACCGCGGCCGCCTCGACCAATACTTCACCTCCGTTCGCGAGTTGGAGGGGCAGATGTTAAAGGCCCAGGAATGGGAGACCAAACCGAAGCCGGTGGTCAGCGTCCCGTGCCCGCAGGACATCGACGATCCCAATGACACCATCGGCCGCATGAGGCTGATGTTCGACATGACCCGCCTGGCCTTGCAGACCGACTCGACACGACTGGTCACCATCATGATTCAAGATGGCGGATCGACGCACAAAGTCCCCAACGGTCCCGGCCACCACAATCTGACCCACCACGGCAACCGGCCCGAAGTGGTCGCCAGCCTGCGGCAGATGGAGGAGGATCAACTCAAGGCATTCGGGGTCTTCCTCGCCGGCCTGAAGGGAACCGCGGATGGTGGCGGCAACCTGCTCGACCACACGATGGTCCTGCACGGCGCCGGCATGGGCAACGCCAACGGGCACAGCAACGTCAATCTTCCCATCTTGCTGGCGGGCGGCGGCTTCAAACACGGGCAACATCTGGTCTTCGACAAGCAGCGGAATTACCCGCTGGCGAATCTCTATGTCAGCATGCTCCAGCGGATGGGGATCGAGGCGGACAAGTTTTCCTCCGGGACGGGGACGCTGCGTGGTCTGGAGATGGTGTAATGACAGGTCCCCTCGTCTCCATCCGGCGCTTCCTGGCGGGCGCCACGATCGCGATCGGCTGCGCCCAGGCCGCGGCGGCGGACCGCGATCCGCCGGCTTCCGCCGGATACGAAAAACTCGTTCGCCCTTTCCTTGAAAAGCACTGTGTCGATTGCCACGACAAAGACATGGCCAAGGGCGACCTCCAGCTCGACTCGCTCGCCGCCGACTTCCGGGACCGCAAAGCGGTCGAGGTCTGGACTCACGTCTATGACCGCATGCACGACGGCGAGATGCCTCCGAAGAAAAAACCGCAGCCGGACGCGACGGATCGGGACGCCGTGCTGCGCTGGCTCGCGGGGCAGATCCGCGCGAACGCCACCAGGCCCTCGGTCATCCGCCGATTGAACCGCATCGAGTACGAGAACACGCTGCGCGACCTGTTCGACCTGCCGTGGCTGGAGGTGAAGGAACTCCTGCCGCCCGACGCCGAAAGCCAGGGCTTCGACACCGTGGCCGAGGCGCTCGACATCTCATACGTGCAAATGGCCCGCTACCTCGATGCCGCGGAAATGGCGCTCGACCGCGCCATTGCCACCTCGCTGGAAAAGCCGGAATCCAAAAGCGTCAAGGAATGGCCGCAGAACATGGGAAGCTGGTGGGAGCGGGCCAAAATCGGCGCAGCCGTTCCCCTTGCCGAAAACGGTCCCGACCCGGTTTGGGACAAGACGACCGGGAAGATCCGTGCCGACGTCGATGTGAAGACGCTGGCGCCCATCAAGGCCGTCGGCGTGTTTTTCCATGCCGATCCCGCGGGCCAGTTGATGTGCAACTACGCCAAACTGCGCATCATCACGCCCGGAGTCTATCGTCTCCGCCTCTCGGTTTACGCGTTCGACTGGGACAAGGGGGAAATACGCCCGGCGAAAGAGGCTCGACCCATCCACCTGACGACGGCCACGCGCTCACTCGGCTATTTCGACGCGCCGGCGAATGAACCTGCGGTCGTCACCGTCACCACCTGGCTCAACCCCAACGAGAATATCAATTTCAATCCCGTCTCGCTCCATCATGGCGCCGGGCTGAAAAACGGCGCCGCGGATATTACGAGACCTGGCGTGGCGCTCGAGTGGGTGGAAATGGAGGGGCCGCTGAACGGGGCGTGGCCGCCCGTCAGCCATCATCGGTTGTTCGGTGATCTGCCGCTGGAAGAATGGAAAAAGGATTGGCCGACTGAACGGCCGCAACGCAAGCCGGGCCGCCTTTTCACCGTCCGTTCAAGTGAGCCGCTCGCCGACGCTGAGCGCCTGTTGCGCGAGTTCGCGGGACGCGCCTTCCGCCGCCCTGCGACCGAGGAAGACCTGCGGCCCTTTCTCGCCCTCGCGCGCGCCAGGATCGAAGCCAACGCCTCGTTCGAGGACGCGATGCGTGCCGCTTACAAAGCGATGCTCTGTTCGCCCCAGCTCCTGCTTCTGCGCAGCGACCCAGGCCGGCCCGACAACTATGCGCTCGCCGCGCGGCTCTCGTATTTTCTGTGGAGCTCGGCTCCTGACGATGAATTGCTGCGCCTGGCTGCCGACGGCTCCCTGCGCCAGCCCGCCGTGCTGCGCGCCCAGACCGAACGTCTGCTCGCCGACGGGAAAGCCCGCCGCTTCATCGAGAACTTCACCGGCCAATGGCTCAAACTGCGCGACATCAACGCCACGCAGCCCGACCGGCAACTGTACCCGGAACTTGAATTCGAGTCCGATGTCGCTTCCTACGCCATCGATTCGATGGTCGAGGAGACGCGACTCTTCTTCGCTGCCATGCTCCACGATGATCTGAGCGTGGCCAACGTGATCGACTCGGACTTTGCGATGCTCAATGAGCCGCTGGCGAAAATCTACGGCCTCGAGGGCGTCTCGGGCGTCACTCTGCGGCCCGTCAAACTCTCCCCCGGTAGCCACCGCGGCGGCATCCTCACGCAGGCTGCCATTCTAAAAACCGCCGCGAACGGCACGACCACCTCGCCGGTGACGCGGGGTGTCTGGGTGACAACCCGGCTGCTGGGCCGGCCTGTGCCCCCGCAGCCGCCGAATATCCCGGCCATCGACCCCGATGTACGCGGCGCCACCACCATCCGCGAGCAACTCGCCAAACATCGCAGCGCCGAGTCCTGCGCCACGTGCCACGCCAGGATGGATGCGCCCGGTTTCGCGCTGGAGAGCTACGACGTCATCGGCGGATGGCGCGACCGCTACCGGGTCCTGGACGGTGTTCGCCTGAATCGGAAAGGACCGCTGGTGGACCCCAGTGGGGAAACCGTCGAGGGAAAGTCTTTTCAGGACATTGACGCGCTCAAACACCTGCTCCTCGCCGACCCGGACCAACTGGCGCGCAACCTCGCGACCAAGCTGCTCACGTACGCCACCGGCGCGCCCCCGAGCGGCCCGGACCGATTTGAAATCGAGGATATCGTCGGCCGTCTGCGAGCAAAGAATTACGGCCTCCGCGCCCTCCTCCATGAAGTCGTGCAGAGCAAGTCGTTCCGCCAGGAGTGAAGCTTTCGGAAATCCCCACCCGCTACCGCTCCGGTCGATCGTTGAGCGGGTCAGATTCCCGGATGCGGACGGCGCCGGGATCCCAATCGTCGATCCAGACGAGTTCCACCTGATGGCCCGCCTCGTCAGTAGCGCCGACGATTCCACACGAATCCGTCTTGAGGAGCCGATAGGACGTGGGAAGCAGGGCGAAAGCCCGTGTCTCCGTGTCGAAGAGGGCTGGCCTATTTTGAACGCTGGCAAGCGCGAACATTACAAAACAGTTACATGAATTGTTTAAACCTCTACCAGCACGAATCCATGCTGGCGCACCCTGACTACGGCATCAGGCCAGAGAACAACATAGGTGTCCATACGTAAGTCGCCGTTTTCAATAGCGCTCGGACCGCATCCCTTCCCGGTCCGCCGCCGAGCAAATTCCCGGCAACTCTACTCCAGCGCCATTTGCAGCAGCCTGTATCCCTCGCCGCACATTTCGTGATAATCCGAACCGCAGGCTGGGCACATCGCCAAATGGGCTCGGAATGCGGCGTAGGGCTGAGCCGGCTCCGCCGCCGCGGGGTCGTGGGGCGCTCCGAGCGTTTTGGTCTCGTCGAGGGGCGGCATGACAAAAGGACGCCCAACTCGAGCGTCGTTGCCATGGGGAGAACTGCGCAAGCCGAGGTGGCGTTTTCCTCGACGCCGAAGCGAGAAGCTCCGACTGAGCCAACTTCATGGGGACTGGCGTTGACGCCCCACCCGAAAGAAGCCCATAAAACGCAAATGCCCCCGCCGCTTTCGTTCGCCATCGACGCCTCGAAGCCGGTCGCCATCGTCACCTACCATCAGCAGCCGACTTTCGCGCAGTGGTCCGACACCATGGAGCGGCTGCTCCACGACGCGAATGCCAATCCGCGCCTCGGAGTCATTCTGGATCGGCGCTACGTCTTCCTGCCCGCGGAGGCCATCTACATCCGGCATATGGTGCGCTTCCTCGATGAGCGGCGCGCGGCGGGGAAATTGGGACGCTGTGCCATCGTCGTGACGGATATCGGCTCCTACGGGATGGGTCGGATGGCGGAAGAGATCACCGACCTGGCAAACTCGATTCGGACTTTCCGCAACCTGCAAGAGGCGGAAGAGTGGCTGCTGACCGCAGCTTAGCAGCTTTCGGGCGGAATAAGATAAGCCGCGTGAAGGTGAGGGTTACACTCGGCTTGGGTGACCCCACGGCGGCGTTCTGCCGTCAGCAGGAAGACACTTCCCGCCGCCCATCGTGAGCAACAGCGACTCCGATGCGTAACTAACCTGCCGCCAAAGGATTACCCTAATCGCGCGGCTGGAAGGCATTCCTTCTCGGCGGGAACGCTTTCGTCTCGACCCATCGGCAGCAGTGAATGCGGACGGTTGGCAAATTTCCACAGAGCGGAAGCTTTCTATACATTTCACTGCATCGAATTGCACAGGGCAGCGCGCGCACAAAACCAACGCATATGACAAACATGTGAAAATTCAGCAGGGCACATGCGCCCCGCCGAAGCGAAATACCACGCGCGCAATTGGCACCGCATCAACCTCTTGAAGCCTCCTGCGCGGACGCCCCTCCCCCTCGCAATAGCCTCGTCGGGAGTAGGTAGAACTGGGTAGATGAGAACACTGGCATAGGCCATGCTGAAAGCGCGGGGAGCATCCATCTTCGTTGCCACCCACCGTCTCCGAAACGTGCAAAGCCTCTCTGGCTTTGCCGCTGAACCCGGGCCTCGCGGGCGAAGAAACCTCCGGATGCCCGTCCACTGCCGCCCGTTGTGAAAGCGAACCATTTTTCATTTTTTGAAGCGAACGATTTACGTTTGCATGCCCTTGCCCCCTTGTGGGTTGACCCGAGTTGCGCGGAAATACGTTCGCACGTCGATTGCTTCACGCGCCCGCTCTCCGCTTCCCGGCGGAATAACGTCGCATCATAGCGGGCTGATTTCCGCCCGAACTTCAGAGACGTTCCGTTCCGTCACAGAATTGTTACTCTCCGCCACTTGCTTCGCCACAACGACCATCGACGGTGCGCCGGGATCTCGCCGTGCCACTTTCAGGCCGGGACGAATTTGCAGCCGCCACTGCCCACCACCGATCCATGCCCATAAGAACATTGAAAACGCCAACTAGGACTCATTCCAGCGAAAGTCCAACATCGACGACGCGGAATATCATTTGCCGCAACATGGTTACTCCCGCACACGGGTTCGCAGCCAATGCTTGGAAAGGAACGCCCAACAGCCCGTGGTTTCCGAAATTGGCACTCTACGCCATCGTGGCCAGCCTGGTAGGTGCGGCCGCTCACGCTGCTTCTCTCCTTGAATGGAATACCGCCGGAAACCTGGGAACGGAGACGTCAGAGCCTGTGACCTTTACCGCGACGAACCTCTCCACCACCGGGTCATCTCTGACGCTGGGGGCTGGTGTTACGGCGGCAGCCAACGGCAACCGTTTTGGCGGCAGCAACTGGTTTGATACAGGCGAAGCATCGCCTGCGACCCTCGCCAATGCCATTGCGGGAAACGACTACATTCAATTCGTCATCACTCCTAACGCTGGCTTTTCATTCACAGCCACGGGATTCAATTTTATTTGGGATCGTTCCGCCACCGGACCGAGCACGTTGACCTTAAGGTCTTCCGCGGATACTTTCAGTTCAGATCTTGGCACCGGCGTTTCGGCGGCTGTTGGAAATACGACTATCTTCACGAACTTAACGTTCACGCTTTCCACGATCACTGTAGCAACGACGTTTCGGCTATATGGTTACGGCACTGGCAATACGGCGACAGCCGGTACAGGAGGCTTTGATACGGGAAATACCACGCCCACCCCAAATGTCCTATTGCTCGGAACCACGGCTGTCGTGGGTGGTCCGGCCGTTAACTTCTATTGGGATACCAACGGGACGTCGACCGGCAGCGACAATACGGGAGGGCTTTGGTCGGGTTCAAACTGGAACTCGACCCTCGACGGCAGCACGGGCACGCCGGGGACATTCACGAGTGGTCAGACACCCACGTTTGCCGCGGGAACTAACGCGACGGGGACTTACACCGTGACGGTCGATACGGCAGTGAGCGCCAATGGATTGGCATTCGAGGAAGGCAACGTCACCGTAGCCAACACCAGCGGTGGTACGCTCACGCTCACCGGATCCAGCGTCAATGTTTCGAGCGGCGCGACGGCGATAATCTCGCAGGCGATCGATGGCTCGGTGGGTTTGGCGAAAGACGGCCTTGGGTCACTGACTCTCAGCGGGAGTAACGGATACACGGGAGTTACAATGGTCAACGCCGGCATCCTTTCGATCAGCAGCGATGGAAATCTCGGCGCCTCCACGAACAATATTACGCTCAGTAGTGGCGCGACTCTCAAGACCACGGCTACCATTCCGCTTTCCGCGACCCGGGCCACGAACGGCTCCGGCACTCTCGATGTGGCGCCGGGCACGACGCTAACCTTTAATGGGACAGTCGGGGCAACCACGCCGGGGACACTGACCCTTGCCAACACGGGCACCGTAGTTTTTGCGAACGCGACGACGAATGCGACGACAGGGCTGGTCTTTAACGCCGCTGCGACGGTCAGCGATACC
>JBBRPL010000203.1:0-7294 GCA_038228205.1 Chthoniobacterales bacterium
AGCCACTGGTCGCCGTGGACGACGTCGCTGGTGTGGCGGGTGGCGGCACAAAGCGCGGCGTCGAAGCCGGTGTCAGCTTCGCCATCGGCGGGATGGCTTGCGGCGTTGCCTGCGGTACTGACACGACAGGCGGCGGTGGCGGCGTACGATTCACCATCGGCGCCACGGGCACGGTCCTTGCGGCCACCAGCACCGTCTTGCGGAAAACTTCACTCAACGCGTTGTCCGTCTTGACCGTCGGCACCTGCCGGCCCGCAGTGGCCTCCGCGATGCGGTCGTGCACGTTCTCGAAGATGGTCCGCAGCGGCTGACCCGGTTTCGCCATTTCATCGATCAACAACTCGGTGAAGGGACTGTTCTTCGAGCCCTCCCTGAGCACCGCCGCCGCTTTGCGCCCCGCGCTGGTGGCAAAGCAGACGAGTGTGGCCTGCGGAATCTCCGCCTCCCCCAGCGCCCGCAACACCGCGTCGTTCGCCGCCGACTTGGTCTTCACCCAACTCTTCGTCCTGGCGAACGGGTTGTTTCGGCAGCAATCAAGAATCGCCACCTTCACCGTCGCCCCGGTGCCTCCGAGATCCTTCATCACATGGTCGAGATTCATCGTCTGCGTCTCGAGTTGGTCCTCGGTCTCCAGGCTGGCATTGACGGTGATCAAGTAGTTCTGCCCTTCGTGCTCGATGCCATGCCCGGAAAAGAAGACGAGTGCGATGCGCGCTCCCTGCGCGTGGGTCTTGAACTTCCGCAGGCCGGCGTAGAAATCCTCGACCGTGGCG
Organism: Chthoniobacterales bacterium; assembly: GCA_038228205.1. GTDB lineage: Bacteria > Verrucomicrobiota > Verrucomicrobiia > Chthoniobacterales > Chthoniobacteraceae > Chthoniobacter. The sequence goes on from JBBRPL010000203.1 coordinate 774, forward strand.
TCGAGCACCGGGATGACCTCAAAGCCCAGAGCGGGCGATCCCAGCAGCGCACCGAGGTCCTTGGCATCCTGCACCGGCGTATCGAGGACGAGGTTCGGGTCGGCCTTGTAGTTTGCGCACCCGACCACCAAGGCCACGCGTTCCGCAGCGCCCGCCGGGAGGTTGAAGAACCCAGCTACGGCCAGCATGGCGACCATTTTGCGAAAGCGGGACCAATCCATAAACAAGCAGAATTTAAGCATTTTTTCCCAAAGTGGGAAGAACCGTTTTGTGGGGTTCAACTGGAGCACGATGATCCAATCGTGCTTGGAACGAGTTGATTACATCCGTCATTCGATCGCACTCCGCAACCTGCCATCGGTGTGGGGAGTGAGGGTCCATGCACAAGGAGAGATGATTACCGCCAGGCCGGATCGTTCTACCTGGCGAAACAAATGAAAATCGCACTTGCGAGGGCGGCGATGCCAATGAGCATCCGAAGAACCGCCGGCGACGAAGACGGATGCGGCGCACGCATCGCGGCGGTGCTCGCGTGCCCCGAGCCGCGGTCCGTCCGGGAGATTGATGGCGAGTCCCGGCGGACGGTGGAGCGCCGCAGCGAACCCCGCTGCCCGACCTTCCGCAGCGCCCGGCGCATTTCAAAGACGTAGTCTTGGGTGCGATAGTCGATCAATCCGTTGTAGATTGCAGGGATGGGTTTCATGGCGTCCGTGGCTTTCAGATGTTGTGTGCGGCTCCAACGACTGGAGCCTGGCTTCACATGACCCATCGCCGCGGACGGGAGATTGATTGCACCCGCGCGCTCGCGCCGGGGAGCGGTGGCAGGCGGTCGGGCAGAGGGGCAGAGGGGCAGCGACGAGAAACGCCTCACACAGAGGCGCGGAGGCGCAGAGAATCGTGTGGAGGATGCACACGCGCTGCGCCGTCCCGGCTCAGGGTTTTGCGAGCGGAAAATCCGGGACGCCTTTCGGGATCACGCAGGCGGGCGTTTGCTGCGGAGCGTCGGTCGCGCCGTTCACCAAGGCGGCCACCAATTCAGGCACCCGGCGCGTCAGCCACGCTTGCATCCCCACGCAGGTGACGGGCTCCGCGGACCCCGCACTGCCGGCCAGCCCATCGCACATCGCCTGGGTAAAAACACCGCCCTTCCGGGGATCTTCGAGCGATTGCTCCGAAGCGGCGGAGGAGGAAAAGACCACCGTGCCTTGTTCGGCACTCGAAAGCTGGTTGACCAGTCCGGTCAAATCCTGCGAGCTGGTAATGACCTTGGTAAACCGTGTTCCGCCAAACGCGCCGCCGGAATGGCAGGTGTCGAGCGCGAGCACGGTGCGGGCTTTGATCCCCTCAAGGAGGTTCGCGAGTTCCGTGCCGGGCAGCGCCGTGGCCGCGGGATTCTTCGGGTTGGCCTCGTAGGTTGCGAGGTAGAAGCCGGCTTTATCGTCCACGACTCCGTGACCGGAAAAGAAGAAGACCGCCACATCCTCCGGGCCGGCTTGCTTCGCGATGCTCCGCAATGCCTCGCGAATGGCGGGCGCCGTGGCGGTCTTGTCGAGCAGGAGTTTCGTCTCGACACGCTCGTAGAGCCGGGCCTTCTGCGCGTTAAAGGCTTCAGCGATCTGCCGGGCGTCGTCACCGGCGTGTTCCAAGTCGGGAAGGACGAGTTCACCTTCCTTGAAAAGGCCGCTGCGCTCGATTTCATCCATGGTCGCTTTGCCGTCATGATTGAGATCGGCGGCATCGTTCATCTTCAAGTCCGCCACGCCCACGGCCACCACATACAAATTAGGGCGGCGCGGACGCACCTTCCCCGGCTGGCGTTCGATCCGAAGGACCGCCGGTTCGCCGATCGTCAGCCGATGCTCAGCGAAGAGCGACAGTTCACCGGGCATGCCTGCGGGAAGCGGCACCATCACTTCCGCGACGCCGTCGGTCGTCGGAGGCGGCGTCTTCATGTCGACGAGCCGCCCATTGAAGCGGACGCTGACCTTCGTTGTGGCTTCGGCGCCGGTCTGGCGCACGAGATAGCGTACCCTCACTTGGGTCGCCTCGTCGGGCAGGGCCACAGCAGCGAAAACGCCGCCCGTTTCGATCTCCACGACGGGTGGCGCGAGGCGCGTGACGATCTCGCGGATTTGCTGTGCGGGTGCACCGGGCCGCCCCAATTCCCGGTTGGCCTCGCGCAGTGCCAGGGCGGGGTCACGCGTCTGGAGGACCCGCTTCACCACATCGGGACGGTAGTAGATGTTACGGAAACGGGCGGCGGAGAAAAAATCGGCGCCCTGCTCCTTGCAGCGGTTGAGGTGCCAGCCGATAAGATCTTCGCCGCCGGGGGAGCAGTCGTAGTAACCTTGGGGTGTCCAGAGGATCCAGCGACGGCGATCGGCGTGGGGGAAGAAGGCGAGGAGTTCCTGGCCGTTGTCCGCCCGATGCCAGCGGATGGTGCCGTCGCCGTAGGCGGCCACGGCGAGTTGATCGCCGGCGGTGAGGTTTACCGCCACGGCTGGACTAGGCGCCGGTATCGTCCACCGGAGCGCACCTTTGGCCGTGAAACTGTGCACGTGCCACTCGGTACCGAGGAGGAACGACGTGGCGTTCCGGGCGATGGCCAGGCTGAGCGGCATCTCGTAGGGGTCGCGATAAAGGGCGCGTCCATTGAGCTTGGGGACGGGGACAGCCCTCCAATCGGTGATCTTCAGACCTTCAATCCGCGGAGAGAACAAGTTTTCCGTCCCGGCGTTTCCCGCCATGGGCTCCAGCCGGCGGCTATTCAGCGAAAACCGTGTGGGGCTTTTGCCCCAATGCTGAAAACCAAACGTGACGACCGTGCCATCCGCCGAGACGCGGAAGTTTTCTCCGACATCCCGGTAATCCGCCAGCGGGGAAGCGCCGAGCAAAGTGCGCTGTCCAGTCGCGCTGAGGACGCCCCAAGCCGGGTCACCCGCACCGAACAGGATGCCGCCATCGGGCAGTGCCTGCAGGTCCATGATCGTATTTGCGGTCACGGTGGTGTCTTGCATTTTCTCCAGGTTGGCCTGCTCCCAATGACGAATCGCGTAACCGCCTTTGGAGAACCAGCGTCCACCCGCGGCGAGGCCATTTCCGTCGCGGGCCCAGGTGATCGAATTCAGCACGTCCTTGATGCCAGTCGTGTTCGCATTGGAGAGGAACGATAAATCCCCACCGCTCATGATCATGACGTCCGGCGAATTGAGGAAACCCACGGCAATCCTGCGTCCGTCTGGCGAGAAGTGTGCGCTGTAGGGTTGGTGCTTGCTCACTGGCTGGCGGGCGGTGCGTTGGAGCCGGCCATCGGTGAACTGATAGAGCCGGAGGTTGCCGTCGTCACACGCCGTGACCAACCGGTCATCGCCGTGCCAGTCCACGCCGTAGCTATCGCCATGAGAGTAGTCGAGGTCGCGTGCCAGTTCGCGCCCCGTGGCGACATCCCAAACCCGCAGCCCACGCCCCTCCGGAAAGAGCCCGGCCAGATAGCGCCCGCTCCCGGAGAACGCGATCTGGAGGATCGAATTGTCCAGACCCTCGATGCGTCGCAAGAGTCGTCCCGAGGCGGTGTCGAAGAGATAAACCGAGGTCGTGTAATCCCACTCGGCCCCGGTGGTTCCAGCCACTGCCGCCAGGGTCCCATCCGGGGTCAGGGCGCCCGTGAAGAGCTTGCCCTCCTCGCCGGTTCCGATAGGTGGGCGCAAGACCCGCAGCAACCGGCCCGAGGGCAATTCCCAAAGCCGAGCGGTCTTATCCGCGCTGGCGGTCAAAACCAGTCGCCCGGACGTGTCCACAGCGAGACGGGAGATCGTCCCGGTGTGCATCCCGGCCTCGATGCGCAGAACGGGCTCTCTGGACGGCTGCTTCGTCGGTTCGGTGGCGCGAACCGCCAGGGTCGAGGCCAGCAGCCCGAAGCACAGCGCCTCTCCCACCCGTCGCCAGCCGCTCCTTGATCGATAGTTCGGCACACCGTGCGTCAAACGTGCGGTATGGATGGAAACGGCTTTGATCTTCATCGACATCAGGTGCGTTCGCAGCCCCATCGACGACAGATGACGAAGGGAACTGCGGCCGAGTAGACAGCGTTCCTTCCGCCAAAGCGAGTTCGGTACGCGCGCCTTCCGATCGCCAAGGAAGAGATTTACAAGGTCACTGGTGCCATCGATCGATGGCTGAGGCGCAACTTCCAAACCGACCGCTCGCACGAAGTCAACGGTCCCTCGATCTCGCGAAGCACCAAGCGCAATGGAAACGCCGATTCCCAAAAAAATTGCCCCGCTGCGCGAAAAAGGCAAAAGGGTAAAGGCAAGGAGCCTAGCCGCCAGACACCACCAGGACACAACGGAAGCCGCTGAGGTCATCGCGAGACGTGGGATGATCGTTGTTGCGATACGATGAACGCAGACTGACCTCCGTGCTATCGTACCACGACCCACCGCGCAAAACCCGGTAGTCTTTCTTCGCCGGATTATACCAGTCTTCGCACCACTGCATTACATTGCCTCCCATGTCGTAGAGGCCGTATGCGTTGGCCGCAAAGCTGAAAACCGGTGACGTCCGCGCAAAGCCATCCTGATAACCGGCGATCACCGGCCAATTCTTCGCTTTCGCCGTCACTCCGACCTTCGACTCCTCCCCAGCAAAATTCCCCGCGCCCTGCGGCGGTGGCCACGACGAGCCCCAGGGATAGACACCTTCGATCTTGTTATCTTTGCTCTCCGGCGACGCCGTCGCGCTTTCCCGGCTGCCAATCCCGACAGCCACGCTCCACTCGTGATCGCCCGGCAGCCGATAGCTTTGCGCCGCCGTCAGCAACCCAGCCGCGCGATCTCGCTTCGTCAGCCACGCGCAAAAGGCCTGCGCGTCTTCCCAACTCACGCACACCACCGGATGATCCTCGCCCTGGGGCTGCGGAAAGCGGGGATTGCGCCAGTCCCCGTCCGTCTGTTTCCAGTTGGCCCCGTCCTTCCCGTCGCTCTCCAGGGTGTAGGCCTTCTCTCCTTTGCTCATGTCGTAGCCGCTCTCCTGGACAAACGCCGAGAAATCCTTCACCCGCGTGTCCCACACGCCGAAGAGCACCCCAGGCGTGCCCGACGGCACGAATTTCATCCCCAACGAATTTCCGAACGGCACTTCTTTCGTCGCCGCCGCCGGAGAGCCACTCACGGCAGGTGGAAGCGGAACCAGCACCAACTGGCGCAACACGCTGGCGGCGCCATCATACTTCACGTAGGGGAGTTGCCGGTTCTCCGTCGCGCGGGCCACTTCATCGGCGGTCGTCTCGAAGATGTCGCGCAGCCGCTGACCAGGCGACGCAAGATGCCGGAGCAGCATCTCGGTGAAGGGGCTGTTCTGGGAATCATCGTTGAGGATCGCCGCCGCTTTGCGACCGGGCGAGGTGGCGAAGCAGACCAGCGTGGCCTCGGGCAACTGGGCGTCGCCGAGCGCCGCGAGGAGGCCCGTGGAGACGCTCTTGCCGCTGGTGTCGCGCCATGATTTGGTCTGGCCGAAGGGATTGTTCCGGCAGGAATCCAGCACCGCCACCTTGGCCTCGGCCCCGGTGGCCTGCATGGTTGAGAGGATTTTTCCCAGGTCCACGGCCTCGCTGTCGAGATGGCTCGGCTTTTCCAGGATGGCATCCACGGGGATGCAGTAATTGACCCCCTCAAACTCGATTCCGTGGCCCGAGTAGTAAACCAGCACCACCCTGGCGCCTCGGGCGCGTATCTTGAAAGTGCTCAAGCCTTCAAAGAACCCGTTCCGCGTCGCCTCCAGCACCTCCACTACATCGAAGTTCAGTGGAGCGGCCCGCAGGGTCGCGGTGATGCGCCGTGCGTCATTGACCGGCGTAGAGAGCTCGGGAATGCCGTCGGCTCGATATTTGCCGCATCCAATGACCAAGGCGACCCGATCGGCAGCCAGGGCGGCGGAGCCAGAGAGAGCAGCCACGACGAACGCAATGGCGAAAGTGCGAAAGCGTGGCTGGTCCATAAGCAGCGTGAGGCTAAATATTTCGGACAGAGAGGGAAAGGAGGTTTTCCGCGAGATCTTCACGACGATCCAATCGCCAGCAGAGCCGAATTGATTGCGTCGGGCCGTGCGGGCACCATTTAGCCCTGCCATCGCAGGCCAGGGGCGCTTCCTCACCTTATGCCACGAGCGAAATGGTAGTCGCCGCAACTCCGTCGTGATCTCGTGACCCGGCTTCGCATTGGTCCACCGCCGTCGCCGGCGATCCATTGAAATCCTCGTCGTCCCTGCGTTATATGTCTCTGACCCCGAGCCCGGGACATCAGGTCGAGCTGCTTTCCTAACTGCTTTCGCCGCACCCCGCCACTGACCTCGGTCAGCTCGGCGTCACGGCATTACCGCCGCCTCGGCGGCCACCAACAAACCGATTGGTGGTCGCCGGGCGCTGGTGCGCCTTGTGGCCGCCTTTCCCCACCAAGAAAGAAAGCCACCACATGAGTCCACAAGCAGGAGATCTGCTCATCGAACACATCGCTCCACGTCTCAGG
>JBBRPL010000204.1:0-7202 GCA_038228205.1 Chthoniobacterales bacterium
GATCTGCTTCCGCACGCGGACGGCGTCCGGTGTCACCTCGACGAGCTCGTCGGCGTCGATCCACTCCATCGCGGTCTCGATCGTCAGCGAGCGCGGGCTCGCGAGCATGACGTTCTCGTCCTTGCCGTGGTTACGAACGTTGGTGAGCTTCTTCTCGCGAATGGGATTCACGTCCGTGTCGTTCGGCCGATTGTGCTCGCCGATGATCATCCCCTCGTAGACCTCCGCGCCGGGCACGAGGAAGAACGAGCCGCGCGCCTGGAGGTGGTGGAGCGCGTACGGCGTCGTCGTCCCCTGGCGGTCGGAGACGATGGCGCCCGACTGGCGCTTGATCATCGCGCCGCCCCACGGCTCCCAGCCGTCGAACATCGTGTTGAGCAGGCCCGTGCCGCGCGTCGACGTGAGGAACTCGCCGCGGAAGCCGATGAGCCCGCGGCTGGGCACGCGGTACTCGAGGCGCGCGCGCCCGTAGCCGGGGTTCGACATCTGGACCATGCGGCCGCGGCGCTCGCCGAGGCGCTCGGTCACGATCCCGATGAACGTGTCGGGAACGTCGATGACGCAGAGCTCGTACGGCTCGCTCATGACGCCGTCGACCTCCCTGGTGACGACCTCGGGGTTGCCGAGCTGCATCTCGTACCCTTCGCGACGCATCGTCTCGACGAGAATGGCGAGCTGGAGCTCGCCGCGGCCGAGGAGGACGAACGTGTCGGGGGTGTCCGTCTCCTCGAGGCGGATGGCGAGGTTCTTCCGCGTCTCACGCATGAGGCGCTCGCGGAGCTGGCGGCTGGTCAGGAACTTCGACGTCTTGCACCTCCCGGCGAAGGGGGAGGTGTTGACGCCGATCTTCATCTTGATGGTCGGCTGCTCGACGAGTATTCGCGGGAGCTCGCGCCCCTCTAAGCCGGCGCTGAGGTCGGTGATCGTGTCGCCGACGTAGACCTCCTCGATCCCGGCGATGGCGACGAGCTCGCCCGCGGTGGCCTCCTGCGTGGGCGTGCGGCGCAGCCCCTCGAACGTGGAGAGGAGCTTGATGGACCCCTTCACGATGTGGCCGTCCTTGAGGATCGCGACGGGCTGGTTCGAGCGGACGGTGCCGGCCACGACGCGGCCGACGGCGAGTCGACCGACGTAGTCGTCGTGGTCGAGGTTGTTCACGATGATCTGGAGCGGCTTGTCGGGATCGCCCGGCGCCGGCGGGATCTTGGCGAGGATCATGTCGAAGAGCGGAGCGAGGTCGGTCCCGACGTCGTCGAGCTTCAGCTTGGCCATGCCGATCTTCCCGATGGCGTAGACCATGGGGAAGTCCGTCTGGTACTCGCTGGCGTCGAGGTCGCAGAAGAGATCGAAGACCTCGTTCAGCACGTCGTTGGGGCGCGCGTCGCCGCGGTCGATCTTGTTGATGACGACGATGACCGGGAAGCCGAGCTCGAGGCACTTCCGGAGGACGAAGCGCGTCTGCGGGAGCGGGCCCTCGGCGGCGTCGACGAGGAGGAGCGCGCCGTCGGCCATGAGGAGCGTTCGCTCGACCTCACCGCCGAAGTCGGCGTGGCCGGGGGTGTCGACGATGTTGATCTTGGTGCCCTTCCACCGGACGCTCGTGTTCTTCGCGAGGATCGTGATGCCGCGCTCGCGCTCGAGATCGTTCGAATCCATCACGCGGTCGACGACGACCTCGTTCTCGCGAAATGTGCCCGCCTGGCGGAGCATGAAATCGACGAGCGTGGTCTTGCCATGGTCGACGTGGGCGATAATGGCGATGTTTCGGATGTGTTCCATGTCTATGTCCTGATAGTGGTCGGCGTGCAAAGGGCGCGGAATATGGAGGCGAACAGGGGGTGCGTCAACGAATATGCCCGTGACTTTTGCGTGCATCAAATTCGGGAAAGCCATTGACCGGGCGCGGCGCATCCCGTAGTCACTCCCCTCCACTTTCACCGCACCTTCCAAATTCCTATGGGTCAGCAATCCAACAAAGTTCAGAAACGCCGCCGCCGCATCAACTATCTCGAGCGCAAGAAATTGAAGGCCAAGGCCGCCACCGTGACCAAGCCCGTCAAGAAGAAAGCGGCTCCGAAGAAGGCTGCCCCGGCGGCTGAGCCCGTCGCCGCCGCGGAATAGTCGCCTTTCACAGGCAGCCGGCGCGGGTGCCACGTGCAGCCCGCCCCTGGATCGCGATGCGCTATCTCATCGTCGACGGCCACAGCGTGATATTTGCCTGGCCCGAACTGCACAAATTACACCGCCGGCGCACCGCGCTCGCGCGCGACGAACTGGTCAAGATCCTGACGGAATACCAGGACGCCAGCGAAGTGCGCGTGGTCATTGTTTTCGATGGGAAAGGCGCGCAGCAAAACGAGGACAGCGCGCCGGGCGGTATCCAGGTTTTTTACTCGGCAGCCGGGCAAACAGCGGACGCGATCGTCGAGCGGCTCGTCGCGAAATACGGTTCGCAACACGAGATCACGGTCGCGACCTCGGATTTCATGGAGCAGCAGACGGTGACCAGTTTCGGCGCTCTCGTGGTCTCCGCGGAAGGGCTTCGCCTCTGGCTGGACGACGCCAAACGCGACCTGAGCCGGCAGATCAAGGCCTTGAAGAAGAGACTCTAGCCACGCGATCTACTTCGCAGCGCCAAACGGCGGGGCCTTTTCGTTGCCGCCGCTTTGCAGATAAGCAATGAGGTCCAGCACCTCTTCCTGCGTCAAAGTGGAGAGCAGGGCCGGCGGCATGAGGGATGTCGGGGAAACCTCGCGCTTGACGATGTGGCCTTTGGGAATGTTTTGCCGCGTGCCGTTGAGCGGATCGACGATCAGCGTCAGGAGATAGTGATTCTCCTCGGCGATCTGCCCGCCGACCACGGTCCCGTCCCTCATCGTGAAGAGGAAGCTCTGATACTGTTCGCTGATGACCTTCGATGGTTCGACGATCGATTCGAGGATGTCCCGCGCGCTGAAGCGGCTGCCGACCGCGGTGAGATCCGGGCCGATCGCGCCGCCCTTGGCGACGCCGCCAGTGCCGGCGAAGAGATGGCACTGCGCGCAAAGGGCCTCGGTGTAGAGCTTCTTCCCGCGGGCGAAATCGCGGCCCTTGGTCACGCCCGCGAGCGTGGGCTCCAGGTCGGCCATGGCCCACATCTTCACGAAGGGCCGCGCGGGCATCACCAACGCCGGCTTGGACACGTCGACGGTCTTTTCCGCGAGGGCGAGCATGGCGGGGCGGTCGGCTTCCGGGAGCTTCTCGAGCGCCTGGTCGCGGATGCGGAGGATGAATTTACCGAAGGAATTGCCGCCGCGATAGGCGCGCGCCCTGGCAAACCACGCAAAGTATCGCTCCCGCTGCGCCGGCGTCCAGGCGCCCGCCTCGCGCAGACAGAGCGCATACCAGACCTGCTCCGCCGGCTCTGCCGTGGAGTCCATCAAGCCGAGCGTCTTTTCCACCACATCCGGCGCGCCGAGATAGACCAGGAGTTGCACCAGTTCCCGATTGAAGGCGAAACTCTTCGCGGGATACGTGGCGGAAAGGCGTTTGGTCATCTCCTCGACAGAATCGGTGCTCGGGCGGCCCTGCCGAATCAAGGTGACCTCCAGCACGCGGAGGGCAATGAGCTTGAGCTCATCGCTCGCCTCCGCGATCGGAAGTTTTCCGATGGCCGCAAGCAGGGGCTCCTGGTCGTCCTTGGTGCCCATGCGCGCCAGCGCGAGAAATCCCATCAGGCTGTCGAGCGTTCGCACTTGGGCGGCGTCCTTTACCACGGTGGCACTCGGACCGATGGGGAGCTTGGGAGAACCAATCGCGTCCACTCGCGGCTCCTCGTAAGCCAGCTTGCGCAACTGCTCGAGGGGCATCTGCTCGGCGAGCGTGCGGGCCGCGAAATAAATGAACCGGTCGTTTGCATCCGCGGCGCGCGAGGCTTCCTGGCCCCGGGTAATGGGCGACCGTTCTGACAACCAATCGTAGGAACCTTCCAATTCCCGTCGATAAATCCGCGCCATTTCCGCCTGCGCATCCGCTTCCGAGGCGTGAGGCGCCGGCACCACCACGCCGGGCTGCGTGGCGTACCCGGCTCCTCCGGTGTAGCTCACGCGGTAGAGGCCCGCCTGCGTCCCGCGGCCGCCGATCGTGAAATACATCGACCCGTCCAGGCCAAACTCCACATCCGTCACCGGCAGCCCCTTGCCCTTCACAAACTCTTCGACATCCGGGCTGCTCGCGGGGCCCGTCAGGTTGTAGGGCGAGGGCAGCGGATTCGCCGCCGTATAGCTCGCGCCTTTCGGATGGAGATGCACGGCGAGGATGCGCCCAAACGTCCAGTCGAGAATGAAAAACGCCTGTTTGTATTTAGCGGGAAAATTCGACTTGGTGCCAAACTTCACCCCGGTCGGGCAGCCGAGCCCGATATCGACCACCGACGGCAACGAATCCACATACGACGCGGGCCACTTGGAAGCGCCTTCGCGAAATCCGAACTCCCCGCCCGGGATGATATGCAGCACCCGCGTCGGCCGATACCACGGGGCGCCCACATCCCACTCCATGTCGCTATCGTAGGTAAAAAGCTCCCCATCGGCATTGAAATCGATGTCGTAGGGGTTGCGGAAGCCGCCGGCCACCACATCCCACTTCGTGCCATTCTCATCGGTCCGCAGCACGTAGCCGTAGGGAGTCTTGAGCTTGTCGAAAAATGTCGCCACGGGATCCATGACGCGCGGGAGCAAGTCATCCTCCGCATAGTTCCGGTAAGGGGAATTCTTCTCCGTGCCCTCGATGAGCCCCGTGGCGTTGCCGTGCACGATGTAGATCGATTTCTTGTCGGGTCCGAGAATCAGCGCATGCGCCCCGTGCTCGCCGCTGCCGCCCGGCACCTTCTTCCACAGCGACCAGGTCGTCAGCGTGTCCGTATTGGGCGCGGACTTCAGCCGGTAGATGCCGCGCCCTTCCGGCCCGTCACCGCTCACGTAGAGGGAATCGAACGCCCAGAGCATGCCCATGGCATCGCCGACCGGCACCGGCACCTGCTCCCATTGGCCCACCTGGCCCTGCCCGTCGAGAGTCACGCGATACAGTCCGCCCCAGTTGTCCTCCTTCTTCATCCCCGCGCCCGGAGGCTTGCCCTGGCATGAAATGTAGAGGCGTCCCTGGGGATCGATGGCCATGCAGATCCACGAACCTTCCTCCTTCGAAGCCGAGCGCAACAGCTCCACCTTGAAGCCGTCCGCCACCTTCAGCTCCGAAGCAGGCGTGGCGCCCGTGGGGGTATTATCGGCCAGCGAGACGAGCGGCAGGAGGAAGGCAGCGTAAAGAAGAGAGCGCATGAAGTGATCCCGCTAAAAGAAGCCCTGCGCGCCCCGAAGATCAAGCGGGACCGAAGATGCGTACGTAGCGGCGAATTCATTCGCCGAACGGCCGCAGGCAGAAACCGCCCCCGCGCCCGGTCAACGTGTCACCAAAACCCGACCGTCGCCACCCCGCACCGAAACAAGAAGGCCGCCCCAGTTTCCCAAGGCGGCCTCCTAAATTCCTGGCTCAGCCCTTACGCAAGCTTCTTCACCGTCTTCCACTGTTTCTCGCGAGCGGAAGCGAGAACCGCGTCGCACACATATTGCGTCTCGAGCGCGTCACGGAAGGTCGGCGGGAGCGACTTGCCTTCGCCCGCGGCCTTCAGGAAATCAGCCACGTGGTGCACAAAGCTCTCCGCGTAGCCGATCTGGAGGCCGGGCACCCACCAGTTTTTCATGTACGGCTGGTCGCTGTCGGTGACGTGCACCGACCGCCACCCACGGACAATCCCTTCGTCGCTATGATCGAAGTATTGCAACCGGTGCAGATCATGCAGATCCCACTTGATCGACGCATTGGCCCCATTGATCTCCAGCGTGTAAAGCGCCTTGTGCCCGCGGGCATAGCGAGTGGATTCAAAGAGCGCGAGCGACCCATTGGCAAAGTGGCCATGGAAGGTGCACGCGTCATCGATCTTCACTTCCTCCACCTTGCCCGTGAGAGTGTGCTGGCGCTGCTTGATGAAGGTCTCCGTCATCGCGCTCACGTCGGTGATCGAGCCATTCAGCCAGATCGCCGTGTCGATGCAGTGCGCGAGCAGATCGCCCGTCACCCCGCTGCCCGCCGCCTTGGCATCGAGCCGCCAGAGCCCAGCCCCGCCTTGCGGGAGATCGGCGCTGATCGTCCAGTCCTGGAGGAAATTCGCGCGGTAATGGAAAATCTGCCCCAGCTTGCCACTGTCGATAATTTGCTTGGCCAGCGTCACCGCCGGGACACGCCGGTAATTGTACCACACCGTATTCGGCACCCCGGCCTTCTCGATCTCGCGCACCATCTCCTCCCCCTGGGCGCCATCGAGCGAGAGCGGCTTTTCGCAAAGCACCATCTTGCCCGCGCGCGCAGCCGCGATGGCGATCTCGGCGTGGGAATCATTGGGCGTCACGATGTCGATCGCATCGATGTCTTTGCGGGCCACGAGCTTCCGCCAATCCGTCTCCGTGGACTCGAAGCCCCAGTTCTCGGCATAAGCCTTGAGCTTGGCCTCATCGCGTCCGCACGCGGCCTTGAGGACCGGAACAAGCGGAGTGTCGAAAAATTTCGCCGCGTTGTGATAGCCATTGGCGTGAGTCCGGCCCATGAAGCCATAGCCGACGATGCCGATATTGAGGGGTTTTTTGGTCATGATGTGCGTGGAGTTGGGGAAAGGATGGCCGCAAAAAGGCACAAAAGCCGCGAAAAGGTCAACGAGTGACTTCGATCTCGCGCCGGGCTGTTACCAAGATGCCATCGGCGGGGAGAGGAATGGCCGCAAAAAGGCGCAAAAGGGTCACCGAGTCACTTTGAACCCGCGTAGGGAGTGTTTGAATATTCGGTTGCGATGCAGCGAGCGTCTGGAATTTGATCGACGGGCGGATGCAGAGCAGGTGGATCGCGTTCTCCGCAACGCGATGGGAAAAAGAATCGCGGCTCCGCCGCCCATCTTTTGCCATCGCCTTCGGACTGGAGCGGAGCGACAGAACTCGCGGAAGCGAGCCCGATAGGGCGATCGCGGAGGCGATCGTTAAAAGCCGATCCACCCGCGCACTCTGCGACCGAAAATTGTGAGAAACTCGCGCGTTCTCGCGCGATCAACAGGATCCGGAGTTTTCAAACACTCCCTAAGCCTAGATCCGGAAATGGGAACCACGGATTTCACGGATAGC
>JBBRPL010000205.1:0-7134 GCA_038228205.1 Chthoniobacterales bacterium
CGGTGTTCCCGTGGCCGGAAGAGCAGCGCTGAGCGTCGTACTCCCCTGAGTCGTCACACCGGTGCCGGTGGTCACTGAGATCAGCCCGGGTCCATTCGCACTGGTGGTAATCGCCGTGATGAATTCACCCGCTGGCAATCCACTCCCGGTCACGGCCATGCCGACCGCGAGGCCGTTCGTGGAAGGAACGACGATATTCGGATTAAGCGCCGTGGTCGCAGCACCGGCTACGGCTTGCGGAACCACCGCGGTAATGGCGACGGTGTAGTTATTGGTAAGGGTCAGCGTCGTGCTGGCCTGAAGTGTCACACCCGTGCCGGTGGTGATGGTGATCTGGCCCGACCCGATCGACACGATGTATTCGTTGCCGGGGATTCCTGTGCCGCTCACCCCCATGCCCACCGCAAGTCCTGCGGTCGATGGCACATTGACCGTAGAACTGCCAGCCGCGGTCGATGCACCGGCGAGCGTGATGTTACTGGTAAAGGTCAGCGTCGTGCTGGCCTGAGTGGTCACACCCGTGCCCGTGGTGACGGTGATCTGGCCCGCCCCGATCGCGGTGATGAATTCGCCGCTCGGCAAGCCCGTGCCGCTGACGCCCATGCCCACCACCAGGCCTGCGGTCGAAGGAACCGTAACGGTCGGACTGCCAGCACTGGTCGAGGCCCCGGCAAGTATGGTGGTCCCGTAGTTGCCGCCTACCGCCGAAATCGAGTAGATGCCATTGGCCGTGGTCGCAGCACCTGGGGTGAAGAGCACGCCCGACGAGAACGCGAGCGGCACCATATCGTTCACATTGAAATTGTGTCCACCGGTCGGCGTGATAATCGCGGTGCCAGCGGCCGCCGCGTAGGTATAGGACAATGGCTGGGTGTGCGAGAACTGGTTCCCCTGCGCGATATTCTGGAACGAAGTCGTGCCGGGCACGAGCCACTGGAGGCGGCAGCGCGCATCGCCAGTGGTCTCCACATGGTGAACCACCATATGATAGCGCGCGGCTGGAGAGCCGGGAATCGCGAGCGTGATCGGCGCGCTTTGCTTGAAAGTGCCGACCGTGTCACCGGGACCGTTCCAGTTGAACTGCAGGATCTGCACGAGTCCCGCCCCGGTATCCAGCAACACCTCGGCTTTATCGTCGGCATCAAGTTGGAAGGTATAGGCTCCGGCCACGGTCGGATTCAGATAACACTCCCAAGTCGAGGAGTAGTTCTCGGTCGAGTTGTTCGGGGCGATCGTGGCTCCATTCGGCGTCCCGTACTGCCAGTCGAAGTTGATCGTGGGATCCACTCGCGTGACGGTCGCCGGATGCGCGAAGGACTGGATACTAAAGTTGCAGGTTCCGTTCGTTGCACCCGATGAGAAAGCGACCGGCGCACCGGTGATCGTCGCCGTGAAAGTGGACGCCGTGACCGCGCTCACCGTCCAGTTCAGGTTGCTGTTGTTCAGATTGTTGACAAAGCTGACCTTTACGGAATTTCCGACCGCCAGTCCCGGAATCGCGCTGCCGGCATATGTCACCACGATGGTTCCATTCGTCGTCGGCGTGCCGCGCGTGAACGTGTACAGCCCCACCTGCCCGAAGTTCGCAGCGTCACCCTGAGTGCCGCTGGAAGTGTCATAGTACCGCCCCAACAGGCCCGTCCCGGTTGCCACCGTGGACGGATTGATGATGACCGTGGCGACGGTCGATGACCCGAGCGTAAAGGGACTCTGCCCTGCCACCGGCGGACTGAGCGTCGCAGTCACCGACCTGCTACCCTTGACCGTCGGCGCCTGGATCATTGGGTTCACGAAAATGTTCGACGCGGTCTCGCCTCGTCCGAGAACAACCGACCCAGAAAGCGTCGTATAATCGACCCCTGCTACGGCGGTGCTGCCGGAGACGCCGTAAGGCACCGTGATGGGCAGGAAATTCCCGGTGCGCGTGACCGTAAACTGACCCGCGACCGGACCATCCTCGGAGGCAAAAGGTGCAGCAGCGGCGATCGTCACGACGTTCGGAACGTTCGGCAGGGCAATCTGCTGGTTAACGTAAGCCAGGGTGCTCACGCCGGAAATAGTTTCCGCTACCGCGGGGTTCAGACCGGCCGCATTTTCCGCCCAGTCGGCCACTCCGTCTCCGTCGGAATCCACATCATCCACGAGAACCCGGAAAAACTTGAAGTTTAGGCTACCTGCCTTGGCCACGATGAGTTTCCTCATCGTTCCGTCGCCGATGAACGAAACAACTCCGGCTGGCGAATCAGTCAAAGTCACGGGTGCCCAGGATCCACCAGAGAGCGCGACTTTGCCCTGCGCCACATACCGCTTCCCATTTTCTGTCACGAAACTCAGGTCCCAATAGGCGGAGTTAGCCGGGTCCGTGACGATGCCAGAAATCTTTAGGACCATTCCAGGGCTTAAGGGATTTGTTCCCGCAGCGATTTCGTCCCGATTTGAGACCCCGTCCCCATCGGTGTCGGAATCCAGCCAATTCGTATCCGCCATCTGGGCGTTAGTCACTCCATACTTCAGCTTCCAGATTTGCTGCGTCGCGTTGTTGTCGATGGCGTAGCTCCATCCGGTCAGGATGAAGAGGACGACTGCCGAGATTGCCAGCACGGCACGGCGGCGATGGAGAGGAAACTGCGAGGGTGCGCTCATAGGTATGCGGAGAACTCCGTTGTTTTCGAGGGGGACTTGGAATTGGGAAATGACGCCTGAGGCGTGGGGGAAAAACTCGCCGACAACTGATTGGACAAAAAGAGCAAAAGAAATCGGCTTGGAACTTCTATGTCGTGTTTGAGCAGGCTTGGCAATCGGAATATTTTTGTCTCGGCGTCGCCGAAAAGTGGAAAGTAGCGTTCCTTAAATCGCTCCGACCGAGTAAATCGTCATCGCCTCCTGTGGCCGTGCCATGGTATTCGTCGATCGTCAGGCATTCATTGATCCGCAAAAAATGCGCATGGGCCGCCCCAGCTTGCTTCCTTCGCACTTCCAGCCACCGACGGCTTCGCATGAACCAGACGAACGTATTTAAGATCACGTATTGGGGCACGACCGGGACATTCAGCGATCCCCTGCGTCCCGAAGAGGTGACCCGCAAAATCGAAAGGGCGGTCATGGGTCTGGTGGAAAAAGGGGGCCTGCAAAAGCTCCAACCCGGCGCAGACCATGAGGAGACGATCCGCAAACTGATCCTCCGCGAACTGCCTTTTCACCTGCGCTCGAGCTACGGCGGGAATACCACCTGCGTTGAGGTGCAGACCCCGGATGCGCTGATCATTCTCGATGCGGGCAGCGGCTTGCGGGAGTTGGGGCTGGATCTCGCGCAACGCTGGGACTCGGAGGGCGCGAGCGCAGACCGGCGCGGACACCTCTTCCTCAGTCACGCGCACATGGATCACACCTTCGCCACGCCCTACTTCGATCCGTATTATCACCCTGCCAATTCATTCTTCCTCTACGGCCCACCGACGGCGCTGGAAAGCATCTCCAGCGTCCTCGACCCACAGTCACCGTTGAGCAACGTCTTCTTCCCCACCACTCTCGCCAAAATGCCCGGGTTGCGGGAATTTCGCCCGCTCCTGCCCGGAGCAGACTTCCTTATCGGCACCACTCGGATCACCACGCACGCGCTGAACCATCCCGGAGGCGCGCTCGCCTACCGCTTGGAAAATTCCGGGCGGTCGTTCGTTTTTGCCACGGATCATGAACATCGGACGGTGCCGGACCTGGCACTCGCCGAATTCGCCGCCGACGCCGATCTCTTCTACACCGAAGGCCAGTATACCCAGGCTGAATATGACGGGCGCGACGGCATCGGGACCAGCTCGGCGTTGTCCCGCCGCGGCTGGGGACATTCACCGCGCAGCGCCTGCGTCCACACTGCGTTGGCCGCGCGCGTCCGGAGACTGCACGTAGGTCATCGCGATCCTTGTCGGGACGATCGAGAAATCAGCCTTTTTAGCGAGCGACTCCGCGAACTCGCCCGGAATGAAATGCTGCGGCTGCAACGAGCACCGGAGAGTTGTGAGGTCACCGTTCCCTACGAGGGAATGTCGATCCAGCTGTGAATCGCGTTGGCTTGTCGGCCTCCTCTCCAGAGGCCATCCAGTCATCGCGGCATCTCCGCGACCGTCGCCGTCGGTCCTGCCTCCAGGACGTCAGCCTTTTTTCGCGGCGGAAGCGGCTGGTCGATTTGATTTTGCAATGTCGGCCTCAGTTTTTCCGGGAGAAGGGCTTGGGCAAGGGAACTCACATGCTGAAATTGTTCGACCGTCATTCCCGAAGCCGTCGTCAGGTCCGCATCGCTTAGATCAGCCCCGTCGAAGACCGCATTCTCGAGCGAGGATTGAGCAAAGATGCACTTGTGGAGATCCGCGCGAGTGAAGACGGCGTCGGTCAGATCACACCCGAGAAAGCGGGCGCCCGCGGCGTACGCGCCGGTAAACGTGGCACCTTTCAGGTTCACGGGCATCGTCTTCGCGGCAATCGAATTCCAGGGCCCGACAATCTCAAATGAAATGAGCCGAAACACCGCGTCCTCAATCGAAGCCAAATTGAAGATGGAACCCATGAATCCGCAATCGACGAAGTCCGTGTGGACCAGATTGCCCGACTCAAAATTTGCCCCACTAAACTCACAATTTCGCACTTTGAGCCTGGCCAGAGTCGCTCGCGCAAAGTGCGCATGCCGGAAATCGGTGCTGTCGACATCGGCCAGATGATAGGTCTTCTGGGAGACGTTGTAGAACTTTTCAAAGCTCTCCTTGGAGATGAGACCCTTCTCCTCCGCTGCCACGTGAGCCGGCATCTGGTCCCCGAAGAAGGCATCATTGAATCTCGCGCCGGGTGCAGAATTCGCGTGCAGGATGACTCCGCGCAGATCAGCAAAGTCCAATTGCGCCCCCGTCAGATCTGCGCCGGAGAAATTCGTCTTGGCGAAGAACGTATTGAACGCGTGCAGATGCCGCAGCCGGCGCTCTTCCAATCTTGCGCCGGGAACGAGCGCCAACTCCCGCTCGCTCTCTTTGGCTACTCCCGTCCAGTTGGCTGGCTTGCCCGCGACGTCGCCCGAGTCCACCAGGCAGGACGGGCGGACAAAGAAATGAAACAGACGAATCGCGTAGTCTGCCAACGGGCCCGCCTCCCGCACCGCCTGGGAATTCACGTCACGTTCCTTGTCCTGCCCCGTGTCTCTTTTCAGTGTTGCCAACTCAGCGGTCAGCTCCGCCCGCAAATCGTCCTCCATTCTCGATTCAAGATCCTGACTGCCTTTAGAGTTCATGAGCGCGCGCAAACTGTCTCGGCGTGGTTGAATGGCACTCAGCGTCGCCGTCAGGCTGACGCGGTCGGCTTCCAATTTTTTCCGCTGCTCGGAATCCGCAGACGGTATTTGGCGAACATCTAAATCTTCTTTTATCGCCGATACCTTCTTCCACTGCTCGTCGAGCGCAGCCAATTCGCGGGACAATGCTTCCTTGTGCTCAGTCCCCAACTTCTGAGCCACCTTGGAATCGTCGAGTTCGTGCAAGAGCTTCTCCACCACCGCCTTTCGCTCCAACTTCTGCAACTCCGGCTCGGACTCGTTGTGCCAGCCCCGCTCCTGACCGGTTTCCGGGAGAGCTTCAGCTTCGTAGATTCCCCAGGACCACAGGCCGAAGACAAGTAACACGCCTGCGGTCACCGGCAGGCCCCACCCCACTGTAAGCCACCGCACGGCCCGCCTCCACCCCGCCGCGCGTTCTTCACTGGAGCGAAACGCGTGCCGGAGCAGGCGGGCGAACGCGATGCTAAATCCAACTCCCGCGGCGAGGACGATCGTCTCCCAGGCGATCATCGGCGCGAGCTCCGTGCGGATGGACTTGGCCCAGACCGCGAGCAGCGTGACTGGCACCAATCCCCAGCCAAGGAAGCCCGCGATGAAGATCTGCAGTAGTGCGAGAGGCGACTTGGAAAGACCCAGTCGGGGAAACCGCATGCGCACGAGATCACTCATCAGCCACGGGGACGTCATTTCATCGATGCGCCGACCATCGGGAAAGATCGCCGGCAGTTTCGCCAGCGTTTCCCAAAGCCGCAGCAGAAGGAGATGAAAGTAGAGAAACAAACCTAGTAGGATTACCGGGGTAAGACCGAGAAATCCCAGCATCGGAATCTCCACCCCGATCACTGGCAGTTTCGCCCCGCCGGTATTCATCATCAGCAAAAGGTCTTTCGTCGTCGCCAGGGTGAGGTGGGTGTAAAGGACCGCGACCAGAATGGTGACAAAAATCCTGGTGGAGTTTTGCGTGAGACTTTCCACCAGGCCCAAGGCCTCAAAGCGCGGCAGATCGGACGGGAGCGTGACGCGGGTGAGATCCGTAGCTGCGAGTTGCGCGGGCAGGAGATGATGCGCGCCGGAGAGATTCGTGTCGCGGAGGTCGGTGTTCCAGAGATCGGCATCACGAAAATCCGCACCGGCAAAGGTGCAGCCACTCAGGTTTGCCCCACGAAGATCACAGCCGGAAAAATCTACGCCGCTCCAATCCACCTCGCTCAAGTCCGCTCCCCGCGCATCCGCATCCTTGAAAGGTCGATCTCCTTCGCCGGGCACCACCTTGTCGCCGCGCTGCCGGCGGATCGCATCGATTTCCACGGGGCCCAGAACGCGCCGCGGCTGGGATGAAGATACCGCCACGGCGGAATCAAGACTCTGCTTTCCAGACAAGCCACTCATAAGTCCACGAAGAGTCATGCCCGTCGATTCGGGATGGCAAGACTAAACTTCGCCCCGCGTGGCGAGGTCAAGTCGCACGATAGGTCTCCGCCAAAGGAACATCACGGTCCTGAAATCCGCACGGAGCGAATTAAAACCTAAGTGTCAGTTGAGCGGCGACGGTGGAACTAAGATCCCGACGAGCGTGGTCTTCGTGCTGCAGACTGTATTGGACTTTGAGTTGCGCGGCAGGGGTGAAGCGATAACCGAGGGCCGCATCGACTCGCCACAGATCATTGCCCCACCCGACTCGCCCGCCCTCGCCATCGGGGATCTCGGCAAATAGCTGTTGGTTCCAGCGCAGGGCGCCGAAGAGTTGAGGAGTAAGTTTGTACTTTGCTTCAAGGTAGTAGGCGAGGGTGTCAGCATTACCTATCCCCGGAACCTGGAAGCGC
>JBBRPL010000206.1:0-6978 GCA_038228205.1 Chthoniobacterales bacterium
ACCGTGGACGGTCGGAATGGGGATCGGTGCCGGGGAGTGAGGGGGTCTGGCTGCTAGGAATTTGCTTTCGCGCCCGCCGCACCGTGGACGGTCGGAATGGGGATCGGTGCCGGGGAGTGAGGGGGTCTGGCAAATTCGGCGAATTGAACGTCCTGTGCGGCAGCATCGCGAAGGAAGTTGCCAAGCAGCAGAGTGGCGGCAAATCCGTCGGCACCACCAGCCGCGGCGTGCTGCGCGACGCCCTCACCGGCGACCTCCGCGAATGGAACCGCACCGCCGCCGCCGTCGCCGAGGATCTCAAGCGCCCCGAGATCATGGACGGCTTCCGCATGCCCCACGGTAATAACGACACCGAACTTGCCGGTACGGCCCGCGCCTTCATTAAGTCCGTCGCCGACCTCTCGCTGCACGACGCCTTCGTCGAGCACGGCATGGAGGACGATTTCGAGGACGCTCTCGATGAACGCATCACCGACTTCGAGGCGTCGCAGGACGCGCAAAGTACCGCCGGACAGACCGCCAGCGGCGCCACCGACGCGCTCGACGAACTCATCAAGACTGGCATGGGCATCCGAAAGAGCCTCGACGCCCTCGTCCACAACCTCTCCAAAGGCAACGCCTCCATGATCGGCGAATGGGCCGCCGCCAGCCACGTCGAGCGCCAGGGCACCCGCAAGGCGAAGCCTGCGACGGGTGGCACGACGCCCGCCACTGGCGGCGCGACGCCGCAGAAATAGGGGCTTACTCGGCGCGAAACGCGTCCAGTTTCACCCCGAACGTTTTCGCGAGCGCGAGTAACTCCATGTCGGTAATGCAGCGCGTGCGCAATTCGATCCGCGCGATCAAGGTGCGATCCACATCCCATCCCGCAAGCTGGAGTCGTCGTGCGAGGTCATCCTGCGACCAGCCTCGTTCCTCCCGGACACGCCGAATCCCCGGCCCGAGGATATTCCGGCCTTGGAGATCGTTTGGAGGTTTGCGGTGCGCCATTTTCGGCGCTTGACGCTAGGAGGAACATCGGAGACAAGGGGTGGTACCGGTAACACGCGCCTTCGTTTTCGGTTACGCCAGCCTGAGTCTCCCATCCCAAGCCATGCCACGAATCATTCTCCCCTTGGCCGCGTTCCTCGTGGCCATTTCTGCAACCGCGCAACAGGAAGCCGCACCTGCCGCCCAAGCTCCGCCGGAAATCCCGTTCCGCATCCTTCGCCAGACGCAATTCGATCTCGGCGATCACAAACTCATCCTGAACCGCGTGGCTCCGCCGGTGTTGCCGACGGCACCTTTGAAAGGTCCGCCCGAGCCCGCGGAACTCGCACCGGCGCAGGTGGTGGAGCGGGCGAAGGCCGATAAGCCGCACGAGGCGATGTTCCTCTCGGCCACTGTCCATAATCACAAGTTCTCCGAGATCCGGTGGATGGATGGCACCCACCGATGGAGCGCATTGAGTAACATGGACTTCAACTTGCTCGAGGCTTTGGGGACCATCGAAACCACCGACACGGAATACACGCTGCTGATGGCCATCGGCAATGAAGGCAACCAATCGGCGGGAGCGGGCGAATCGCCGGAGCGCGATGGGGCGGGCGACCCAGCGGAAAAGGCTGCGGTAAATGCTCAGCACTTTCCATTACTGGAAAAGCTGAGCACCACGCTGGCGCAGTATGTGGTCGTCGAGGATGAACCCGGTGCGACGCCGTCCGCAAAGGATTTGGCGCTATTGGATGCCTTGCATCTCTACTATGACGCCAACCGGCAGCGACTGGCCGACGAACATGCCAA
This sequence comes from Chthoniobacterales bacterium, assembly GCA_038228205.1. Classification (GTDB taxonomy): domain Bacteria; phylum Verrucomicrobiota; class Verrucomicrobiia; order Chthoniobacterales; family Chthoniobacteraceae; genus Chthoniobacter. The sequence continues at coordinate 1,783 of JBBRPL010000206.1, forward strand.
ACGCCAAATGGCCAACGCCGAGCGAGAGCGATGGCTGAAGGAGCATCCGTCCGTGAAGAAGGATACGGTCATCCACTATTGGAAGATGGATGCCGCGGCCATCCGGGCCGCCGCCGGAGAGAAAACCACGGAGGGGAAATGAAGATGAAACGAGCCCTCTTCCGAATTCTTTTTGTGCTCGGATTTGCCGTCGCGGCGAAGAGCCAGTCACCCGGCGCTCCAAACGAAGGTGCGGGGTTTGCCCGTGTCGGCGGAAACAGCTATCGCCTCTCATGGGATGGACACCTTGGGCGAAGCTACTTTGTCCAACATTCCGAGGATCTGCTGACTTGGGCCTATTTTCCAGACATCCTCGAGTTGGGGACCGGCGATCGCCTTGGTTACACATTTTCCATCTCAGGACCTAACCGCTCCTTCCTGCGGCTGAAGTACACCGACATTCCCACGAGCAATCCCTATGCGGCGGATTTTGATGGCGATGGATTGAGCAATTGGGACGAACTGCAGCGCGGCACGGACCCTCTTGCTCGGGATACCGATGGCGACGGCATGTCCGACGGTAATGAGTTTCTCATTAGCCGCAATCCGCTGACCGCGGATTCACCCGTCGATGCCAGTGACCGGCTACTGGATGTCCACACGCCGCTCGCCCTGTAATTTTCCTCTATGAAACTGAAGATTCTCCGATGGCTTGCGGCGATTTTTTTGCTTGCCGGTCTCTTGCTCCCATCCGCTCTCGCATGTCCGATGTGCGACCTTGTGAAGGTCGATTTTTACGGAGATTTCTGCGCCGATGCAAACTATGCCATCACACTTGCCGGCGCGACCTCGACGGGTAACGGTGCCGGTGCGGGTTGCGCCTATGTGAAGTCCTCCCTGGCCTCGGCCCGGCTCAAGCCTAACACTGCTTATACCATGAGTTCGAGTTGCGCGAAAGCACTCACCGCCCATATCCGTCTCAGTGTCCCAGGCTGCTACAAGGTGTTCATTGATGGCAAGGAGACTTCGACAATCGATATCACTCAGAATGCCTGCACGGACAATTTCACTGGAACATGGACGGTCATACTCAAGCCTTCGTCCGGCAGTGGCGGGCCGGGCACGGCGGGCAATGGGGACGGCGGGCTGCGCAGTGTGCATTGGTCTTTTTCGCTGGGTGGGCTCGCCGATGGCTCTTCAGCGGGAGCTATTCTGATTGCCGAGCCACTGATCGTGGCAGGCAGCTATACGCCATCCGCGCTGCTCTACGAATCCACCACTCCGGAGGTGCAGGTGATTCGCGATGCAGGGGCACTCCGTCAAGTCAAAGCGCCGGAAGTGCTGGCGGATGTGGTCACGATCAACGCGCAGAAGTACGAGATTCGTTACTACACCGCGGCCAATGCCGGGAGTTTTTCAAGCGGGCTATGGCATCCGGTCAACACACCCTTCGCAATCTGGACGGTCGAGAACCCCGTCGCAACCCCAGGCTCGCAACTGCGCATCACGTTGAGTCGCGACGGAACCAGCACGGCCCATGATTTCACCTTTAATGCCACCACCGGCGCATGGAGTCTCAATGATGGTGACCTGCGGCTGGAAACCCGCTCGCAGGTGGTTCTTGGCAATGGCGACGAAAGGATCACTGTCACAATCAGCAATCCGGCCACAGGTCTGACATCTACCAAGCGGCGGGAGACACGGCACATGTTTGCGTGGGGCGAGGAAGTGATCCATACCATTGACGACCCGGACGGCAGTGCGCTCACGACCAGTTACACCTATTATGATGAACCGATGGAAAGCGGCAGCTATGGAAAGCAGAAATGGGTCATCCGCCCCGACGGGTCTTGGGAGAAATCGGAATACGAGAGCGATGGTTCTATCTCGGGGAATTTGGCGGCGGTTTACCGTCCATGGAAGGGCAGCCCGGCATCGCCCGACCTCGCCGACTTCACCAATTGCCTGGTCTCGAAATACTACTATGGATCGGCAGATTCGCATTTTGCCACGGTGCTGTTGCATGAATATCGCTACATCAATGGCGATCAAGTTGGTTCCAGGCTGGGATCCCTCTATACCTTAGATTCCAATGTGGTTCCCGGCAACCCGGTCGAGTATCGCTCGCAAATTCTTAATGATGGCTGGTTCAATGCAATCGAGCAATCTTCAGAGACACGCACGTACACGTCATCCGCCAGTCTGCTCTATCGCGGGCGACCTGAATCCGTCTTGTTCAGCGATGGCAGACTGGACTCCTACACTTACGCATTAGGCACCTATGCGGCAGGCAGCTTCACCGCCGGGGCTGGCTCCGATTTCCGCCAGATATTGACACGGGGCACGGCGGATTTTCCCGACGGCATTGCGAATCGGACTACGCGCAGCGTCACGATCCGGGATTCCGCGGGGCGGGTGCGTTCCGAGGAGGAGCAGGTCTATACCGGGGCAGGCTATGAGACACTCACGGCGAATACGAGCCTGTATGACTCCAAAGGCCGGCCTTTTCAGGAATACCGCAACGGAGTCCTGCTTCGTGAATTCAGCTACCCTGCCGCCCGGCAAGTGGTGGAAACCGACGAGCAAGGCATGAGCACCACGACGGCCTCCGATGCCTTGGGGCGGGTCGCAACGGAGAGTCGCGCGGGTATTGCCACGACCCATGCCTATGATGGAGACGGCCACTCCCTCACCACTACCCGCATTGGCGGCGGCCTCACGCTGGCCAGTTCCGCCAGCTATGATCTCGCCGGACGTTTGCTCACGCAGACGGGGGAGGACGGGCTGACCACTTTCATGGCATACACGCTCGGCGGACGCACCGAGACGCGCACCCTGCCGGGCGGCGGAACGGAAGTCACCGAGCGCTTTCTCGACGGACAGCCTAAGAGCATCACAGGCACCGCGGTCGTAGCCCGCTATTTTGATTACAACTATGACGCGACGACCTTTCTCTCGGAAACTCAAGAGTCGCTCGGTGCCGTCAATTCGCCGCGCTGGACTAAAACCAGCCGCAACTTCGCAGGGCACACCGTTCAGACAGAAGCGCCCGCCTTCGCCGGGACGCTCCTCACCGGCTTCACCTATGATCTTTCCGGGCGGCTCCTCTCGAAGACAGTTCCTGGCACGATGCCGGAGCTTTGGGAATACGATCCGCTCGGCCAGCCCTTTCGCACCGGGCGCGACACCGATGCGGATGGCATTCTCCAGCCTGCAAGCACCGACCGATTCCAGCAATCGGCTATGTCCTATGAAAAGGCGGGGAATGACTGGTATCGCGTGACATCCCTGAGCCGCTACGAGACGGGTGACGATGCCACGCCTACCGTGCTCCATACCGCAAAGGAACTGCTCAGCCTCAGCGGGAATGTACTGGCCAGAAGCCTCGGCATCGACCGCTACGGCCAGACGACGACGCGTACCGTGACGGTCAATCGCACCACACAGACCCTCACCGAGACGATGGACACGCCGGATTCCGCCCTGGATGCCGTGAGCATCAGCACGAATGGGCGGTTGGTTTCGGCCAGCACGCCGACCGTGCCGCAGCCAGTGACCTATGAATACGACGGCCTCGGGCGGCTTAAAAAAGTCACCGATCCGCGGGGCATCGAGACGGTGACGACCTACAACGGAAGCCAGGTGGCGAGCGTCACCGTCGCCGGGCAGACCACGGGCTATCAATACTATCCCACCGGCCAGGCCGGGGCGGGCCAGGTCAAACTGATCACCCAGCCGGATGCAAAAACCATCTTCCATTCCTATACTTTGCGCGGTGAACTGACGCGCACCTGGGGCAGCGCCACCTACCCTTCGGAAACCATCTTTGACAGTTTTGGCCAGCAGCCTTTCCTGCGTACTTACCGTGGCGGCACCGGCTGGGAAGGGGCAACCTTTCCGACCGGCACCGGCACCGCCGATACGACGACATGGGACTGGCAGGAGAGCACCGGGCTGCTGCTGAGCAAGACCGACGCTCTTAACAAGGCCACGAACTATACTTATACGGCACTCGGCCAGCCGCTCACGCGCACTTGGGCGCGCGGCGTCGTCACCACCTATCATTTCACGGCACTGGGCGATCTGGAATGGATTCATTACAGCGACACCACACCGGCGGTAACTTATGGTTATGACCGCGCTGGACGTGTCAATGCCATCACCGATGCCGCCGGGCAGCACACGATTGCCACCACCAATGCCAGCCAGTCCGACAGCATCACGGGTGGCCTCCTCGATGGCCTTTCGATCACCGCGGGTTTCGATGGATTCGGACGCCGCAGCGACATCACCGCCACGCTCGGCGCATGGACCCAAGGCACCGCCTACCACTATGACGGAGCGGACACCACCGGGCGGCTGGCCCGCGTAACCAGCGGCAGCGAGCAAGCCGCTTACGGCTACCTGGTAAACTCCGACCTGTTGCAGACGACCACTTTCACCCGCACCGGCACCACGCGCTTGGCGGCGACGCGGGGCTGGGATGCTGCGAACCGGCTGAAATCCATGACTAACACTTGGAACACGGGAGCGCGCAGTCTCGATACGACTCTCTTCGACGCGATGAACCGGCGCAAGACGGTGCAATGGCAGGATGGGTCGAGCTGGGGATATGGCTATAATGATCGCGGGGAAGTGATTGCGGGCGGGCGGACGTGGAGCGATGCTGCGCCCGTGAACGGCCAGCAATATGCCTACAGCTTTGACAGCATCGGCAACCGCACAGGGACGGTGGTGAATGGCCGCACTGCGAGCTATGGGGCGGATGCGGGGAACCGGCTGACGACCCGCGACGTGCCCGGCGCGGTGGATGTGCTCGGCACGGCCAGCCCGCAGGCGACGGTGTCGGTGAACGGCGCGGCGGCGGCGCGGCATGGGGATTACTTTTACAGGGAACTGCCGGTGACGAATGGCAGCGGCCCCACCGAAGCGCTGCCCACCATCGCCGCGACGCGTGCAAGCGGGACGACGACTCGCACGGGCCGGGTCTTCGTGCCCCGGACGCCCGAGGCGTATAGCTATGATTTCGACGGCAACCAGCAGGCGGATGGGCGTGCGACTTACACCTGGGATGCGGAAAACCGGCTCTTGGGATTTTATAAATGGGCTACTGTGCCGGTCGGTTGGCGGGACATGCTCGCCTTATCCTACTCCGGGCGCAACCGGCGCAGCCGAAAAACGTTCTGGCGTTGCACTGGGGCGCATGGGCGCTCCACC
>JBBRPL010000207.1:0-6851 GCA_038228205.1 Chthoniobacterales bacterium
ATGACGCGCTTTGCGAAGTGCCGAAAATCAGAGTGCGCGGGTGGATCGGCTTCTCCGAAGACGATGGCAAAAGATGGGCGGCGGAGCCGCGATTCTTTTTCCCATCGCGTTGCGGAGAACGCGATCCACCCGCGCTTTCTGAACGCGGGGACCCAATCTGGCGCCACGCTGCTCAACGTCATCTCCGCACTGATGATGACGGAGCGACGCGCCCCTACCGACTCACCGCCCGCGCCTTATCGAGCAACCCAAGGAACTCCGCCCGGTAACCGCTCACATCCGTCCCCTTCCCCTCCGTCGCCCATTCGGCGACGGCGCTCCAGGTCATCTCGCCCTTGTATGGCGAATCGCGCAGGAGCATGCCGTAACCAGCCACCGCGGCCGCGAACCGGAAGTCCCGCGAGCTTTGCTCCCACGGCGTGCCGCGGTCGGTGAGCGGGAATTCGAGCAGCTTGCTCGTATCGCCCTCGGGTTCCTTGTAGCGAAGCTTGAGGGTGAGCAATTCGTTGCGAACGGCCACCGGCAACCTGGCCCCGGCATCGGCTTTTGCCTTGTCCGCCATGGCGAGCGCGGCGCCGGCTGCTTTGGTTTCCGGATGCAGTTGGCGGGTCCGGGCGTCCGCCTCACCGGCGGCATCTCTCTGCTCTCCCTTTGCCAACTTCTGGCCCTCGGCGGTTGGCTTCTCGTCGAATAGCTTCGGCGCGATCTCTTCTTTCGCTCTTTCCGTGCTCGACTTGTCCTCCGACAGCAACGGCCGGCCATTCGTCGGCGTCGCGGCCAGCCGCGGGCGGGGCAGGGTGGGCAACGGTGCAGCCACGGGCAGCGGGGTGGGAGCCGGCTCCGATGGAACCGCCGGGGCGGCCGGCGCCTCCGGGTCTGACGGAGCGGGTGCAGCGGGCGCGGGGGCCGGCTGATACTTCAGCGGGTCCACCGCCTTTTGCATCGCCAGCAACTGCTGGCCCGCCGGCACGATCTCATACAATGCCGTCACGGTGTGTCCCGCTCCGATCTCGCCCGCATCCTTCTTGTCGTCGTTGAAATCCTGCTTCGCGAGCATGCGCTTTTCGTAGCCAATCAGCCGGTAGGAACCGACCTGCGCCGGGTTGAACTCCACCTGGATTTTCACGTCCTTGGCGATCGTCACCAGCGTCCCGCTGAGTTGCTCGACCAGCACCTTCTTCGCTTCCATGAGGGTGTCGAGGTAGGCATAGTTGCCGTTGCCGCTATCGGCGAGTTTCACGAGCATCGCGTCCTTGAGATTGTCCATGCCGACTCCCAGCACGGTGAGGAAGACGCCGCTCTTCGCCTTGCGCTTGATCAGATCGAGCAATTCGCGGTGATCCGTGATGCCCACGTTCCAATCGCCGTCGGTGGCGAGGATGACACGGTTTGTGCCGCCCCTGATGAAGCTCTTCTCGGCCAGGTGATAGGCCAGTTGGATGCCACTCCCGCCATTGGTCGATCCGCCCGCCTCGAGCTTGCTCAAGGCGGCGTGCATCTTCCGTTTGTCGTGGGTGGGGTCGAGCACGCACCCGCTGCTGCCGGCATACACCACGATGGCCACCTGATCCTCGGATCCGAGCTGGTCGATCAGCAACCCGAGGCTCTGCTTCAAAAGCGGGAGCTTGTTTTCGGGCATCATCGAGCCGGAGACATCGATGAGGAAGACGAGATTACTCGCGGGGCGCCGGTCGCGGGCGATCTCGCGGCCTTTCAACCCGATGCGCACGAGGCGGTGTCCGGGCGCCCACGGGCATGCCGAGACTTCCATGGCCGCCGAGAAAGGCGCGTCGCCCTGCGGCAGCTCGTAATCGTAGGTGAAATAGTTCAGCAATTCCTCGATGCGCACGGCTCCCTTGGGCGGCTGCTGCTGGTTGTTGAGAAAGCGCCGGACGATCGAGTAGCTCGCCGTGTCCACGTCGATGCTGAAGGTCGAGAGCGGGGTTTCCCGCGCCGTGAGAAACGCGTTTTCGGCCAGTTCATCGAACATCTCCGCCGTTTGCGGTTCGGAAATGCTGCCTTGGTACGGGTCCTTGCCCCCCATCGTGGGAGCGAGTGTCATCGTCTTTTTATCGGATCCCACCTTGGAAAAGGCGCCCCCACTCGCCATCGCGAGGGATGGAGCCACCGGAACCGCCGGAGGGGCGTCTAGAGGCCGCCCGTCCGGGTGCATCGCCTGGCCGGGCGTAGCCTTGGTTGAAGGTCGCATGGCGCCATCGCCGTGATCAGCATCCGCTCTGACCGCCCCGGCCAGGCCCGAGGTCGTGCCGGTGCCGGTGACAGACATCGGAGCCGCCGGGACCGTCGGCACAGGAGCGGCTGAGGCCGTCAACTTGTCGGTGACTTTCAGTGCCGAACGCTCTTTGGCATCGGCAAGATGCGCCGCGCCACCGTCTGTCGAGCCTCCGAGGCGCGCAGTCGGAGGCGCTGCGGCATCCTTGTTCATCGCCAACGCTCCTCCCGCCGTGGGCAATTCGACCCGAGGCGCAGACGGTTCGATAGAGAACGGAGCCGCCGCTTGGGGCGCGAGGGCATACGCCTGTGATTTCGCAGCCATGGGAACGCTGCTCGCCGCCTGCGAGTCGGGCATCGCCGCAGCGCCGGCAGGCGCCGGAGCGCTGGTCGGGCGATCGGTGGCCAGGTCGCCGAGGCTACGGCTCCCTGTCGCCGTGGCCACGGAGGTCGCTGTGACCACCAGCGTGGCTTCACCACTCTTCAACAATGCCGGCGCCGGCTGCGGCGCTTCGGGTGAAATCGGGAAGGGCGTCGGATTGTTGGCGACAAGCCCGCGCAGGTCCTTCGAAGGATCAACCACCGGCGCCGAGAATGTCGGCTCTTCCAGCGCCATGGATGGTCCCCCCTTCGATTCCGCAGGTGGCCCACCGGAAAAAAGCATCGCGGCCGAAATGCCAATCACCACACAGGCCGCCGCAGCCAGCGCCCATGCCCGCATCGGGAAACGCACGATCTTCTGGTCAGCAGACTTCGCCGTTGCGGCGCTAAATACGGCCGCGCGTTGCTCGTCGTGCAGCGCACCAGCCTCTTCTCCTGGCAATTCCGCCCGCAGACGCGCGGCCAGAGCCCGCGTCTCCTCGGCTTCCGCCTGGGCGGCGGGATCACTCGCGAGCAGCGCCTCGATTTCCGCGCGTTCGGCGGCGGTGAGGTCTTCGACTTCGCCCAGGGCGTGGGCGGTAAATTTGGGATCGTCGGGATTCATAGGACGGAACGGGAAAGGCCAAAATCCTCCGGCGCTGACTGCTCACGGAGCAGTTCGCGGAGTTTTTTCAGACCGGTGTGAAGGAGAAAGCCGACATTGGTCACGCTGAGTTGCGTGATGTCGGAGATCTCACGATAGGAAAGGTCGTTCTGGAATTTGAGGCGGATGACTTCGCGTTGGTTCGGACTCAACGCGTCGAGCAGGCGGAAAAGCGACGTGGCGGACTCGCGGCGTTCGAGCACGGCGGCGGGACCCGGCGCGCCGCAGGGGCGGTCTTCGGGGAGCGGCATGGGAATGATACGGCTGAATTTGCGTTGGTGGTCGAGCGCGCGATTGCGCGCCACGGTGAAAAGCCAGGCCTCGGTATGGCGCGCTTCGTCCCCCCCACCCTGTCCGTCGCGCATCTCCCCGCGCGCCAGCTTGATGAAGGTCTCCTGCACCACATCGCGCGCCGATTCCAGGTCGCCCGTGATGCTCTGGGCGTACCGGACCAACGGGCGCTCGTAACGGTCGAGCAGGGCGGTAAGGGCAATCGCGTCCGGGGTGGGCATAAGTGTTCTATGCCCTACACGGATGAGCTGCGCGATTTCTTAGAGCGCGCCGGATTTCCGCTCGCGGATCAGTCCTGGAGGTCTCTCTCCAGCGCGTCCGACTTTTGCTTCCTGCGCCGGTCGATGAGCCACACGACCCAGATGCAGATTTCATACAAAGCCACAATCGGAACGCTGAGCGTCACGAACGTGACGGGATCGGGCGTCGGCGCGATGACCGCCGCCAGGACGAGAATGATCGTGTAGCCAAAGGGCCGGGTGCGCGAGAGCAGCCTGAAATTCACGATACCGAGCAGGCCGAGAAGGACGACGATGACAGGCAGTTCGCAGAGCAAGCCGAAGCCGAAACAGAGCCAGGACGAAAAGGAAAAATAGGCGTCCCACGTCCACATGATCTTCAAATGCACGTCGTGCGCGTCCTTGAAAAAGAAGGCAATTGTCGAAGGCAAAATCCACTTGTAGGACACATAGACGCCGCAGAGGAAGAGGAAGAAAGTCCCGAAAATTCCCGGCAGGAGAAGTTTGCGCTCGCGCCGCGTGAGAGCCGGCAGAACGAATGACGACACGAAATAAACGTGGAAAGGAAAAGCCATCGCGATCCCCGCGAAAAAGGCCAGCTCCAGCGAGATCATGAAGGAACCCGCGATACTGGTAATGACAAGCTGATCGGGCAGCGACGGATCGACCTTGTAGAGGGGCATCCGCAACATATCCATCAGGTCTTTGCGGAAATAGAATGAGATGACCATCGTGATGATCTGGACAAGGATCATCTTGATGAGCGTCCACCGCAGATCCTCCATGTGATCCAGGAACGGCTTAACGATATCGCCGTCGGATTTTTCGCGGAATTTGAAGAACGAGGTCAGCCAGGACATAAAAGGGGGCGCTACTGAGTGCTAAAACCTCGCAAGGCGCAATTTCTTCTTCGCAATCGTTTGAAAATTGCCCCGGACCAGCGAACGCCTGTCCCGGGCCGGGTTTCCGTGCGCGCCGACGCCCGAAGCCTCGGTTTTTGGGGCCGCGGGAGCCCTCACGCATTGATCCTGACCGAAATCTTCCTCCGCCAGGCCGCCAATACCCAAATCGCGACCAGGAGTTCGGCACTCGGCTTTCGCTTGTCGAGCGCCCACACGATCCAGATACACGCTTCGAACATCAGGAGGACCGGAACCGCCATCGTGATGAATGTCACCGGATCGGGCGTGGGCGCCACGACCGCCGTCAGCATCAAAATGATCGTGTAGGCGTAGGGCCGCGTCCGGCGCAACAATTCGAAATTCACGAAACCAAGCATGGCCAGCAAGACGACGACCACCGGCAGTTCACACATCGCGCCGAAGCCAAAACACAGCCACGCCGCGAACGAAAAATACGCGCGCCAGGTCCACATGGGGTCCAGACCTAAATTCAGCGCGTCCCTCAAGAAAAACTCCAGCGTGGCCGGCAGGACGTAACTGTATGCGATATAGACCCCCGCCAGGAAGAAGAGGAAACCGGCGCCAATGCCCGGCAGGAGGCAGGAGCGCTCCTTGCGCGTCAGTGCCGGCAGAATGAAACTGGCGACGGAATGGATGTGAAACGGCAGGGCCAGGGCCAGGCCCGCAAAAAACGCCAATTCCAGCGAGATGACGACTGAGTCGGCAATGCCGCTCGTGATCAGTTTCGGGACCGGATCCATCCTCAGCAATGGCGCCCTGAGCAGGTGCACCAGGTTCTCGCGAAAGTAAAACGCCAAAATGGTCATGACGGCCTGCGCTACCGCCATCCGGATGATCGTCCATCGCAGGTCCTCCATGTGCTCGAGGAATGGCTTGACGGCATCGCCGTTGGATTCCTCGCGAAATCTGAAAATCTTTTTCAGCCGAATCAGTATTTTGTCCCACATAAAGGTTGCGAACGGGTAAGCGGAAGCGCGGCGCGCGCTTTCTGCCTATCATCCGCCGAAACGACCCGCACTTATCAGACAATCCCCAGCGCCACCATTCGGGCGAACGCGCAGAGGGTATTCGCATCGCGGATTTCCCCTCGCGCGATCATGTCGCGGAATTCGGCTGGGGCGAACGCCTGGACACCCAGGATCCCTTCCCCGGAATCGTAGGCTGTGCCGCGCGGACTCGGCGCCACCGGACGCGCCAGCAGGAGGTGGCTGTGTTCGTCGGTGAAACCCGCACTCGGAAAAAAATACCCGAGCGACACGATCTCTCCCCCCGGCGCGAGTTCGTACCCACTCTCCTCGCGCAGTTCCCGCAATCCCGTGGCGCGGATGTGGTCCGCCTCCTCGATATCGTCGATCTGCCCGGCGGGAAACTCCCAGATCGTCGCGCGAATCGGCACACGTTCCTGCCTCACGAGGAGAAAGTGCCCTTGTTGCGTCATCGGAGCCACCACCACCGCGGCCTTGCGATGGGCCACGGTCCAATGGAAGGGCTCCGTCCGGGTTGGCGTTGTCACCTCCACGCCATGGACCGCGATGTGGGGACTTTCGAAAAGCGGCTCATCCCGGAGTGTCTTCCAGCCCTCGGTGTCGCCGATGAAATTATGAAAAGCCATGGGGAGGAGAATGAAGGATGAAGGATGAAGGATGAAGGCGGAAGGATGAAGAAGATGGTGGATGCCGTGGAATACGGGATGCCGAGCATTCGACTGATGGCCGTCCCCCCGGAATTGGGAGGATATACCAACAGAATCCGTGACTGCGCCGCTCGTCAACCGCAAAAGCCGCCCACAAAAGCTTCCGGCTACAGAGGGAAACCGTTATTGGGGCACCCTTCCCGATGACCGTGACAGAGGTCCATACCCCTTCGACCCGACGATGCAGCCGGAAAATGCTTCTCAACCCCTCCGTCCTTGCTAACCTCAGAGTAAATGAGCGTCCTTCCACCGCTTGGGATCCGCAGTCTGTTGGTATATCACGCCAAACGGCGTGATATGCAGACTCGTAGAATCACGTTAGGGAAACGCTGATTTAATCGACCCAACGGAGAGTTAACGATTGATGCGACGGGTCGGTTTTGTTAGTTTGAGGGATGTTGAGCCAATCCAGTTTCGCGAGTGCCGAATTTCTTGCCAAGAAGAAGGTG
>JBBRPL010000208.1:0-6758 GCA_038228205.1 Chthoniobacterales bacterium
AGCGCATCGATCGTATTCAGCGCGTGCCAGTGGTCCGGCGTGGCGATGATGACGATGTCCGGCTTTTCCTTCGCGAGCAGTTCGCGGTAGTCGCGGTAAAGCTTCGGCGTGTCGCCGCTCAGATCGTTCACCTGCTCGCCGGAGATTTCCAGCACGCTGCCGTCCACGTCGGCGAGCGCGACGACCTGGCAGCGTCCCGACGCCATCGCTTCCTTGAGGATGTTTTTTCCCCACCAACCCGAGCCGATCAGCGCGGTGCGAAATTTGCGCGTGGGCTCGGCTGCGCGGATGAAAGGTCCGGCGGCGCAAGCGGTGGAGGCGAGGCCGGCGCGGCGGAGGAACTGGCGGCGATTCATATGTTACTTCGCGCGCACGTCCACGACGGCGATCGCACCTTTTGAGTTGCGGCAATAGATGAGTCCGTTCGCCAGCACCGGCGCGGTCCAGCATTTCGTGCCGAGCACCTGCGCGCGCGTCGTCGGCTTGAAGCCCTCGGGCGACGCCGGCGCGATCATCAGTTCGCCGGCCGCGCTGAGCGCGATCAGCTTGCCCTCGGCCACGATCACCCCGCCGGAACCAAAGCCCGGCTCGGCCCACTTCTCCTTGCCCGTGGCGAACTCCACGCATTTCAGCGCGCCCTTGTCGCCCGTGTCGCCGTCCACGCCATAGAGGTGGCCGTCGTGGAGCACCGCGGCATTGAGTTGCGTGCGCAGCACTTTCGTTTTCCAGACTTGCTCGGGCGCGGCGTCGCCGAGCTTGAGCAGCGTGCCGCCTTTGCCATAGCCCGTGGAGATGAAGAGCTGCTCGCCGCTCACCACGGGATCGGCGGCGTTCACGCCATATTGCGTGAGCCAGCGGAAGCGCCACGCCTCGCGTCCCGTCTTCACATTCACGGCGACATAATTCTCGGAGTTGCCGAACACCGCGACCGTCTCGGCGCCGCGGACCAGCGGCAGCGGTGTGGAATATCCCGCGTCTTTCGGCGCGGACTTCCAGACGACTTTGCCCGTCGCTTTGTCCACCGCCGCGCCGGCCTCGCCGATGTTCAGCACGAGCAAGCCCTCCTCGACCAGCGGCGCGCCGGTGTAGCCCCACGTCGGGATCGGCGCGCCCGTTTCCTTTTGCACCTGCGTTTGCCAGACGATTTTTCCGGTCGCCGCGTCGAAGCAAAACAGGTCGCCCCACCGGCTCAGCCAATACAGCCGGTCACCGTCAAAGGTCGGCGTGCCCGTGGTGCCGCCCTCGTAAAATTTGTCGCCGAGTTCCGCCGCGTAGCTGTGCTTCCACAGCATCTTGCCGCTCGTCGCGGCGAAACAAAAAACCGAGTCCTGCCCGCTCGCGTGTCCCACCGTCGCCGCGCGGCCCTGCGCCACGACGATGGAGGAAAACCCGAGCCCGACCTCCGCCGTCCACGCGACCGGTGGACCTTCCGCCGGCCACTCGCTGCGCCAGCCCTTCTCCGCCGAGACCCCGTTGTGCGCCGGTCCGCGGAAGTTTGGCCAATCCTCGGCCAAGGCTGATGCGGCGACGAGGAGCAGTGAGGAGCAGGCGAGGAGCTTCATCGGAAAATTTGCCGTCACGCCACTTCGGGGCGCAGCCACGGCGCGCGATACGGCCGGCGCAGGAGCTGCGCGGCTTCCGCGTCGCCGACGATGGTCCGCTGTTGCGGATCGTAGCTCAGCGGGCGGCCGAGCTTCATCGCGACATTGGCGAGGATGCAGCTCGCGGTGGAAATGTGCCCCTGCTCGATGTCCGCGACCGGCCGGCCGCGGCTCTCGATGGCGGCGAGAAAGTCGAGCATGTGCCGGCGCGTGGCGGGCGCGGCATTCAGCTCGATGTCTTTCTCCGTCACGTCTTCGGGGAATTGCTCCTTCTCGAAAACGCAGTCGAAATGGATGGGCTCGGCCTTCTTGTCCAGCGGGATGAAATCCGCGCGCATGGTGCTGGCCTTGAGCACGCCTTTTTCGCCGTGGATGAAGAGCGCCCACGGGTAATCGGGATCGGGCGGCGCGCCCCACGAGCGGTGCTGCCAGTTGCAGTTCAGTCCGTCGAATTCAAAGACCGCACTCTGCGTGTCGGTGATGTTCGACTTCCCGTCCTTCTGCACGAAAATCCCGCCGCTCGACGACACCCGCCGCGGCCAGCCGAGCCCGAGCATCCAGCGCGTGGTGTCGAGCATGTGGACGCACATGTCGCCCATGATCCCGTTGCCGTATTCCGTGAAGGTGCGCCACCAGCGCCGGTGCGGCAGCCCATCGTAGGGCCGCAGCGGCGCGGGTCCGGTCCACATTTCGTAGTCGAGAAAATCGGGCACCGGCTCGAGCGGCGGATTGCCATTCGCGCGCATGGGAAAGTAGCAGCACATGTCCACGTGGCCGATCTTCCCGAGCAGGCCGGCCTCGATCACGCGCTGCTTCGCTTCGATGAGATGCGGCGTGCTTTTCCGCTGCGTGCCGATCTGCACCACGCGCCCGTGTTTCCGCGCCGCGGCGAGCATCGCCTCGCCCTCGAGCACGTCCACGCTGATCGGTTTCTGGCAATACACATCCGCGCCCGATTCGATCGCGGCGATGCACTGGAGCGCGTGCCAGTGGTCCGGCGAACCGATGAGCACGATCTCCGGCTTCTCCTTCAAGAGTTCGCGATAGTCGGCAAAAGTCGGCGGCGCTTTCTTCGACGGCTGCCGCTGCTGCGCGATCTCCACCGCCCCGGCGAGCATGTGTTTGTCGGGATCGCACAGTCCCACGATCTCCACGGGCGCGACTTGCGCGAGACGCCAGAGATCGCTCTTGCCGTACCAACCCGTCCCGATCAGCGCGACGCGACGTGGCTTCCGGTTGACGAGTTCGACCCCGCGCGCGCCGAGCGCCGACATGGCGAGCGAGGCGGAGGCGGTTTGCAGGAAACGCCGACGGCTAAGGTGCAAGCCAGCGCCGGGAGGAGAAGGGGGAAGCGGAGACATGCCGCGAGTCTTGGCCCCGCCCGTGCGGAGATCAAGCGCGCGCGTGACTTCGAGCCGGGCGTGATCGCCGGGGTGCCGGCGAGGTCGGGTGGAAGGCGAGATCACGCGATCGGCTTCCCTGCCGCGCAGCCGCGATCACCGCATAGGGTGAAGCGTCCCGTCGCTACCGCCGCAGCGCGTTGATCAGCTCATCGATCTTATCCAGCACCGCCTGCATCTGATTCTGGTCGTAGCCGCCATTGGCGCCCTGGCCGAGCGTGGCCACGCCGTTGCTGTTGCTGCTCGTGCCGACGATGGCACTGGCGATGTCCGCAGGCGTCGCCCGCTGCAGGATCTCGGCGTGGAGACCATTGAATTGATCGCGCAATTCCGGGGAATTGATCGGCGCCGCATTGGCCGGCTTGGTCGGATCGAAAGGCATGGCCGGGAGCGGTTACGAGGCCATCATCACCGCGTCGTCGCTCCACGGGCCTTCGCCGGCCGCGCCCACCGCCCGCACGCGGAAGCTGTACTTCTTGCCGCTTTGCAGCCCCGTCACCGTCGCCCGCGATTTCTGGATGATCTTCGCCTGCTGCCATGCGCCGGGATCATTGTAGAGCTTGCTTTCGACGACATAGCTCCCCGCACCCCGCACGCGATTCCAGGCCACATCCACCTCGACTTCCAGATCGCCCATCGTCGCCACCACATTCTGAGGCGCCGCCAGCATGCCGTTGGGCGCCGCCGCCGCGCTCGGCTCGAATCCCGTGCTGACCACCCCCGCCTCACTCACCGCCGTGATCTCCACGTAACCGCCGCGCTGCGTCGTCACCCCTTCGAGCGTGGTGCGCGCGGCCTCCTTGGCCATGCGCATCTGGTCCGCCGTATCGAGCGCCGCGCGATAGGCCAGCAGCTTCGCATTGAAGTCGGCCAGCGTCGGGTCATACACCGTCGCCAGGGGCACCGGGGTGGGAAAGGCCGCATTGCCCACCATCTTCGTCTTGTGATTGCTGCAGTAGGTGACGAGTTCGTCGTCCGTCTTGTTTTGGAGGTCGAGTTTTACTTTGATCATTTTGGGTTTCTGGTTGGAGTCGTAAAGCGCGCCGGAGTCGTAGAGGACACCGCTGTCGTAGAAGGCCATAGATTCGGGAGTTGAGGGAAAAAGCCGCCGCGAGCGACCGAGACCGCCGGCCCGCCGGCGCACCTCCCGGCCACGTGCCCCACGGCGGGGTGGGGGAGAGGAAAAGGACGCATCAGGTCGCGCGATGAGTGCTGGGAGGAGGCCATGCGGTGCTGGAGGGTGGGGACACCTTTCTGCCAAGCCATTCATATGCCACGCATCTGGGCTCATTTCTGCCAAGTCTGCCCTCATCTGCGTAAAGCTGAGCCAGACAACCGCTTGCGCGTGGCCCACGCCCTCCAGATATGGGCTCATCCCGCTCAGAAATGCCCTCATCCCGCTGAAAACTGCACTCATAAATACCAAATATGAGTCAGAATTCGCAAAGCGTGCCTCATTTCCGAGAGACCTGAGCCCATCCGCGGCGCGGATGAGCCCATCCGTGGATCGGATGGACGAACGACCCGGCGGACAAAACCAACATTCGCTGGCCGTGAAGCTCGACCCGACGCCCATGCCCCCGGGGTTTACCCTCGCCCCCCGGTTTCCGGCAGCTTTTCAACCCGTCGAAGCTCAGCTTCGCCCCGCAACGGCGTTCCCAGGCTTAAGAACGAGCGAAAGAGCGCGATATCGGGTAGTGTCCTAAGTTGGTTTTTTGGGGCGCTCAGCTTCGATGGCCGCCGGAAGTTCTGAAATCTCCTTCATCGCTGCGAGTTGCTTCGTGAGTTTCCACGTCACAGATTGCCCCTCAGCCATTCTGACGAGATGTCCGGCACCTTCTTCCGCAACGGCTCCCTTGCGCCACATATCAAACACGATTTTTTCCGGGCAGATACCGAGGCAAAGAAGATAGGCGTACTTCTTATCAAATCGGATGTGATTGAATTGGAACGTCCCGTTTGCCCCGAGTGATGCCGTCTTCACCTCGAAATGAAGACCTGCAATTTGCAGGTCCGTGGCCGATGAGCGGTTGCCTTTTACGCTCACCTCTAGTCCGGCAGCTCCCAAATACCGGCGAATAAACTCCTCACCGATCTCTCCTCGATTTGTGTTCCCCAGTTTTCGGTATCCAACAAGCGGCGAGCCCTGCCAGATGTCTTTTGGCGCATGCTCATTGATGATCTCAACCAGAAGTTCTACTGGATTCACTTTTCAGGACTCCATCGGTTTCTTGCTTTGCCCCGCTTCCAAAGAACCACGAAATAGGAGTGATTCTTTCGGGCGTGGACCTGGCGCATCATTCGGCTGACTCCGGGGCGATTACTCCGGACAATAACGAAAAGATCTTCAGCAACGAATCCCAGCTTCTCGTACATTTGGATGATCTCGATGTGCGTGAACCGCTGGCGGTTCGCGCACACTTCGTCTTGGCATTTGACGATGAAGACACCCTGTTTTTTAAGGGTTCGATACGCCTCACGGCCTCCGTCCCTATACAGTTCGAGAACCGCTTCGTGATATTTGCTCTTTGTCAGATTCCCGGTCCCATTATTCCGATAGTGATTTTCAAACGCAGCGTGCGAAGAGTCGGCGGAGTGGGCGGAACCACCCGGCGTGTGCATGTAGGGAGGATCGAATACAACGCAATCCAGTTCACCATCTTTGTAAGGCAGCTTGCGGCAATCAACGCCGTCCTGAATGTCCGTTGCCTTCAGCTTATAGGCCGCAGTCGGAACCTTCCGCCAAAACACTCCCTTCCCATACGTGACATCGGCGATAACGCTTCCGGGACGAACATAGAGTTGAAGAATCTGCGGAAACACACTGTCGTTGCCATCCACGGATGCGCTCAAAACTAGATCAGTCGTCGCCTTGCCGTTGCGAACGACGCGCTTCTTCTTGGGGAGGAGCACGACTCGGGTCGTAGTGCTGCCGTTTGTTCCGCTACTTTTGTTATATTTCATTCGATAGGTCAATCAGACTGCTTTCGCCTTCGCTGCATTCGCCACCTGAACCGCCGCCTCCGGGATAATCCACCGGCGGCATTTCCATTACGGTCACAAACTGCGTCTCCCCATTCTCATCGTAGCTCCACGCAAGGCACGTTGCTCTTTGGAATGCCCGCCAAGCTCGAAGGTCTCCACAACAATTGGCGATAGGCGGACTCATCCCTCGATCATGGCCACAAGATCAGCAACCGTCCATGCGGATTCTAGGACGCCGGCTTCGACCGCTGGCGCGCAACGAATCGTTCCGCTCGTGAACAAGTTGCACTTGGTCACGCCATCCTCGCGAAGTTTAACTTCGCCCGCCGGTTCCCGCGGACCTGAGACGGGCGCAGCTGAGCTTCGCGGCGAAGGCATTCCCGAGGGCAACTCGGGCACGAGCGCATACCAACCCGCTGCGCCGCGCTCGACGCACGCGGGGGCCGAACTCGAGGCGGCAATGGACCTGCGGGGGGCAGATCGACGCCGAGCCGGCCGCGCTGCGCCGCGCGGGGCTTACTTGCTGCCCGGCTTGATCGCCGGGGTGCCGGCGAGGTCGGGCGGGAGCTGATCGGGCGCGAAGGCTTCGACCTTCAGCGCGGTGAGCGCAATGAAGGGCGCGCCGAAATCGGGGAGCTGGCCGCCGCTGCGATCGACGATGGACGCGACCGCCGCGACCACGCCGCCATGCGCCTTGACGATGGCGATGGTCTCCTGCACGCGCCCGCCGCGGGTGACGACATCCTCGGCCACGATGAAGCGGTCGCCGGGC
>JBBRPL010000209.1:0-6610 GCA_038228205.1 Chthoniobacterales bacterium
CTTTGGACACCGGAGGATTCGAGCGGAGCGAGAAGTCTCCCGAAGGGAGCCCGCCGAGGTGGCGGCTGAGGTGCTGGCGGCGGCCGGTGCCATTCGGGCGAGTAAGGGGGATCGCGGCGGCGATCCACAATCCCAGCGATTAGCCCCGGGTCACTGGAGCGGAGCGACAGGACTCGCGCCAGCGAGCCCGCAGGGCGGTCGCGGCGGCGACCGTCAACCGAGTCTGCGAGCGAACACCCGGGGTATCCACCCAACAGCGAATGCTCCATCCGTCCCGGCGAAGCCGCATCTCCGGAGAGGGGAATGATGCGGCCAGGAGGCCGGGACGGATGGAATGGCGTTGTTTTGGTAGAGAACCCCGGGTATTCGCTCGTTACACTCACTCGACCCGGGGCTAATGGCTTTGACCCCTTCGGGGTCTTTTTTGGCGATGCGGTTGGTACTGTGCTGTTGGCATGCTGGGACGCTGGGAGCAGATTGTCGCTATGCGGAACGAGGATCGGGCCGGTCCAATGATCGCCGTCGGTGTAGCATGCCCAATCGAACCAGAGCGAACCGAGCGGCGTGCGGAAATCCCCGGCCCGGCGGAGTCGCAGCGAAACGAGTGATGCGGTGGTCCCTTTCCTTTTTGCCCCACTCCGCCCACGCCAAAACCGGCGCCTTCGCTTTACGCGAAGGCGCCGGTGGGTGCGGGATTTGAGGAGCTGGTTAGCTGAACTGGGTGATGCCGGGGCGGGCCACCGGGGGGACGGTGATCTTCATGTCCCAATCGAATTTCTCGGGGACGAGCTGCTCCTTGGAATTGACGGCCATCTCCCAGGTGATTTCCTGACCGGTGTAGGCGGCCATGCGGCCCATGATGGCGAGCAGGGTGCTGGAAGCCATGCGGTCGCCGTCGTTGATCGGATTGCCTTCGCGGAGGGAGGCGAAGAATTCGTTGTGCTCGACCTGGTACATGTCGCTCGCCTCGCCGGTGTAGCGCCATTTCACGTTGTTGTTCAGATCCTTGATGAGGAACAGCTTGCGCGAGCCGTTGATCTCGCAGATGCCTTCGCTGCCATAAAAGGCATCGTCGTTGGAGGCGGCGGTGAGATTGATCTGGCGGCTGAAATGGAAGCCGCGCGCGCCGCCCTCGTAGTCATAGGCGATGGCGAAGTGATCGAAGATATTGCCATAATCGACCCCGGAGCGGACCTGCCGGCCGCCATGGCCCACGCATTTGATCGGGGGCTTGTCGCCATAGACCCAGGCCATCTTGTCGATGCTGTGGCAGCCCTGCTCGACGATGCTGTCGCCGCTCAGCCACGTGAAGTAGTACCAACGGCGCAATTGCCATTCGAGATCGCGCGGCGTGTTCTCGCGATTCCATTTTGGGTAACGATCCACGGCGCCGCCATTGTAGGTGTTGTAGTTGGCCATGATCTTGCCGATGGCGCCGTCCTTCATGCGCTGGAAGGTCTCGCGCATGCCGGGATGATAGCGCCAGCAGAACCCGGCGCAGACGCCGAGCTTCTTGCGCTTGGATTCGGCGACCGTCTCGATCACGGAGCGGTATCCGGGGGAGTCGGTGGCCATGGGCTTTTCGAGGAAGCAGTGTTTGCCGGCGGCGACGGCGGCTTTGAAATGGATGGGGCGGAAGGCGGGGGGAGTGGTGCAGATGACGACGTCCACGCCGCTGTCGATGACCTTCTGGTAGGCGTCGAGCCCGACGAACTGGCGCTCCGGCGGCACGTCGATCTTGTGCTCGTGCAACTGCTTGAGGCTCTGGAGGCTGGTCTCGATCTTGTCGGCAAAGGCGTCGCCCATGGCCCACAGCACCACGTCGCTATCGGAAGTGAGGGCCTGGTTGGCCGCGCCGGAACCGCGCCCGCCACAGCCGATGAAGCCGATCTTGATTTTGCCGGTGGCCGGCGCGCCCTTGAGGATGGCCGGGAAACCGAGCGAAGCGGCAAGGCCGCCGGCCGCGACAGCGGTGGAGGTGCTCTTGATGAAGTCGCGTCGG
Source organism: Chthoniobacterales bacterium (assembly GCA_038228205.1). Classification (GTDB taxonomy): domain Bacteria; phylum Verrucomicrobiota; class Verrucomicrobiia; order Chthoniobacterales; family Chthoniobacteraceae; genus Chthoniobacter. The sequence goes on from JBBRPL010000209.1 coordinate 2,003, forward strand.
GATCTGAGGTTGTCTGGTGTGTTGTTCATGATGGTTGGGGTGATGGAGGGTGGAGCGCGGTCAAGGTTGTGCGGTGATTTGCGTCAGGAATTCGAGAAGTTTCGCGGTGTTTTTTGGGGAAGAGGCGACTTTCGAGAGGAGGGGAATCGGATGGGTTCGGACGGAGATGTTGGGGGCTGTCGGCTGACGATTCAAGGGTGGACTCGGCGCCGGTGGCGAACGCCGACACACTACCAAGGTGGCAATAGCGGTGGGCGGATGGACGAGGCAAAGGCTGGTCCGTTGAACCCGTTGAGCGGATCGCCGGGCGGCGCAATCGGCAATGGTATATTGCGGCGCATTTTAACGTTTCCAAGGAAGGGCAATTGGGCAAGATTACCCTTTCGTTCCCGCGCTCTTAGTATGTCGCCTCGCGTATTTTTGTTCTTCGTCCCGGCCATGGTCATGGCGCCCTTGTGGACGCATGCGGGGCCGCGCGAATTGACCTTTGAGCGGGATGTGCGGCCGATCCTCAAGACGCATTGCACCCACTGCCACGGCGAGGAAGAAAAGCCCAAGGGCGGAGTGGATTTGCGCCTGCGCCGGTTCATGGACAAGACGCTGGAAGACGGCGGCCATGTGGTCGTGCCTGGCAAGCCCGAGGCCAGCGAAATGGTGCTGCTCATCCGGGAAGGGGAGATGCCGAAGAAGGGGAAGAAGGTCTCGCCGGAGGAACTGGCGGTGATCGAACGCTGGGTGGAGCAAGGCGCCAGGACGGCCCGGGCGGAGCCGGAGTCGATGGCGCCGGGGATGCTCATCACGGAGGAGGATCGCGCGTGGTGGTCGTTTCGCCCAGTGGCGCGGCCCGCGGTGCCGCGGGCGGATGGCCAGACGCCGAATGCCGCGCCGTCGCGGGTCCGCAATCCGATCGACGCGTTTGTGCTCGCGAAGTTGCGCGAGCGGCAACTTGATTTTGCGCCGGACGCCGACCAGCGCACCTTGATCCGCCGCGTGACGCTGGACCTCACGGGTCTGCTGCCCACGCCGCCGGAAGTCGATGCATTCCTGGCGGATCAGGGCGCGAACGCCTACGAGAAGGTCGTCGATCGGTTGCTGGCGTCGTCCGCCTACGGAGAGCGCTGGGCGCGGCATTGGCTGGATGTCGTGGGCTACGCCGATTCGAATGGGTTCATGGAAGTGGATTCTCCGCGACCGCACGCCTGGCGGTATCGCGACTATGTCATTCGCGCGTTCAATGCCGACAAGCCGTGGAAGCAATTCATCATCGAGCAACTCGCGGGTGACGAACTGGCGGGGGTGACCCATGCCGACACCGGGCAAGCGGTGCTGGATCTGCAGCGCCGCGACGATCTGATTGCGACGGCCTTCCTGCGCATGGGGCCGGACGGAACGGATGACGGAGCGCCCGATCCGAAGCTGGCTCGCAACCAGACGATCGCCGAGGAAATGAAGATCGTCTCTTCGTCGCTGCTCGGGCTGACCGTGGCGTGTGCGCAATGTCACGACCACCGCTACGATCCGATTTCCCAGGCCGACTATTATCGATTCCGCGCGATCTTCGATCCGGCCTACAACTGGGAGAACTGGCGCAATCCCTCGCAGCGCCTCTACTCGCTCTACACGCCCGAGGAACGGGCCAAGGCGGAGGAAATCGAGAAGCAAGTGGTGGAGATCAATCTCGAGGCGAAGGCGATGACCAAAAAATTCCTCGACGAGATATTCGAAAAGGAAGTGGTGAAATTGCCGGAGGAAGAGCGCGAACCGTATCGCGCGGCACGGGCGACGGCGGAGAAAGAGCGAACCCCGGAGCAAAAGGCGCTGATCAAGAAGTATCCCTCGGCGCTCGCGCTCTATTCACTCAATTTGTACGACGATGCGGCGCAGAAGAAGGTCCTGGCCAAGACCGCCGAAGGAACCAAGCTGCGGGAAACGAAGCCGCCCGAGGGCCGGGTCATGGCGCTGACGGAGGTGGGCGGGAAGGTGCCGGAGTCGCGCGTGATGAACCGGGGCGATCACGATCAGCCCAAGCAAGCCGTCGAGCCCGGTGAACTCACCGTGCTGGCGTCACCGGAGACGGCGGTCATCAAGCCGGAGCCGCTGCCCTCGGGATCGACAGGACGCCGGCTGGCGTATGCGCGCTGGCTCACGGGCGGGCGGCATCCGATGGTCGCGCGCGTCCTGATGAACCGGATCTGGCTCCATCATTTTGGCCGCGGGATCGTGAATACGCCGGGAGACTTTGGGGTGCTCGGCGAGCGGCCTACCCATCCCGAGTTGCTCGATTGGCTGGCCAGCGAATTCATGGATGGCGGGTGGAAGCTCAAGCCATTGCAGCGGATGATGGTGCTGAGCACGACCTACCGGCAGGTGTCGCGCAGCGAGCCGTCGCTGAAGGCCGATCCGGAGAATAAGCTTTTCGCCCGGTTCAAGCTGCAGCGCCTCGATGCCGAGGCCGTGCGCGACTCGATGCTGGCCGCGGCGGGCACCCTGAATCGCACGCCGTTCGGCGAGCCCGTCGGCATTGCCCGCGATCTTTCCGGCCGCATCGTGGTCGGCAAGGAGGAGCTGAATAACAACAAGGACGTGCTGAAAGTCGTGAGCCTCGGCAGGGACGACTTCCGCCGATCCATCTACGTGAGCGTCCGTCGCAAGCAGCCGCTGACGGTGCTCGATACCTTCGATGAGCCGACGATGGTGCCGAACTGCGAGGCGCGCAATTGCACGACCGTGGCGCCGCAATCGCTCCTGCTAATGAACGACACCTTCATCCTCGACACGGCGCACGCCATGGCGGCCCGCCTGCGGGACGAGAGCCCGGGCGATGCGCGCGGCCAGATCGTGAAGGCGTGGCGGACGCTCTACAGCCAGGAGCCGAAGGAGAACGACCTCTTCCGCAGCCTGGCGTATCTCGCCGAGCAGACCGAGGCGGTGCGCTCCTATCATCACGGCATCCAGCACGCCCCGGACGCGCCGCCGCCCGATCCGCAACTCGAGGCGCTGGCGAGCCTTTGCCAGGTCTTTCTCAGCTCGAACCGCTTCCTCTACGTCGAATGAACTACTCGCACCTCTGCTCCCGGCGTCATTTTCTCCACGCGAACAGTTTCGGCATCGGATCGGTCGCGCTGGCGTGGTTGTTGCGTGAAGAAGGCGTGCTGGCCGGCCCCGTGAAGCCGCACGTCGATGGGCCGCCGCGCTACGATTTGCTGCCGAAGAAGCCGCACTTTCCCCCGACGGCGAGGGCCATGATCTCGCTTTTCATGATGGGCGGGCCTTCGCAGATGGATCTCTTCGATCCGAAGCCGATGCTGACGAAATATGACGGGCAGAAGTTTCCGGGGGAGATCAAGTACGACAATCTGGCCCAGGCTTCCGCGAAAGTGTTTGGGTCGCCGTGGAAATTCGAACCGCGCGGCCAGTGCGGCATGGAGCTGAGCGAACTGCTGCCGAGGCTGAGCGAGGTGGCAGACGAGATCACGCTCATCCGCTCGATGCAGTCCGGGGTCAACAATCACGCGCAGGCCCTGTATGCAATCAATGGCGGGCGCGTCACCCAGGGCCGGCCGGCGCTGGGCTCGTGGCTGACCTATGGGCTGGGCAGCGAGTCGCAGGAATTGCCGGCCTACATGGTCCTCGCGCATCCGAACGGACTGCCGACGTTCCAGAGGGAACACTTCACCAATGGGTGGCTGCCGTCGCTCTATCAAGGAACGCTCATTCGCCCGACCGAACCGCGCATTCTCAATCTCGATCCGCCGCCCGCGCTGGCGGGAACGGCGCAGGAGCGTCAACTCGACCTGCTCCACGCATTCAACGAGGCGCATCTGGCCGAGCATCCGGGCGAACTCGATCTCCAGGCGCGCATCTCCAGCTACGAACTGGCGGCGAAGATGCAGACCGCGGCGAAGGAGGCGCTCGATATTTCGAACGAGCCCGAGCACATCAAGAAACTTTACGGGGTCGATGAACCCAAGACCCGCGATTACGCGACCCGCTGCCTCATCGCGCGCCGACTCATCGAGCGCGGCGTGCGCTTCGTGCAGGTGCTAAACAGCGGGCAAACTTGGGATCAGCACGGTTCGCTCATTACCGCGCTGCCGGCAAATTGCCTGGCGACGGATCAGGCGACGGCGGCCCTCATTGCCGATCTGAAGCAGCGCGGTTTGCTGGATTCGACGGTCGTGCACTGGGGTGGAGAGATGGGCCGCCTGCCCGTACTGCAAAACGACGCGGGGCGCAGCAAGTGGGGACGCGATCACAATACCTATGGATTCTCGCAATGGGTCGCGGGCGGAGGCTTCAAGCGTGGCTGTGTGTATGGAGAGACTGACGAGTTCAGCCATCATGCGATAAAGGACATTGTCCATCACTACGACTGGCACGCGACGCTGCTGCACTGCTTCGGCCTCGATCATGCGCAGCTCAGCTACAAACGGAATGGGACAAATGCGACCCTCACCGACGGGCAGGAGGCGCGGGTGGTCCGGGAGATTCTGGCCTAGCAGCCTGTTCTGCACTTTGGACACCGGAGGTGTTTGGACACCGGAGATGTTTGGACACCGGAGATGTTTGGACACCGGAGATGTTTGGACACCGGAGATGTTTGGACAC
>JBBRPL010000210.1:0-6591 GCA_038228205.1 Chthoniobacterales bacterium
AGTCACCGACGCCGTCCAGGCCATGCTCGGCCACGACCGCACCGAAACCATCCAGCGTTGCGTGCCCATGAAGGCGGATGAGAGCTGGCTGAAGATCAGCTCTTCGGAAGCGCCCGAAGTCCTGAATACCATGCGGCACTCGCTGCAGACGGCGATGAAAAACGTCCAGGACCGGACGCCCTTCCGCGCGCTCCTCCAGGAAGTCCATGGCCTCACGGAACAACTCGCGCTCTTCGGTCAACGACCGCTCTTTCATTTTGCCGCCGCGCTGGAAGGCCTCATCTTCGATGTGAATCGCTTTCCCGAGCAAAGTAATCCCTCGACGTTGCGCACCATCGGCCAGGCCATCGATTTCTGTGCCGTCCTCCTGCAAGAGGCGAAGCGGCGTCAGATCCCAGACACGAGTTCGGCGCGGGTCCTCATCGTCGATGACGAAGACGGAGCGAGGAAAATCATCATGGCGGCGATGGGACTGGCAAACCTCCGATCGATCGCGATCGACACTCCACTCTCGGCGCTCTCGACCCTGAAAACGCAGGTGTTCGATCTGATTTTCTTCGACGTCGGGCTGCCGGAGATGAGCGGCTTCGATCTCTGCACCCGCACCCGCGCCAATCCCCTCCACGAAAAAACGCCCGTCGTTTTCATCACCGGGATGACCACTTTCCAAAACCGCGTCCAGTCCAGTCTGAGTGGCGGAAATGACTTCATCGCCAAGCCCTTCAATATTCCAGAACTCGGCTTGAAGGCGCTGATCTGGGTGTTCAAGGGCCAGCTTTCGTTGATCTGAACTGAGGACTCCACAGCGCCAGAAGGCGCCACTCCGGACGCTGCGTGCAGGGGTCGCGGGGAGGATATTTCAGACGTAAACCCTCGCTGTTCCAGAGGCGTAGATTTGCACGATCCACGGCTGGCATTCATGGACTGGTGGACTTCCGCCCCCTGCGGCGAGAAACATCGACTCTGAACGAAAATTCACGCGAATTTGTTTGCCGATTCCTAGAAAAACATTATCTGATACTCCTTATGAAGCTACTTCCCTCCTCCTCCCGGGGCGCCGCACTTGCGATTGCCTTCATCGCCTCCTCGCTCTCCGCATTCGCGCAGTCGGCTTCCACAGATCCGGTTGGCTTCATTACCGTGAACGTCGCCGGCGGGTCTGCCGCTTCCCCGAAACTCTCGCTCGTATCGGCAACTCTATTGCATCAAGTGGAGTGGCAAGGCTCTGCGACCATTAGCGGCACGACTGTTTCGGTGACCGGCGCACCGTGGACTGTCACCCCCGCCCAGTTTGGCACCAACGGCCAGTATTTCGTGGAAATCGCCTCGGGCACCAGCCCAGGTGCATGGACTGATATCCAGAGCCACACCAACGGCACCCTCACCACGCTGGATGATCTGACGGCATTTGCCGGTGCGACCCCAACCATTCGCATCCGCAAGCACGTGAAACTGGTGGAATTTCTCGGCGTCAATAATTCGGCAGGTCTTCAAGGTGGAGTCGATTTAAATAGCTCCGACGAAGTGTTCGTTTACGAAGGCTCAACTCCAGCGGTTTATTTCTACTACGACGCTAGCGATAATGGTGGTGTGGGCGCGGGATGGTACACCTCGAGTTTTCAATCGGCCGCGAATGCAACGATCGCTCCAAACCAAGGAGTTGTGATCCACCGCAAAGCGAACACGAGTGTGAGCTTCGTCGCCATGGGATCGGTCAAAACGGGCAACACGCTCTTTCCTGTATCTTCGGGTCTGAACGTTCTCGGCACCGTCTCGGCAAGCGGCCTAACTTTGGCGACATCCGGCCTCTATACTGGAAATTCGACAACGGGTGTGAAACCGGCCGTGGAGCAGGGCTTGGCCGACGAGATCTTGATGTTCTCGGCGGGCACTCCTGCCTCATTCTGGTATTACGATGCCAGCGACAACGGCGGTGTGGGTGCCGGTTGGTATAATTCGAGTTTCCAAGCCGCAGGCTCGACAAGCATCCCGCCGGGAACGTCGTTGGTGGTAACCCGCAAGGCACCAGGTGCTCCTTTCAACTGGTCAGTGCCATCTCCATCGTCGTTCTAAGTCGTTTCCATCCCCCCCAAAAAACCCATGCGCCAGTTCACCTTCACCGCCTTCCTGTTCGTGATCGCTATTTCGAATGCGTCCGCGACGATCATCAATTTTTCGTCGAGTCCAAGCGGTCGAAGTGCTGTTGATGCCTCACTCACGACCCTCCCCGACGGGAGGCAGTATCTCGTCGGAACTTTTGCGACACCCGGAGCAATCTCACTCTCACTCGGGTCCGTTTCAAATATTCTTACGGCTGGCGGTTGGAGCCAGTTTGACGGTGCTCAAACCATTGGTACGGCAGTCTCTAGTGGCGGGAAACTTCTTGGCACAGCCACCGATAACAGCGCCACAGCCGTTCCGTTCAACAACAAAGACCTCTACTTTGTCATCTTTAATACTACGAGTTCCGGCACCGCGACTCAGATGGGGATCTTTCAAGCAACGGCCGCTGCAGTTGCCGTGAAGTTCCCCCCAAACGCCGGCGGGGTCGGCGATTCCGTCACCGTGAGCATGAACGACACGACCATTCCGGCCGTCGGCGGGGTTGGTTCGACATCGGCAAGCCCACAACGGTTCATCCTGACCACCCTAGTGCCCGAGCCGTCCGCAGTTGGTCTTCTCGCTTCCGGTATTCTTGGTCTCGTCGGCTACCGCCGCCTGCGCAGCCGAGCCTGAGAAGCTGCCCACATCGTTTGTTTCTCCAGAAGGCAAGCCCTGTGGCTTGCCTTCTGCATTTCCATCCTTAACGTCCGCCATGCCCCAGTTTCGTTACGTCGCGAGGAAGCCTGATGGGAAGCTGATCGACGGCGTCCTCACCTGCAACGATCGATCGGCGGCGATCACGGAGGTGGAGAAACAGGGTGGCGTTCCGATCAAGATCGAAGCGGTCCTCGCCGCGACCGCCTCCACGACCAAGAGCGAGACCAGCAGGAGCGGCAAGAGCGTCCGCCTCACCACTGCCCAAGCCGGAAAAACGGCGGCGCCCGTTACGGTCACCACCCTCGCGACGGCCCAGCAATACCTCTTCACCGAACAGCTCGCGCATCTGCTCACGGCCGGCATGACCCTCGACGAAGCGCTCGGCATTCTCGTGCGCAGGATGAAGCAACCCAAGTTGCAAAGCCTCTCGCAGAGCCTGCACCGTGCGCTCGTCGATGGCCGCAGTCTCTCGCAAGCGATGCGCGACTTCCCGCGGATTTTTTCCCCGCTCTACGTCAATCTCGTCTCCGCCGGCGAAGCCAGCGGCGCCCTTCCAGACATCCTGAAGCGCCTCGTCGCGCACCTCTCCGGAGTCAAGGCGCTCCAAGATCGCGTGACTCAGGCGCTGGTCTATCCGGCCGTCCTCGTCGTGGCCGGCGGCGTCCTCATCGTTGTCTTCATGACGGTCATGGTGCCCAAGCTCACCACCTTCTTCAAAGGCACCGGACAGGCGCTGCCCGGCCCGACTCAGATGCTCGTCTCGGCGAATCGAATGCTGGTCAGCTACTGGTGGCTCGCCGTCATCGTCGGCTTCGGGTTATATTCGCTTTTCAAAATATCCACGCGCTCGGCGGAGGGGCGGAAGGCTTGGGACTACTTCACGTGGAAACTGCCGATTTATGGTCGCATTATCCGTTATCGCTTCTACGCGCAGTTCGCGCGGACGCTTGGAACCTTGATGGAGAATGGCGTCACGCTCCTCCGCGCCCTCGAACTCCTCGAGGAGATTTCGGGGAATGAGTACATCCGCCAGAGCATGTCCCGGGTGCGCTCGGCGGTCGTCGATGGCGCCACCCTTTCCACTGCGCTTTCCGACCAGGGAATCCTGCCCGAGCTGTTCATCGACATGCTGGCCGTGGGCGAGCAATCCGGACGCTTCGGCGCCACCATGCATCTGATCGCCGATGTTTATGAGCGCGAACTCGACGGGCAAATCAAGGTCGTCTCCACGCTCATCCCGCCAATCGTGATGATCATCATCGCCTCGTTCGTCGGCGTCGTGGTTTACGCGATCCTCAGCGCCGTGTTTGGACTGACGCAAGGCTTGCGCACCGGGGTACATTAGCCTACCCATTCCGGCGATTTCCGTTTCGGTTCGATGTCCCGCCCATTCTTGAAAAAACTCCTGCGACGCCTCATCGTGCTCGCCGCGTTGCTGCCTGTCCTGGTGAACGCGCAGGAGTTGCGGAAGCATCCCACCCCCTTTTCGGTGTGGCTCGACTTCAAGGCGCTCTCCTCACCGCATCCGCCGAAGGTTTCCCTGCCGATCTGGCTCGAATCATTGCAGAGCGACTCCGTCGAGGGGCCCGATGGAAAAATTGCCAAAACGACTTATCGCCTCCATTTTCGCCAACTCGGCGCCCTCAACCGCGATCTGTTGCTGCGCATTTTCTTTGACGACGTGAAGGGCCGCTCGCCCGTCGTCACTGGCTGGACCGATACGGACACCTTGGTCTTCGAGCACGGCCCTTTTGGCGCCAGCCTCAATCTGCCGACCTCCGCCACGCTCGCGCTGCCGATGATCGGGGTGAGCTATATCGACATCACCGTTCCGAGCGATGGGGCCAATGTCCGCGGATCCTTTCTCAGTTCCATGCGCCGGGGTGACAGTCTGTACGCCCTCGACTTCGCCAGTCCCGCGGACGTGAACGATGCCTTTGACAACCTCCCGTCGAACCCACCTCCGGTGGAAGACTCGATCCTCTTTGGCCGCGTCCGCGCCACCCTCGATCCCGGCCTGGTCAAGCTGACGCCGCGGGAAAGCACCACCCAGACTTGGGAATTCGAACTCGCCGCCGCTCCGCTCGTCGCGGTCCTCGGCTTCGAGATCTTGAACGCCGACCCACTCTCCGCTCTCGAGGTTTCCGTGAACGGTCAGGCCTTCGGCCCTGCGGCGATGCGCACTCCGGACCTCGCCGATCCCGGCTATCAAGGAGTTCTCCGGCCGCTCGATCGAGGCGTGCGCTTTCGCTACGCCGGCTGGCTGCAATGCCAGAAAACGATACCCGGTTCCGCGCTCCATGCGGGATTGAACAAGATAGAATTGCGCCTCCCGGGCGAGTCTGGCCCCGTCGCCGTCCGCTCGCTCGATTTGCAACTGAAGACCGAATGGCAGAACGTGGATACGCTCGTCACTCCCTCGACCCCATGAATCGCATTTCTCTCCATCGCGCCGGCTTCACCTTGTTGGAAATCATGATCGTGGTGCTCATCATCGGGCTCCTCATCGGCGTCGCCGTCAAAGGGGTAAAGCAGCTCGAATATGCGCGGGTGATCGCCGCCCAAGCGAACATCCAAAGCTACAAGACCGCCCTCGTGCAGTACTCAGGAATGACCGGCAACTACCCGACGACGGAACAAGGACTGAAGGCGCTGATCACCAAGCCGACGGGCGAACCCCGTCCGCGCAACTGGCGTGCGGTCATGGATGAGCCGATCCTCGATCCGTGGCAGCACGAGTTCTACTACCTCCATCCCGGCAAACATAATCCGACCAATTACGACATTTACTCGGCTGGGCCGGATGGCATTCCCGACACGGCGGACGACGTCGGAAACTGGGAAACGGTGGACAAGTAAGAGCCAGGAGCTCGCAACAAATTTCCGACCGCGGCTACTGAGCCGGAACGTTGTTGATCACCCGAATCCGGCGCCGATTGTCCGGCGTCGGAGCGGCCAGGCCATTGTTGGGCTTGGGAAGACCGAGATTGTTTTGCAGCCCTCCTCCGTACTGCTGCGGCTGCCCTCCGCCAAACTGCTGCGGCTGAATTACGGGCTGCGGCGGTCGCGGGATCGCTGGACGGATCGCACCTTGGTTTGCGCCCGGCGGCCGGATCGTCCCAGGGGGAAGGGCGTTGGGCATTGCAGGCGCGGCGGTCGTCTGGAGCTCCGCTTGATTAAATTCCAACTTCGCCGTTTGCCCGTCTTTCGCGATGGTCACGGTGCTCCTCCCGATCGCCGGCGACCACTCGACTTTTTGCAGCGTCACGCCATCGCGCGGATCGCTGCCGAAGAGTGAAAGCTGCACGCCGAGATCGCGCGATTTGATGGTGACGAAATCCTTGCCGTCAAGCTGGGCCAGGCCGCTGACGAACCAACCATCGGCAAAATTCTTTTCCGGTGCTGCCGCCACCGGCGCCGGTGGCGTCGCGAGCGCGAACGGCGACTTGGCGACCATCACCTCGTAGCGCTCGGCGGGAAACGCCGCCGGGATCGCATTTTCGACCGCGCCGACGTGAAACGCGGCACTGGCGGAGGCGATGAGGATCAGCGGCGTTTTCATGGGAGAGATCAGTGCAAAGGTCGGTCCGGCCCGGCGACTGTCAACGACCGCGGCTCATTTGGTCTTTCCCTTCGGCGCAAACCACTGCGCGATTTTGAACGTGCCGCGCATCTGCGTCGCGTCCTTGTCGTCGATCTTCAGGTTCGCACCCTCGAGGACAATGAACTGCGCAGGCCCCTGCAGTTCGCGCATGAATCCGATCAACGAAGGCCAGGTGCTCGTCGTCTCCAGATCGACGGAAATCGAACTGTAATCCGACGACAGCACCG
>JBBRPL010000211.1:0-6462 GCA_038228205.1 Chthoniobacterales bacterium
GAACCGATGCGGCCACTGGAGCGGGCTCCGGCACTGGAACCGATGCGGCCACTGGAGCGGGCTCCGGCACTGGAACCGATGCGGCCACTGGAGCGGGCTCCGGCACTGGAACCGACGCGACGACTGGAGCGGGCTCCGGCACTGGAACCGATGCAGCCACTGGATCGGGCTCTGGGATAGGTGCAGCCACGGGAGCGGGCGCGGGTTCTGGAACGGAGGCCGCGATCGGTTCAGGAACGGGAGTCGCAACGGGCGCCGTCTCCGGGACGACCTCTGCGAGTGGCGCAGGTTCCGGTGCGGGCTTTGGTTCAGGCTCCTGAGGCGCGGGACCTTCCCGGGCCACTGCGTCGAGTAATGTCGCCGCGTCGATCGGTTTGCCGAGCAACTGATGGTTTTGAGTCTGTTCCGGATAGTCGCTCAGATCGTAGCCGCTGATCAGAATCGTGCGCGCGCCAGGATATTTCGCGAGCACATGGTCGCGCAGGGTGAAACCGTCCATCGGCTCCATGACGACATCCGTGATGAGCAGATCCAGGCCGCCCATTTCCGCCGCGGCAGCCAGAGCTTCGTCACCCGTCCCCGCCGTGCGGATCTCGTGCCCGGAAAGCGTTTTTAGGACGGCCAGCAGCGCGTGGACAACGCCAGCATCATCGTCGACCAACAGGATTCTCATTTATCGGGATCTTTGGGCAAAGTGGGTGGCGGAGGATATTGCTGCGCGAGGCGTTCGGGTTCGGCGGCCGCAGCCTGGAGTTGCTGCTTGTAGTAGATGCGCACGATGTAGCCAAAGTATTTTCGATTTTCGCGTTTCGCTCCCTTGGCCTCGGTTTTGGGAAGCTGGTATTCGACGGCCAGCTCCTCCACGTCGCCCTCGGTCCAATCGGCCGGCGGCGCCATCCACCGCGTGTTCACATTAGCGCTCGTCTGGACGACGTTTTGACCGTCCACGATATCGTAGAAAAGCACATGGATGACCAGATCGCGCACTTCCATGTGCGTCTTGGGCCGGGCCTTGATCGGGATGTGCAGGGTGAAGCGCTTGGCGGCGCCGTCTTCAGCCTCGTCCTGCACATGGATCGGCAAGATCCCCAGGGTGGCGCCGGCCGCGATGCCCTCGATCGCCACCGATTTGTCCACCGCGCCGGTGTCCGCCGGCTTGGTCGCTTTGCGGAGATCGGCGGACTGCGCATTCTGCAATTTGCTCAGCCCGAGCTGGTAGTAGATGCCGGCGCTCTCCCCAATATCGATGATCTTCCGCCACTGCTCGGCCGCGCGATCCTCGTTCCCCATCTTTTCATAGGTGGCGGCGAGTTCCGCGATGGGCATGGCGTTCTTTGGGTCCATGGTGCACGCCTCGCGAAACTTCGTGATCGCCTGCGCCATGTCCCCGCGTTCGCGCAGCAACCTGGCCTTGAGCATCGTTTCTTCAAAGGCGTTGATTGGCTCGGGGGCCGGCGTTCTCTGTGGGACCGGGGTCGGCTTCGTCGGCGCCACGCCTGTGGACGATGTCGTGATGTGTTCCGGTGGCTCGGGAAAAGGATTGGTAAAATCCGGCTGCGGCAGTGCATTGGCCGGGGCTGTGGCGACCAGGTGGGCGCCGGTTGCGGGCTCGGTTACCGAAAAGCTCGGCAACGGGTTCGCCGGGCGGGTCGCAAAGGCCCAGCCGATGATTGCGAGCTGGAACGCGGCGCCCACGCCGAGGGTGCTGATGGCAATACTGAAGGTCTTGCCGACGGTCTGTCTGGTGATCGGGGAGGCGGTAAGCATTGGCGTTGGAACGCCAGAGTAGGTTTGCAGGCCGACAGTGTCAAACGCCTGTGCCACGGAGGACTGATAAAATACCATGCCGCCGCCGAAGCGGGTCATCCTGAGCTGAGGACCCAAACACGAGAGGATCAGTGCGGCGATGGCGGTTTTACGTCTTTGGGGGTCTCAGGATGACCCGCTTCGTTTGAGCCTTTCAACCGCCTGCCGGGGCAGGTTGCTTTGCGTTTAAGATTCGTTTTCCCTTCGGGTTTATGCGAAGGACGCTCTCCACCCGTCCACGTGCCCAGCCGCCCCTTTTCCCCCAAGTCCTCTTTCATGCTCCGCCTCGCGCGTTTTTCTCTCTGTCTGCTGGCTCCGCTCGTTGCTCTGGCCGAGGAGAAGACCCCTCGCCCCACGCTGCTCAAGCTGACCCTGGAGACCGCCATCCAGGCCGCGCTCTCCAAGAGCTTCGCCATTCAGGTCCAGCATTTCGACCCCAAGATCGCTCGGGAAGGGGTGACGCGCGAACTGGGCCACTTCGATCCCGTTTTTCATCTCGACGTGCAGCGGAGCGAGAATGCGCAGACCGACGTCTTCGCCAATGGCGTCCACCTGGAGCAGCGCGGCATCAATCGCCTGGACGACTTCAGCGCCGGCATCCGCGGCGCCACGGCCATCGGCTTGAACTACGATGTCGCGCTCGGCACGGCCAACACCCTGGGCATCTTCAACCAATTCACCAACGCCTACCAGACCCAGGGCGGCATCACGCTCGCGCAGCCGCTGCTGCGCGGCTTTGGCACCGCCGCCAATCTCGCCCAGGTCCGCATCGCGCGGAACAACGTGATGGTTTCCGAGTGGGCGCTGCGCAGCGGCATCATCGACATCATTACCAAGACGAATTTCGTCTACAACGAGCTGCACTTCGCGCACGAGGCGCTGCTCGTGGCGGAGCGCTCCCGGGAACTCGCCCGGCAGCTCTTTAACGACAACTCCAGCCGCTACAAGATCGGCACGATGGCCCAGCTCGATGTGACCGAAGCGCGCGCCCAGGTCGCGGCCCGCGAGGAGGCGGTGATCCTCGCCCAGCGCGTCGTGCGCGATAATGAGAACTTCCTCAAGCAACTCGTGACCAATGACATGGAACGCATGCTCTCGACCTCGGTGGAGATCGAGCCCCCGCCCTCCAAGCCCTTCCGGGCCGATGTGCCCGCAGGCATCCACGATGCCCTCGAATTGCGCCCCGACTATCGGCAAAACGTCCTCGATATCGAGCGCAAGAATATCACCCTGGCCTTCACCCGCAACGAGGCCCTGCCGCGTTTCGACCTCATCGGCAGCCTCGCCTTGCTCGGCTTCGACAATGATTTTGGCACGAGCGTGAACCGCGTTCCACGGCGCGATCAAACGACGTGGACCATCGGCGCCATCGTCAGCATCCCGATCCCCAATCGCGAGGGGCGCGGCGCGACGAACGCCGCCAAACTGGAAGCGGCCAAGTCGCTCGTCTCCTTGCAGCAACTCGAGCAGCAGATCGTCGTGGACGTGGACAACGCCTCCGGCCAGGTCATCACCGCCCGCGAGCGCATCGTCTCCACGCGCGAGGCCCGCCGGCTGGCGGCGGAAACGCTGGACGCCGGCCAGGCTCGCTTGCACGCCGGCAGCGGCACGACGTTCGTGGTGCTCGAGCTCCAGAAAAATCTGACCGAAGCGGAGTCCGCCGTACTCCGCGCGGAGACGGATTACAACAACGCGATCGGCGAATACTACCGCCAGACGGGGACGGCATTGCGGGTGCACAATGTGGTGCTGGGTGGGATCGGGGGGAGGTAGCGGGCGGGAGGTAGCGCCAGGGGGCGAGGGGCGATGCCGTACGGAGATAGATGCCGTGCCGCGACCAGCGCGAGCGCCGTCCCCCCAACTCTGTCATCCTGAGGGAGCAAAGACGGAAAAAGTCGTGATCATTAGTGCGGAGAAGAACATAAGCGACGCGCGCCAGTCCTGCGTGCAGCGTAGCTGCAAGACGGCATTTTGCTAGGTTGACGCATGTGCGCACGCGCGGGAACCCGCCATCCCGTTGCTCGTCCGCCCGGATTCCCAACCGCCCACAATCCACGTCATCTGCCGGGAAACCCTCCTCAAATTCCCCATTTTCCTCAGGAGTAAAAACACTCTTTTGCGCCGATCGACTGGAGCGTGCGGCCGAAGTCAAAAACCCCTCTTGTGCCTTTTGCGCCTTTTTGCGGCCATTCATCCTCCCGGCCTTTTGGCAGGCGTCACGCGTCCGTCCGTGCGCTCATCTTCACCCCGGACTTCTTCCCCGCGTTCTTTCCCGGAATAAATTTCCCCGGATTCAAAATCCCTTTCGGATCGAGCGCCTTCTTCAGTGCGGCATGCACTTCGCGGCTGACCCGTGTCGTGGCTTGTGGCCACCAGCGCTGCTTGGCGATCCCGATCCCGTGTTCGCCGGTGATCACGCCGCCCCACGCGAGGATCTGCGTGAACAACTCATCGAGGGCGGCCCCCACTTTTTTCGCCACCGCGCGGTCGGCGTGATAGTTCGCGGCCATGATGTTGACGTGGATGTTGCCATCGCCCGCGTGGCCAAAGCAGGCGATCGGGTAGCCGTACTTGACCCGCAGCCGGGCGGCAAATTCCGCGAGATCGGTCAACCGCCCGCGCGGGACGACGATATCCTCGTTGAGCTTCGTCAGGCGGGTCGCCTTGAGGGATCGTGAAAATGCGCGGCGGAGATTCCACAGCTCCTCGCAATCCGTTTCGCCCAGGGCGGTCCGCGCGCCGATGGGCTTTAGTTTTTCGAGAAGTCTGGCCAGGGCATGCACCTCCGAAGTGACGGATTCCGGCTGGCCATCGAGATCGATGAGCAGATGCGCGCTGCCGCGCGGGGCCAGACGTTCGCCGAGATACTCGCCCGCGGCCTCGAGCGTGAAGGCATCGGCGATTTCCAGCGCGGACGGCAGGAAACCGGCGGCGAAGATTTCCTGCACGGCTTTGGCCGCCTGGCGAAAGGTGCGAAAGCTGGCCGAGAGGGTGGCGCGGGCCGGCGGGAGAGGCAGCAGCCGCACCGTGGCTTCCGTGACCACGCCGAGCATGCCCTCGCTGCCGACAAACATGCCGATGAGGTCGAACCCGGTTTTGTTCTTGTGGGTGCGCCCGCCCGTGCGCAGCACGCGCCCGTCGGCCAATACCACCTCGAGGCCGAGGATGTACTGGCGGGTCACGCCATATTTCAGGCAGCGTGGACCGCCGGCGTTTGTCGCGATGTTCCCGCCGAGGCTGCATTCCTTCATGCTCGCCGGGTCGGGCGGATAGAAGAGCCGTTTCTTGCGCACTGCATCCTGGAAGGTTGCGGTGATGACGCCGGGTTCCACCACGGCCACCGCATCCGCGAAATTGATTTCCTTGATCCGATTCATGCGCGCCAGCGAGAGCGCGATGCCGCCTTGCACGGGCACGCAGCCGCCCACGTATCCGTATCCCGAGCCGCGCGCGGTGACCGGGATGCCGCGGCGATGGGCAAAGCGCAGCAACTTGCTCACCTCCTCCGTCGTCTGCGCGAAGACAACGACATCCGGCGTGCGGCTGGCGAACCAGCGATCCGTCGCGTGTTCCGCGAGGGTCGCCGCCGTGCTGCTCACGCGGTCCTTGCCCAGCAACCGCTCGAGGTCACGCGCCAGGGCCATCTTTCAAGCTACCTGCCGCGGCCGCCGGTGAAGAATCGGTTCAGGCTGGACCCCACGCGGCTGATGATATCCGGCTCCTTGTTTGGGGCGGGAGCGGCGGGTGCAGTGCGGACGAAGATTCTCTTTGGGTAGCGCTTGTGTTCCTCGCGTTCGGCGTCGGTGTCGCCTTGCGTCTCGGCCCGGGCCAACGCCTCGGCGCCGGGCTCCGCAGTGAAACCCTCATGGGAAATCACGTTGCCCTTGCCCGCGCTCACCACGATCGTTCCGACTTGTTTTCCCGCCTCGTCCAGGCAGGTCACATTCCACAGGGGAGCCGCGTCCGCGCCTTCCTTCTTCAGGGAGTAGTTCAGCGACGAAATGGCCACGTTATTGGCCAGCGCATATTCCCGGGCCAGCGCGCCGACTTTGTCCGAATCGATCTTGATCAGCGATTCCTTCACAATGTCGTCCGCCTTCACGCTCTCGACGAATTGCGAGATCGCGCGTGAGGCCACGATTTCGCCGCCGGCAATGACGTACTCATGCACGCCATTCTCGTCCTTGGGATCGTGCACGATGATGTGCCAGCGTTCCGGCTCCGGCATCCCGTCGCGCGCCTCGATGCGCACGATGTGCTTGTACTCTCCGCGAGGAAGCTGCCGGATGGCGTTGATCGCCGTGTTGGCGCTATCCTTGGCCGCGAAAAGGGCGGTGCTGGTGAAGCAGATCAAAGCGGTGAGGAGAGACAGCGGTCGCATGGCGGGAGAAGATTTTGAACCTGGATTCTAAGCGGCAGAAGGGAGGAATTCAAATAGGAAGGAGGGGGATAGGCAAAGGATGAAGGCAGAAGGTAGAAGGATGAAGAAAAGTGAGGGGGCAGGGGGAGGAATCCTCCCACCCCCTTCCCTCCAGCTATCTTCATCCTTCATCCTTCATCCATTTCTCCTTTCCCCCCTCCCTGTGGCTGTCAGAACAACCCCACCCCTATGATCATCAAGCCCAAGATTCGCGGATTCATCTGCACCACCGCCCA
>JBBRPL010000212.1:0-6400 GCA_038228205.1 Chthoniobacterales bacterium
CACATGTCCGCCGCCGGCGTTTGCCTGTTTCCTTTGTCAATCGTGTGCTGCGCATGCACGCCATATTCCCAGCCATCCAGCCCCGACGAAAGATGGGTTCCCCTTACGCTTACGGTTGAGCGATCCCGCGACAGCGGGAGAGCGAACACCCGGGGTTCCCACCCACCAGCGAACGCTCCATCCGTCCCGGCGAAGCCGCATCTCTGCCGAGGGGAAGGATGCGGCCAGGAAGCCGGGGTCAGTCTGAAGAACTGACCCCTTTCCACAGTCTATTCGGTCAGGGTCGCTCGCGCCTCATTCTCGACTTAGTATGAGCCCGCGCTGGGAGAATTCGACCGCCGCTTTCAACAATTCTACTTCGCTAATTCTCCCTTGCACCAGCAGCACTCGCGATTTCGACGAATAATGGATCATTTGAATGCTGGATTTTTGAAGCCGCAACGTTGCCAGAAGCTTACCAAAACCTTCGGAATTTATGTCGCCGGCCAAATCAAACTTCTTTTTGAATGAGTCATCCAAAACCACGGGATAGGTAGTGATGGCGTTTTCGCCCACTTGATGATCTGTGAACAAAACCGCATTCCCGTAAATGCGCCACGCGTAAAATCCGGCACTGGCGATAAAGTCCAGCGCGACACCCAATGGAATATCTTTTAGATGAAGATCTATTTTAATGGAAGCATTTGGCTGTTTCGAAATGATAGCGTGCCGCACAAACCCCACTTCCGGATGCTCCGTTGCAAATGTCTTTGTCGCGATATTTACGGCCTGCTCGAATGTCGCGTCGTCGATATCTAATTCATGAATTTCAAGCGATAGGAGCGCAACATCGCCGCATCGCGCAACGGGTTGGAAGCAGCATAAAAAGAGTACTAGTGCCAAATATTGTCTGATAAGCATACGCGTGACGGCGGGGGAGCTGGGGGTGAGTCTGTGAATGTCGCTCATGGCTCAATGGTGGCAAGGATTTGCTCCACCAAACTGCCAGTCTTTGGTGTTGATTGCCAGCAGCGGCTGAGCCGGCTGACGTGCAGGTACTGCTCTCGATCCCGGTCGTCCCGAAAGATCGCTTCGCGCCGATCGCCGCGATCCAGCAGGTGGTAGAGTGCCCCCGGAAATTCAACGCGAGCTTTGCGAGCCACGGCACCCAGATTACCCGAAGGCGTGCTCGATGTCCATCCCAAAAGCGAGATTCTAAGACTGACCCCGGCTTCACCGGCTTCACCCTTGTTTCATGGAGTGAGCTAAGCCAATCGCTGTGGGTGCCTCGGTTGGTTGGCCGGCATTGCTTGGATCGGCCATAGGCAAAAGGTTCACTGCTGGCGTCCATGCTGGCCGTGTCCTGCGATCTATCATCTCGCTGGGCCGCGCGCCGCGCCTCCGGCGGGCAGTCGACCCGCGAATCCTTCACCATGCGCCTCATCGTCTACTCGTTCCTCTCTTTCGTTCTCGCCGGATGCGCCACCACGAAGCAGCCATCGCTTCCTGCGCCCGGCATTTCGCGTGAGGAAAAGGTCGTGCTCGGTGGACTGGAGGAGACCATCTTTATCCGCGGGCGAGATCGGGCCAGGCCCGTGCTGCTTTTTCTCCACGGCGGTCCGGGCTTGCCGGAGATGCCTTTCTCCCACGCCAATGCCGAGTCGGAGCGCGACTTCATCGTCGTGCATTGGGATCAGCGCGGAGCGGGAAAATCGTTTCGACCCGATATACCCCTCACGACGATGAACGCCGATGAATTCGTCAGCGAAACCATGGCGCTTACGCGGTATCTTTGCCGCACCCTCGGCAAGCGAAAAGTCTATCTCGCTGGCTTCTCATGGGGATCGCTCGTCGCCGTGATGGCCGTGGATCGTGCCCCGGAACTGTATCACGCTTACATCGGCATTTCACAACTCGTCGATGTGCCACGCTCCAATACGCTGTTGCACTTCGCCGCCATCGCGCAGGCGGAGCGCACGGGCAACGCCGAGGTCGCGCGCCGGCTGCGGACTATCGGCCCTCCGCCCTATTCCACGCCGAAGGATAAGCGGCTCGTGAATAAACTGGGCAGGAAACTCCAGCCGCACCTGCCGCTCGCGATGACGCGCTGGCGCTATCTGCTGCTCGGGCTGCAATCGCCCTACTACTCGCTCGCTGATGATCTGCGTCTGATTCGCGGTCTGCGGTTTTCCGACGCGCAGCTCAATGACGACCTTCACGCGCATGATCTCGCCCGCGAGGTGCCGGAGATTAAAGTTCCAGTCGTCTTCCTGCTCGGCCGCCACGATCCGGTGTTGAGCGCGCCGCTCGCGGAGCAATACTTCCGGACCCTGCGCGCGCCGCGCGGCAAACGACTCGTTTGGTTCGAGCAGTCCGACCACAGCCTCCATTTGGAGGAAAGGGAGCGCTTTCGCGCGGAGTTGCGTCGCGTCAGCGAGGAGGTTGGCGGGCGTTGAAGTGAGCCGGTCGCTCAAGTCGCGCCGTAGCGTAGGAAGCCAAATAGCAGCCCATCACTTCTGGCAGCAATCAATTGCCAACCTTGTCTGATGGATTCTGGTACTAAGACGCCGGGGTCAGTCTGTGAATGTCGCTCATGGCTCAATGGTGGAAAGGATTTACACCGCCAAATGCCATACTTTAGTCTTGATTGCCAGCAGCGGCTGACCCGGCTGAAGTGCCCGGGATGCAGTTCGCCTGCGAGCCAGGTGTCGGGGACCGTGGTCCGCGGGCGGATCACCGTGGCCAGGGCCAGTGGGCGCTCGTCGCCCTTTTTGAGCCCGGCAAGCTCGGCGCCGGTCAGTCCCAATTGCCTTCATCCGCGATCCAATATTCGGCGGGGCTCCTGCTCGCCGTGTTCCCGGCGCACAGCAGTATCGATCTCGCGCCGCAGGTGCAGTTTTTCGCTGGCACCGTAACCCACTTTGGGGCTTGACCCTTACGCAAAATGCTACCCATGGGCGGCGGGTGCATGGCCTTTGATTTCACTGCTCTCGAGCTTCCCGACACCGATGCCGTAGCGGCGTGGCCGCACGGATGGAACCCGCCGCGACCGTGGGGGTCGCCCGATGATGACGCGACGCGGCGGGATGACAACGCCTCGCAGGTCGCGAGCCCGGAGGAACGCGCCCTGGAGGCAGCCGACTTCCAGCCACGGAAGGTCGTGCCCGTGAAGGGGCGCGAATTTTTCGGCGTGGCTAACATCCGGCCGCTGGATCCGGGAAGCTCCAGTTCACGCCTCGCCGACGAAGCCGGGCCGGCGCTGACGAATCGCGACTCGGGCGATGGGATCGCCGCCGCTGCGACCTGGTATCCGCGCCCGATAGTTCCGCCACGGGATGGCACGTTGCCGCTGGCCGACCCCTCTGCGAACACGCCGCGCCCGGCGGACGCCCCGGGCAACACCGATTCCGCGCCACCCGGTCTCCCGTGGAATTGGGACGGGACGGACCCGGCGATCGTGCGAGCGCCGGAAGAGAGGGAGACGCAGAGGGGCGCTCCGGGAAGTACTCAGCTCGCCCAAGGGCACCAGCAACCGCCAGCACCTCAACCTCCGCCTCGGTCCTCCGAGACAATGCGGGACCAGGACACCGCCGCCGAGGGACGGCCCGCGCCCGTGCCGCCACCGCCATCGGGAGTCGGGCGGGAATCGGGCGGCGCACTCACCCCGGAAACGGCGGGAATGCCTGCGAAGTCCTCCCCCTACCGCACGGCGGGCGAGATCGCCTTGAACGTCGGCGGCGGCGTGGGCTGGCAGGCCGCCGGGGAGAAGGACTGGGAACCCAACGTCCAGTCGCTGACGACCAATGCGCTGCTCGAGCTCATCCACGCGAGGGGAGTGTGGAAAGAGGCGGGGATGGTGGCCAGGGCGCGGGCGCGGGAGGAGATGGTGCGGCGCGCGCAGATGCTGGAAACAGCCACCCCCGAAGAACTCACCGCGGCCTACGGCAAATTCCTGCAAGATCTGCCACCCGACCGGCGCGGCGCCTACGACAGCGTCCTGGCCCGTGCGAGCAACGATGAGCCGCTGAGCGAGACGGAAATGCTCACACACCATGAGGCGATGCGCGGAATGGCAGACGCCCTGGCCGCCCGCGGAAGACTAACACCCGCCACCATCTCCGCCCCACCCCCGGCATCCGCCGCGTCCAGCCCCGAGATCGCGCCGCCCCGCTCTGCGGCGCCCGAAGGCGGGAGGCAGCGCCCCGCGGAATCCGAGGCCACGGCCGCGAGGCCCGAGCCCGAAGCCTCCGCCGCGCCCGCGCAAGCCCCAGATCTTCAACCCCGCCTCGGCGCGGCCGTAATGGATGACCAGGGCCGCGTGGGCACGATCTACCAGATCGGCAAGAACGGCATCGCCGCTCGCGGCGCTGACGGCAAGGCCTTCGGCATCCGCCCCGAGAATGCGCGGATCATCACGCCGGCTCCGGGCGCTCCCAGCCTCGATACAGAACCCCAAGCGGAGGGCGCACTGCCGGCGCCTGACGCCCCAGCCCCTGCTCTGCGCGCACCCGGCGACGTGACCCGGGCGGATGTCGGCCAACAGGCCGTGACCAGCAAGGGAGGAAGCGGTCAGATCGTCGAAGTAAGCAAGTCGGCCGTGGTCATCAAAACGCCCGCCGGCAAACGGATCGGCGCATGGCTCGAAGACGTGCAGGTGGCCGGCGGACTGCCGGAACGCTCCCGGTTCGCGCCGCCTCGCGCCGCGCCATCCGCCGCCGCCGCGTCCGCCGACGAAGGACAACCAGCAGGTTCCCCAGAAGAGGAACCCGATCCTTCGCACGCCGATCGTCCGTGGAATACCGGGGAAAATACAGCGGCCCTGTCACCGGCCAAAGATGGGGTCTTGATTCCATCAAATAGCGGAGTGAAGGAAGCTTCGCCAGCGATCCCTTCGTCGAAGACGAGCAAATACGATCCTGCCGACCACTTAACTTGGGAAAAATTGCCAACCACTTCTGATGGATTCTGGGACGGGAACATCGGGGATAGTAAATTCATTTTGAAAAAGGAATCGCCGTTACGGTTGATTTACGGGAATGAAATTCCCTATACGAAAGGCACTCCGAACCTCGAGAAATGGGTAGTGAATTTCAAAATCAATGGGAAAACCATATCTGGTATTCGTAACATTAATATGACTGCGACGCATGGAACGGAAATGACGGGAAAAAGTGCGGATAGAAACTATGCGATTTCTGACATTGCGAAGGAGGCGAAAGTCACTATGAAAGAGGCGGCGGAGGCGATTCGCGCCCAGACAGCCGGCGTCGGTGGTATTGAGTGGCATCATTTTCATGGGCAAATGATGGCGGTGCCAGTCGCCATCAACAAAGGAATCACTCATGTGGGACCAGCGGCTTACTTTCGAAACATGCGCAAAAGTCTGGGTGTTGGATTGAGGGCCGGGGGTGTACTTTCTTTGCTTGCCGATCCCGATCCGCTAAACCTCTTTTATCCGCTCCCGCCATCGACGGCTAACGCCGACAATGACCGAGCCTTGGAACAGTTGGTAATAGATCGCGCATTTTCAGGAATCGACTATAAGCGCAGGATCGAAATGCTTCGGCTTTTGAAAAGTAAAGTAGGGCCGACGTCTGATTTCGGGCTTGAGGGCCCCATTTTTCCCCATGACATAGATCGGCAAATAGAGTATTTACAGAAGGAGATTGACGCATCTCCCACCGGAAGATAATCGTGCAAGATCATGAGAGAGCTTAAATTTTTTGTTAAGAATCCACCGGCTTCCATGACCGCGTTGGAGGCGTACGAACGCAAAATTGGCATATCTTTGCCGGATGATTTTCGAGAATTTTGCCTGGCTTATAATGGCGGCTATCCAGAATGCGACAGTTATCCAGTGCACTCCAGGTTCGTCGACTTTTGGGAGGAGTATGGCGAGGTTCGCGAAGGGGCTGTTGCCGGGGCGGACTTGCTTTACGGCGTACCGCCGGTCGACGCGCAATATTCCTGCGAGGAGCTCGGCAAATACCTCATCGACAAACGAGGTCTCCCAAAAGGGTGGCTTGCAGTCGCAGCAGACGGCTGTGGAAATCATATGCTCCTAGGCAGAAACCTTCACGGATGGGATGGGCTCTATTTCTGGGACAGCGACACTGATGGGGTCTACAGAATCGCTGATAGTTGCGGTGAGTTCTATAATGGTCTCAAGGAAAGCTTTTAGGAAAAGTGGCGGGACTGAATAGCGCCTGGAATGGGTAGCACACTCCATAGCAAGCGGGGGGCAGCGCGGGTGAGGGAGAAAGCTCGTCAGGGAACGGGGTCAACTCTTGAAACTTGGTGCGCCCGCGAAGCGGGTGTCAACGCGGGTGAAAGTCCCGTCGGTGCAATTAGACGGTTCAGCACCGCAGACCGTGCCAACTGCGTCGCCGCGAGGCGGGGTGGAGAGCAGGCATGGAGTCGA
>JBBRPL010000213.1:0-5993 GCA_038228205.1 Chthoniobacterales bacterium
GCAACGGGCTATCCGTGGGGCTCGCAATGGCCGCCACCGCAAGGCGCGGGGAATTACGATGAATCGTTGAATGTGGATTCATTTTCCAAGACCTCCCCGGTGGGTAGCTTTGCGCCCAATCGGTATGGGCTCTACGATATGGGCGGCAACGTCTGGCAGTGGTGCGACGACCGGTATGACGCGAAGAATGACTACCGGGTTTTGCGCGGTGGGTCGTGGAGCGATGGCGCGGAGATCAGTCTGCGTTCGTCGTGTCGCATCAACGGTCGTCCCGCGCCTCGCGATGACAACTTCGGCTTCCGTTGTGTCCTGGTGGTGTCTGGCGGCTAGGCTCCTTGCCTTTTCCCTTTTGCTTTTTCGCGAAGCGGGCGAATTTTTTTTGTATCCGACCTATGGAAGCCACGCAAATTGGAGACGAAGTGGCAGCCGACCTGTCCGCAATCGACTGGCGCGCTGCGGTGATAGGTTGGTTGAATTCTCACCATGAAGGACATGAAGGGCATTGAGATCTTTGGGCGACTGCATCTCCCGACTTCCCGTTCGCGTCGTTCATGCTCTCCATATTAACAGTCATCAGCTCCGGCGCGCTACGCAGGCTTTCTAAATCGGTCCGAGATCCATCCCAGCAATGACCCCACCCGCCTCCGATCCAAATCTCGACGGAAAATTGCGCCGCCCAGCGCTGCTCCTGGCCGCACTCGGCGCAGTCGCGCTCGGTGGACTGTGCTGGTGGCTGCCGCTGCCGGCGGCCGGGACGGAACCGGCGCGGAAGGTGCCGTCGCTGCTCCTGTTCGTCGGGCGGTTTCATCCGGTGCTGTTGCACCTGCCGGTGGGACTGTTGATTTTCGCCGCGACCCTGCGCGGGCTTTCCTTGGTGCCACCGGGCAGAACGCTGCGCCCGGCTCTCGGGTGGTGCCTGTGGATGGCCGCCGGTTCGGCGGTGATCACGGCGGGTGCCGGCTGGCTGCTGGCCCAGGAAGGCGGCTACAGCGGGCCGGTCTTTGATCTTCATTGGAAGTTCGGCCTCGCGATCGCCGGCCTTTCCCTCGCCCTGATGGTGACGCATCACGCGCAGGGTATCGGCGTTTCGATCCTCCAGGCGGTGCTTTGGCTGGCCACGCTCGGGTGCCTCGGCTTCGGCGCGCATCAAGGCGGCGCCTTGACCCACGGCGATACCTTCCTCTCGGAATACGCGCCCGATATACTGAAGCCGTTGCTCGGTCCGGTGGGTGGAAGCTCGACGACCCGCAAATTGACCAAGGTAACTGACGATCCAGCATACGCAGCGACGACCGCGATGTTTCGTCAGTATTGCACTGAATGCCACGGCGCGAACAAGGCCAAGGGAGACCAGCGTTTGCACACGCCGGAGGACATCGCGAAAGGGGGCAAATCAGGCAGCAGCGTGGTTCCCGGCAACCCGGAGAAAAGCCTCGTCGTCGTACGGTTGCTCCTTCCCGCCGACGACAAGAAGCACATGCCGCCGGAAGGAAAGCCCCAACCAAAACCGCAGGACATCGACACGCTGCGGCGTTGGATCGTGGCCGGCGCGCCGGGTCTGCCGCGGGACGTCGCCTCGAACATCGTGGAAATCACCCCAAACCCCGCGCAATCAAACCCGCGGGATGCGCGATTGGATTCACACAAGCCATCTGATACCACTCAACCTTCACCCAACCCGGAATCCATGAAACTCAGCACCGCTGTCGCCCACGCCACGCTTATTGCCGCCACCGCTGTCGCCTCGGCGCAACCACCATCGGATCCCGCGGCGCTCGTTGGCGAGGTCCTGAAAATCTTCAAGGCCCGTTGCGTCGAGTGCCATGGAAAGGCTGCGAAGGATCCCGATGAATATGCGTTCGTGGATGATTTGCCGCAGTTGCGTACCAGCGAATATGTAAATCTCACCAATCCGCAGGCTTCGAAGCTTTACGTGCTGGTGCAGAAAGGCGACATGCCGCAGCGCACGCAAGCCGACAAAGAAGCCAAGAAGAAAAAGGCCGATCCGCTCACCGAGGAGCAGGTAGCCACCATACTTTCCTGGCTGATCGCCGGGGCGCCGGCGGATGCAGGGACGCCTGTCATCGCAAAGGTCACGCCCGATAAGGACGCGCCTCCCCATAAAACCGCCACGACGGTCGCCGCCCCCGAGAACCCAGCCAAAGAGCCCCCGGCAAAAGTCTCTCGCAGGCTGGTGACGCCGCCGGAAGAAATCACCGCCGCGCTGACCGACTTGCAAAAGGTCCCGCGCGAAGAGCAGGGCGACACGCGCTATGTCTCGCTCGCCTTTGCGCAGAATAACGTGAAGATCAGCGACGCCCAGCTTGAAAACCTCCGGCGTGGAGCGCGCAAACTCCTCAACTCCCTTTCCACCGCACCGCGCGTCGCTGTCTTTCCCGAGGTCGGACCGGAGAAGGTGCTGCTGCGGGTGCGCCTGCACGACATCGGATGGGACGCGGCCCTTTGGGATCAACTCGCCGCGCACTTTCCGCAGGCCATCGACACCGGGGTCAGTGTGGCGCTCGGCAGCGCCTGCCACGCCACGGTGGCAATCCTTCCCGCTGACTGGATGGCGGCGAATGTGGCGCGGCCGCCCCTCTACAATGACGTGCTGCGCCTGCCAAAACTCCAGCAGGACCTGGAAAAGCAAATCGGCATCGACCTCGTGGCCAATCTCCAGGCCGGCGAAGCGGTGCGCTCGGGTCTCGTCAAGAGCGGCATCTCCCTGGCCAATCGCCTCGTTGAACGTCACGAAGCTGGCAACCGTTCCGGCTACTACTGGGCGTCGTACGATTTCCGCAGCAGCGGTGGCCGGGCGAATCTCCTCGAATTTCCCCTCGGACCCGAGAAAGCGCAACTGGCCGGCGGGCAGCACTCCTTCAAGCAAGCCGGCGGCGAAATTGTCTTTTCGTTGCCCAATGGCTTCCACGGCTACTACCTCGCCGATGTTCTCGGGAATCGCCTCGATGGCGCCGCGCCCACCGACATCGTGGGGGATCGGAACAACGTCACCGGCCGCGTGGAGGTTTCCAACGGGCTCTCCTGCATCATCTGCCACGACAAGGGCATCAAGCCGATCGATGGCGCGGATGCGATCCGGCCTGTGGCTTCCCGCTTCAGCGCCCAGGAGCAGCGCCTCATCGAGCGGTTGCACCCCGAAGCGGACAAGTTCCAAGCCACGGTCAAGGCCGACACGGAGCGGTTTGTCGCAGTGTTGAAATCCGCTAACGCGGAACCCTTGGCCGGTCAACCGGAACCGGTTGGCGCCCTTGCGGCGTTGTTCGATGGCGAAGTGACCATCGAAACTGCGGCTGCGGAAATAGGGCTGTCCGTCGAGGATCTCCGCCGCAAACTCGACGACCAGAATCAACTGTTTTCCCTGCGCGCTTCGTTCAAGGACGGCGGCACGCTGCAACGTGAGCATTTCCTCGATTACTTTCCCGAGCTTGTCGAGCGGCTGGATATAGGAAAAGTCCGGCGCGACGTGCAGCCGGTGGCTGTGGTCCCGCTCCCGGGCCGCACCGCGCCCCTGCGCCCGATTCCCGTGGAGGTGAAAACCGATAAGAGCACCTATACCGAAGGCGAGGAACTGGTCGTCACCGTCCAGGCCGCGGAATCCGGGCACCTGCGCTTGCTTTACCAAAATGCCGCAGGCGAAATCTATACGCTCTTCCCGAATCAGTTCATCACCGACGACCGCATCGAAGGCGGGCGCCCCGTGAAGGTCATGCCGACGCCGAACCCCAAGAAGGCGGGCGATGATGTCGCCATCCAAATCAGCGGCCCGCATTTCGGCACCGAGTATCTTGCGGCGATCGTTACCGACCAGCCTTTCACGGACGATGCGGCGCTCAAGGACGAACTCAAGAAATCCCAGTTTGCCAAATCGACGGCACGGAATATCGAGGGCGCGATTACCAAGGACGCACGGGTCATCTCGCGTCCCGCACGGGAGGGCGGCACTGGCGGCGCCCGCGCCGGGTTCGCCCGAGTCACATTGACCACCATCAAGAAGTAACCACCCCGCACTACCATCCGTATGAAACTCCCGTTCATTGCCATTCCCTTGCTCACGCTCGGCCTCGCCATGGGCCAGGCCCAGGACCGCGCGGCCAGCTTTGACGCCGATGCCGCCAAAGCCAAACTCTCCGGCGAGGTCGCGAAGACACCCCCGAAGTTTTTGACGAAAGGCATCGGCGGCGACCCTGAGACAAAGCGTTTTTATACCAAGGACGCCGTCGTAATCACCCGAGCCAGCGGCGCCAGGGAGGAACATCCTTACGTCGCCGTCCCGCTGCTCTTCCGGAAGAACTCGGACGAATTGCTCGATGCGACCTCGCGCGAGAATACGGCCAAGGTGGCGCAGATGTTGAAGGACTTGGGCGCCGCGACCTTCGCTATCGAAGGTCACGCCAGCGCCGAAGGCGATGGGCAGCGCAACCGCGACCTGTCAAAGTTGCGCGCAGCAAAGATCCAGACGCTCCTGCGCGAGCAAGGAGTGCCCGCCGCCGAGTTGACCCGGGTGGAAGGCTTCGGCGCGGAACACGCGCAACATCCCGCCACCGCCCCCGACTCGCAGCTCCAGGAGGACCGGCGCGTGCTGGTCGTGAAGGAGCGGTAAACCATACTTCGCCTTTCCCGCGACGCCACTTTCCAGCCGTCCGGCTCCAGCACAAGGAAACAATTGATGTCGAGCGCGAGGTCGCACCATACCTCTGATCATAATCTCTCAATCTCCCACGTGCTCTACTCTCTGCGTGTATAAATGCTACGCTTGGCAGCATTTCGCGGGTCTTCGATCAACGCATCGCTTCAACGAGGCTGCGGTCGTGTAACCGCCAGCATGCCTCCGGTATGAACGACGCGCCGACGGCTGCAACTCTCCAAGGTGGCGACGGTGCGGGCGGCTCACGCCAACCGGGTTTGGCTTTGCAGCAGGGATCTCTGTGGGGACTCCAGAGGTTAGACGCGGGCTCGCTCTGGGAGGACCGTGGAATCGTTCATGAAACAAAACGCCCACGCGTCACGCCTGACTTCTACTGCTGACTCTTCAAACACTGAAAGGCGTAAAGGTCGCCGCGCTGGAGATAAAACCGGACCTTTATAGGCTGGCCCGCCAGCGCGGAGAGGTCGGACTTGCCCTGCCACGTCACGACCCGGCGCAGGGAGTCGCCGGTGAAGGCGTCCGCCTCGGCGCGGGTGAAGCCCGGCACTGGGTTGCCGTTCGCGTCCAGGAGCTCGACCGCCAGTGAGCCTTGGACGCAGGCCACGTTGACCTCCATCCGCGCGCCCTCGACGACGGCGGGCTTGGTCGTGATGACCGCCTCTTGCTCGCCCGCCGACAGGGAGACGAAGCCATCGAGCCGCATCGTGGCGCGGCCGATGCCGGCCCGCAGGTTCTTGTTCTTCTCGTTGGTGCGATGGCCGTGCCCCCAATCGGCGCCGAGATAATAAAGGACGAACTCGTCGTCCACCACGAGGACCGAGCAACCGTAGACCTGCCCCGAATCCCATTCGCCGAAGCGGCCGTATGGCAGCACGGGGTGCATGGCGTGGACCAGCCGTTCATCCGTCTGAATGCCGCCCTTCGCGCTCGGCGGTGGGTAGTAGACCGGTGAAGCGCCGCCGGGCCGCGTCCAATTGCCGGCCCCGTCCTTGTCGCGTCCGGCCAGGAGGCAGATGTCCACCGGACCGTCGACCCCTTCCCCGGCGGAACCCCAGCCGGTGAAGATGAACCTTTGCGGGAGGCCGAAATACATCCCCTCATAAACGAAAGGCGTTACTCCATAGATCTGCACATTGAGACTGCCTGGTTCCACGACCTTGATTGCCGGGTAAGCCATGGCGACACGCTCGGCGGCGCCGCGATCGTCCGCGAAGCCGGCGACAATCTCCGTCGAGCCGCTGGTGATAACTTCCGGCGTCTTTCCCCATTTCGCGGTGGCGCTCCGGCGGCCCCATTTGCCGACTTCCGATTTGATGAAGGCCAGGTA
>JBBRPL010000214.1:0-5672 GCA_038228205.1 Chthoniobacterales bacterium
AGCGTGGATTGATAGCCGCCGGGCGCCTTGCCTTTGCGGCTTTCGAGATCCAGCAGGCCGTGAGCACCCAGCAACGAAAAGGACTTTCCGAGCCGGGCATCGAGTCGATCGAAGATAGTCTGCGACTTGGCCACAAACTCCTCCGCCGTCGCGAACGGTTTCAGGGGCGGTAGATTCTCCGGGTCGACGGCAAGGTCCCACGGACGCAGCGACTCCACGCCCAGCTTTGTCTTCCGCTCGCGCTGAAGCGCGCG
The DNA here is from genome assembly GCA_038228205.1 of Chthoniobacterales bacterium. Lineage (GTDB taxonomy): Bacteria > Verrucomicrobiota > Verrucomicrobiia > Chthoniobacterales > Chthoniobacteraceae > Chthoniobacter. Next base: position 255 of record JBBRPL010000214.1, read on the forward strand.
CGCCAGCGGCACGATGACCTTTTCGATCGTGTTCTGGAAGCGTTCGCAGTCCTCGGGCGAATAATCGAAACGTTCATTGACCGCGAACGCGTAGGCGCGGTAGTCGGAGTACCCGGCTTCGTGCGCGATTTCGCCGCGGAGCTTCCGCAGTTCGTCGAAAATGTCTTCGAGCTTGTCGCGATCGTCGAGGCGGCGTTTGGCCGTCAGCTCCCAGGCCTGTTGCCGGCGGGCGCGATCGGTTTCCTGAAGGACCCGCCCGAGTTGCGCGAGCGTTTGCTCCTTCCCGTCGAAGGCCACCATCATCGCACCGATGATTTTCTGATATTGTTGGCACAGGCGCGCTTCCTCAGTTTCCCGGGCGACATTGGCTTCGCGATAAAGTGCGACGCGATTCCGGATGCTGCGGCGGAAGACATGGTAGTAGGCGGGGAGTGCCTCGAAGGCAGGATGGGCCACCAGTTTCTGCTGGAGCGCGAACTGCCGCGGCTTCAGCCAGGGATCCACTTCCTCGACCAATTGGAGATAGGCCTTTTCCATTTCGGCATCGTCGGTCTGACACGTCATCGCAATGTACGTGCGGGCGCCATTTTCCGAGAGGGCCGCATTCACCTCGCTGTAGTCGTCGAGCCACGTCGCCAGCGCCTCGGCGTTCGAGGCTCCGGCGAGTCGCGATTCGAGTTGGTCAAAGACCGGGGCGAGCGCCTCCGGCTTGGTCAGATCGATTTGCGCCGGAAGAAAAGTGCGGGGACGGAAGGGTTGAACGTTCATGGATGAAAGCGGGGGCGGGTCGCGAAGTTAGCCAGCCTTCTCGCTCGCGCGAGAGACTCCTAAGGTTTGCCGATCGTGAAGACCACGCGGTAACGCTCCGAGGAGGAGGATTCGTCGACGCGTTTCACCGGCGCGTGGAGCACGCGTTCGAAAAGATCCCTCTCCAGGCGCGCGAGAATCGGGAAGCGCGTGAGCAGATCGGCGATCGGCGAGCGGTGCTCGATGATGCGAAGGGGATCTTCGGACGGCGGGAGCATCGCCTCGAAGAGGTCGCCCACTTCAGCGGCGACATGGGGGGCCGGCTTGGCGGCGCCCTTCTTCGCCTTGGCGGGCGTCGACTTGGGGGCGGTCACGGCGCCCTCCAGTTCCGACATGCAGCCTTCCTGATCGCGCAGGCGGGCGAGCAGCGCGGTGCGGAGCGCGAGCGAGGCATACTTCGGAAGTCTTTGGAGATAGTGGCCCGCGCGATTCTGAAACACGGTGAAGAGCAGTTTCTCCGGCGCGGCGCTGCCGGAAACTTTTTGCACGGCTTCGAGGAGTTCAAGCGTGAGATCGTTTTGCGCGGGCGGAAAGAGGGCGTGCGCGCGATCCGTGAGGCGATAGAGCATCTCGGGCCGACCGCCCTGGCCCTTGCTTCGCGGCTGGCGCCACGTTTCGAGAAAACCCTTTTTCTCGAGCTCAAGACAGTATTGCTTCACGCCCATGTAGCTCATGCCCATGCGCACGGAGAGCGGGCGCACCGGCAGTCCGCCCGTGCGCTTGAGCACAGAAAGCACTTCCATGCGCTGGCCGCGGGTGAGGCTGGGTCGAGGGGTCGGCATGCGGCGCAAAATTACGCGCCCTCAGCCCGGATGCATCAGGAGAAATCCGGTCGCTGGCTGCTGGGGCGCGCAGCAGGCTAGGGCCGCGCACCGTCTTAGCAATTTCAACGTCTCTGCTTTTCAGGCCGGGTGATAGCCTTCTTCGCCGTGCTCCGAAATATCGAGGCCGTTGCTTTCGATCTCTTCGTCCACGCGAAGGCCCATCGTATGTTTCAACGCCAGCGCGATGACTGTCGTCGCCACCACGGACAGGACGACCGTCACAAGCATCGCCTTGAGCTGTTCGCCGACGAGCGTTTTGCCGACCACGTCCTTCAGGTTTGTCGGCAGGTTTGAATTCACTTCCAGCGTCGCGAAGACGCCGGTGAGCAGCGCGCCGAGGGAGCCGCCGACGGCATGGACGCCAAAGGTATCGAGCGCGTCATCGTACCCGAGCCAGCGCTTGAGATAGTTGCAGGCAAAAAACGGGAAAGCCGCGGCGAGCAGTCCGATCATGACCGCGCCGTTCGCCGTGACGAAGCCGCAGGCGGGAGTAATGACGACCAGACCGGCAACCGCGCCGGAGCAAAAGCCGAGCACGCTTGGCTGGCCCTTGAAGATGGCCTCGAGCACCGCCCAGCCGAACGCGGCAACTGCCGCGGCCAGCGTGGTGGTCATGAAGGCGTTCGATGCGATGGCGTCGGCGCCGAGCGCCGAGCCGGCGTTAAAGCCGTACCAGCCCACCCACAGCATGCCCGTACCGATCATGCAGAGCACCATGCTGTGCGGGGCCATCGAGACGCGTCCGAAGCCCTCGCGCCGGCCGAGAATGATGCAGAGCACGAGCGCGCTCCAGCCCGATGACATGTGCACGACCGTGCCGCCGGCAAAGTCGATCGCTTTGATCTTTGCGCCCGCGTTAAAGACGCCGTTCATCAGGCCGTCGATCCCCCAAACCATGTGGGCGAGCGGGAAATAGACGGCAAACATCCACACGGTCACGAACGCGAGGATGGCCCAGAACTTCATCCGCTCGGCGATCGCTCCGATGATCAGCGCAGGCGTGATAATGGCGAACATCATCTGGTACATGGAAAAGACGTTCTGCGAGACCCAGGATGCGTAGTCGGTGTTGGGATTCGCATCCACGCCTTTCAGGAAGAGGAAGGTTCGCCAGTCGCCGACGTAGGCAGAACCCTTGGCGAAGACGAGACTGTAGCCGACCGCCCACCAGAGAATTGCCACGAGGCCGGCGATGCCCAGGCATTGGGCCATGACCGAGAGAATGTTTTTGCTGCGAACGAGGCCGCCGTAAAAGAGCGCGAGCCCCGGCAGCGTCATGAAGAGCACCAGCGCGGCGGACGTCATCATCCAGGCGTTGTGACCGGGTCCGGGCCCGCCGATCTTGGAGGTGATTTTCGCGTCGGTGGCATCGGAGCCGCGGGGCGAGTTCGCGATATACGCTTCGAGATCGGCGATGCGCTGCTCGAGGGAGGGCTCGGCTTTGGCGGGCGCGGCGACGGGTTCAGCCCGCAGCAGTCCGGGCAGCAAAAGAGCGGTCGAAAGAGCGGCCACGACGATGAGGAATGGCCAGCGCGGCGCGAGAGGGGGAACGGACATGGAGATGGAATGCGGGTGGGGTGGACGGGATTCTAAAAGGGGGCGTTCCGGTGGGACGGACGGGGAACACACGCGCGTTTAGCACCTTCTGTGCCGGTCGGGAAGTCTGGGCGACCCGACGTCTCGACGGATCCCCCGTGAATCCTGTAGGCATCGGCCTGGGCGCGACTCAGGTGAGAAAATCCCCGGCCATGATCCAGGCCGGTGGCCGGGCGAATTCCGCCTAAAATCAGCCACCGCGCGCACAAATCACCAAGTCCCGTCTGGTTGAAAGTTTACGAACCGAATGGTGCATGGAAAATCCAGTTGCGCGGCCTGCCACTCGTGTCCATAAACGACTCGCCCTAGTCATCACGTTTGTTCCCAATTCATTCGTCGCGGGGTTCCCCTCGCCTCGCGCAGAACCGTCCATCAACAACCATTAACGAATGCACAAGAAACGCACACCCGCCGACATCACGGCGCTCATCAAGGAGCAGGGGATCAAGCTGATTGATTTCAAGTTCTGCGACATCCTCGGCACCTGGCAGCACTTCACGACCACGCTGACGGAATACAACGAGGAGCTCTTCCATGAGGGCCTCGGTTTCGACGGTTCGTCGATCCGCGGCTGGAAGGCGATCAACAACTCCGACATGCTGGTCGTGCCCGATGCCTCGACTGCCTGGGTCGATGTCTTCAACGCGGAACCGACGCTGAGTTTCATCTGCGACATCGTCGATCCGATCACGAAGGAGCCCTACGATCGGGATCCGCGCGGCATCGCGGGCAAGGCGGAATCGTACCTCAAAAGCACGGGCATCGCGGATACGGCGTTCTTTGGTCCGGAGGCGGAATTTTTCATCTTTGACGACGTCAAATATCACTACACGGGAAACAGCTCCGGGCATTCCGTTGACAGCATCGAGGCGCATTGGAACAGCGGCCGCGAGGAAGCGCCAAATCTCGGGTACAAGATTCGCCCGAAGGAGGGTTATTTCCCGGTCGCTCCGGCGGACACCCAGCAGGACATCCGCAACGAGATGTGTCTCGAAATGGAAAAATGCGGCATCCCGATCGAGCGCCAGCATCACGAGGTGGCGACGGCCGGCCAGGCGGAGATCGACATCCGCTTCGCCCCGCTGAAGCAGATGGGCGACTGGATCATGTATTACAAGTACATCGTCCGGAATGTCGCGGCTCGGCACGGCAAGTCCGTGACGTTCATGCCGAAGCCGCTCTTCGGTGACAACGGCTCGGGCATGCACGTGCACATGTCATTGTGGAAGGACGGCAAGCCCCTTTTCTTCGGCGACAAGTACGCGCAGCTCTCGGAGATGGCGCTCTTCTACATTGGCGGCGTGCTCAAGCACGCGCGCGCGTTGTGTGCGCTCTGCAATCCGACCACCAACAGCTACAAGCGTTTGGTGCCCGGTTACGAGGCGCCGGTCAACATGGCGTACAGCGCGCGCAATCGCTCCGCTTCGGTCCGCATTCCGACGTACTCGGCGAACCCGAAGGCGAAGCGAATCGAGTTCCGCACGCCGGATCCGGCGGCGAACATTTACCTCGCAAGCGCGGCGCTGCTCATGGCTGGGCTCGACGGGGTGCTCAACCGCATTGATCCCGGTGATCCACTCGACAAGAATCTCTACGATCTCCCGCCCGAGGAACTCGCGAAGGTGCCAAGCGCGCCGGACTCACTCCTGGGTGCCTTGGAGGCGCTGGAGAAAGACCACGACTTCCTGCTCAAGGGCGATGTCTTCCAGAAGGATTTCATCGAGAACTTCGTCGAGATGAAAAAGAAGGAATACGACGCGCTCCGTCTGCGGCCGCATCCGTACGAGTTCTCGATGTACTACGACGTGTAAGTGGCTCGCGTCGTCGCGGCGCGATTAGGATTTTGTGGGCCGCCCGCAGCCGCGGGCGGCCCATTCCTTTGTGAGCCATCCCGACCCACAACCGATACGCCTAGCTGTGCTTCAACACCCCGAGGTAGGTGCACTTCACAAACTGGTCGGGACCGAGGAAACCCTTGCCGAGTTTCTCGTCGAACTCCTTGGTGGGCGCGGCCGCGATTGCTTCTTCGACCGACTTGCCCTGTTGTTTCATTTTCACCAACCGATCGGACACGGTCTCGAGGAAGCTGAGATAATTCCGCAAGTCGTCCGGCGCGGCCATCGGACCGTGGCCGGGAATGATTTTTGTGGTCGAACTGGTCATCGCCACCGCCGTCTTGATCGCGGGAACC
>JBBRPL010000215.1:0-5656 GCA_038228205.1 Chthoniobacterales bacterium
CCAAACCACGGGTGCGACCGCGAGCGCGAGGCAGGCAGTAGCGAAGAGGGACCGGGCCTGCGTCAAACTTGGGCGCTTAAAAACTAACCGGCGCTTCATAGCTGACAGGCCTGGCGTCCAGGACGTAGCGCGGGGCGCGCGATTGCTGACTGGCCAGTCGGGCGGAGTCCCGCGACCGGGAATCACGAACGGTCGGGAAGTCCGACTCATTGAGGAACACCCCCTGGGAAGCTGGACGCGCGCCCGCAACGGTCTGGGTGCGGTTCAAGCGAAGGCTGGCGGACTTCAAAGGGTTGGTCGACGCCACCAAGGCCGCCGGGGTGCCATTTACGGTGGCCAACTCGGAACCAGCCGGTCGCGACACCATCTGGCGGGAGGCGAGGACCGCGCCGAAAAGCGCGACGGCCGTCACCGTGGCGTACGCAAAGCGCGGCACTTCCCCGGGAACGAACGAAGCCGTCACGCGGTCCCAGGCGATGCGCCAGAGGGGGAGCTTGACGATTTCCTGGCGTTGACGCCGGTGGAAGTCCTTAAGGAAGCCCTCGAAATATTCGGCGGGAGGCGCCTCGTATTTCTTGAGACGCAGGAGTTTTTGGAGGTCGCTGAAGTTTTCGTCCATAGGGAGCGAGGGCTAACGTTCGGGAGGATCCGAGGGGAGTAAAGCTTACTGTCGAAATTCTTCGAGATAATTCTGGAGCTGGCGGTGGGCATAGAACAGCCGCGAACGGACTGTTCCCTCCGACACCCCCAAAATTTTGCTGATCTCGGCGTGGGGCATGCCCTGAATGTCGAACATCGTCACCACCGCGCGATGATCGGGAGACAGTTTCTGCATGGACTCGTTCAAGCGCCGCTGAAGTTCTGAGAGATTTGCCTCCCGGACGGGATCGCTTGACGCCGTCAATTCGAGGAACTCACGGTCGTTTTGAATGTTCGAATCGATGTCGTCCAGACTCAGGTGAAACCGGCGGCCGCGCTTCTTGACGAAGTTAATCGTCATGTTCACGCCGATCTGGTGCAGCCAGGTGTAGAAGCTGGATTTTCCCTTGAATCCGCCAATCGACCGATAAGCCTTCGAAAACACGTCCTGCATCAGGTCGTTCGTGTCCTCGTGGTTCGAGGTCATATGGTAAATCAGGCCGTACAAGCGCGGGCTGTACTTCACGACCAGCTTGTCGAATGCCTCCGCATCGCCCGCCTGCGTCCACGCCACCAACTCGATGTCCGTAGGTTCGGCGGTGGCGGCATCCGTTATCTCCATCTTTTCACCGACCACTCTAGCGGGAGACGTCCCGCCCGGGGCAATGTTTTTCGCTGGGAGAGCCGTGGTCCGGGCACGAAATGGCCAGGGCAGCGGGACGGATTTGGTCATGTTGGAGCCAGTCAGACACGAAAAGGGGGGATAACGTTCAATCTGGGGGCGTGCTTTGGGCCGCGCGAAAGGGCGGTTGTACAGGGGGGCCAGTCGAGACCCCCCGAGCACCTCACACCTCGAGCCGTTTCTCCATCTTCGAAATCAGCCGTCCGCCCTTGGCGGTGACGACCGCCACGTCCTCGATCCTCACGCCCCCGACGCCCGGGTAATACAAGCCCGGCTCGACCGTGAAAACCTGGTTCGCCTTGAACTTGCCCGCCTGAAAGCGCGGCAGTTCGTGAAGATCCAAGCCCAGGCCGTGACCTGTGCCATGGAAAAATCCGGTCCAGCGACCCGCCGCGTTCTTCTCCGTCGGATAACCCGCATCGGTGAAGTACTGCTTGATCGCCTCGTGGATCTTTTCGCCGTTGGCGCCCGGCTTCATCTGATCGAGGCCCATCTTCTGTCCGCGCTCGACCGTCGCATAAAGCTTGCGCTGCGCATCGGTTGCCGTCCCGCGCAGAACGGTGCGGGTGAGATCGCCGAAATATCCGCTGCGTGCGTCACGCGGGAAAACATCCAGGATGATCAGATCATTCGCCTTGAGCGGGCCGTGGCCGCGCTCATGCGGATCACAACCTTGATCGCCGCCAGCGACAATCGTGTGCATCGGCAAACCGCCGTGGTGCAGGATGGCCGAATCTATTTCCGCGCGCATGCGCTCCGCCGTGAGCGGCTTGCCGCCCCAAATGAGCCGGCGACCCTTGCCGATGTCGGACGACGACAGAATTTCAATCCCTCGCGCCATGCCGGCCTCGGTAATCTGCAACGCGCGGCGCATGAGCTTCAGCTCTTCGGCGGTTTTTTGCTGGCGGGCGGGAAACATGTGGCCGTCCGACGGCTCCAGCTTGATTCCAGCGTCGGCGAGCTTGTTGGCGAGCGCGAACGGGAACGAAGGAGGCACCACGGCATGTCGAACCTTGCGCGATTTCAGAAAGACCACCGCGGTCTCGCCGAGCGTCGGCTTCTTCCCCAGGTCGCCTTCGTGCTGCTGGTTGAACTCCGAGAGCGACAGAACCTCGTCGGCTTTCGCCTCGCGTTTGCCGCGATCGATTTCGAGGTCGCTTAACAAGATGGTGGAATGCTTTCCTTCGAGGAGAAAGATGATGGGATCGCCAACGAAAAATTTCGTGGCGTAGAGCAAATCGGCGCACGTTTCGGAGCCGTCGATGATGAGCTTGGGAAGATGGGAGGTCATGGGGAACGCGGCGGAAGGGGGAACTTGGTGCGACGCAGCCGCACGGCAACATACTCCGTTTCGGGTAAGATGTACTTCCGCAACTCAAGCGCCACGTGCCGGCAGGCAAACCGGTCGAGAACGGCATCCGCGATTTCGGCGGCCAGCGTCTCGATCAGACGTCGCGGCCGGGCGGCCGCCAGTTCGCGAATGGCCGTGGCCACGGCGGCGTAATCAATCGTGCGCGCGACGTCGTCATCCATCGTGCTGAAATCGTTCGCCGGCACCATCGTCAGCGAGACGGTCAGCCGTTGCGGCTGCTGGCGCTCGGCGTCCGGGACCCCGACGCTGGCTTGGAGCTCGAGTGACGCGATGCGGATTTCGTCTGGGGCATTCATTCCTCACCCTCAAAGTAATCGGCCTTGTTCGTGCGCACGATTCCCCCGCCCGACTCGAAGTGAAGCGCCCATTTGTCGCTGTCGGGGTAATAGCAGTTGTCGCTGCCCTCGGGGTTGTTGGCGATCACGTAATAGGTCAGCGGGGCATCGGACTCATTAAGAATCTGGTGGGCTTCGCCGGGTGGGAAGTAGGCGTGGTCGCCGGGTCCGACCGAATCGACCCCCCCGGGATGGCGCACGCGGCCTGCCCCGCTAATGAAGATGTAATGCTCCCATTCCGCGGAATGCGCGTGGAACGGGCACAGGGCCGCGCCCGGCGGGAGCGTCACCCATTGCACGTCGTAGGGCCGGCGGGCGTTCGGGTCCGGACTCAGCGCTTTCGTCACATCGCGACGCCGGCTGTTGAATCGACCCTTCGGCGACTTCCGCTCGAACTCCGAGACTTGCTCGATTGAAATCTTGCTCATCGCCCCATCTTGCGGAACGGAGCCGGGCCGCGCAATCTCAGGCTTTCGAGCGCTGCCGCTTGACCATCGCCCACTCCAACAGGACGCGCGTCGGGCTGTTGAGATTCATGGCCAGCGCCTCCTCGGGCGGCACCCACATGAAGCGCTGGGCCTCATCGTTCAGAGTCACCTCGCCCGGTCGCGCCAGCGCGACGTAGTTGAGGAGCAAAAAATGCACGGGCGTCATGAACTCACCCGAGTCGATGCAGTCCTGAACCATCGCGAATTGCACATCATCCAAGTCCAGCCCGGTCTCTTCCCGCACTTCGCGCCGGACGGCCTCCTCACTCGACTCGCCCCGGTTGATCTTTCCACCCGGGATCCCCCAGCGATTACCCCATTTGTGACTCTGGACCATTAACACACGGTCGCTGGAGTCGAACATCAGCGCGCCCACCGTCGACACGGGGAACGACGTGGGGGTAGACGGCGGCGGAATGAAGGCGCGCAAGTCCCCCAAACTGCCCGCAATCAAGTCGGGGCGGGCGGCGAGCAACTTGTCGGCGGGATCGAACCCACTGAGGACGGCGATCGCCTTGACGCCCCCGTCGTGCGCCGCCTCGATGTCATGCACCATGTCGCCGATAAACGCCGTGCGTTTAGGGTCGAGGCCATAGCGGTCAATCATGCGAGCAAGCGCGCCGCGCTTGTCTTGGATCCCGACGTGCGCCGCCTCAAAATAGTGACCGATGCCCAATCGTTCCGCCTGGTGACGGTAGTGGTCGGGATGAATCGTGCTCAACAGGAAGAGCCGTCGCCCCGTGTCCTTGGCGTAGGCCAGAAACTCCGCCGCGCCTTCAATCAACGGGACTTCCCCTTGGATCTGCGTGTAACGCTCATAATAAATGCGGCTCAAATCGTCCATCGGCTCCCCGGGGAAGAACTCCCCGTAGAAATCTGAGTACGGCAGGCGGAAATGGCGCCGGAACTCGTCCTTGGTCAGCCCTTTACGTCCAAAATGCGCGAACACGTGATTGGTGGCGTCGACCACCGCAGACAGGTCGTCTGCCACTGTCCCCGACCAGTCGAAAATCAGGTTCTTAATCACTCCGGACGGCGCGCTACTCTGCGCCAGCGGCACAGCGCCGGTCGCGGGAGTCGGCGCGGCAATTGTGACGGAAGTGGTCGCGGGACGTGCCGACGGCATGACCGTGGTCCCGTTGGTAGTCAACGGGGCGCGGTTGTGCGGTTTGGCCGAGAGCATGCCTCATGTACTACGCAAACGGCGAACCAACCTTACACTCGAAATGTGATCTGCCGCACAATTCTGCTCCCAAAGCGCTCCCGGAGCTTCTCGAGGATGGTTCCCCGCCACTGTCGCTCGAGCTCGAAACGGAGGCTGGGCTGGAGCACGCGCACGGTCAGGGTACCCCCCACGAGCCGGACCGGGGCGGAGTTCGAGGCGATGAAGTTTCCCACGATGTCCCGCCACGCCGCAATGACGTCTGCCTCATTCATGAGGTCTTTCAGGCCCAGGTTTCGCAGCGTCGGGGCGATGGCATCAGCGACCCGCACGGCTGGTTTCTCGGCCGCCGGCTCCCGGTAACCCCGCCATTCAGCCAGCACCTTTTGCCGGAGCGAGGGCGTCATGGCGACCAGTGGCGGACGTTAAACCCCGTCGCTGCCGATCGCCTCGACCGGGCAGCCTTCCATCGCTTCCTTGCAAAGAGCCTCTTCCTCGGGCGTCTCCGGCTGCTTTTGCACGAAGGAATATCCTCCATCGTCGCTGCGCGTGAAATTCGCCGGAGCCGTCTCCCGGCAGAGATCGCAGTCGATGCACTGGTCGTCGACGTAGAATTTGCCGATGATATTCTCAGCGTAGCGGTTTGCGATGTCGGCCATACAAAAAAGGAGGTAAAGGGCCGTAAAGCATAGGAACAATGCCCAGGTTGGCAAAGGGATTCTGCGTCAGTGAGTTTCACCGTCCGCTGGAACGAAGAGTGAGCAACTTTGCGAAACATCCATCTAAGACGATGTTGCGCGCCGAATTCTCCCTCGTGAAGTCCTCCAATGTCCGCCGCTCCCGCCGTCGCTTCCGCTGGCCTTGGATCGCGGCCGGCCTGTCGCTGGTGGCGATCCCGCTGGGCATCTTCGCTTTCTTTTTCCAACGCTCCCTGCAGTTCAGCATCGACGACATCGGCGCGATGCCCCAGCGGGCCAC
>JBBRPL010000216.1:0-5432 GCA_038228205.1 Chthoniobacterales bacterium
ACACTGGCTACGACTATAGCCGCTGATTATTGTTAGATACAAGGAATACTTATGATTAGTTTGCATTATTACTTGCTACAAATTAAGTCAAAAATGAGAAAATACAGGGCTTTTCCCTCGAGGGGGGAGGAAGTCAGGTTAAAACCGCAATGGTGGCTGGCTGGGGCGCTGAGGCAGACGGGCGTTCCGGTGCTGGTCGTGGTCGTCCTGCTGATCGCCGCCGGCTATTTGATGCAATCGTATGCGCCCGAAGCGGCGTCGATCGGTGCGGTCTGGCGGCACTGGCGTGGTCTGCGGTAATCCTCTTACATCCGCTCCACTTCGCGTTTCTCGACAAAGATCGACAGGCCCTCCCGGCTGAAGTTTTCCATGAAGGGTTCGGGGTCCATCGCTTCGGGCATCATGACGCCGCGTTCCTTGATCTTGCCGGTCACGAGCAGCTTGGCGGCGAGCGCCGGGGGGATGCCCGTCTGGACGACCGTCAGCGAATAACCCCACTTCTCGTAGGTGTCGCGGTGGTTATCCATCGTGTAGACGAAGTATTCCACGCGCTTGCGCTCCTTGGTGCCGCGGACTTCGGTGCCGACGCACGAGTAGCCATCGACCGTGGCGCCAAGCTGGGCGGGTTTGGGAAGATTGGCCGTGGCGACGCGGATGGGGGAGACCTCGGCGCCGTCGACTTTCACTTTCTTCCAGGTGTCGAGATTGAGCAGGTCGATGGACTTGGCGACGTTCACCATCTGGTCGGAAATTCCGTATTTGAAGACGGAATACTTTACTCCCTTTTCCACGAAAGGCGGGTAGATGCCGAGGGACACGCCTTCTTCGTGGGCGACGGCGTAGGTTTTCTGCATGCCGATGGGATCGGGGAAACGATGCCAATCCACTTCGGTCTCGAGCGGGCGTCCGCCGGTGACTTTGCCGTCCTTGACGAAGTAAGGGACAGCATTGAGCTCCTCGAAAAGAGTCTCCGGCGAGAAGAGGACGGCGAAGCGATACCCTTTGACAATGGCATTGTCGGCATCGAGGACGCGGATGCTGCTGGCGGTGTCGAGGCGGTCCATGGCCCACCGGGCGAAAATATTGACGGCGCCGGGGTCGCAGCCCAGGCAGAGCAAACCGGCGAGGTCCTTTTCAAGATAGAGGTGGTTGTATTTTTCGATCTCGGCTTCGAAGGAGTTCTTGCCGGCCTTCTTCACGCCCGGGGCCGCGTAGATATCGGCGGCCATATCGATGTAATGGGCGCCGGCACGGTGACAGGCCTCGAGGATGGAATAATTCGTGTAGCAGTTACAGGCGTTGAGGACGACCGCGATTTTGTGCTCATGAAGGATAGCCGTTACCTTGGCCGTCTCCATGGCGTTGAGCGTGACGACCTCGAAGCGGCTGCGTTTTGTGGCGTTGTGAAGGACGTGGGCATAGGTCGCATCGACGTCCGCGAGCAGGATGCGCTCGAAGCAGTCATAATCGTGAAGTTTGCGCCCGATAACCGAGCCGACTCCACCCAGTCCGATGACCATGGCGTTAGGCATAAATAAGGAACCGCCTCTGGCGGCATGCCAGAAGGTAAGGCCCGCGGGGTTGTTTTACAAGGTGTGGGCGGGATTTACAGAGGTGGCGGGGTGAAAAGGCCTTTGGAACAGGGCGCGATCCACTGCGGACATTCATCCGGCCGCAGGCGAAATCGCGACGAAAAGGAGAAGAGGCATCCTGCCTCTTTGGGCTAAGGAAAAGCGGCGGGACGCCGCTTCTACTTTCGCTGGCCCCTCGCCGTACTTTTTGCTTCCGGATCTGCGGGGTCAGGCGATTTCCCGCTGGCGGGAAGTAAACCAGAATGTCGCGGCGAAAAGGATGACGATCGTCATTCCCAGAGCCGACCCGAAAGGCCAGTCGCGCGCCTGGAGGAACTGATCCTGAATGACCTCCCCGATCGTGGGCTGAATCCCTCCGCCCATGAGTTGCGAGATGGCAAACATGCCGATGGACGGGATGAATACGAGGAGGATACCGGCGACGATCCCGGGCTGGGTGAGGGGAAGGATGACTCTCAGGAAGGTGCGAAAAGGTCCGGCTCCCAGGTCGAACGCGGCTTCAATCAGAGCGTTGTCGAGCTTCTCCACGGAGCCATAAACGGGAAGAATCAAGAAAGGAAGATACGAGTAAACCAGGCCGATGACGACCGCTCCGGGAGTGTAAAGCATCTCCCACGGTTCGGAGATGAGCCTGGTGTACTGGAGAAAGGAATTGAGCAAACCGTCGGTGCTGAGGATCGTGATCCACGCGTAAGTGCGGACGAGGAAACTCGTCCAAAATGGAATCATGACGAGCATGAGGAGAACGTTGCGACGGCTCTCGGGAGCGCGCCCGATGAACCATGCCACCGGGTATCCGACGATGAGGCAAATGACGGTGGTCAGGCCCGCGTAGACCACGGAGCGGTTGAAGACCGTCAAATAGGTGGTCCCGAATTTTCCGGTATCCGAGTCGATGAAGATACTGCGGTAATTCTCCCAGGAAAAGCGATAGACGATGCGTCCCAATTCGTCGCGTTGGCAGAAACTGAAAACGAGCAGGATGGCGGTGGGCACCACGACGAAGGCCACCAACCAAAGGAGCATCGGTGTGATGAGCGCCCATCCCAGCAAGCCCGGCCGGCGCTGGTTGCCGGTGACTTCGGGGATCGCGGTTGGCCCGATCAATCTACTTCCCCTTCAGGTCCATGACGACCTTATCGATATCCTTGGCGGCTTTGCCGATGTCTTTGAAGGTTTCCATCTTAGGCTCGCCGGGAGGATAACTCGCGGGGTTATCCAGTTGCGCCTTGGTTAGCAGTTTGCGCGCTTCGAGATTGGGATTGGTGTAAGGAAATTCCTTGGAGATCTTGAGGCTAACCTCGGGCTGGAGGATATAGTTGATGAACTTCTCCGCATTGTCTTTGTGCGGTGCGTCTTTGGGAATGGCCAGGCTGTCGATAAACTGATGCACCCCATCTCCCGGAAGAGTGTAGGTAAACTTCTTGTTCTTTTTGTAAAGGATCGCCGCTTCGCCGCTCCAGACGATGCCCAGGTCGACGTCGCCGTTGAGCAGGGCGGTCTTCGGGGAATCGGAATCATACACCTTCACCTGGGGCAGCCATCCCTTGAGGACTTCCTTGGCCTTTTCGAGGTTCTCCGGGGTGATGTCATTGACCGGAATGCCGAGGGATCCGAGAGCCCATGAGACGATTTCGCGATGATCCTTCAGGACCACAATCCGCTTCTTGTACTTGCCGGAGAAGACATCCGCGTACGTTTTGACCGGGTCTTTTACTTTGGCGGTATTGACCACGATGCCGACCGAGCCCGTCATCCAGGGAACGCTATACTTGCCCTCCGGATCATGCGCCATCTTCGTGTATTTCGGGTCGAGGTTCTTAATGTTTGGAATGTTGGCCAGGTTGAGTTCCTCGAGCTTGCCGATCTTGATCAAGGCTTCGATCATGTATTCGGACGGCTGGATGAGATCATACTTGCTCGCTCCGGCGAGGAGCTTGGCGAGCATCGCTTCGTTGGTGTCGTAGTTCTCCACATACACCTTGATCTTCGTTTCCTTGGTGAAGCCGTCGATCACTTCCTGCGGCACATACTCGGACCAGCAGAAGAGATTGAGGACGTCTTTCTTCGCCTCCGCCCGGGCGGGGAGGGGTGGGGCGACGAGACCGATAATGACAAACGCGAGCAGGAAACGAATGGTTTTCATGGGCAGAAACGGTTGGGACGAACGGACTTCAACGGTTGATCTTGCGGACAGCTTCAGAAAGCACCACGAGGACCACCGTCGCAAGAATAAAGACGGTGGAGATGGCGTTGAGCGAAGGGTCGAGCCCCTTCTTGGCCATGCCGAAGACCTTGATCGTGAGGGTCTCGGTCTCGGGACCGTAGGTGAAAAGGGTGACGATGTATTCGTCCAGCGAGAGCGTGAACGACATCAGCGCGCCGGAGATGATGGCGGGCAGGAGATACGGCACCATGACGAGCCAGAAAGCTTTCAGCGGCGGCGCGCCGAGATCCATGGCGGCCTCCTCCAGGAAAGGATCCACGCCAGCGAGCCGCGCCTGGACGGCGACGAGGACGAAGGGAAAGCAAAACGTCGTGTGGGCGATGATGATCGTGGTGAAACCGAGACCGGCTTCCGTCTCGGAGAACGTGGCCAGCCACGCATTGAGTGGGGCGCACACGAGGGTGAAGAAGATCAACAAACTGACGCCCATGATGATCTCCGGGATAACCATCGGGACGAAAATGAGCGCGGTGAGCGCCTTGAAGAATGGGAAGCGGTAGCGATAGAGCATCCAGGCGCCGACGGTGCCGAGGATGACCGAGAGAGCTGTCGTGACGCTGGCCACGATGAGGCTGTTCTTCAACGTGTCGATGAGGGACTGGCTGTGCCAGAGCTTGTCGTACCAATCCAGGGTGAAGCCCGTCCAGACGACCCCCAGGTCGCTTTGATTGAAGGAGTAGAGAACCAGGAGCAGGATCGGCAGGTAAAGGAAGATGAAGACCAGCAAGGTCCATCCGCCGCAGAGTTGGTTGACGAGCGTCATCCCGGACGGGAGGCGAAAGCGCGCTGGAGCGGAATTCCTGGAACTCATGCCGGGTCACGCGTAGCTCCCGGCATGGCGTTTGGAAAGGCCATTAAAATCCGCACCACTGGATCGCCTGCTCGCGCGTGGTGTAGCGGATGAAGCCCCGTCCGCTGGGCCGGCTGTTGCCGGAATCGCGCCATCCGCCGAAGGGCAGCGTCGAAGGGGAGAAAGTCGTTGGCAGGTTCGCGTAGAGGTTGCCGGCTTCGAGTTGTGCGCCGAGGCGGCGGAAAGTATCTTCGCTGCGAGTGAAGACCGACGCGGTCAGGCCGAAAGGGGTGGCGCTTTGCAGCCGCACCGCGTGATCGAGATCGTCGGCCATCAGCAGGGTCACGACCGGCACGAAGCGCTCGGCGTCGGTGGCCTCGTCGTCTTCCCGCAGGATGACCGCCGGCCGAACCCAGTGGCCGCGTTTCCCCGCAACCGTCGGTTCAGTGCGTCCGGCCTGCAGCCAGGAGCCGCGGAGTTCGGTGCACAGTTTTTCGTAGCGCGCGACCGCCGCGGCACTGATCACCGGGCCCAGTCGCGTGGTCGGGAGCAGGGGATCTCCCGGTTCGAAAGCCGCGAGTGCCTCGAGAAACTTTCGCTGGAAATCGTCCGCCACGGGACGCTCGACAATCACCCGGCTGGTGGCATTGCAGCGCTGACCGGCGGTGAGGCACGCTCCGTCGGCGGCCGCCCGGGCGGCCTGTTCGTGATCGGCGTAGCCGCTGACGCTGAGCTCGCAGCTTCCCTCGTGTTCCAGCGCGAGGTCCTAGGAGAAGTCTGCGGGATGGTTGCGCGCGAGCATCGGCCCGACCGGCACGGAGCC
>JBBRPL010000217.1:0-5415 GCA_038228205.1 Chthoniobacterales bacterium
CCCTGCCTGGCCGCTGCTGAACTGGTTGGCCTCGATCACCGCCGTCGTCCCCGTCACCGTGGCCGCATTCCCAGGCGTGCTCGCCACCGTGCTCCCGTAGTTGAGTTGCAGCACCCCGCCGTTGAGTTGCAACGCCCCTGTGCCCAGCGTCTTCACGGCTGTGGCCGACTGCAGGCTGATTGTCCCCGCATCCAACTGGATGACTTGCGTGGCCGCACTCACTCCACCGGTGAAGGCCAGCGTGCCGCTGCCCACTTTTTCCAACCGAAATAGGAGGCCCGCCAAAACGCCTGTCGACGTGATGCTCGTCGATGCTCCCGCGACGTTGATGACACTGTTGGCCGCCAGCGTCAGAGCGCCAAACTGCGCCGCCGTCCCGTTGTTGCTGTTGATCAGTGCGCCACTCCCATTAAAGCCCGCGCCACTGAGCGTCAGCCCCTGCGTGAGCGTCACCCCGTTCAAATCCACCGTTCCGGTGTTCGCCGTGATCGCACCAACGGTGCCCAGCGCATTCGCATTGCCCACCTTCAAAATACCTCCGCTGATCGTCGTCGTGCCCGTGTAACTGTTCGATCCGCTCGCCGGCGCCAGCGTCCATGTTCCGTTCCCCGCCTTCACTATGCTCAATGTCCCCGCGCCATTGACCAGGTTCCCCGTAAACGCCGAACTGTAACCCCCGTTACTGTTGGCCGCGTTGCCCACCGTGAGCGCGAAGGTTCCACCATTCACCGTTCCGTTGCCCGAAAGCGATCCGATCGTCTGCGCCGCGCCGACGGTCAGTGTCGCCACGTTGACGCCACTGTTGGTCAGCGTCACCTGCGCCAACCCGCCCAGCGCCGTCGCATTCGTCGCGGCCACCGTGATGCCCGAGTTGCTCCCCGCGTTCACGTTCACCATCGTCCCGTCGGTCAAACTCGTCGCTGCCGCGCCCAGGGTCACCGTGCTCGCGGTCGTCGCCGTGCCGGTGTTTTGCAGCGTGAGCGTCCTGGCCACGCCCTGGTCGCTCAACGCGCCGAGCGTCAACGCAACGGCCGCGAGGCTGCTGCCACGCACATCGAAGGTGGAGTTGCCCGTGAGCGTGGTCGCACCAAAGGTCAACCCGGCAACGCCACTCGCCACATTGGCGCCCGCTTGAACGGTCAATGTCTGGCTGCCGATGAACAGGGTGCCAAGCGTGTGGCTCAACCCCGCCACTCCCGTGAGCGTGTCGGAAGTGATGGTCGCAGAGCCCGTGACTGTGGTATTCCGATTGAAGGCCAGGCCACTGCTGTCGTTCGCCAGTTGCAAGGTGCCGCCCGCGAGCGTGAGCGTGCTTGTGCCGAGAGCCGACGCGCTCGTGGTGGCTCGCAGCGTGCCGGCGGTCAAGGTGGTCGTGCCAGTGTAGGAATTCAGACCCGAGAGCGTCACTACTCCCGAACCAGAGCTAGTCACCGTCACGCCACCCGCGCCCGCGCCAATAATGCCCGCCAGCGTGATGCCCCCGGTGGAGGTGGCAGACAAAGTCAACAAGTTGGTGCCGTTGGTGATGGTGCCAACGACGGTCAACAAGTTTGCGGAGTTGTTGGTCCAGGTCGCGGAGCTGCCGAGAGCGACGTTGGCGTTGATCGTATCCGCGCCGGCGCCGCTGTTCACCACGATGCCACTGGTGCCGATCGTCAGAGTATTGCTTCCCGTACCACTATTCAGGGTAACCAATCCGGTCGTGTTGAAAACCAACCCCTGTGCAGACTGCGCCGCATCGAGGGTAATCGTCTGATCGGAGTTAAGATTAGTGGTGTTGAAGACCGCGAGATCTGCGGCTCCCGGAGGGGCAAACGGGTCGGGCGCGGTCGCTCCACTGGCCGTGGACCAGTCCACGGCGGTGCTCCAGGTCCCGCTGGTGCCGTCCCAGTAAAGCGTGGCTGCGCGCGAAGTCCCAATTGTCAGCGCGGTGGACAGAACCAGCCACGACGAAAGCCGCTTGACGAATTTAGACGAAAGACGGGGCCTCGATCGATTTTTGCAGCGGGGGATGTTCATACTGTAAGTAGCGGCTGGCGATCGAGATGGGGGAAACGGCGTGTCGAGAAAGACGGGACTGGCCCGTCCTTTATTCCGCGACATGACTGTTCAGTCAAAAGGTTTTAGAAATGATTTTATTATTCGCAAAAAAAACGTAGCTTGACTTCTGGAAAAGCTGGAAAAAACGGGCCGCAATTCTTGGCTCTCTTTGACTTTAAAAACAGAATCACTTTGTCTTCCGCATGAGGGTGGGATGAAAATGAAGGTTACGCCCATGGAACCTCTCGCGCCGCCTGCCGCCGAATTGGCGGGAATTGACCAACTGATTGACATTATCGCCAAGCTACGCAGCCCCGCTGGGTGCCCGTGGGATCGGGATCAGACGCACGCCAGCTTGCGGGCTGGTTTGATCGAGGAAGCGTACGAGGTTGTCGAGGCCATCAACACCGGTGACGACGCGAACCTGCGGGAAGAGCTCGGCGACCTGCTGCTCCAATCCGTCTTCCACGCGCAGATCGCCGCCGAGGAAGGGCGTTTTGATTTCGATGACGTCGCGCGCGCCATCTCGGAAAAGCTCGTCCGCCGCCATCCGCACGTTTTCGGGGCCGACCGGTGCGCCGATTCCGCGGCAGTGCTCCGCAAGTGGGACGACATCAAGCGCGCCGAGAAAGGCGCCACGGCGACCTCCGCGCTGGACGGCGTCTCCAGTGGGCTGCCCGCCCTGATGCGCGCGGAGAAGGTGCAAAAGAAGGCGGCGCGCGTGGGCTTCGACTGGAGCGAAGCGGCCCCGGTCGTGGCGAAGATTCGTGAAGAACTGGCCGAGGTCGAGGCTGAGCTCCCGGGTGGATCCGCCGCAAAGATCGAGGAGGAAATGGGCGACCTGCTCTTTTCCGTCGTAAACCTCGCCCGCAAATTGAAGGTCGATGGCGAAACCGCGCTGCAACGCGCCACCGATAAATTCGCCACCCGCTTCCGCTCCGTCGAAGCGCTCGCACGGGAACGCGGCCTCGAGTTGGAAAAGTTGACCCTCACGGAACTCGACCTGATTTGGAACGAAGTGAAGCGATGCACGTGAACGATCGGTACCGTCCAAACATTGATCCCTTTCCCCGACCTGCGGGACGCAGAAAATGCGCTGCAATCGTCGTCTGTCCCGTTCTGACGTCGATCGCCTGGGGCTGCGCCGCGCCAATCCACCACGGCCCGGCCAAGAAACCGCACCTGGAATCGATCATGCACGACGGAAATACGCAATACGTTTATAGGTAGTTTTACGTAGGCTCTAAGCGTGGCACGCCATCCGATCAGTCCGGCCATGGCCATTGCTGCGCGGGAACTTCACACCGCCGCCAATGTGGGCCGTCGCTCTGCCATCATAGCAATCGCGGCAATGGTGAAAGGAGTTCCCAGCCAACGTTCAATCGCCCGCGATTACCTGCCGCAAAGTCGTCAGCAGCGTCGCCGCAGTGTAGGTCTTCGGCAGGAAGTGTTTCACCCCGAGGCTGGCAAATTGCGCCAGCTGGGCATTGGCCATGAGTCCGCTCGCCGCGATGATCGGCACACGGGAGTTCATCCGCTGCAACACGCGAATGGTCGCTGTGCCGTCCATGATCGGCATCATGATGTCCGTGAACACCGCGGCGATTTCCGCGCTGCAGTTCTTCCTGTCGGGCGGGTCGAAGAGGCCGCCATCCTTGGCCTCCGCCCCGGTGGCCTGCATGGTCGCGAGGATTTTCCCAAAGTCCACGGCCTCGCTGTCGAGATGGCTCGGCTTTTCCATGACGGCATCCACGGGAATGCAGTAATAGACCCCCTCGAACTCGATCCCGTGCCCCGAGTATTAAACGAGCACCACCCTGGCGCCTCGGGCGCGTGTCTTGAAAGTGCTCAAGCCTTCAAAGAACCCGTTCCGCGTCGCCTCCAGAACCTCCACCACATCGAAGCCCAAGGGCGCCGCGCGCAGGGCGCCCGCGATTCGCCGCGCGTCATTGACCGGCGTGGAAAGCTCGGGGATTCCCTCGGCGCGATATTTGCCGCACCCGATGACCAGCGCGACACGATCGGCGGCCAGGGCTGCGGAACCCAGGAGAGCGGCCGCGAGGAGCGCAACGACTTAAGCGCGGAGGCGTGGCTGATGCATTGCAGAGGGAGGTTAAAGATTTCCGACCGAGACAGGAAGGAGGTTTTCGGTATTGCGATGAGTGTTCGCTGAACTCATCGCTCCGGCGGGTGAGTTGATTGCGCGTTTTGCGCTGCTGTGGCACCGGGCACGGCGCATTTCAAAGACGAAGTCCTGGGTGCGATAGTGGATCCTGCCATTGTAGATCGCGGAAATTTGCTTCATGGTGGTGAAGGCTGTTGTGACCGGGTCGCTTGCGTCTCAGCCATCGCCACCTGCCGCGGTTTGAATGCAGGAGTTCCTGAGCGGCGACATCAAGACGCCCCGGACAGAGAGAACCTTTCAATCTTAACTGGGCAATTCATGGTCTCGTCGGACTTCTGATATACGAGCGCCGGCTGCGTTATATGTTGTCGAGAAGCACCCTTTTGGCCTACTGTCATAGGTTGTAATTTATCAGCTTATGCCGGGAGCAAATGGACCCGGCTCGACTTCCATGCCAGAGTGGTGGTCTTGCGGATTAACCCCCTCGCCGCTCGTTTGATCGAGCAGGCGCTCGGGCGCCCGACAATCGTTCACGAAGAACTCACCCGCCGAGTGGCGGTTGAGCCACCACCACAATCGTGCCGGGCTGACGGACGCCGCCGGCAGAACCATCCATCAATCCGACAATAGCCCGGCTCCGCGCCGGGCTTTGTCGCGTCTTGCTTTCGCACCCGAGTCTCGTCGCCGGATAACCGGCCCCAACCCGTAGTGCATCACCGCCGCCTCGGCGGCCACCAACAACCCGATTGGTGGTCGCCGGGCGCTGGTGCGCCCCGGCGGCCGCCTTTCACCACCAAGAAAGAAAGCCACCACATGAGTCCACAAGCAGGAGATCTGCTCATCGAACACATCGCTCCACGTCTCAGGGCCACCATACCGCGGGTCGTTAAACCAGTCGGAGCCGAAGATACGGAAGAACTGGTGCAGGATGCCCTTGCCCTCGCGGCCCAAATGCTCGATGCCGTGGAGAGAAACGGCAAAACGGTCACCCCCGGCAACATCGCCTACTACACCATCCTGCACATGAAGAGTGGTCGCAGGAGCCAGAGTGCCAGCCGTGCCGATGCCATGGCCCAGGGGACACAACTCGATCACAAGAGCTGTGTGTTGTCCTTCGAGGAAGAGGTCGGCTACGACCCCGAACTCGATGAACCGATCACACTCGGGGAATTGCTGGCCTCAGACCGGGAGGATCCCGCCACGGCGGCGGCCCGGAACGCCGATTGGGATCAATTCCTCGGATCTCATGA
>JBBRPL010000218.1:0-5376 GCA_038228205.1 Chthoniobacterales bacterium
ATACCGAGGGCACGGCGAAGGTCGCCGACTTCGGCCTCGCCCGCCTCACCGATGGCGGCGCCGAGAGCCTGGGCCACACCGTCACCGGCATGGTGATGGGCACGCCCGACTATATGGCGCCCGAGCAAAAGCGCGGGATGAGCGTCGATCACCGCGCCGACATCTTCAGCGTCGGCGTCATGCTCTACGAGATGCTCTGCAAGGAAACGCCACAGGGCATCTTCGAACCGCCGAGCCAGCGCGTGGGATGCGACGCCCGCCTCGACCAGATCGTCATCAAGGCGATGAACCGCACGCCGGAGGGGCGCTTCCAATCGACCACAGAAATGAAGGCCGCGCTGGATGCGGCGCTCACCCCTCTGCCTGCAGCGCCGCAACCGAAGCCGGCTTCGGCCGGGTCATCCACTCCAACGGCTCCCCCAACGCCGCGCGCGGTGATGAAGACGATTCCACCGGAAGCACGGGCAAAAAAATCCCGATTGCCATTGTACGGTGCGATTGCCGCAGGCATCGTGGCCATGACCGCGATCGTTGTCTGGTTCAAACTGAAACCCACTTCAACGCCACCCCCGGTGGCGGCACAGAATCCCCCTGCTCCAGACCCGATTGAAACGACCGCCGCCCCGGAGTTCCACCCTCTTTTCAACGGCAGCACGCTGGCCGGCTGGAAATATCTCGGCGGTCAAGGTGCGCCGCCCGGCTGGTACACTGCCGAGAGCGCCATGATCGGCGGGCAACAGAGTTGCGTCTACGTCAACGAGCAATTCACGGATTTCGAGTTGGAACTCGAATGGCGCGTTTCGGCCTCGGGCAACGGCGGCATCTACTATCATGTCCCGACGGCGACATTCGGTGAATACCCTCGCGGCTCCCCTGAAATGCAACTCGCCGGACCGGAACAGTCGAATATATCGATGAGCGGATCGCTCTTCCGGGTCGTTCCAGCGAAAGAAGATGCGACGCGCGCCCCCGGCAAATGGAACCAGGCGCGGCTGCTGGTTCAAGGGAGCAAGGCGGAGCACTGGATCAACGGCCGACTGGTCTGCCAATACGATTTCGCAGATCCCAAGTGGCCCAAGATCGTCGAGGAATCGAAATTTGGCGAAGCCTCCGACTTTCCCAAGATCAAGCGGGGCGTGATTGCTCTCCAAGGGTGGACTCCCGAGGTGGCCTATCGAAATATCCGCATCCGTTCGCTTGACCCGCCGACGCCAGGCGTGAAGCAAACCTTCGACCTCCTCAGCATCACTGATCCCGTGAGGGATCGCGTCGCGCCTGGTTCCTACGGGAATGCGAATACCTGGCAACGGCGCGGCCGTTCTTTGCTTTATGTGAGCGACGGTAAGGCCGGAAAAATCGCCGCTCCTGTTTCCATCCGTGCGCGCCACTACGACTTGGAGATCGAATTTGTCAGGACCTCGGGTTCAGGAAGGCTGCATGTGGACCTGCCCCTGGGGGATGGTCGCATCCTGCCCGTCTACATCGATGCGCCGGGCTTCAAGATCATCAACATGAAAGACGGAGTGACCTGGCCGGCCGGCATAGGGCTGCGGAGCCATGTCGTCATCAGTCTCGATTTGGGATCGAACGGCGCGGCGGATCGTGTGGTGATTCTCCCGGGAGAAGGAAACCCGCTCGAATGGACGGGCAAAGCCGAGCAGTTCGCGCAGAGTGGCGAAAAGCTTTCCGACTTTCCCAATGAACCGATCACGAGTCTCTTCAGCATGTCGGACAGCTACGAAATCCGCACCTGGAAGCTGCATGTCTTCGAGGGCGAAGCGAAACTGCTGGTTCGAGCGAATGCGCCCGCCTCAACTCCGGCGGCGGATGGCTGGATCTCTCTCCTGCCCCTCATCGATCCTCAGCGGGACTCCGTCGATGGCGTTTGGAAGTTGACGAACGGGGAATTGGCCTGCACCAGCGGTGGCTTCGCGCGCCTGACGCTGCCTTACTCCCCGCCACGGCAGTACGATTTCCGCATTCGCTTCACCCGTCAAACCGGCGTCAACGCCGTTTCCCAGCACGCCAATCTCAATGGCAAGGACTTCATGTGGCTCATGGGCGGATTCAGCAATTCGGCGTGGGGCTTCGAGCAAGTGGGCGGCGCGAAAGGGAACACGAATCCCACCACCGTCAAATCCGGCCTCGAAAATGGGCGGCGCTACGAGTCGATCGTCAAGGTTCGCGGCGACCGTGTGCAGGCATGGGTGGACCAGAAGTTGAGCGCCGATTTTGCGACGTCTGGGTCGGATTTCAGCATGAATCCCAAGTGGGCCTTCCCCGACCCCACCAAGCTGGGAGTGGGCAGCCAGGAGCCAACAATCTTCCACAGCATCGATGTGCTCCCAATCAATCCGCCCTGAGCCCCATCCGTCATAGTCCGGCGATTGACGGCATGCCGGTATTAGTCCGTCGATTGACGATCCACCCGCCTGGCGTCCGGACCGGTCATCCGGGAAAAATTCCCTTTCACGCACGCTCCACGTGTGGCATAAGACGCGGCTCTTTTCCCCAGACCAAAACAATCCCCGTCCAAGGGCCCCTATGGATAACATCATCGCCAGCCGAGAGCTCCAGGTGGAGCGCAAGCATTTCTTCATCGAATTCCGTGAAAACGAGCGCGGAAGGTTCCTGCGCATCACCGAAGAGGCGCATGGGCGGCGCAATACCGTCATTGTGCCAAGCACGGGCCTGAACGAATTTAATGCGGCGGTCGATGCGGTCATCGTCGCGGCTAACGCTTCCAACGCGGCCCTCCCCCCGGCGCCGCCGACTCCAACCTCCGCCGCCTAAGGCGCGGAAATTTCCACCACCACCACTCATGGCAACCAAAAGCAAATCCATTAAACTCCCGCCTTCGCGGGCCAAAGCAGCATCCAACGGCGCGGCCAGGTCCGGCAAAGCTTCCAAGTACGTTTATACCTGGGGCTCAGGCAAAGCGGATGGCGACGGCTCGATGAAGCCGCTCCTCGGCGGCAAGGGCGCGAACCTCGCCGAGATGACCCGTATCGGCCTCCCGGTGCCTCCCGGTTTCACGATCACCACCGAAGTGTGCACCTATTTCTACGACCACAAGAAGACCTACCCGCCGGAACTCCAGGCGCAAGTCGAAGCGGGCGTCCGCAACATGGAGAAGATCATGGGCTACAAGTTCGGCGACTCCAAGGGCTTCCCGCTCCTGGTGGCCGTGCGCTCGGGCGCTCGTGATTCCATGCCTGGCATGATGGACACCATTCTCAACCTCGGCCTGAATGACGACACCGTGCTGTCACTGGTCAACGCCACGAAGAACGAACGGTTCGCGTGGGATTGCTATCGCCGGTTCATCCAGATGTATGGCGACGTGGTCCTCGGCGTGCAGAAAAAGGAAGGCGAAGACCACGAACCCTTCGAGGTCGTGATCGAAAGCTTCAAACACGAGAAGTATCACAAGGACATCGTCGACAGCGAACTCACCGCCGAGGACCAGAAGGATCTCGTCAAGCGCTTCAAGAAGCTCGTCAAGGAGCGCACCGGCAAGGTGTTCCCAAACGATCCTTGGGAGCAGCTCAAGGGTGCCGCAGGCGCGGTGTTTGGCTCGTGGATGAACGATCGCGCGATCGTCTATCGCCGCAAATACAATATCCCGCAGGAGTGGGGCACAGCCGTCAACGTTCAGGCGATGGTCTATGGCAACACGGGCGAGACCTCCGGCTCCGGCGTCGCGTTCACCCGCAATCCGGCCAATGGCGTCAACGAATTCTACGGTGAATTCCTCCTCAACGCCCAAGGCGAGGATGTGGTCGCCGGCGTGCGCACGCCTGAACCTGTCGCCGATCTGAAAAAGCAGATGCCCAAGAGCTATGCCGAGCTGATGAAAGTTCGCCAAATCCTCGAAAAGCATTTCAAAGACGTCCAGGACGTCGAGTTCACCATTCAGGAAGGCAAGCTGTTCATGCTCCAGACGCGCAACGGCAAGCGCACCGCCGCCGCCGCGCTGAAGTTCTCCATGGATATGCAGAAGGAGAAGCTGATCGATTGGGAGACCGCGATCCTGCGCAATCCCGCCGATCAGCTCGACCAGCTCCTCGCCCCGATTTTCGACCTCGCCGAAGTAAAGAAGGCCAAGGAACTCGCCAAGGGCCTCCCGGCCGGTCCCGGCGCCGCCTCGGGCAAGATCTACCTGAATGCCGACCGCGCCGCCGCCGCCGCGGAGAAAGGGGAAAAAGTCCTCCTCGTCCGCAACGAAACGTCGCCGGAAGACCTTCGTGGCATGATCGCCGCCGAAGGCATCCTCACCGCCAAGGGCGGCGTCTCCTCGCACGCCGCGCTCGTCGCCCGCCAGATGGGCAAGGTCTGCATTTGCGGCGCCTCCGCCGTCCTCATCGATTACGACAAGAAGACCGTCACCGTCTCCGGCGAGACGTTCAGCGAAGGCGATTACCTCTCGATCGACGGCACCAGCGGCATCGTCTATGGCGGGCAGCTCAAGACCTCGCCATCCGAGATCATCACCGGCACCATTCACGGCGACAAAGCCGCGCAGAAGACCGAAAAATTCAAGAGCTTCAACCAGCTCATGAAATGGTGCTCGCAAGCCACCCGCCTCGCCGTCCGCACCAACGCCGACAACCCGGAGCAAACCGAAAACGCGATCGCCTTCGGCGCCACCGGCATCGGCCTCACCCGCACCGAGCACATGTTCTTCG
Source organism: Chthoniobacterales bacterium (assembly GCA_038228205.1). Taxonomy (GTDB): domain Bacteria; phylum Verrucomicrobiota; class Verrucomicrobiia; order Chthoniobacterales; family Chthoniobacteraceae; genus Chthoniobacter. Next base: position 4,689 of record JBBRPL010000218.1, read on the forward strand.
AGGGCGACCGCATCGACGCCGTTCGTGAGATGATCCTCGCCGAAGACGAGAAAGGCCGCCGCGCCGCCCTCGCCAAGATCCTCCCTTACCAAAAGGAAGACTTCATCGGCATCTTCAAGGCGCTAAAAGGTTTCCCGGCCACCATCCGCCTGCTCGATCCGCCGCTCCACGAGTTCGTGCCGCACGAGGCGAAGGCCCAGGCCGACCTCGCAAAGAAACTCGGCATCACCCCGGAGAAAGTCGCCGCCCGCGTCAACGCGTTGCATGAATTCAATCCCATGCTCGGCCACCGCGGCTGCCGCCTCGGCATCGCCTATCCGGAAATCACCGAGACCCAGGCCCGCGCCATCTTCGAGGCCGCCGCCGAAGTCCAGAAAAAGGGCATCAAGGTCAAGCCCGAGGTCATGATCCCGCTCGTCGGTTTCAAGAAGGAACTCGACCTCCAGGTCGCCATCGTCCACCGCGTCGCCGCGGAAGTGCAGAAGGAAAAGAAGGTCAAGCTCAGCTACCAGGTCGGCACCATGATCGAAGTCCCGCGCGGCGCCCTGACCGCCGACGAGATCGCGCAAACGGCCGAATTCTTCAGCTTCGGCACGAACGACCTCACCCAGACCGCGCTCGGGATCAGCCGCGACGACATGGGCAACTTCCTCCAGCCCTACGTGGAAAACGAAGTCTTCAAGAAGAA
>JBBRPL010000219.1:0-5318 GCA_038228205.1 Chthoniobacterales bacterium
CATGAGTTTTCGGCGCTAGTCCTCGCAAGGTCAGCGCCGCAATGAGTTGTTGGCGGAGTAGTGTCATAGGACACCACACTAGCCGCTCTTACACTCCCGCCCCGCCACGGAGCCCTCTCCGCGAAGCGGCTTAGTTCAACCAGTGATTATACCAGTCTGCATATCACCCCATTTGGCGTGATATGCGAACGGATCGTGGGCATCGAGGGGGGCGGCGCTCATTTCCTCCGACAGTAACCGGGGGTGGTGTCTTGAGAAGCACTTTTCATCTGTGAACTGCTCTGATGAATACCCGACACCGGCCACCATTGTAGCGAGCCGGGCGCTTGACCATGGGCTCAGTGCGCTGCCGAAGGCGGTCTCGATTTTCAAATGTGTCGATCCAAAAAGGCCCAGTCCAAAGTTTAGGAAAAAGGCACGAACGGGGGATGGGTGTCACTCCATGCCCCTCAATGTCACCACCGCCTCCCCTATCGCGGCGTTACCGAATCCGCCTTGAGATCACTCAGCAACCGGGTAAACGCGGTCTCGAATTGGTCGTGCTCCTTCCACTGCGAGAAATCGGGAATGAAATACTCGCGCAACTCGACTGCGAGATCCTTGCCACCATCGGCATCGAAGCACTCCCAGTCGCGGATCGTCTCCATGTCTGTCAACCGCACGGGAAAGAGCTTACGCCGCCCGCTCTGGCGCTCGGCCTTATTAGAAGAAGCCGAGAGATAGAAGAAGTTTGTGGAATTTGGCCGATAATTGCACTGATTGCACTTTCCTCTGTATACGCGGACCTCCGCCGGCCTGTTGTCAGGGGTTTTTGACGATTCCTTGAACCCGTTTGGGCAAGGGCTACCCGTCAGCGCGATGCACGCTCCGTGGTCATCGGGATGAGGCAGTCTGCCTTTCAGAGGATTTCAGGTAGTGGGTTGGCCGGGACTTGAACCCGGAACCAACGCCTTAAAAGGGCGCTGCTCTACCATTGAGCTACCAACCCGTGGCAAAAAAACGAGGGCGGATGGATAATTCAGCGGGAATGGTGACGCAAGGACTAATTCCCGCTACTTTCCGCCCTCCTCATGCCACGATTTTCAGACCTTTCCCGTATCCCCCGCCCGGCCTTGTTCCTGATGGTCGCGGCTGTCGTGGCGGGCGGGGCGTTCTGGAGTACCCGCCGGACCTGGCAGAAGCCCGATCCGATGCTGGCCGTGCCCTCGGTCGCCCTCGCATCGCTCCAGGCCAAGACGCTTTATTACAATGCCCCCGCGCGCCCGTGGCTCATCACGCAGCGGGCTGATCTGCTCACGCTCCCGGATCTGGACGCCGGTTCGGATCGAACGCGCGAGTTCGTCCAGGCCATGAGAAATCCCAAGCTGTTCCGGCAACTCGATCGGAAATATCGCTTCGACGCGCTGCTGATCATGGGCGACCCCTCCGAGAGCAAGGCGCTCCTGGACCGTCTCGTGGAGACCAAGGACTGGACGCTCCGCGCCGTGGACCATACGGGGCTCGTCTTTCGGCGGGATGCGGGGAAGGCGTGGGAACTTGCCGATTTTGCCCCGGTGCGCGCCCAGATGGCGGCGACATCCGCGCAGACCCAGGCGACGATCCTGGCGCAGACGGCCTCGAAGTTGATGGCCGTGGCCCAGCCGGAAGCCGCCCTGCAATTGCTCGAGGAAGGGGCCAGACTGGCGCCGAAAAACGCGGACATCGCCAACGGGCTCGCGGTTTACCACCTCGAACGCGGAGAATGGCAGAAGGCCTCGGAGCAAGTGGAACGGGCGCTCTCCGCGGATCGGAAATCCCTGGCGGCGCTGTCCACCAAGACGCAATTGCTCTACGGGACCAAACATTTCGCGGAAGCATTCGAGCTTTCGCGCAAGGTCATCGACCGCATGCCGCCCGATCCGGTGCGGCTCTTCCAACACGCCAAGATCGCCCACGAGGCGCACGCCTACAAAGCGGAGATCGAGGCCCTGGAGAAGCTGATCACGTGGGCGGATCTCGAGGGGCGGCCCGTCGGCGGGTATCAGATTTATCTCGGGCAGGCCTACACCACGACGGGGAATGCCAAGGGCGCGATCGATAATTACATGGCCGCGCTGAATGATCCCGATCTGCCCGACGATCAGAGGGCCTTTGCCCGGGAAAACATCGCCCGGATCAAGAAACGGACGGGGCAGTAGGCCTGGAGCGTCTTCTGCGCTTTGACAGCGACGGGAGTGATTACGCCGAAGGCGTTACATCATTCAGCCCAGCGAGGGGGCGGAAGGGATTAGGGAGTGTTCGGTGGGGGGGCGAGAAGGTTGCGACTGGAGCGGAGCGACAGGACTCCCGATGGCAGGGAGCCCCGCACATGCGGGGGTGGTCGCGGGGGCGACCATCAACAACGAGCTACCCTGGGTCATCGAAAAATAACGCAGCCAACTCTGAAGGAGTTGAAGAAACCGGCGCGAGGGAAATCGTGCTCGTGATCCAAACGCGACGTTCTTCAACCGCCTTCGGGGTTGGCCGTTGTGGGGTTCATACCCAGGGTAGCCGCGCAGCGCGGCAACCCTTCGCTGGATGATGTAATGCCTTCGGCATATTCCGCATCACGGCCTGCTTCGAACTTCAGCGCACGCTCTAAACCTAAATCCGGAAATGGGAACCACGGATTTCACGGATGGCACGGATAAGATCAGGAGACACGAACGATGACTCTCATACTCTCCCATCGGGTGAGCCGCTTCGTGCGTCGGGAGACCCGTACCCCTTTGCATCCGTCCCATCCGTCCCATCCGTGAAATCCGCGGGTATTCCCATCTCCGTTTTTCAGGCAAGATGCGTCACGAGGTCGCGCAGGGAATTGGCTGGTCGTTTTAACGCGAACACTTCCAGGCCGGCATCGGCGGCGCCTTGCCAATCCCGGGCGGGATCGTCGCCCACGTGCAGCGCTTCATCGGGGCGGACGCCGGCCAGCGCCAGGGCGTGCTGGAAGATCCAGGGGTCGGGTTTATCGGCACCGGCTTCGCTGGAAATCACGAGAGGGTCGAATGTGGCCGCCAGCCCGAGGTGCCCGAGGATCGGGCGGAGGCGGCCATCGAAATTGGAGATGACCCCCAACCGGAACTTTGGACGCAGGGCTGCGAGGACATCAGGCACCTCCGGAAAGAGTTCCCAGATCCCGGGATGCGTAAACTCCCGATATAGCTCCTCGAAATATGCCTCCCGGGCCGCGGATTCGCCGGGGACGGCACAGCGGTCCAGGACGCGGGTCACGAGTTCACGCCACCAGCCTTTGTCGTCATCAGGGCGAGGATTGCGGCTGGCTGTCCGGGTCGGCATTTCCTTCCAAACCGCGCCGAAGGCCTGCTGAAGGTCTTCCTCCTGGAGATGCCACCCGTGACGCCCGGCCACGGCCCGATAGTGCCAGCCCACGCCGCGCGGCAGGTGAAAGAGGGTGCCGGCCGCGTCAAAAAAGAGGATCTTGATCATATGTAAGGCCGCCTGATGGCAAGACAGAGGTTTACCCCTTGACGCTTCTGAGGGAGGGGGTTAACTTGGCTGTCCAAATCCGGCTACAGCAAAGTGGGCCCACAACCCACTTTTTTTTGTCCCCGGAACTGGAACCCGAACTATGAACAGTGAAATCCTCGCAGTCGTTGACTTTTTTGAGCGCGACAAGGGCATCAAACGTGAAGTGCTCTTGGAAGCGATCAACAACGCCGTGCTCCAGGCTGCCCGCAAGGCGGTCGGCCCGGCGAAGGATCTGCGCGTGGAGATCGATCCAAAATCGGGCGAGATCAAGGCTTATGCCAAGCTGACCGTCGTTGAGAAGGTGACGAACAAGCATGACGAGATCCGGTTCGACCTCGCGAAGAAGTTCAAGAGCGACGTGCAACTCGCCGACGAACTGGAAGTGCCCGTGACGCCGCGGGATTTTGGCCGGATCGCCGCCCAGACGGCCAAGCAGGCCATCATGCAGCGCATCCGCCAGGCGGAGAAGGAGATGATCTACGACGAGTTCAAGGATCGCGCGGGCGAGATCGTGAGCGGAACGGTGCGCCGTTTCGAGCGGTCGGACGTCGTGGTGGACCTGGGAAAATTTGAAGCGCTGATGCCGAATCGCGAGCGGGTGCAGACCGAAGACTACAATATCGGCGATCGCATTCGGGCCTACGTCGTGGCGGTGGAAAACGGCATGCGCGGGCCGGAGATCATCATTTCCCGCAGCCACCCGAATTTCGTGCGCCGGCTCTTCGAGACGGAGGTCAGCGAGATCAATGACCGCACGGTCGAGATCAAAGGCATCGCCCGCGAGGCGGGTTACCGCACGAAGATCGCGGTGCATAGCGCCAATGACAAGGTGGACCCGGTCGGCGCGTGCGTGGGCATGCGCGGCGCGCGCGTGAAGAATATCGTGCGCGAACTGAACAACGAGAAAGTCGATATCATCCGCTGGAGCGCGGACACGAAGGAATTCGTGCTCGAGGCGCTCAAGCCGGCGAAGGTGAAGAGCGTGACCCTCGACGAAGCGAAGAAGGCCATCCTCATCAAGGTGGATGAAGACCAGCTTTCGCTGGCCATCGGCAAGCGCGGCCAGAATGCCCGCCTGACCTCCCGCCTCACCGGGTGGGACATCAATATCGAGCAGGACAAGTCGGCTGAGGATGAATTCAAGGAGCGTGTCGGCAAGGCCGCCAAGGCCCTGGCGGCCACCCTCGGCGTCGAAGAAGCGACGGCCGTGGCCCTGGTGCGGGGCGGCCTCGGCTCCCTGGATATGCTCGCCGAAGTCGAGCCGCAGGACATCGCCGACGCCATCGGCGTCCCGCTGGAGAAGGCGGCGGAGATCCAGGCCGCGGCCAAACGCGCCAGCCAAACGCTGGCCTCCACGCAGTAGGCCATGAGAACCATTTTTCCCAACAATTTTGATGCCAACCAAGACGACCCAAAAAGTGAGTGCGAAGAAAGCCGAGGACGGCAAACCGTCCAAAGCCGCCGCCGCGCCGAAATCCGCCACCAAGCCCGCTCCTGAAAAGACGAAGGGCGCCGGTGAGGACGCGCCCGCGGCTCCCAAGGTCGTGAAGGAAACGGTCTCGCTCATCGACGCGAAACCAAAAACGAAGCGCACGCGCACAGCGTCGGAACTGGAACACAAGCCGTTCGCCCACATTCCGATCTCCCGCATTCGCGAACTGGAGACACCCAAGACGCCCGCGCCTCCGGCGCCGCCAGTCGGGACGGCAGCCGCCGCTGCCGCGCCGGGTCCGGACGATGCTCCCGCGCCTGCGCCCGCGACTGCGTCCGTGCTTGATTCCGCCCCGGCGGCCAGCGACGAGAAGATC
>JBBRPL010000220.1:0-5102 GCA_038228205.1 Chthoniobacterales bacterium
GGTCGCCTCCGCGACCACCCCCGCATGCGGGGGCTCGCTGTCGCGAGTCCTCTCGCTCCGCTCGAGTCGCTCGACCCGGGGCTAATGGCTGGGATTGTGGATCGCCGCCGCGATCCCCCTTGCTCGCCCGAATGGCACCGGCCGCCGCCAGCACCTCAGCCGCCACCTCGGCGGGCTCCCTTCGGGAGACTTCTCGCTCCGCTCGAATCCTCCGGTGTCCAAAATGCCGAACGCGCTCTAAGCCTAAAAGCGGAACACGTGACGCCGAACATTGTTACGAACTTCGCGTAAAAACCCCTCGAAATTGGGCGAAATCGTCGAAACCCAAAAGGACATAGTGGTATGTCCCTGTCCTGCGGACTCCGGGAAGGGCAATCCGAGTTGCTGATATGCGTCGTTAACCGCTACTGGATAGTTGTTTATGAAAACGATGAAGACCGCTAATGTCCCTGTGTCCCTGCTATGTCCTTTTGCCCTTTTGGGGCGCTAAATGTCCCTATGTCCCTCGCCCTTATATGTAAAGGGCGAAGGAGGGACATAGGGCGCATTGGGGGGACAGTGACTTTCCATTTTGAGGAAAAAGCCTCGTGACGGGTAAGCAGGGAATGTGACGGCGCAGGGTGCCGGTGGGCCCATGGGCGGCACGCTGGGACTGCGGGAACGCTGCTGATCGGGATCGAGTCTCACGTGGCCGCCGCGTGCCGGCCGCCGCGGGCAACGCCCGCGGCATGAAGTTCGCCCGACTCATCCCTCAGCAACACGCATGGGTTCCCGAGCAAATGCCGGGTGACGCTCACGTCGTGCCCCCTCGCTCTTAGCGCGGCGATCGTCGGCTCGCCTGCGCCGGGATTGATCAAGAGCCTGCCGGGCTCGGGCGCGGTCTGGCCGAAGGAACCGATACGATGCTTGCTGATGAATCGCGCTCCCACGACCGACGCCTGCGGGGCCAGACCGTGGTCCACGTAGTTCATCACCATCTGCAGCGCGACTTGATCCTGCCCGTCACCGCCGGCCACGCTGAGGCCCAGCACCGGTCGGCCTGCCTGCAGCAGCAAGGTCGGCGATGGGGTGATCCGCGGGCGCTTGCCGGGCACGATCCGATTCGGGCTGCGCGGCCAGGGATTGAAACTCTGGAGGCGCGAATTGAGCCACACGCCCGTCGATCCCGCGAGGGCGCCGCCCCATCCGCTCGGAGTGGCCGCCACGAAGTTACCCGCGGCGTCGGCGGCCAGGCAGGTCGTCGTGTCGTGGTCGGGACCGGGAGGGCCGAAGGGCGGGGCCTCGTAGTCCAGCAGCGGCCGGCTGCCCAGCGGATCGCCGGGGCGCAGTTCCAGCGACGCGGAACCCATGTCGATCAGCGCCCGCCGCATCGCCGCGTATTCCGCGGAGAGAAGCACGTCGAGCGGCACCTTTTCAAATAGCGGATCCGCGTAAAAGACATCGCGGTCGGCGAGGGCCAGCTTCAGCGCCTCGACCGTCGTGTGCACTCCTTCCGCTGTGTGGCGGCCGATCCCTTTCACGTCGTATCCTTCGATGATCTGGAGTGCCTCCAGCAGGCAGGGCCCCTGCGTCCACGGTCCGCATTTGCAGACGGTAAATCCCCGATACTCCGCGGTGACCGGCTCCTCGATCCGCGTCACATGCGCCGCCAGATCTTCCGCGCGGAGGAGCCCGCCATTGTCTCGCGACCAGCGGTCCAGGGCGGCGGCCACAGGACCGCGGTAAAAACAATTGGCGACCGCGCGCAATCCCGCCCCTCGATCGGCGGCTGCCTTTTCCGCGTCGGTCAACTGCGCGAGCGTCGCCGCCAGATCCGCGTGCCACCCCGGTTTTCGGGAGCGCAGCAGTTCCATCGTCGGACCCGCCGCCGCGGCAAAGCTGATCGTCCCGTGGCGGCTCAGCAGCGTGACGATCGCATCGAGCGCCGCCGGCACCGCCGCCGATTCCGGCCCGCTGCGCGGGATCCCGTGGGCGAAATGTTCGAGAGTCGCGAGCCGCGGCGCCATCCCCATGCCCGCGATGACCTCCACCTTCCCCGTCGCGCCGTCGTGGTGAATGATCGGCACCTCGCCACCGAAGCAGAACATCGACGAATCGGTGACGCACAACGCCAGCAGCATCGTTGCCGCGGCATCGGCCGCATTCCCGCCGCGCCGCATCGCCTCATTGGCCGCGCGCACTGCTGCCGCCCCGCCGCCCGCCACCGCTCCGCGCTTCCCGCTCGCCTTCCACGCCGCCACGGTGGGAGTGGAGTGGGAGGAGTCGGATGCCATGAGTCATGAGAATCAAAAGCCGCGTTCCCCGCAAGGCAAAGGCAGTCTGGAAGGGAAGCGGGATGAGACTTATTGCACCAGCTTGCGGTGCAGTTCTTCCGTCAGCCTCTCCACGCGTTCGGCGAGTTTCTTCGTCAGCTCCGTGAGTTCCGTGTTCTGTTGCATCAGCACCACGAGTTGGGCGGTCTGTGCGGCGGCCACGGCCTGGCGTTCGGCGCTCTCGTTGGCCAGGGCCTCGCGGTGGAGCGCGTCGGCCTCGTTGTGCGCCTTGTCGCGATCCGCCTGGCGCGTTTGCGCCAGCAGGATCAAGGGAGCCGCGTAGGCTGCTTGCAGGCTGAACGCCAGATTCAGCAGGATGAAAGGATAGAGATCAAACTTCCAGAGCCCGGCAACATTGCCCAGGATCCAGGCCGTCACGATCAGCGTCTGTCCGACCAGAAAGAGCGGGGTGCCGAAAAAGCGCGCAAACGCCTCCGCCTTCAGTGCGAACCAATCGTTCCCGAAAGGCGGCGCGAGATGGCGATGCGGCAGGTGAAAGCGCAGATGCTTCTGGACGTCCGGCGAACTCGCGCCTGGCGCTGGGCGCTCGGACGCGGCGGAATCGGGATTGGGCATCGGCAAACCGTGCTTACCGTCCGCGAACTTTGTTCTCGTTCCGTCTCTCAGGCGCCTTGTGAGCGGCGGCTTTGGCTTTCTTGGGCGTGAGCTTCGCGCCCTTGGGGTTGGCGTTTTTGGCCAGGGGCGCCGCGATTTTGGATTTCTTGGTCGGGGTCTTTGCCATGCGCAGATCGTCGCGGCGCACGCCGCCGATGGCGAGTCTTTCTTTGGCAGGCGCGGCGGCTCGGGCGGCGCGCAGGGCAGATTCATGAGGGAGCCTCACGAATCTGCCGGACGGTCCGAAGCTGGGGGAGCGCATTCTCCCTGTGTGTCCGTGCGGCGGTCTATTTGCCCACTTTGCCTTGCAGTTCTTCCGCCATCGAGAGGTGCATCTTCAATGTCGGCAGAGTCTTCGTGGCGAAGGCCTTTACCTCCGGGTCACCCGCCTTTTGCGAGGCATTTTCAAACAGTTCGATTGCCTTCTTGTGGTCGTTTACCATCTCCGCAGCGTAGGCTTTATCGAAGTCCGCACCGGATTTTGCGTCGGCCATCTTGGCCTTGGCTTTGGCCGTCATCGAGGGCTCCGACGCCACGGCGACTTTCTTGGAGTCGGCAAGCGTCTTCAAGTCGCCGTTGGCCTTCCCATGATCCGTCACCATGTGCTGGCTGAATGCCTTCACGTCGGCGCTGGCGGTCTTCGCCAGGGCCATCTCGCCCATTTTTACTTCGGCGAGACCATCTTGATAAGCATTCTCGAGAAACGACTTGTCGGTGCTGTTAAATCCGGAGTCGGCAGCGAAGGTCTGGGTGCTGGCCAGCGCGGCCAGCGAGAGGAAGGCGAGAGTTTGAATGGAAGGGAGCAGATGGGATGATTTCATGGAGTGTAGTGGTAGCTGAGTTGCTGACGTATTCGTTCGGTCGCGCATGCACGGTCGCCCCTGGGGCATCGGTGAATCGGATGGCGAGACTATCAGGGAACTTGAAATTGCCGGCCCGTCCGACCGGCCAGCCCGGCGGCGGCGATGATAGGGTATGAGACTATATTCACTTACCTATTCATTGGCAGCGGCGTGCCTTCTATGTATCGCCGACGCCGCCGAGCAACGAGTCACAGGCAACCCGGCGGCCGCGGGGGACGGAGTCCAGGTGGGAGTGGCCAAACGGGACGGGATTCGGGTGGACGGAGGCGAGGCGTATATCACGCGCAATGGCGCCACTGAGAAGATGGTCAAGGAATTGGTGTTGCCCTCAGGCGTCACTGTTCGACCGGATGGGACGATGACCCTCCCGGATAAGACAGAGGCCACGCTGCGGGCGACGCAGGTGCTTACTTTCGAAGGCAAAGTGATGGACGTTCCGGTGGATCCCACCGTGAATCCAGCGCCCCCCAGCGGGACCTCCGCGCAGGGTTCCAATCGTGGAGCATCGGGCGTTGCCAACTCTACGAATCAGGCATCGGGCGGCGGCTCCGGGAAAACGTCTCGGAACGATCGCGACAATCGTAACAACCAGAGCGGCGGCGGATTTATCGATTCCGGCGGAGGGTATGTCGGAGGATTCGCAGGGAACGGATTCAATCGGCACGAACAGCTTTTTGTCGGCAACGGCGGTGTTCCTTTCATGGGCACACTCAATGCGGATGGCAGCATCACAACGGCGGACGGCAGTAACATCCCTTTCAACGCTTCCATTCGCTCGGTAAATTTTGATCAGAACGGAAATCCGACTCTCGGCACTGTGAATGCAAACGGAACGATCACGACGGCGGATGGCCGGACGATTAACCCGGGAAAAGATCGGGCTGCCGCGAATGCGCGTTCCAATGGCTCAAACAACAATAACAATAACAACCCCAACGGTGTGAACAACAACGGCACTAACACGAATAGCGGTACGGAGACGCTGCAGAGCAATCCAGCGGCCCAGGGCGCCAACACAAATTCACCCAACAACACAGGGACGGTGAATCGGGGAAATGCCAACACCGGGACCAATTCGCCGAACAATACCGGCACCGTGAACGTAGGCGCCTCGAATGCGGGTGGAAATTCGACGAACAATACCGGCACGGTGAATAATCCGAATGGCAACCCTGTGACCGGCCAGCCGGCCGCGGGCGCCAATGGCAGCGCGCCGCAAACGAACGGAAATGGAAATGCCGCCGGCGGGAACGCCGGTGCGCAAGCGGGCGGCGCTAAGGGCGGGGGATCGACGAACGGTGGCGGTGGGCAC
>JBBRPL010000221.1:0-4971 GCA_038228205.1 Chthoniobacterales bacterium
GGAGTACCACAGATAGTTCTCACCTTTCGCAAAACTGGCGATCGGCAGGAAACCACGCTCCTCGGTCACGCCCACGTTCCCCAGATGATCCCATTGTCCGAGGATCAGGTCCGGCTTCGCCCCGCGTCCTTCACCCAAAAAAATCTCGTCCCAAGCCGCCTTGTAAGCCATCGCCGACCACTGGAACGACGCCAGGGTCAAAGGATCACATTCCCCATCGGCCGGATAGCCCGGTGTCTGCCCCGGGATCTTTTCGAACTTCGCGCGATCGATGTCCGCGATCCCGAAATGCTGCTGGATCTCCTGCGGGGAAAAAGTCCCTTTCAAATGCGCGCGGAACGCTTCCTGACAATGCACACAGGCGCACGCGCGCCGGTAATTGTAGGTCGTCATGAAACCGTCCACGCCGTTGCCGAGCGCCGCCCGCACCATCTGCTTCAGCATCGTCCGCGTCGCCGGATTGTTCACGCACAACGAGTTGTACTGCACGTAGTGGTGATCGATCAGCACGTTGCCCGACGCGTCTTTCGAAACAAGATCCGTCCAGTCCGGCGCCGGGCGTTTGCCGAGCAGTTCCTCCGGCCACGCGTTCATGTACCAGTCCGCAAAAAAGCCCGGCTTGCTCTCATCATCCTTCTCCGGTCCGCGGATCACGTTCGTCACCGTGAAATGCGCCACCGTTTTCCCCCCGTTCGCGCGGACCTTGCCATGCATCTCCTTCCACTGCTCCCAGCAGGCGGACAGACCCGAGACCGGCAGTTGCAGCGGGTACCCCGTGGATTGCTTCAAACCGACATAACCGTGGAACATCGGCCCATACCAACCGGCTTGGACCACGTCCGGTCGCACCTCTTCCAGATACCGGGTGAACTCCGGCTTATCGGTCGCGCCCCACGTGACGTAAAACGTCCGAAACCTGGGCGCCAAAGTCTCGTCACCTCCAAATCCGAAATTCTCCGCCACCGTCCCGCGATCCCCCTGCGCCCAACAAGAGCCGATCGAAACGACCGCCGCGCTAATCACTCCGAACCGGTGGAGACGGGAGAGGAACGGTGGAGTCGTGGAGTAGTGGAGCGATGGAGTCATGGAGGGACGGGGGGGTGATGGAGCGATGGAATGCGAGGCGGGCGAGGAGGAGTTCGGGCGATTGATTCCTATTCATTACTCCAATATGCCGAAAGGAATTTGCTTCGCGCCCGTCGCTCTGGAAAAGAACTGATTGGGGATCGGCGTCGGGAAGTGAGGGGACGGATATGAAGTTTTTCATCCAGTCGAGGCGTATGCCAGTTGTCAAGAGTTGCCCCCGTCAACTTCGACCCCGGCAACTTCTGCGGTTGAGGTGCGAGGAGGCGGAGGGGAATAACGAGGGCTCGGCGGGTGGGCGAGCAGAGGTGGGTGGCAGGTGCCTTTCGGGCGAGCAGGACGAGCCTCCGTGGACCTATATCCAATCACACCCGCGGGCATCATTCGATGCAAATGCCAGTTGACACCGGTCGGCAACCGGCAGCCAAGTTACTCCGTCATGACCACCCAGCGACGACTCCAAATCATCGTGGTCCTGGTGTTGGCCCTCGCGATCGCGGGTTCGGTTCTGATCGCTTCGCTATATCTGTTTGCGCCGCAACGGATTCCCACGTGGTTGTCACATGCCGCTCCGCCGCCGGGCGAAGCCGCGACTCCTGCCCCGCAGACCCCGACGACAAACGAACCTGAATCCGTTGCGTCAACCGAACCGAAGCCGGAACTCGAAACAGCATCGCCTTCCACCGAGCTCGCGAAGTCGGTTCGGAGGAAGTCGTCCGGCGGTTCCACGGGCCTGAAGGTGGAACCGAGTGAGTCGCCGTCGCCCGAAAGGCCGGTAGTCACTGAGCCTCCCAGAGAGGAAAACGAGGGGGAAAACTCCGCCGTCAGATCGCAGGTCCTCGCACGAATCGATCTCATGCCCCACCTTTCCTCCGGCAATCGGAGCAAGCTTTATCACGCCGTCGATCGCGCCAGGAAAATGCGCAAATTGATGGTCGTTTCATTCGATACGGGCCAGACTGTGCTGAGCGCACCTGCCACCCGGCAACTGCTCGAATTCTTCAACGACAAGCGCCTCGCGGAATGGGAGGGTCTCATGAAGGATCCAACCATTGTCTTCGTCGTCCTCGGCTATGCGGACACGACGGGTGACGCCAGGCTCAACCTCCGGATTTCCACGGCGCGCGCGGAGAAGCTGAGCAAGTTGCTGGAGGAGCAAGCCGGGATCAAAAGCCCGATGCATGCCGTGGGCATGGGAGAATCGGAAATGTTCGGCCGCGAACAACTGGCCAAAAACCGCATCGTCGAAGTCTGGGCCGTGCTCCCCTGAAAGCCACCCTTACGTTGGCGTGAGTCGCGCCCAGCTTCGCTTGATGACGTCCAGTTCATGCTCTTTTCCACGGCCAAAACGAAATCCTTCGCGAGATTGCGGACCGGACACATGGTAGCCGGCGCTCTGGAAACGAACTGACTGGGGATCGGCGTCGGGAAGTGAAGGGACCGGGATGAGGTCTTCATGCACCCGATTTGTGGCCCGAGATGGCCAGTTCGGCACCGGCTTGTAAAACTTTTTTCCACCATTTGCCCGCCTCGCGCCGGCCCTTGTGTGGACTGTGGCGAGGGTGACTTATCCTGGGTGGTCGGGGCCATTTGCCCTGCCCTCTTGATTTTCTTCAATCCCGGAACACGATCCACTGATGACCGCGATGCACCCTCGATCGCAACTTGTGGGCCTAACCCTTGACGCTCAGATATTCATCTCTGCCCTTTCCGAACTCCCTTCGCGCCCGAAAGCTCAGACATGCCCGGCAGGTGGGTGTCGGCCGAGGATGGTCTCGAAGGATCGAATGATCTGATGCTCGGGGCTGTTGAGTGCGAGCGCACCGATGGTCGCCCGTCCGCAGGCCGTGATTCCCACGACCTCGCTGCTGTTCCATCGGAAATGATGATTCCATTGCTGCTGGCGTGGGTGGAAGAGTCGCACCGAGACGCCGGTCGCGGGATCGCGCGCGGTCTGCCGCGCTCCTTTACGCAACGAACAATGCACGCACGCGAGCGCGAGATTGGCGAGCGTGGTGGCGCCGCCGGCCGCGACGGGAACGACATGATCCACATGAAACGTGGCTGCCTGCCCAAGACGTGACAGTCCGCAGTATTCGCAGCGGCTCCCCGCACGCGCGATGACCCGCCGACGGAGACTGGCGGGAATGGACACCGAACTACGATTTCGCAGCTTTGACCTGAGCCCCGAGCTTCAGGATGGACAACATGCTGGCCATCTGCGTCAGGCCCTCGGCTTCTTTCTTTTCGGACGGCGTCAGCTTGCCTCGGCGGCCCTGCTTATCGAGCAGGTAGTGCAACCGGTCATCCAGGGCCTTCGGAAAACGCAATCTAGCCAGATTAGCTGGCATCGGCACAGTGAGTTGCACGGTCTGGCTCATGGTGAGTGCAGCCTAGGCCATCGTGTGAACTCCGGCAACGCGGGAATTGGATCACCCTGCCGAAGCGTTCGGCAGGCGAGTTGTCCTGGCCCGCTGCGGTGTGTCAAGAGTTGACCCCGCCAACGTTCGCGCGGACCTTGCCATGCATCTCCTTCCACTGCTCCCAGCAGGCGGATAGACCCGAGACCGGCAGTTGCAGCGGGTACCCCGTGGATTGCTTCAAACCGACATCACCGTGGAACATCGGCCCATACCAACCGGCTTGGACCACGTCCGGTCGCACCTCTTCCAGATACCGGGTGAACTCCGGCTTATCGGTCGCGCCCTACGTGACGTAAAACGTCCGAAACCTGGGCGCCAAAGTCTCGTCACCTCCAAATCCGAAATTCTCCGCTACCATCCCGCGATCCCCCTGCGCCCAACAAGACCCGATCCCGATCGAAACGACCGCCGCGCTAATCACTCCGAACCGATGGAGACGGGATATTTTCATGGCAGCAGTTCCAGCGGTGAGAGGAAGGGTAGAGTAGTGGAGCGATGGAGTCATGGAGGAGCGGGAGGGAGCGTGACGGAGAAATGGAGCGGTGGAGCGATGAATGAAATGCGAGGCGGCCGAGGTGGAGTGTTGGGGTGATTGTTTCCTATTCATTACTCCAATCCACCGGCGGGAATTTGCTTTCGCGCGCGTCGCACCAGGCACGGTCTGTCTGGGGATCGGCGTCGGGAAGTGGGGGGACGGGTATGAGGTTCTTCATAGACCCGCTTTGTGGCCCGAGAATGGCCAGCTCCGCACCGGCTAGCAAAACTTTTTTCCACCATTTGTCAGCCTCGCGCCCGGAGGGGTCAGTTCTTACTTTTTTTGACAGTCAGTCCAGAGCCTGAAGCCGAAGATACTTCCAATGTCGAAAGTAAGAACTGCCCCTCCCCGCTCGATTCGAACCTTGCGCTTTGCTTCCGAGGAGGAGGGAGGCTAGCATTATGGCAATGCGCAGCGACTGACGAAAGGAAGAACTGACCCCTTCGAGACTCACGACTTTGGTGCTCACCACGGCAGGCGTTCTCGAACTGGGCTTGGCTGTGCTAGCCATGTTCCACCGCCAACGCATTCAGGAAGGCCATCTTTGCCCAGAGTGTAAACCACCCAATACTCGCGCTGCGGAGCGTGTTCCATCGTAGCGGAGTGGCACCACTTCCATCCGTAAAGTCGCCAGACAAGTCGCAAACCAGCGCGCGCGAAAAGCCCCTCAAGCAGAGCCGCGTTCATCAACGTCGCGTGATGCTCTCCGTCGTTGAGACTGATGAACTCGGAGTTTGAGCCGGCGGACGTAGCGAAATCAAGTTCGTGCCGAGTCCATTGCAATCCGGCTATGAGCGCTAGTGTAGTGCGGCGCAATTAGCGTAACGTTTTGCGGTTCGCGAGCTTTTTGCGGGCGCGTGTGACCTTGGACAAGATGTCTTTGGCGGTGGCTGTCCAGATGAATGGCTTGGGCTCCTTGTTATGTTGACC
>JBBRPL010000222.1:0-4862 GCA_038228205.1 Chthoniobacterales bacterium
CGCACCGCCATTCGTTATTCAAACGCATTCCCGAAAGCGAGCGACGATGGCACCTATCTCGAGGCTACCGAGAGGCCACGATCACGATAGCCGTCGCCCCTCTCACTGGCTTGGATCGCCAGCGGTCGGCACGCAGTCTCTATCTTGTCGCCCCGGACGACTCGGCGGAACGGTTACCAGAATTTCTTCCGCAGGCTCGCATAGACGAAGCGCCCGCGGGGATCGGCGACTTGGGTATCATAGCCCTCCTCGATGTTCGAGAAGGGAGGTTGCGCATCGCCGACATTTTCGCAGCCGAGGGTCACCTTGGTGCCATCGAGCCAGCGGCGCCATCCGGTCAATCCAAGCGTCTGCGGTTGCGATGATGTCTTGCCGTCTTTGGAAAGGCTGCCCGGCGATTCCGCCGGCGTGTAGTTCCATTCATAGGAAGCTTGCAGATCCACCGTCGTCCAGCTTCCCACTTTCCGAATCGGATCCGTCGCGGCGTACACCTTGTCGTCATAGGAATCGATGTAGTTCACCGTGACACCAGCTTCAAAGCCACCCTTCTTATAGAAAAGGCTACCTACCAGCTTGAACTCGGGGCCTGAGCCAATGTCCGAGAACTGGTCAGTCCGGTCCTTGTTCGGCTGGCCTGGGACTTTGTTCTCATAGCTATTGATAAAGGCAGCGTTCACATCGGTGGTGAAGGTTCCGATCTCCGTTTCAAACTTGTAATTGATGTCCAAGTCCACACCGTCCACCACCGTCGTGCCAAGATTGGTGAACAGGGCGTTAATGTTCGTGATCTCGTTATTGCTGTTGTAAGTCACGGTTCCCGGAGCCTGTCCGTCGATGATTTCCTGTCCCGATGGCTGAGTAATGTCGTTGCGGCGTTCGATCCGGTAGAAGTCTGCTTCGATCGTCAATCCTTTGAGGAAAGGAGGTTCGATAATCCCGCCAATGAAGTAGGAGTACGAGTTCTCGGGCATCAAGGCCGGGTTTCCACCCGTGACCGTCGGCACGTCATTGGTTAGCCCGGTGCGAGGGTTACTTACCGTCTCAAAGCCGCTCACCTGGCCGGTGAAGAGCTGAGGGAGGCTAGGGGCGCGAAATCCTTCAGAGTAGGCTCCGCGGACTAAGAGACCTTCGATCGGTTTCCACTTGAATCCGAACTTTGGTTTCGTGCTCTCGCCAGCTCCGCTATAGTCGTCGTAGCGTTCGGCGATCGAAAACTCGAGAGCTCGCACGAAGGGAATGTTCCACTTACTGCTCGTGACGGGAATGGAGGTTTCGGCATAGAGCGACCGAACGTCGCGATTGCCTGACGACCCCGCGCCACCGAAGCCGACCACAGACCCAAGAGGCGCACTGAATTGTTGCGAAAGTGACTCTTCCCGGTACTCTGCACCGAAGGCGAGTCCGACTGGACCGGCGGGGAGTGGAAAGAGCTCGCCACTCGCTTTGATATCGTAGTTCCACAGGTAGGAGAGACCGTCATCGCGAGGAAATACGAGCAGGCCCTTGAGAGTTCGCTTGTTATTGATCCCGAACCCATCGCCGAACACATTCAGTGCGGTCCCACGATCGGTGCGATTCAACGCGGCCTGCGTTTGGGCCACGCCCAGAAAGCCGCCGGTCGCGTAGTCCACGGCATTACTTTCGCTATAGAGAACAGCCCCTTCGATCGACCAGTTATTCGGCAGATCCTTGATTTTCATCCCAGCGAGATACCGGTAGCTGTCTGCTTCGATGGTGTCGCGGCGCGGCCCTGTCTCCACCGAGCGCCAGAGAAATTGGACCTCCTCCCCGAATGGATTGAAAGGATTGGAGGCTGGCACGACCAGGCCGTCACCAGCGCTATCCGGAGGCGTCGGCGCGATGACTGTTTTGGTTCTCACTGACTGATAGCCGGCTTCGCCGAAGAGCTCGATATGTGGAGTTAGATTGTAGCCAAAGGTGAGCAAACCTCCCCACCGTTCACTCTCGGGAATAAGTTCCGTGTATTTGTCGAAATTGAAGCGGTTGCGAATGTTGCCATCGGGCAATTCGCCGGGGAGGAAATCATTCACCCCGAGCTTGCCATTGCTCCCCCGCGGCACGGCGAAGTCGCCGCTCGAGGCAAAGATGGTGCCGGGATTGCCTCGCGAACTACGCAGGTCGAAGCCACCGAGCTTCCGCTTGTCGGCATTGGCCGAAAAACTCCGGTCGATGCTGGCAAGGGAATTCCGGTGATCGTAATTGCCGGTCAACATGAGGTGAAAACGCTCGTTACTAATCCCGGAAGCAAACGTCTGGCGGAACTCACCCGCATCTTTGCCTGTAGTGTTTCCGTAATAGGTCTCCTCCTCGGCGCCGGTGAAGTTTTCCCTCAGGATGACATTGATCACGCCTGCGATCGCGTCCGATCCATAAACGGCAGAAGCTCCTTCCTTCAGCACCTCGACACGATCCACCGCACTGAGAGGAATACTATTGAGATCGACAAAGGAATCCGTGCCGCCCGACGCGAATGGAAACGGAGCGCTGCGCCGGCCATTAATCAGCACGAGGGTGGATGAAACGCCGAGGCCGCGGAGCGACGCGCCCGAGGAGCCAGGCGAAAACGAAAGACCCGTCTGGAAGCCCTCGGAAAATCCGCCGGCATTCTGCGGTAGCCGTTTGATCAGATCGCTGACGGTCCGCGCGCCGCTTTGATCGATCTTCTTTCGATCGTAAACCAGGACGGCTTGCGGGCCTTCGTAATCGGTCCGTTTGATATTGGAGCCCGTGATCACCACGGCTTCGGCGGTGCCGGTGTCCGCTGGGGTGGGAGTTTGAGCGAAGGCAGCCGGGAAGGCGAGCAGGACGGCTATGGTGGTGGTTAGCGGCGTACGAGTTTTCATGGTGTGCTTTCGGATGAAACTGCTCCCGCTCGTGCGGCGGATTGCCACATTCGCGAGTTGAACAACTCTGGTGACAGGACTCTCACTACAGTCCCGCTCACGCGAGCCGCGCAGCAGTTGGAACTGGTTTACAGGTTGTTAAGTTTTTCCCCGCGAGCGCAAGGACTCTTTCGCAAAATCACTGCTTTTTTTCCCCGCGGAAAGGGACGGATGTTATTGCGCGTGACTACATTCAACGTGCGAACCCTCGGTATAAACGATGAGCAGTAAGTCGTTCGTCGGCTGGCCTCGCTTGTTCGCGGTTCGTATTACCGGCTAAGGGATGCGGTAGATCACCGGGACGTTGCGCGTCGAGTTCGGTGGCCCTTTCCAGTTGGAGCGAGCGAAGGAGCGCGTATTGGCATCGAGGATCGGCGCGATCGGGCGGGTGATCGTAACTTCCTTCACATTGCCCGCGGCGTCCGTGGTGATGCGGACTTCGCCGCTGCCCTGGACGTGCGAGACGAGCGCGGCGCCGGGATAGTTCGGCTTGGGGATGCGCCAGGTGCCGACGGTCTGGCCGCCGGGAGTCCCGGTCGTCTTGTCGGCCTTGGTGACTCCACCGACCACGCCTTCCTGAGGGACGGGACCTACCTTCGCGCCCGATGGCGCGCCTCCCGCCTTGGCCGGGGTGGCTTTCGGCTGTTCCTTTTTCGGCGCGGGTTTGGGTGGTGCTTTTGGCGCGGGCGTGGGTTCCACGATTTCCGGTTTGTCCATCGGGACCGGGGGCGGTTCTGGCGGAGGTTCGGTGGGTGCCGGCTCGGGCGGAGGAGGGGGAGGCGCAGGGGTGGGCGCCGGTGGTTCGGGGCTGGGTTGCGCGACGATCAGCTCCTGCACGGTATCACCGAGCGTCACGTCGATGCCGAGGTCGACGACTTCCGTCGGCTCTTTCAAGTGCCGCGAAAGCACGAAGGCCAGTCCGAGGGCGATCAGCACATGCAGCGCGATCGAGAGCAGCAGCAGGGGGACAAGACGCGCGCTGCGGGGTCGCCGATAGCCGATGGCGGCGGAGCGCGGTTCGAGCGTGGGCGGGCTGGCGGCCACGGCGGATCAGGGAGTGGGAGCGGCGGCCGGTGCGGCTGCGACCGGCGGGGCGGGGATGGCGGCGGGCGCTGGGCCTTTCGCGCCAGGCTTGATGGCAAAGGAGACCTTGGTCACGCCAGCCTGGCGGACGCGATCGAGCACGTCGATCACCGTGCCGTGGGTGGCGTCGCGATCGGCGTTGATGTAGATGCGCAGATCCTTGTTCGCTTGGAAGAGGGGCGCGATTTTCGCCGTCAAATCCGCCGCGGCAATGGGCGTCTTGTCTTTATCCCAAAACAAATCGCCCGTCGGTGACACGCCGATGGGAATGAAATCGGGATTCGTTTCTGTGGTCGCGCTGGCAGCCTGCGGGAGCGTCATCTTTACGCCTTTCATCCGGATCATGCTCAGGCTGACGAGCATGAAACTCGCGAGAAGAAAAAACATGATGTCGATCAGCGGGATGATCTCGATGCGCGCCTTCTTTTGCGGCAGAGGGGAGTTCAGTCTCATGGCTGGCTGACGAGCCCGGCGCGGTTGGCGGCGCCGTTCTGGCGCTTGTCCGCGAGGGTGCGCATCATTACTTCGAGGTTGGTCGCCGCGGTCTCGAGTTCGAACTTCAGGAATTCCACCTTGGTCGAAAAATAGTTGTAGGGAATGAGCGAGAACATGGCGATGGCCAGGCCGCAGGCGGTGGCGATGAGTGCTTCGCCGATGCCGCCGCTTACTGCATCGACGTTGAGTTCACCCTGCACCGCATTGAAGGCGCCCATGATGCCGGTCACCGTGCCGAGCAGCCCGAGCAGCGGCGCGAGGGTGATGATGGTATCCATCACCGGGAGGAAGCGGCTGGCCCGCTGGAGTTCCATGGCCGCGGCGAGTTGCAATGCGCCCTGCATGCTTTCGTGATGATGGTTGAGGCCTTCGTAAATGACG
>JBBRPL010000223.1:0-4856 GCA_038228205.1 Chthoniobacterales bacterium
CTGGCTACGACTATAGCCGCTGATTATTGTTAGATACAAGGAATACTTATGATTAGTTTGCATTATTACTTGCTACAAATTAAGTCAAAAATGAGAAAATACAGGGCTTTTCCCTCGAGGGGGGAGGAAGTCAGGTTAGCCGGGGGTTGAGCGAGGAACGAGCGACACCCCCGGAAGGAGAAAACATCGTCTCGACCCCGGCAGGGGTCGCAGAACCGTCAATATCGTGCCCTGCTTTCGATTAACCTAAATCCGGAAATGGAAACCGCGGAATGCGCGGATGGCGCGGAATTCGCGGACGGCGCGGATTAGCAGACGCTATTACCCCAAGGCTCCAACGGCGCTCCGCGGCAATCCAAAGCGGCGACAAGTCGCGCGCACTCCATCGGCCCCTACGGCACCGTCACTTCCCCGACCGCGCTATCGGCCATCCCGTTCTGGAACGCCACGGCTTTCACAGTCATTCCCGGGCGTGCGCTGATGATTCCGCAATACGCGTAGCCACTCGTGCGCGTCGGCGCCGTGCCGTCCAGCGTATAACGGAAGCTCGCCCCGGTCGTGGATGACGCCAGCGTCACTGGAGTGACGCCCTTCGCCGATTTCGCCCCGCTCGCAAATTGCGGCGGGCCCACCGGCACCGTCCCTTCCTTGTACAGTCCGCAGTCGGGATAATTCCGCACCACATCCCACGCGAGCCGTTGCAACGCCCGCGCTTGCTCCGGCGTCAGGTTTGCGCCGATGGGCAGCAGCTTGTCTTCGGGCGATTCTCCGTAGAGCGCCGCATACCAGGTCAGCGCCACGACATAGCACCCATTCGGATTCACATGCACCTGATCTTCAAAAAAAGCGCCGTAGAAACTATCCTCGCCGGGCGCCACTCCTGGAAACTTACCCTGGTCGATCTGATTCCGCAGCCATCCCAGCGCCAGTGCCGTCGGCAGCACGCGCACCCGCTTGCCGCCGGGATTCCGCGCCACGATTTCGTGCTGCACCTCTTCATTGTAGAGCACCATCGCGCTCATCGATTCCTCCCACGTCAGCGCGGGAAACGTCTTCTTCATCTCATAGCTCGGCACCTCGCCCCTGTCCGTTGGCCGCCCCCGGTTCCTCTCCACCCATTCCGCATAGAGCCACGGCTGCACGTCGGGCGATTTCTCGCGGACCAACTTTATGAAATGCGTCGCGTAGTCCGCCTCCTCGGCCACGTTGAAATCGCGCGGTTGCAGGGTGAAATAGTCCAGCGGATGAACGGCCTTGGCATAGGTGTCGTCCCAGCGCTTTTTGTCCGCGCCCGTGGACTCGTTCCACAGCTTCACCGTGAGCGACCCGCCAATGAGATAGGCCGGAAAATTGTCCCGCCCGCCCGCCGAGCGGATGAACGACGAGAAGCGGCTCGCGTTGCCCGTGAGACTGTTCCCGACATGAAAGGAGCTCATCGGCGGGTGAACCGGTTTGCCGACCCACAACGTCGCGAGCGTGCCCGGACTTGCCGCGAGTCCGTCCTTGAACGCCACCGCCGTCAGCATCGCATTCCTCTCAATCGTGAAAGGCTCCGCATAGACCCGCCCACCTTGCGCGCCCGGCGTGGTGCCATCGAGCGTGTAGCGGATCGTCGCCCCCGGGGTAGCGCACTTCATCGTCACCACCTGCGGCTGGTCAAAGTCCCCGCCCCCGGGCGTCACCGCCGGGCGCGCCGTGGACGCCAGTTCCCCCAGGTCGAACCCGGCGTATTGCCCGTCGGCTGTGCTGGAGTTGAACCATGTCTCCTTCTTGCCATCCACGGCCGCCTTCCAGCTTCCACCCGGGGGTAGCGTTCCCGCTGAGCCAAAGCCCGCACCGCGGAGTTGATTCGCGCCCGCATAAAATTCCACCTCCGCCACATTCCCGCGCGAACCGGCTGGAGCCTCATAGCGCACCCAGCGATACGGCGTGGTATTGGCGAAGGAAAGTTCCCCCCATTCGCCAGCCGCCGGTGCTGTCTTGATCACCGCCAGCACCTGGAAGCCCTCAAGCGGCGAAACATTCGAGCCGGTGAACTTTCCACCCACCATCGCCTGCTCCCGGTCCGGCGCGGCCAGAAACCGCACCCGATCCACCACCGCGAGCGTCCGGGCATTCGACGGCTGAGCAGGCGCGTCAGCGGCTGAGACAAAGCCACGGCAAAGAGCGAGCACCGTGGTGAGGATGAGGATGGGTTTCATAATTTGGATTTCTAAAAGTCTATTTGTTTCGATCTTCAAATGCAGCCGGTCCGACCTTGAACAGTTTCTGAAGTCCTGACGCCTCCGCCATTTTCCATCCGTGCTATCCGTGGCATCCGTGGTTATTTCCATCGCCGTTCTTCCTTCGGTTCAGTCTCACCGTGCCGGGGCGGCTGTGTATTTCAGGTCATCGAGATAGATCTTCACCATCTGCCCGCCCGCCGTGGAGGTAAAAAGCCCGAACCGATCCAGGCTCGCCCCTTTCGCTTTCAGCCCCGGCTTCAGGGGCAGCGTCACCGTCTCGCTCCCGAGCGTCACCTGCATCTCGCCATTGCCGCCATTGGCCGCTGGATCATAGACCAACGACCACTCCAGGACCTTGCCCGGAATCAGGATCGGACCCTTCTCCACCTTGCCCACCTCCCCGCGCGCATTCGCAAACACCGGAATGAAATAATGGCCGATGCGCGTCGGCCCACCCACATGCACGCCAACGAAATTCTCCGTGTCGCCACTGCCTTTCTCTTTGGCTGCGCTATTGAACCAACCCAGTTGCATATCGGAATCGGGCCCAGCCGTGACCAACTTCACTCTCCCGCGCGCTTCCAATCGCTGCTCTAGATTTAGCGGTCCCACGCGATCCGCGTAGTAGCCGAAAGGACCGCTGCGCCACAAACCACCGCCGACCTCCCCCGGCGCGCCACCCGCAAAATGGGTCTCCGCGCTGTAACCGAAGTCATGCGCCCCTGTCAGTTCGCGGTCCTCAAACGTCACGTGATTCCCCTCGCCCACCCAGCCCGGATCCTGGGCAAAATCCTGCGCCTGCCCGTTATATTGCAGATCATCGAAAAAGATCGTCGCCGTCCCACCGGCCTTCATCGCATTGCACAAGCCGAACCGATCAAAGATAGCCCCTTCCTTTTTGTAATCGGGCGGAAGATCCACCGTAAATGTCGTCGTGTTAGGAAAGCGGGCTTGCGCCTCCTTCTCCGACGCGTCCGGTAGCGTCCCGTAATCCTGCGTCGTGTGCCCCTCGCTCCGCATCGTAAACACAAACCGCCCCGTCCCCGCTGCGCCCAGTGGATCGTAATCGAGCGTCCAATGATACCGCGTGCCATCGATCTTGATCGGCGTCGGCCGAAACTTTCCCGGCAGATAAGGCGTGATGAAAGTCCCGCACGACTTGTTGCCGCCCGTGATCAACCGCACCGCGAGCCGCCCGCCCTTGCTCTCAAAATCCATATCCAGCCCCAGCGACCCGATCGGCCGCCCACTGCCACCGGGTTGCTGCGCATTGAAAAAACCAAAAAAGAGCCCCGCCCCACCCGTCGCCCCTGTGATCGCAAAAGTGCCCGAAGCCGTGAGCTTGTCCTCGAGCGATTTCGCGGGCGCCAGTACAGCCGCATAAGCCGCCGGCCTGGTCGCCCGCTGCACCACCCCGCCCATCTCCCCCACTCCGGCCCCGGAAAAATGCGTCGTCCCGCTGTAGCCGAAGTCCTGCTTTACCGTCACCGCTCTCTTCGGCACCACGCGATTGTTGAATCCTTCCCAGCCGGGATCGTGGTCAAAGCTCTCCGACTTGAGCCCCGCCGCCCCTTGATCCGCCGCCGGCAAACCAACACAAAACCCAAACGTCAAAACGAACAGCGAAAGGATGTGCTTCATGGGAATCGAAAGGGGGGCTTCAGAAAATTCCGTCTCCACCGGTGACAACCGTCCCCACCCCCATTTCAAAGCCATTTTCACAACCTTTCCTCCTCGAAGTCATCCGGAAGACCCAAAGCAGATTCCTGCCGAGATCCAGATCGATCGAGAACCGGCACAGATATCTTGCGTGTCGCGGTGTGCGCGAGCGCCGTGCCCCAACATTGTCATCCTGAGCGGAGCGGGGAAGCATGGGCGCAGTCGAACCGAGCGGAGCGAGATAGCCTGCCGCAGGCAGCCCGCAGGGCAGCACCGGCGGGTGCTGGCAACGACCTCCAACTTCTGTGGGTTCTCGCGCGGAACCACTGCGAAGATCCTATCGACGAACGCTCCACTGAAGTCGACGCGTATGCGTGAATGCCGGGGCGAGCCCAAGCAACCAGCGTTTCATCCCGCGACAACATTCTCCTCATGAAACCTCCAAAAAACGATTCCCCGGTTCCGCCATTGCATGGCGTGCTCCCTCTCGTTGGGGCGGACTCGGCTAGATGAACTTCGGAATCAGGAACCGCACCGTCCGGGTGTCGTGCTTCGGATGGCTGGCAAAGTCCGCCGAGCCGTTGGCTCCGAATCCGGGAATTTCGCAGGGTTCTCCCTCGGCAAACCTCAGGCGCAGGGCGGCGGGAAACAACGCATCAAAATAGTAGCCGTATCCTGCGTCAAAGACATCCATGCAAGTGACCAAGTAATTTTTGCCACGGATCACCATATTGATTGCTTGGTTAATTACGGGAAGTGTCATGGACGACAATACACGTTGTAGTTGAATAAGCGAGGATGGGAATGGATGATTTGCTTCGCGCCCTCTGGGGGGCGTGATTCAAACCCGGTCCAAAGGTTCAAGCAGCGAGAGGCCAGAGTTGGGCCCATTGGTTGTTGGAGCGCAGGACGCGCAACTGGGCGATGGACTCAGCGTTGGCCGGTAGCCAGGCGGCACCGGAGAGTTTGAGC
>JBBRPL010000224.1:0-4824 GCA_038228205.1 Chthoniobacterales bacterium
ACGGACGCTACAACCTTGAGGTCGGCCGCCTTGACCTCTTCGAGGTAGGTGTCGCCGTGATTGCGGAGATGCGTTTGGAGCCACGCGCGCAGCATCGTTGGGCGGTTGCGGCTGCTCAAGACATTCCCGCGCTGTGCCAGTGGCGGCGCAGTTGCTGGAGGCTTTTAGCACGCCGCACTATCAGGGGACGGTCTCGATCCTGGAGGATGAGTGCAGCGGAGATCGAGGGCTGGGCAACGTGCTGAACCTGACGGGGGGAAGGCCGGAATGGGGAACGATGAAGGCGGTGATCCAACAGATGACCGAGGATCTGGACACAGGCCGCACGACCTACACTGTGGGGCCGCCTGAGCATCTCGGGCCACAGGATCTGATCGAGCTGCAACGCTGCGACCGGCGCCCGGAGGGCAACACGGGGAACCAGAACGCCAACGTTTCCCAAAGGAGCACAGGACTGCCATGAAGAACGTCGTAGATCTGCCAGGGGACCCGCCGCAGACGTATGCTGTCTCGGGGGATGTGGCGCCGACGCGTGGGCAGCTCCAGGCCTACGATGCGAGCGACGATGATGGCCCAAAGCTGGGCATGACGGCCGGGGCGCTGGGCGACGTGGCCGTCGATGCGCTGGATCCAACGGTGGTGAGCGGCTCGGGTCAATATTGGGCCAGCGTGGATGTCACAGCGGGCGCCGATCCCGGAGACTTTCTGGCTGTAGGCGTGACCGTGTTCGACAACGGGGCGGCCGATCCGCCGGCGCTTTCGTCGACGCAGGTTCACAAGCTGCTCTTCACTTATGAGGTCGTAGACGGCCAGGTGAGTGTGTCTCCCATGGTCGGTGGATCGCAGGCGCTGAATGTGTGCCAAGCTTCCCCAAGCAGCGCGAACCTGACGCCGGACTGGAAGCTCTCCTAAGCGATGGGCTGCCTACAATGCACGCGAGACAGCGCGGTGAAGGTCCAGGGCATCGGCCTGACCTTTGACTACAACTGGGTGTTTAGCGCGTCTGCCCCGTTTTTCGGTCACTCCACGACTACCCAGACAATGGCGGTGAGTCTGGCGGTGAATCTGAACCGGGTGTATCTCAAGGACAAGGGGTTCGCAGGGCCATACGCGGCGCTCGATCCCGAACCACTCCTGGAGGCGCTCGATCCGGGAGAGTTCTTCCTCCTGTCCTCGGGGTGCTGTCCGTGCGCGTGGTCGTTTCTGCCGAAATTCCCTGACTCGACCGTGGCTGGGACCTTCAGCACAGACGTGCATTACGATCCGGGGTTCGGAACGAGCGGCCACGCGAGCGGGAGCATGAGGATAACGGCGGGGTTCGCGCTCGAATCGAAGGCGCACTGCGGACGGGCGGAATACGTGGAACAGGGGCCTCACTGGCCCTCTTTTGACCCGGACAACGCGACCCAGGACCCGGTGCACTTTCCGGGCCTGGGAATTGGTGCTGTTTTGGAGGGGGTGGATAACCCCGACGCTATCCCTTTCCTTTCTGACGGGGATGACCCCGGCCTCGCTGTGGGACCCTACGGGTTTAACCCAAATGAGGGGGTGTTCTACGGGTGGGACTATATTGATGGGGCAATGGTGCGTCGGAACGGGCTCACTTCCTTCGCGGGACATGGATTCCGGCAGCCTTGCGACCCTGATGACTCGTTCGAGCAATCCGTGGCTTGGAGCGGTGACACGAGGACGAACGAGGGCACGCCGGCGACGGGATCTGGGACCGGGTTGTTGCGGGTGGCGTGGGTGGCGGCCTGACTGCAGGCCGCCTTCCTTGACTCTGAACGCAGCCTGAAGGCATTCTTCAGAACCGTTGTTGATGCCGTCTACCGAACCCGCGGACTTCTCGAATATTTGTCAAAAGTTCTCGAACCGATTGTCGCGCTACTTAAGTGGCTCTGCTTACACTCGCTCAACCCGGGGCTTTTGTCCCTCCGGGACACCCAGACGGCCAAAGTGCAGTAAACGCTCTATGGAGTGTTTCAATAATCGATTGCGATGCAGACAGCGTCTAGAATTTGATCGACGTGGCGGTTGCGGAGCAGGATCGCGTTCTCCGCAACGCGATGGGGAAAAGAAACGCGACTTCGTCGCCCATCTTTACCCATCGTCTTCGGAGAAGCCGATCCACCCGCGTATTCTGCATCCGCAAGTTGTAGAAAGCTCGCAAGCTCTGGCGAAATCAACAGGCTTCGGAATTCTCAAACACTCCCTGGCACCCTCACCATCATTCCCCACCGAAGAACTTCTTGAACGACCGGAAGATACTTTGCGGAAGATTCTTCTTCTGCCCTTCGTCGGAAGCATCGCCACCGGCCAATATCCCGCCTTTGTGGACCTGACACGGATCGCGCGGCGCGCGGCCTGCGGGCAGGTCGACGCTGTAGGCGGTACCCGCCCGGTCGCATCCAGAAGTCGCAAGTGCATTGGTGACGGAGCACACCGTCACCCGCCGGAGCGGCACGGGCGGACGGAAATCATTTGCCGGGTATCGCTGGGAAGGAGCCGCCTTCATGACATCCACCCAGATCGGCAGCGCCAGGGCCGCTCCGTAGCCGTGCGGAATGATCGTCTCCGGTTGGTCGAGTCCCACCCAAACTCCGCAAGTCAATGAACTCGTGTACCCGACGAACCAGGCATCCTTGAAATCATTCGTTGTCCCGGTTTTTCCCCCCGCCGGCTTCGTGAATCCGAGCGTTTTGGCGCCCGCTGCCGTCCCCCGCTCCACGACCTTGGTCAGCACGCTGGAAACCATCCAACTCACGCCTGGATCGAGCGCCCGTGCCTGAACGTGCGCCGCACGATAGATGGTCTCTCCCGTGGCATCGTCAATTCGCTCGATGATAAAACTCTGCTTGCGGACGCCATCGTTGGGAAAAACCGTATAGGCCGTGGTCACGTCCACGACGTTGCTGCCAAAAGCGCCGAGATACACCGCGGGCCTTTTTGGCATCCCTTCGATTCCCACCGCGGCGGCGATCCGGGCGATTTGATCCAGGCCCGCCCGCTCGCCCACCCGCACGCTCATCGTATTGCGGGACTGGATCAAGCCCTCCTCCGCTCTCTGCACCCCTTTGTAAGTACCGTCCGAATTGTCGGGGGTCCAATTCGCCGCCGTTCGCACTTCACCACGCGCAATGGGTCCGTCATCGATCGCGGCCCCTGGCAGCAAACCATGATCGAAGGCCGCGGCGTAAACGAATGGCTTGAAGGTCGAGCCGATCTGCCGCGGTTTCGTCGTGGTGGCGCGGTTGAATTTGCTCTCGGAAAAATCCCGTCCGCCCACCAGCGCACGAATGCCGCCGGTCCGGTTGTCGACAACCACCAGCGCCCCCTGCAAGTAAGGCGTCTCCTCTTCCGCCGCTTTTGCCTCGGGCGAAAAATCCGCCTTCCTCGGATGCTTGTAGCCGGGCCGCGCCTCCACTTTTGTCAGCTCTGCGTTGACCGCATTTTCGGACGCCTTCTGCAATGCGGGGTCCAGCGTCGTATAGATTTTCATCCCGCCGTCCTGTCGCTGCTCGTCGGTCAGCAAGTCATTCAGCTCCCGAAGGACCAGATCCATGGCGTAGTTTTCCTGCGCCGAAAAGATGTGTTTCTTGGAAAGGATAATGGGCGCGGCTTTCGCGGCTATCGCTTCCTTTTCGGTGATCTTTTCCAGTTTCGCCATGCGATCGAGCACCGTGTCACGCTCGCGCAGCGCGCCCTTGAGATTGCGCAGCGGTGAAAAGTGCGATGGGGCGCGGATGATCCCAGCGATCAGCGCCGATTCCCCCAGCGTGAGGTCTGCCGCGCGCTTGCCAAAGTAGGTCTGGCTCGCCGTCTCGATGCCATAGACGGTCGATCCAAAATAGATCCGGTTCACGTAGGCCTCGAGAATCTCGTCCTTCTTGAATTGCTGCTCGATCCGCGCCGCGACAAAGGCCTCGAGCAATTTGCGATGGATGCTCTTCCGCGCTCCCAGGCCTTCCGGGAAACTGTTCCTGGCCAGTTGCTGCGTGAGCGTGCTCGCTCCTTCTTTCGCCGAGCCGTGCGTGAGATTGCGAAAGATCGCCCGCGCGATACCCAACGGATCCACTCCGCGATGTTTGTAGAAACGCGCGTCCTCGCGCGAAATCAGCGCTTTCACAAAATACGGCGAGACCTGCGCGAGTTTCACCGTCACTCGATTCTCACCCTGGAGACGGGAATACACTTTTCCGTCCATATCGAGGATCGTCGAGCGCTCGGCCATGTCCTGGACCTTGCGAATATCGAAGGAGGAGGCCCAGAACCCGTACACCAGGCACACGACCAGGACGGCCATGAACACGGCCAGGCTCAGCCACAGTTTCCAGCGCCAGCGCGTGCGCGCGGCTCTCGCCCCGGGTCTATTTTTGTTCTTTGCGGTCGTTGCCACCCCGCGAACTATTCAGGATTGTCGTGCTATCACAAGCGCGCTCCACCGCTATTCATCGTCTCCATGCGCATCGATATTCTCACCCTCTTCCCGACCATCGCCGCGGCGCCCTTGGGCGAAAGCATGATCGGCAAAGCGCAACAGCGTGGACTGGCCGTCATCACGGTGCACAACCTTCGCGACTGGGCGCGCGACAAGCATCGCACCACGGACGACGCCCCCTACGGAGGCAGCCAGGGAATGGTGATGAAATGCGAGCCGATCTTTGCGGCTATCGAGGAGTTGAAGGGGGGAAGTGCTCAGTGCTCAGTGCTCAGTGCTCAGTCGGACGCGCGCGCCGCTGAACCTACTGAGGACTCCGCACTGAGCACTGAGCACTCGCCCCGCGTGATCCTTATGACGCCAGGCGGGCGGCGCTTCGATCAACA
>JBBRPL010000225.1:0-4721 GCA_038228205.1 Chthoniobacterales bacterium
AGTGTCCGCCAGCAGCGCCCCGAACCGGTCCACCGCCGCCTTGTCGTCGCTCGGGCTTTCCACTTCCACCATCGTCCGTAGCAGCTTCTGGAACCGCGGCATCTCCCGCTCCGCCCACTTGAGCGTGGGTATTTGTGTAGAGCTCACGGTTGTTATAATACCGGGTGCTCCATGCCAAATTTGGATATTGATGAGATACGGCGCATTCTGCCGCATCGTTACCCTATGCTGCTCGTTGACCGCATCCTCGAAATGGATTCGGAACGGATCTTGGGCATCAAAAACGTCACCGCAAATGAGCCCTTCTTCGCGGGCCATTTCCCGGATTTTCCCGTCATGCCCGGCGTCCTCATCGTCGAAGCCATGGCTCAGACCGCCGGCGTTCTCGTTCTCGGCAACATCCCCGATCGCGACAATTACCTCGTCTTCCTCGTCTCCGTCGATCATGCGCGCTTCCGCAAGCCCGTCCGCCCCGGCGATCAGCTCCTCATGGAACTCAAGGTCCTCAAGAAGAAAGGCACCGTCGCGAAAATGTCCGGCCGCGCCACGGTTAACGGCGTCCTCGTCGCCGAAGCAGAGGTCATGTGCAAGCTAGAGCGCAAGGACCAGCAAATCTGATCAGTCCCTCGGCCCGCATTCATCCCACCGCCGAGATTGGCCCCTACTGCGTCATCGGTCCCGATGTCGAAATCGGCGCTCGCACCCGCCTGATGGCGAACAAATACATTGATGGCGCGACCGTCATCGGCGCGGACAATCTCTTCTATCCTTTCTCCACCGTGGGCGTCGCCTCCCAGGACAAGAAATATAAAGGCGAGCCCGCGCAAACCAGAATTGGCGATGGCAACACCGTCCGCGAATTCGTCACCATCCACCGCGGCACCGAAGGCGGCGGAGCCCTCACCAGCATCGGCCACCGCAACTGGCTCATGGCCTATGTCCACATCGCGCACGATTGCCTGGTCGGCAGCGATATCATCCTTGCCAATGCAGTTACTCTAGCCGGACACGTCGAAGTTCACGATTGGGCATCCATCGGTGCTTTCAGCGGAGTCCACCAGTTCTGCCGCGTAGGCCGCCATGCCTTCATCGGCGGCTATAGCGTGGTCACGCAAGACGTGATGCCCTTCTCCACCACCGTCGCCGATCGTGAAATCGGAGTCTTCGGTGCCAATCGCGTAGGTCTCGAACGCCGCGATATTCCGAACGAAACCATAGAAGGCCTGCAAACCGCTTTCCGCCTCCTCACCCGAGCGGGACTCAATACCAGCCAGGCCGTCGCCCGCATCCAGGAAGAAATCCCGGATACCCCAGAACTCACCGAACTCCTTGAATTCATAGCGGCTTCAAAACGCGGCGTCATCAAAGGTAAAGCGTGAAATACGGCATCATCGCCGGTAATGGCCGCTTCCCCGTGCTGGCTTTGGAAACCGCACGCCAGATGGGCGATGAAGCCGTGATAATCGCCATCCGCGAAGAAGCCGCGCCTGAACTCGAGAGCCTCGCCGCAAAGTGCCACTGGGTTTCGCTCGGCGAACTCAGCCGCCTCATCGATATCTGCCACCAGGAAGGCATTACCCAGGTCATGATGGCCGGCCAGGTCAAACACGCCAAAATCTTCTCCAACATCAAACCGGATTGGCGGCTATTCAAGCTCCTCGCCGCTCTCCCCAGAAAAAATACTGACGGCCTGATCGGCGCAGTCGCTAAAGTTCTTCAGGACGAAGGTATCGAACTGGTAGACAGCACCAAACTCCTGAAATCCCTTTTGGCCCCGGAAGGTATCCTCACCAAACGCAAGCCAACGTCGGAAGAGCAAGCCAACATAGACTACGGAAGAAAGATCGCGGACGCGCTAGCCACCTTCGATCTGGGCCAAAGCTGCGCAATCGCCGACCGCGCCTGCGTAGCTCTCGAAGCGATGGAAGGCACGGACGCAATGTTAAGACGCGCCGCCGAACTAGCTAACAACAAACCCCTCACGCTGGTAAAATCCAGCCAGCGCCGGGGCCACCTGCTCTTTGACGTCCCCGTAATCGGCCTCGAAACCATATCGGTAATGCAGCAAACCAACACCACGGCAATCTCAATCGACGCAGGAAGAACCCTCCTCCTGGACCGCGAAGACCTCGTAAAGGCCGCCAACGCCGCCTCCATCACAATCACCGCAGGCCGCCAATGACCCGCATAGCCGTAATCGGCGCAGGCCACTTCGGTCAAAATCACATCCGCATAGTCAACGAATCCCCGGACGCCGAACTAATAGCCATAATCGACCCCGATTCCGCTAAAGCAAACGCCCACGGTGTACCCGGTTTCCCCACACTCGCAGAACTCCCGAACATAGCCGACGCAGTCATCATCAGCGCCCCCACCATTCACCACGCCGCGCTAGGCTGCGAAGCAATGTCGAGAGGCCTTGACGTTCTCATCGAAAAACCGTTAGCCGCCACGCTCAAGGAAGCCACCCAACTCACCGAAGCCGCGACACGCTATAACCGAATCCTCCAGGTAGGTCACTTGGAACGCTACAACCCCGCCGTTATCGCGCTCGAACAAGCCGCCACCACCCCGCTCTTCTTCGAAATCCACCGCATGAGCGTCTTCAGCCCCCGCTCACTCGATGTAGACGTGGTGTTAGACCTCATGATCCACGATCTCGATATCGTACTGGCCCTCACCCACAGCCCCCTCGAACAGGTACAAGCCGCTGGCGTCCAGATCCTCTCCTCGAAAACCGATATCGCCAACGTCCGCCTCCAGTTTCAAGACGGCTGCATCGCCAACCTCACCGCCAGCCGCGTGTCCACTGAGAAGGTCCGCAAGCTGCGCCTCTTCCAGCCTCACCAATACCTATCGCTCGATTACGCACGCCAGGACCTGGCCGCTTTCACCGTCGGCGAAAATCAACAGATCGGCTTCCAGCAACACGCGGTAGTAAAGAACGAGCCTCTCAAAGCTCAGTTCGCCGCCTTCCTCCACAGCATCGCCACCCGCCAGACTCCGAAACTCGACGGCGAAACCGCGCGTCGAACCTTATCGCTAGCCTTGGATATCACTGAAAAAATCGCGGAACACGCCGCGCTGGTAGCCCGGACCAGATTGTCGCCTTCGGGCCGCCCGAAGTGACCGTCCTCTCCAATCGAATCGCGGTAGCCGGTTCCTTAGCCGCGCACTTGGCTCTGCTGCTTTTTCTCGGCAATGTGGATGGCACGCGGCATGCCCCGCCGCCGGATGAACCTGAACGCAAGCGCGTCGTCACCCGCCTCATCGATCCGCCGACGCAACTCACCCAGCGCGCTCCCAACAAAGCGCCCTTGAGCAAGGAGTTAGTCGCCGAGGCAATTCTGCCGCGTCCGCAAATCCAGCACGAAGCGCCGGCACCCAAAGCTCGGCAGGCCGCCCCACCGGTTCCTCAACGCGTTCCGCAAGCTACGCCCGCCACGCCGGAACCGCCCAAAATCGAGCTCGCCGCCAAAGAAACCGCGAAGCTTCCGCAAGCCGCTCCTCCGCCTCCAGTAGAGAAACCCAAGCTCGCCTTTGAGCTACCGCCAGCCCAGGCCGCGCCAGTCGCAAAGTCCGCAATCAATCCCTCACTCATCACCCGGAACCCAATCCAGGACGCCGTTCGCAACATCTCCCGAAGCGGCCCCTCCGGATCGCAATCCGTTGGCGACGCGGCAGCCGAGCTTGACGCTTCCGGCCCCGGCCTCAATCTGCCCCCGAGTGCGGGCCGCCCCCGTTCTTCGCTGGAACTCAAAAGCGATCCCCAGGGCGTGGATTTCAAACCGTACCTGATCCGTGTCCTCGCCACCGTCCGCCGGAACTGGTTCGCCATCTATCCGGAAGCCGCCCGCATGGGCCAGCGCGGCCGCGTCCTGGTAGAATTTGCGGTCGCGGCCGATGGCACCATTACCAAAGTGATTTACACCGCGCAATCCGGCTCAAGGCCTCTCGATGAAGCCGCCGTCGCCGCACTCAGCGCCTCCAACCGCCTCCCGCCGCTACCGACCGATTTCAAAGGCAGCCGCGTCGTCCTCCAGTTCACCTTCTCGTACAATCTCACCACCAGATGAAGTTCCGGATCGCCATGGCCGCGTACGCGCTGATCGCCCTGGTCGCCACCTTCTGGATAGAAGGGACTCTCCGAACCGCAGTCTGGATTCTTCTCGGCGGGCTAGCCCTCAAGACCATAGTCGCCCGCAAGGCGGGCTGGTGATGTTTCAATCTGGAACACGGTGTTTCATCCCGGAATCCAATCCGGATATCTCAGGCCTTCAGCCTAGTCCGGTACCGGCAGGTACTCGGTTCACCCTAAGAAACTGGCCTTTACGGATCAGCAACTTAGCCA
Organism: Chthoniobacterales bacterium; assembly: GCA_038228205.1. Taxonomy (GTDB): domain Bacteria; phylum Verrucomicrobiota; class Verrucomicrobiia; order Chthoniobacterales; family Chthoniobacteraceae; genus Chthoniobacter. The sequence continues at coordinate 4,352 of JBBRPL010000225.1, forward strand.
TATTTTGGTCGTTGCGCGCCAATTTCTTGCCACTTGGTCCAGCCCGTGCATTTATCAGGTGCATGATCGCCGCATCCTCCACCTTCGCAGACCGTGACCGCCTCGTTGTTGACCACCTCCCGCTAGTGCGTGCCATTGCCATCCGGGTCTACGAAAGCATCCCCGTCCACGTCGATCTCGACGACCTGATCCATGCCGGTGTCATGGGCCTGATCGACGCCGCAACGCGTTTCGATTCCACGAAAGATGTTTCCTTCCAAAGCTACGCCAAACATCGCATTAAAGGCTCGATTCTCGACAGCCTCCGCGCCGCCGATTGGGCCTCACGCGATCTGCGTAAGCGCCACAAGCAGCTCGAAAGCATCACGCG
>JBBRPL010000226.1:0-4715 GCA_038228205.1 Chthoniobacterales bacterium
AGGTCCACGCGGTGCCAGCGGTTCTCCTTCGCCGCCTTCTCCGCATCAGCCAGCAGAGCTTTGCGCACATCGCCAGACGCTGCGCCCACCTGGGCTGCGCTGGACCAGTTTTGATGTGAAAGAAGGTAGGCGGCCACGCTTGGCGCTCCATCTTTCTGCCACAGTCCGACGAGGCTGCTGCCGGGCACTTCCATGAAGCCACTGCCGCCGGCCCACTGCGCCTGTTGCGTCGTCGGATCAAAGACGAAGAAGTGCTGGTCCAGATAGGCGAAGAGATTCAACGGTGATTCCGGCTTGACCGCCACCGACCACAATCGCGCACTGCCATCCGCTCCTGCGCTGGCCAGGATGTCGCCACCGGGTGCATAACAAACACGGCTGACCGCACCGACATGCCCGCAGAGCGTGGCGATGACGGCAGGGATGTCGTCGCGGCTGTCCCACAGCTTCACCGTGCCATCCGCCGAGGCGCTGGCGAGCTGGCGGCCGTCTGGGCGGAAAGCGAGGTCGAGCACGGCACCCTTGTGCCGCAACTCCGCCGGGACGATGCTGAGCTGCCGCGCATCGGCGCTGCTCCAAAGGCTGATGGCTCCATCCACAGTGCCGATGGCAAGGCGCATGCCGTCAGGACTGATCGCCACGCTGGTGGAATCCCCTTTGTGCTCCATCCAGGCATTGGCAGCGGTGCCGGCGTGGGGGAAGAACACGCGCACGCCCTGGCCCGGATAGGCGGCGGCGATGAGGCTGTTCTCCACGCTGAAGGCGATGCGCGCGGCTGCTGTGGTGAGGCCGGAGGGCAGAGATGTTTGCTTGTCTCCCTGCCAGAGGATCACGCTGCCGTCTGCGCCCGCAACAACCAGCATGTCGCCACCGGGACTCCACGCGAGGGCGGAGGTGTAGGACGAGTGTGGCGGGAGCCCGCTCGTCTCTTTTAGCGACTGCCCGCTCGTCTCTTGCGGTGCGGTGGGAGTTGGAGGACGCGGGGAGCCGGGCGATTCCGCGACGGGCGTTTTTGGCGTTGCATCGGTTTTTGGCGCGGAATGCACCCGGCCTACGGTCAGAGCCCGCGTCGCGATGTCCCAGATTTGGATCTTATCTTTCACCGCGATGGCGAGGGTCTTCTCCTGCGGGTCAAAGGCGAGATCGGCCACCGGGCCTGAGCCTTCCGCGAGCACAATCGTCTCGTCACCAGATACCAAATCCCACGCGACTGCGCGACCGTCTTCACTGGCCAGCGCCAGCCAGCGACCGGTGGGGCTGACGCTCAGCCCGCTCGCTGGCGCAGCGCGCAGGGCGCTGGCCCATATGGGCCGATACGCGGGGCGATCGGCGATCCACTTCTGCGCGCGTTCGAAGGCGTAGGGATTGCGATCCTGGCGGATGTAACGGAGCGGTAAGTCGGTGTTCGCCGGACGACCGACACCTTCAAAACCAATGGCCTGCGCGGCGTAGAGCAGGGTCTCCGGGTAGCGTTTGCTGGGTTCATAGGCGACCTCCGCACGAAGCATCCAGCCGAGGCCTTCGTTGTAGCGGGCTTCATCACGTTGGGTGGCAGCTTCTCTGGCGGAAAGCATTCCGTAGATCGCACCCGCCGCGGCGAGCAGGGTGAGCAGAGCCATCGCCGCCATGAGGATGCGACGCTTCAGGGACTTCGCCCGCTCTTCGGCGAGGGTGCGCTCGGCCTGCTCTTTCGCCACGCGGTCCCGGCGTTCCTTGCGGGAGCGGACGACGAGGGGAACGAGCACGTCATGGGTGATCTCCAGGCGCTTCAGTCCGCCATGCTCCTCGGCGGTGATGATGCGGCGGCGGATGAGGGTGTCGAAGACGGCGCGGGGATCCGGGACGCCGGCGCGGGCGAGGTGGTCCTCGGCGTCATCGCGCACGAGAGAATTCCGGTAGCCGCCCTCGGTGACCATGGGCGGATCCTCGATGAGCTGGCGGATGGTCTCACGATGCTCGATCGGGAAACTGGTGAAGCTCTCGTCATAGAAGCGCTGGAGGATGTCCGTGCTGCGACTTCTGACCATGGCCGCCTCGATCGCCGGGGCACTGGCGGCAATGCGGGCGGCATTGAGCTGCTCGCACAAGAGACTGAGCAGCGGGGGCACGGCCTTGATGCGCGCCAGCGGGGCGCCCTGCTCCACCCGGGCCACGGTGCGCACGATGCCGGCGGCGACCTCCCGGCTGACAAGGGCGTTCTCGCCCAATGATGCGGGACCGAGCACGGCCTCCAGCGCCTGCGGGCCATTGAGCAGGTGCAAGGACATGCGGTTCTGCACGAGCATGGGCAGCCGGGTTTTCCAGCCCTCCAGATGGGAGAGGTAATCCTCCCTCAGTGAGAATACGATGCGCAGGGGTGAGCGGGCGAAGTCGTAGTCGCGGGCGAGGCGGCGGTTCCCGGCGAAGCGCTCCTCCAGCACCTTGGGCGGACGGTTTTGCAGAAGGTCGGCGATCTGCTCCAGCCAGAGGTCGGCATCGCGCTCGCGCGCCGGATCCTGGCGGCCCAGGGTGAAAATTTCCTCGAACTGATCGAAGAGGAGAACGGGTGCGGGGGCGTCGGGTGGCAGCAGCGAGGGCAGACGGTGGAAAAGGTCCCAGAGGGTAATGCCATCGGTGTCGTCCGGCCATGCGGTAGTCGGCAGGGCACGGCGGATGGCGGCGCGAGTCTGATCCAGCAACGAGGGCGTGGCGGGATCGTAGTCGAGCCGAAGCAAGACGGGGGCGTAGCCGGACTCCTCCAATCGTGGCACGACGCCTGCGCCGAGGAGCGAGGTCTTGCCGAGGCCAGACTGGCCGAATAGGATGGTGAGGGTGTTTTCCGCGATGCGGCTGGTGATCTCGGCGATCTCGGCATCCCGCCCGAAGAAGAAGCGACGGGTCTTTTCCGTGAAGGGCAGCAGGCCGAGCCAGGGGTGCTGCTCGTCCACGAGCGGGAGAGCGCGATCGGCGCTGGAACTGGGCGCGGGATCAGTCATCGCGGATCTCGCCCTCCTGGTTGTGGCGGTCCAGGTAACGGCGCAGCAACGCGGCGAACTCGGGTGTGATCTGACCGCCGGGCAGCGTGTGGCGATGCAGCCTAGCGAAGACTTCCGGCTCACGCGCGGGCGTTTGCGTGTCGTCGATCACCACGGGGATATAGAAGATCTCGCCCGGCACATGGACTTCGGCGGCCCACTTCCGTTCTTCGTGGACAAAGCGATCAGGGTTCTTCTCCGTGGCCGCGGAGATGAGGCTGAGGAACAGCGCGGCACGGCTTTTCACCGCGCGCTTCAGGGCTTGCTCCCAATCGCCGCCCGGATTCAGCCGCCGCCAGTCCAGCCATACCGGGATGCCCGCGCCGCGCAGGCCGGCGGCCAGGACGGCGGCTGCGGGCAGATCATCATGCGAGTAGCTGATGAAGACGGAGCCGCGCTCCATGTCATCCGGGATGGAGGCGAGGAGATCCTCGGAACTTCCGCCTTCGTATTTGGCGGCCCAACGAGTCCGCAGTTCGCGGACGAAGGTGAGCGGATCGGCAAAGATGATCTGCGGCGAACCGATGACTTTGTCGAAGTAGAAGATGAGCGGCTGGCCCAGCATCTCAGGGACTTCGGCGATGTAGTCATCGACCGAGCCGCGACGATCCGAGAGGCGCTCCTGCTTGGCGATGCGCAGAAAGAAGCGCACCATCCAGTCATCAAACGGAGCGCCGATGAGCAGCAGGGAGCGGTTGCGCAACTCGCGGAACAGGTTGCGCCGCGTGTCCTTCGGAGCCTCCAGCAGCCCGCAGAGAAACTCCATGTAATCCTCCTCCCAGACGGCAAAGTCCGGGTAGGTGTTGTAGGCGCCGAGGACGTGATAGATGAAAGTGCCGGGCAGGGAGTCCGGCAGATCGACCGGCCGGCTGGGATGAAAGGCGGCCAGCCCGCGTTCATCCGGCTTGTATCCGGGGCGCGATTGCCTGAGCGCCCGCGAGAGGAACCCGTCGAAGGTGGAGGAGATGAACAAATCGAAGTCGCGAATGGCCGCGAGATCCGCCAGTCCGCGCGGCATGGCGAGGTTCTCATGCTGTTCCACCATTTCCCGCAGTTCCTCGTAGATGTCTTTGCGTTTGCCGCGATTGACCAGATGCGCGCAGGCCGCGCGATTGAGCGTGACGTTCTCCGTTTCGGGCAAGCCAAGGCGCCGGGCGAACTGCGGCGCGAGCCAGTCCGTGAACAGGATGTCCCGGCCCTGCTCGTTCACCGTCACCAGTCCCGGCCCGATGATGGGGAGCACTTGTCGATTGTGGATGTCCCGCAGGAGTCGGGTCCAGGGAATGGTGTCCGGTGAGTTGCCGTCGTGGGACATGAGAGGAAGGAGCCTGGTGACCCGCGTCTATGCTGAATCGTAGAACAGCGAAGTTATCGCGTCAAGAAAGAATTGCCACATCTCCACAGGCAGCAAGCCGGCGGAGCGGCGCCGGCGCTGCTGATGAAGATGCGGATGGGTTTCATTTCTCGGTGTTCGGGGAGGCTAGCCTGTGCCGCAATTCGGATTGGCGCTTTCTGATAGGAATTTGCTTTTGAGGGGGGCGGGCCGGAGTGGCCCTAAACGGGAAAGGGGTCAGGGTTGAATGGCACTGAAATAAGGTAAGTTTGGGATTGTTTTTATCTATATAGTTGCTAATATATTGGATGCATAAAGCAACCAAATATTTCCCCGGCTTCCACCGCCATCTCTTTGGTCGTCCTCCA
>JBBRPL010000227.1:0-4704 GCA_038228205.1 Chthoniobacterales bacterium
GACGCTGGGACGCTGGGACGCTGGGACGCTGAAGCGGACGCGCCGGTCCGGCTCGAAGTATCCCCCCAAAAATGGGAATGGAATGGCCAAAATTGGCGGTGGCCCGTACGGCGCGAGGCTTTACACATCAGCATGTTGTCACCCAATGAGTTCAATGCGGAGCGATCGGATTTCGTTGAAGGGTAACGACTTCCGCAGAGTGTCAGAGTTCCATTCCCGTTTGTAGGTTTATCAGCTTCTCCGTTTCATTGCCGTTGGCCGCTGGCGGGACAAGTGACGTGCCTCAGGCCACTTGGATTTCATCGGCTCGCGTATGCGTAGTAGGCCCGGGACCGGGTTCGATCGTAGATGATGACGTTGCTGGCACGCGCCCGGTCAAGAGGCGCTGGCGGGCGAATTTGGAGGTCGGGGATTTTGGATCTGGCGCGACGACGCAAAAAGCTCCAACGATTTCTGCCCGGTAGATGCGGGATGTGAAAATCCCGGGTCGATTCCCTTTTCTCTTAATGACATCGAGAGAGAAGGGTAATGCTCCTGCATATGAAGCTTTCTCTCGTTTCTTTCTTCTTCACGGTGCTGGCTTGCCTGGCTCAAGCGCAACAGCCTTCGCCGGCCGCAACCACGCCGCCACCACCCGTGGCGCCGCCGCCGAAAGCCACCCCGGCTGCAACCCCCGCCAGAGTGGACAACAACCCCGTCAAACTTCCGGTCAACACCGCGGATATTCGTGACATCCAACTCACCGGAGGATCCCTGACCTTCACGGCAGAAGGCCGTCGTTTCTCCTATGAGGTGCGAACGATTCCCATGGGCAACGATGCGGCAGCGATCGCGGCCGGCTCCGCCGTTTTGTCCGAACTGCGCCGAGCCACGACGGTCATTCTATCGGTGAAACTCTCACCAGATCCCAAAAGGATTAGCGATATCGTGGGGATCACATTCAAATACGACAACTTGAAGCAGTGATCTGCGCGGTTTGCCCTGGCAGTACTCGCTCAGGACCGAGGCCGTTAACCAAGGCCCGCCTCACTAGCTGTGCGGCAGGAACCCTTGGGTTGTCCTGGCCGGCCGCACAGCTAGTGGGGCGGGCCAAACGAACAACGGCCTTGGGGACGCATGGCTACCCCCCGACGAACTTTCGCGAACGCTTTACGGGGAATCTTCACCTCCATGATTTTGGAGCCACAGAGATTCTCGCGCCAGACCACGCCCCAGAATCTCCCGACCTTCTCCCAGCCTTAAATTTCTTAAAACATCCGGAGTCATACAATCGGACCGATTGCCCAAAGTGCATGACACGCAGTGACGGGCTCGACCGTCATGCTTCACGCCGTGCGGCGGCGGCGCGCGAGGAGCAGCAACCCGGAGCCGAGCAGGAGCGCCGCGCTCGTGGGTTCGGGGACGGGGCTGGCCACGGCCAGGCCGGAGCTGCCATCGGCCAGGACGTAGCCGAAGGCGAGCTGGCCGGCGTCGTTCATGCCGCCGCGGGCGAAGCTCAGGGCGGTGACCGTGGAGCCATTGAGCGTGTCGCCCGTGCCGATGACCCGCGTGCCCGCGCCGCCATCGCCGAGGTAGATGCCCTCGGCGCCTGCGTCGAGGACCGCCTGGAAGGCCACCTGGCCCGCTGTGTTGATCCAGGCACTGTTGCCGAAGGCATCGAAGATCGTCGGCGTACTGATGGCCCGGTCGGGGGCCAGGGCGATCACGGTCGTCGCTCCGCCCGCGCCGGTGAAGATGCCTGTGCCGCCCCCGGCACCCGGGTCGCGGCCCGCCTCGAAGGCCACCGTGCCCGCCGTGTTGATCGAGGGATGGGTGCCGAAGGAACTGAAGGTCGGGCCAGTGCTCAGGGCGATCGTGGTCGTCGCCCCGCCGGCACCGGTGAAGACGCCATCGCCGCCGCCAGCACCCACGTCCAGGGTCGCAGAGAAGGCCACCGTGCCCGCTGTGTTGATCGAGACAGTTTGGCCGAAGCTGCTGAAGGTCGGATCCGTGCTCAGGGCGATACTGGTCGTCGCCCCGCCCGTGCTGGTAAAGATGCCAGAGCCGCCCCCGGCGCCCGCGTAGCGGGTCGCAAAGAAGGCCACCGTGCCCGCCGTGTTGATCGAGGGAGTATCGAAGCCGCTGAAGAGCGGGTCGGTGCTCAGGGCGATACTGGTCGTCACCCCGCCCGCGCTGGTGAAGATGCCTGTGCCGCCCCCGGCGCCCGCGTCACGGGTCGCCAGGAAGGCCACCGTGCCCGCCGTGTTGATCGAGGGAGCGCCGCCGAAGGCGCTGAAGGTCGGGTCACCACTGTTGGCGATGAGGGTGAAGGTGTACTGCGCCCGCGCGGCGGGGGCGAGGGCGAGCAGGGCGAGGAGGAGGCACGCGGCGTGGTGAGGAGTAGCGAGCACCGAATGGCGCTGCGCGAATAGCTTGGAAGGGGCGTTTGAAAGGAAGATGAGAAAACGGGTGAGCATTGTGGGGCGTAGGCGCGGAGGCATCACCCGCTTGAGGGATGATGTACGGTGCCTCTTTCCTATCTTGCCCCAGGAGAAACGAAAGTTCCACCTCCATGGCTTTCGAGCGGGGAAGATTCTTGCGCGCGACCACGCCCCAGAATCTCCCGACCTTCTCCCAGCATCAAATTTCTTAAAACATCCGGAGTCATACGATCGCACCGATCGCCCAAAGTGCATGACACTCTCAAAACGGCTGCCCTTGACGCAAACCCCCGCACCCATACCTTCTCGGAGTGCGCCGCATTCTGTTTCTCTGTTTGCTTCTGCTCCCGTCCTTGTCTCCCGCTCAGACGACGGCGACCTTTCAGAACGCGCCCAACGGAGACAGATCATCCACGATGCCCGCGGAAAAAATTGCGGACAGCATCAAAAATGTCCTCGCGCTGGAAAACTTTTCTTCGATCGAAGAAATCCAGCGTGTCCCACTGACAGAGATTAATATTCCATTCTTAAACACGAAACTTGAGGGCCAGATGGGCATTAGAGTTCGCTTAAAGCCCGCTTCCATTAAATGGCGGGACACCGGAAGTCCCGCCGATGACAGTTACCTTCGACATGCCACAGTCTATCTGGATTCTGACGCCAATAGGGCGTTGGCGATAACCACGCGTCTCGCGCAGCGATCTCCGGACATCTCTGATGTGGCCGAACCAGGTGTCGCCGAACAGCAACTCAAGTCGAACAGTGAATACTATGATTCATTTCCAGCGACGACTCCAAAGGTCACATTTAAGGACGCACTGGAAGAAGTAAGGGCGCACAGCCCAGGGTATCCACCGCACGCACAGGAGATCGACGGCTTTCTCCTCATGTACTCAAGAATGGGAAAACGGCCACAGGCTGCTTGGGTTATCGTATTGCGAGGCTTGCCACCTATGCCGAGTCACCAGCCGCCACCATCGCCGAATGTGAATCCAAATGTCTATAAGGAACAACCAATCTGGCAGCGTAACTTCATGCGGAGCGTCGTTGACGCTGAAAGCGGAAAATGGCTTTTTGGGAGTAATTCGCCATTTCCAATAAACCCGCCAAAGAAACAATAGGCAAGAGGGTCAGGCGTGGGGTCAGGGAAGATTGTTGGCTAACTTTGACCGTCGTTTACGCTGAGTACTAATCCAATCCCTTGCAGGAGTGATGCCGGTTTCCGCTAGTGCGACTTGCCAAGCCATCCCCGAATCATGGCCGGCACTTCCGAGATCGGACGCACCCTGCCTTCTGCTACGTCCGCCATTCCGCGCTCGAGCGCTGCTTCCAGTTCCTGCGCATCCGGCTCCGGTTCGGCCGCCAGAATTTCCGCCGTGAACAGCGCCCGCTTGCGAGGTTGCAAGTGGGCAATCGCTGTTCTGATCTCCTGGAGTGTGCTCATTTCGGAGTTTGTTCGGTCCGAATTCCGAGCCGGTCGAACACCCGAAGGAAAGCGCATCCGTGCCGATCGTCAGGCGAAGTTTCAGGATTCAAAATGGAGCCTTGATCGTGAAGTCGCTCAGCAGTTCCTCCCCACGGTACATTCAGGAGGGCTTTCCATTCGGGCCGCAGCCATCGATCCAGCCTTCTACCGCCGGGTCAGGCGCGTCCGGTCGTTGCGGGAGAGATGCCATATAGCTCATTGAGGTCGAGAAGATGGTGGCCGTGGATGACAGTCTGAACGCGGTCAACGACGATGACGAGAAAGACGTTCGGAGTGCGTGTGCAAACGTGAACCAAGTCGAAACGGTCGTCGCTGGAACGATAGACGCACTCGACGAACTCGTCCCAGATCTGGAAGCCGCGCAACTCGGCAACTGGCACCGAGCGAACGTAGAGCCAAATGTCGAGCGGAGGATTAGCAGGCTCTGTGACCTGCCGCATCGGTTCGACAAACGTGGCGCGGAACGCCGCTTCGTCGAGTTGATGGGTTGCGAGAGTCACGGGTTGCTCGGCTTTCATCCACACGGGACGCGAGGATGCGCCAACGACCGAGAACAAGATGAGCGACGGCGGACGAGGGCGCGCGTCGCTCGGAGTCGGAGTATGGAAATCATCTCAAGAGTGGAGCGTACAGCGGTCCGCCGTTTGCTCCATCGCATGGTTGAACGAAGCCGCTGGCGCGGCGTGGCGGAGGAGCGGCGCGCGATCTGAACGCGGGGAGCGGGAGGGCGGGCGCATGGCAGGGAAGCGAAAAGGGGAAGCGGGGCGCGAGCCACTAGGCTCGCACCCCTATGAATAA
>JBBRPL010000228.1:0-4488 GCA_038228205.1 Chthoniobacterales bacterium
CTCACCCCCTCACCCCCTCAGCCTTGCAATCGCCGCCGCGAAGTGAACGATGCAAGGTGCCCAATCCCGCCCCATGAAGTATCCCTTCTCCCTTTCCCTGCTGCTCCTGTCCGTGACCACATTCGGCCTGGGCTCGATCGTCCACGCCGAAAAGGCCAGGCCGTCCGCCACTCCGGCGGCTCCGGCGGCGGTCGCAGCGCCCGCGACGCCGGCGGCAACTCCGCCACCACAGCCCCCGCCACCGCCTGCCCCATCGTCCGACGGGGTCAATCCCGCGGTCGCGACGATCGACATGAAGAAGATCTTCGACAGCCATCCCAAGACCAAGGATGCCGCGAGCAAGGTCAATGCGGAGCGCGACGTGGCCAAAAAGGAATTGGACGCGCGCATGGCAAAGCGGAACCAGATGTTCGAGGAAATCACGAAGCTCGACCGCACCCTGGCCGGCACGAAGCTGGCGGTGTCGACCAAGGGGGAGACCGATTGGATGCGCAACGCCAAGGTGACGGCGCTGCAAAAGATGGACGACCAGATCCGGGAATACCAGGCGGTCCACGACAAGGCGCTCCAGGAAATGGCGGCGAAGCTGCGGGACCCGATCGTCGGCGAGATCAGCAAAGCCATCGCCGCGGCGCCGCCGCTGAACGCCTTCAGCTTCCTCCTGGATCGGACTGGTGCCACGAAGAATGGCAGCCACTTCGTCCTCCATAGCAGCCCGCGGCTGGATCAAAGCGCGGGAGTCCAGCAGCAGCTCGGGGTCGAGGGGGCCGCCGAGTCGGCCGATGCGCCAGCCGGCCCGGAACTGAATCTGGCCACGCTGGACATGAAAAAAATCTTCGCGGGCTATTATAAGACCAAGGAAGCCGAGGACGCGATCTCCGCGAACAAAGCCGAGTCGAAGAAGGACATCGACAACCGGACGGCGACTTTTACCGCCGCGCAACAGACTCTCAAGGCGCTCCAGACGGAACTGGCGGATCCCGCGCTGTCTAATAATTTGCGGAAGACCAAGGCTAAATCTCAGGTCACCCAGATGGCGGCCCTGGACAAGATGGAGAAGGAGATCAAGGCGCGCCAGATCACCCATGAAGGGGAGAACCAGCACCTGTCGACCGGCTTGAAAGCCGAGATCGTGGACGACATCAACAAGGCGGTCCAGGAGGCGGTCCAGGCCGAGGGGCACATCGATCTGCTCCTCGACGCCGGCGGAACTGGTCTCTCGGACACTCCGGCGGTCCTGCACCGCGAAGGCATTCCCGATTGGACGGAATCGATCCTCGCCACGCTCAATGACAGCAAGCCTGGGACGAAGAGCGCCGCCCATGGACGACCGAACAGCACGGTTTCGACGAAGGGACTGCGGTTCGCCATCGTCGATCTCAAGCGGGTCCTCGAGGCCCTCGCGAACAAGAAACAGGGCGAGATCGTGGAGAAGGTGAACAAGGCGCTCACCGACCAGGGATCGAAGGCAGGATATCACCTCGTCTTCGATTCGAGCGCGAAAAGCCTGAGCGGCGTGCCCTTTGTCATCATTCGCAACCAGGTGCCCGACCTCACGGAGGAGATGATCAAGGCGCTGGGCGGAACGACGCCGTAAGGGGCTGTTGGAAAATTCAAACGAAGCGTGTCATCCTGAGCGCAACTCCGTGAGCCTAAGCGAACAGAGCGAAGTCGAAGGAGCCCGTGGAGAATCCAGAACCTCGGCGGTGGGCCGCTCTGCGCCATGAAGCTGCCGTTCACGCTCCTGCTCTTTCTCGACCTGATTTTGAGCCTGGGCACCTGTCTTCGCGCCGCTGCGGCTGACGAGGCCCGATCCAATCCAGCGCCCCTTCCGACCACCGCTGGCGTCGATCCAGCCATTCTGACGGTGGATTTGAAGAAGATCTTCGAGAGTCACCCCAAGACCATCGAGGCCGAGAAGAGGATCAACGATCAACGAAACCAGTCGAAGAACGACCCATCGGACGAATTCACGAACAAAGAGGTCCGGCTAATCTCGGAATTCATCAAACTCGATGCCAGCCTGAAGAGCGGTGAACTCCAGGGCGAACGCCTCGGAGAAGCCCGCAAGCTTCGCGACGAGAAACAAGCCGAACTCAAGGCGTTCAACGATGAGATCGGCAAAACGCGCGCGGCACGCGCGGCGGCCCGTGCGAAAGAATTGGAGGCAAAGACGGTCAAACTGCGGGCCGAAATCATCGACGATATCATGAAGGCGATCGCGGCGACCCCGGCGGTTGGCGAAACCGCTTTCCTGCTGGATAAAAGCGGGCCGAGCCTCAACGGGGTGCCTCTCGTCATCTACAGCAACCCGAAGCTGGACCGGACTGATGCAGTGCTGAAGCACATCGGCGTCATCAAGGCGCCTGAGGAACCGGGAAATGCGGCCCTCGGCAAGGCCCTCACCATCGCCATCGTGGACATGAAGCGGATCTTCGCGGGGTATTACAAAACCAGGGAGGGCGAGGAGAAAATCAACGACGCCCGGAAGGCGGCCAAAAAGGAATACGAAGAGCGCCTGGCCCGGGCGAAGGCCGCCGTGGATCAGATCAAAAGCCTCGACGCCCAACTTGCCGCTGCCGGTCTGAGCGAGCCGGACCGGACGGCGAAGATGCAGGAACGCGCCACCAAACAGGCCGCAATGCCGGCGGTGGACGGGGAACTCCGGGAGTTTCAGATGTCGCGGGAAAAGCAACTTCAGGAACAGGCCGTGCAGACGCGCAATGCCCTCGTGAACGATATCAACCAGGTCATCGCAGAAGGAGTCAAAGCGGATGGAGGCGTCGATTTGATCTTCGACTCCAGCGGACCCGGCCTGAACGGCATTCCCATCCTGCTGCGCCACGAGGGCATTCCCGAATGGACGGAATCCGCCATCACCGCGCTGAACAGCAGCAAGGCCGGCGGACAAAAGTCATCGATGAAACCGGCGGCCGGCCCGGTCTCGACCAGCGGATTGCGCTTCGCTGTGATCGACCTTAAGCGCGTCTACGAGACGCTGCCTCTCGCCAATGCGGCAAAACTGGCAATCGAGGATGCGCACGCGAAGTCGGAAGGCGCGAGCGAAGCGGAACGGAAAGTGAAGGACAAGGAGCTCCAGGACCGGTCGGTAAGGATGCGGGCCGAGATCGTGGGGAAGATCACCGCCGCCCTCTCCAGCCGCGCGTCCGAAGCCGGCTGCCATATGGTGTTCGATTCCAGCGCGCCGAGCTTGAATGGCGTGCCCGTGGTGATCTTGCACGGAGCAGCGCCTGACCTTTCGAGTGAAATCATCGTGGAGTTGGGTAGCGCAGCGAGATAGAACGCCTGTCAACCCATGACACACCGCCCACTCTTGCGCTCCGGACTGTTCCTCGTGCCGCTTCTTCTCCTCTGCCAGATCTTCTGCGCGGGAACGCTGGCCGCGAAAGATTATGGGCTGATCCAGCAGCTTCCAACGAAGATCGCCAAGGTGAGGATCGAAACCCGGAAGGGCCAGACATCCGGCGTCACCGCGACGATGAAAAACGCGACGTATGACTACAACAACGCCATGGTGGCGATGATCAAGGACTTGTTGGGCGCGTATTTTCCCAAGGATTACCTATCCGACGAGAGCATCGATAACTACCTGAAGGCCCTCTACACGATGCGCCACTTTCGGCATGACGCCACGGACCCCAATGGAGAAAACGGGGGCACCATGGGCGGCCTGGAAGTCACGGCTGACGTCAGCGGGGATCTGGAGGAGATGGTCACCGATATGGTTCAGGCCATCGTCAAAGGGGATGCGAAATTCAACTTCAAGGCGTGGAAAAGGAAATGGGATTCGGCGGGCCGCTGAAGCTAATTCTTGGTTCTTGGTTCTTCGTTCTTGGTTCTTGGTTCTTCGTTCATCGCCCCTTGTGCCGAAACTGGAGCTTGGGCACGAGGAGGCGGACGGTGCGGAGCGGCACCACGGCGCGGAGCCGACGAAGAACCAAGAACTCAGAACTCAGAACTCTCCCGCGCACACGAGTTAGCGAAGTGCGGAGACCAGCAGCCGGTAACCGTCCTGGCACATCTCCCGTTCGTCTTTTACGCATGTGGAGCAGACCGCAAGATGGGCTCGGAACGCGTTTTGGCGGGCGGGGCGCGGCTCCAGCATGGGAGATTCGTCCGGGTTCCGAGGGCCGCTGACCTCGGTTTCTGAACTTTGATGCTGAAACTGCATGCCTTTTACACTGCAAGACGAACGCCAACGGCCCCGGGAGTCCTACCGATATTGGCCCGGCAATACCCTGTAGGGCTGGGACGGTCGGCGGGATTCAGCCTAAATGCGGAAATGGAAGCCACGGACGGGGAAAGAGTTCTTGGTTCTTCGTTCTTCGTTTTTCGTTGGCTCCGCGCCGTGTTGCCGCTCCGCACCGTCCCCCCTCGTGCCCAAGCTCCAGCTTGGGCACGAGGGGCGATGAACGAAGAACCAAGAACCAAGAACCAAGAACCAAGAACCATAAAAGTCCGTTACCC
>JBBRPL010000229.1:0-4433 GCA_038228205.1 Chthoniobacterales bacterium
AGCGCGGCAGCATCGGAGCCGTCCTGCGCCAACTCTGGCAGGCCCAGACCGCGCTCCGCATCGCCGCCTACCAGAATCTCGGCAAGACCTCTGAACAAATCGCCCTGTGTCTCGCCCGGCCTGAGTATCGCTCGCCGCCACAGGCCTATTCCTTCGATGACTCCCGGCTGCACGAGATCGGGCAGGACTCCTGCGCGGACGAGGGAACTCTTTCCGCCGCCGCTCATTCCCATCACCAAAACAAAGGCCCGCCCTGCTGCGGCTTGGCGTCGCAGCGCCTCTCGGACTTCCAGGGACGCTCGCGCGCGTCCCGCGAAGAGTTCTCGATGTTCGAAGTCGAAGGCCTCCAATCCGCGGAACGGGCTCCCCCCTTTCCAACGGTCGGGCGTGGGCGCCGCTTGCTCACCCAAGCGGCGCGAGATCATGGCCCGAATGTGGAGTTCGAAATTTTCGGAAAATTCCGCCCCCCGCTTAAAGGTATGAAACGCGCCGACAAACGCGCCCTCGTTCTGGGCGTCCCTAAAAAAAGCCGAGTTAAAAAACGCTTCGACGCGCTCGTAGTCATCCAGGGTCTTGAGATAAGCCGCGCGATCGGAAATGGATGGCTTCGGCGGCTCCGCCATTTTTCGATAGACCATCAAGTCCGGCGTCTTCGCTGGATTTCGATGCCTACCTTCGAGCGCATCACGAAACTCGAAGATGGTTCCCGTAGGGGCCTCATCATCCCCTTCCTGCTTGAACTTTGAGTGCAACCGGTAGCCCAACCGCGACCAGATCAGGATGACGACGATGTCGGTTTGAGACGGAAGCAGGATCTGCTCCTGAAATCCCGTATCGGCCGTAAGCGGCTCTTGCTCCCAAAGGATAGCTTCTAGACGCGCGACGCGAGCGAACTCCAGTTTGAGGGATTCGATTACCCGCGCGCAAATCAGCCGCTCCTCACCCAGGTCTCCCGGGGAGGAGACAAAAATGCGGAATGGGCGTGGTGCACCGGAATCTGACATTGCCGTTCGCGTTGGTAAAGTTGCTCGCCCTACCATCTTGGCATACGCACCCGCTCCCTGCAATAACGCATAGAGAGCAGCTCCCAGCCGCATCGGAGGTACCGTTGATTGCTGCTCCCACCTCCTCGCGGCTGGCAGACTCTCAAGGGAAGCAAACACCGTCCCCCCAACTTGGTGTGGGCCGTCGAGCTATTCGAGGGGGTTTTGGCCGAGATAATTTGTGGGCCTGAAGCGAGTTTTTGCGCGGTCGGCGCGGGGTTCGTCGAACTCAGAACGGGGGTTCGGTGGCGAGCGGCGAAGCGCCCGTTTTTCGCGCCAGGGACGGGACCGCGCCAGCGGTCCCGTCCGGGCGGCGACGGGCGGCTACTGACCGATCAGCGCGCGGGGATTTTCGCGCTGGCGGCGGGGACTTGCCGGAGGGCGGCGGTGACGTGCTCGGCCTCGACGGTGTTTTGCGCCGGGCTCTGCCGGGCGGCCAAGAGCCAGGCGGCCTGGGCCAACAGCCCCAGGATGCGCGCATTGCCCTCGCTGGCCTCGGCCAACAGGTCGAGCGCCGCGGCGCTGAAGCATTCGCGCGCCAGGCCGGCGTGCCCGAGGTGCCAGTGCACGTAGGGCGCGATCTCCTCGCGCGCCAGCACCGGCAGCTGGTGGGCGGCGCTGATGCGGCTAAAGAGCGCGCGCTGCACGGACAGCCGCAGGCTGCCCAGCAGGTATTCGTCGCCCAGGAGGATGAGGCCGAAGGCGGCGCGCTGACGGCCGCCCAGACTGAGCAGGAGGCGGACCTCCTCGAGTGCCTGGTGGGGATAATTTTGTGCGTCGTCCAGGATCAAAACGAGGCTGACGGGCGCGAGTCCGGCGAGATGCTTTTCGAGCGTCTGCAGATTGTGCGAACGCTTGAAGCGAGGCGTTTCGCCGAGCTTGGCCAAGAGCACTTCGAGCACGCCGGTGGCCGAGAGCGAGGATTGGGTCAAGAGCACCGGCAGATGCCGCTTGGGATCGAGCTTGTGCAGCCAGCTCCGCAGGATCGTGGATTTGCCGGTGCCGGGCGAGCCGGTCAGAAGCATGACGCCGCGCAGCGCGGCCGTGGTGTCCAGCGCGCCGAGGATTTGCGCCTGGGCGGCGCCGGGATACAGGTCGGCCGATTTTTCGTCGGCCGAAAAGGGCACGCGCAAAAGGCCCCAGGCGCGCAGCAGTTCATCGAGGCCGGGCGCTTTGGCGGGGTGGGCGGCAGGGGCCGCTGAGGGCGCCGGGAAAGACGTCGTGGTCATGGCTTTTAGCGTTCGTAGTTGGTGCCGCGGTGGGTCTGGCTGTTGCGCTGCAGATCGGCCACGCGGGCCAGGCCATGCATTCGCCCACGGTGCCAGACTTCGATGCGCTCGAAGCTCTGCGGATCGAAGCGCAGTTCGAGCGGGACTTCGAGGAGTTTTTTTCCCAGCGTGACGGTGCCGTCCTTGCGCACGACGCGCTCGGCGCGGGTGTAAAAGAGCGCCTCGACGCGGGCGGGATCCTCCAGCGTGCGCACCGGCGCGGCGCTGCCGGCAAAGCGCGCGTGCGGGCTTTGGCCGGTCGAGGAGTGGACGCGCAGTTGGTAAATTTCGGCGATCCAGCGCGAGAGCGCGGCATTGAGCGCCGCGAGATCTTCGACCCGGCCGCCGGGCAGACGCAGCGTCATTTCGAAGTCCTGCTGGATGGTTTGAATGAGGCGTTCGATTTTGCCCTTGCTCCAGGCGTGGTAGGGCTTGGCGTGGAGCAGGCGGATGCCGAGATTCGCGCAGACGATCTTGGCGTGGTGGTTGATGAAGGGGCCGCCCTGATCGGTGTAGAGCTTGTGCGGCAGGCCGCGGCGCAGGACGGCTTCCTTGAGCGTGTGCAGGAAGCTGGCGGTGTCGGCGGCGAGGTAGTAGGCGGCGAAGGGAATGAGCCGGCTGTGGTCGTCGATGAGCACGCACAGATGGGTGCCAAGCGCTTTGCCGCCGGGCACGTGCAGGCTCGGGCCGGTGGCGAAGTCGACCATCCACAGGTCGTTGGGCGCGGGCGCTTCGAAGGCTTTTTGCGGACCGCTTTCCAAACGGCCGGCGCGCAGAGTGCGGCGGTCGTAGCCCGCGGCTTTGAGATAGCGGTAGACCGACGATGAACTGGGCAGCGCCTTGCCCTGAGCGCGCCAGTAGCGCAGGAGCACTTGGAGCGGCGTGCCGGGACTCTCCTTGATCTGCTCGACAAGCCAAAGGCCGGTGGCCTCGTCGAGCGAGCGGCTCTGACCGGCATCGGTGCGCGCGGGTTTGCCGCAGAGCGCGGGGTAGCCGCCCTTTTGGTAATCGTACCACCACGTTTCGAGCGTGCGGTAGGCGTAGTAGGCGCCGCCCTCGGCGGGCCAGGGGCGCGCCGAGGCGGCCTGCAGGCAGGCGCAGAGCGGCAGACCGCTTTGGCGTTGGGCTTGGAGGTGGCAAACGATCTCGAAGCGGCGCAGCGCGAGGAGATCTTTGGGCTTGGTGGGGTCGTTGGGCATAGGTGGGCCGGTTTAGGGCCCGCTCGCGCCGGGGGCGACCAAAGGGTTATGTGGGACGCGCCGCCCAGAGTGCAGGAGCTCAACTCGGGGCCACTTCCCGTGCCCAGGGCGGGCACAGACAGCGGTAATGGGCCAGCAAAGAGGTCTTGAAGTGCTCGGCCAGGAACCGGAGAGTCTGCTCAGTCCTGCCGATGGCGCGCAGGGCGATCCAAAAGCCGCAGAGGTCGTCGTTCGCAAGGACCGGCAGCTGTTGGCCAAAGCACCCGCGAAGAACTGGGATGCGACGAAGCAGACATTCGCCCGCCCGCTTGAAGCAACCCTGTTCGACTTCGGAGATGGGCGGGGGCCTCGCGTCCCCGCCCATCGAAGGTGGGGGTGCCTTTGGGGGCGGCTCGGACGGCGCGCAGAGGGCGTCGAGGCCAGCTTCGAGTCGGGCGACCGGCAGCGCACGATAAGGGAGGTGGCCCGCGGGCAGGACGCTGAAGGTGTGGCCGCAGCGTGGGCAGAGAAAGCGGGCGACGGCGATCTTCGTATCGCCCGAGCAATCGGCGTAGCGTTCGTAAGCGCCGTGGCATTGCAGGAACTGGCAGCCCCGGCAGAGCGGACAAGCGGCGGGAGCGCAGGGGCGCGTGGCGCCGCGGAGGGAAGACTCGCGGATCTGCAAGGCGACGATCCAAGCGGGGCGAGCGCGCGAAACCAAGATCCAAGCCGCGGCCGACGGGTCGTCCGGCTCCACTGCGGGCTTTCGTCCCGCAGGTGCGGGACTCAGCCCTTCGTTCCGCCGGCCGACCCGCTCTCGCGAACTACTCCGCGCAGTGCCCTAAACCGCTCCCCGCATTGCCCGCGAGCCCCGTTCCAAGATCCCCGCGCCCAGCTCGAAATCGCATCATCCCGATTTCCCGCGATTTTCGCGGCGCGGAACA
>JBBRPL010000230.1:0-4372 GCA_038228205.1 Chthoniobacterales bacterium
GCCGAGAAGTTCATCAACTATATCCTCAAGCCGGAAGTTAGCGTGAAGATTTCCGACGCGTTCCCTTACACAAATCCAAACGCGGAAGCCGTCAAGCTGCTCAAGCCGGCCCAACGCGAAAATCCCGCGAGCTATCCTCCAGGCAATCCCAAGCTCGAAACCTTCAAAGATATTGGCAAGGCGGCCAAGGACATCGACAAACTCGTCACCGATCTCAAAGGCAAGAAGGGTAAGTAAGGCCGGAGCACCCGCCCACGATGCAAGCCGCGATCACCGCACCCGACCTGAGCGGGAGCAAGCGGCGGCCCGGCCTGATGGGCTGGCTGCTGATGACGCCGATGTTGCTTTGGCTTTTCGCCTTTGTCGTCGCGCCAACGCTGATTCTTGCCGTTTACAGCTTCTGCCAGCGCGATGAACTGGGGCAGATCGTCTATCAGTTCTCCTGGGAGAATTATCGACGGATTTTCATCGATACAGACACCGGCACGTTCGGCACCACTTACTTCACCGTCTTCATTCGCTCGGTGATTTACGCCGGCCTGACGACCCTCATCTGCCTCGTCGTTGGTTATCCCGTCGCGTGGTTTATCGGTCGTGCTCCCGAGCACCGTCGCAATCTGCTGCTCACGCTGGTCATGATTCCCTTCTGGACCAGCTTTCTCATTCGCACTTACGCGTGGATCACCATCCTCAGCACGAATGGCCTGCTCAATGGATTCCTGCAATACACGAAGATTATCTCCGAGCCGTTTGAGATGCTCTACACGCCTGGAGCGGTCGTTCTCGGATTGGTGTATTCCTACCTACCTTTCCTGATTCTACCCGTTTACGGCAGTGTTGAGAAGCTGGACAACTCACTCGTCGAGGCCGCGTTTGACCTCGGAGCCGGACCGGTCCGGGCCTTTCAACGAGTGATCCTGCCGCTAACCCAGCCGGGCGTCGTCGCGGGCATCCTTCTCGTCTTCATCCCGGCGATAGGCATGTTTGCCATCACCCAGTTGATGGGCGGGGGCACCGATCCAACCATCGGCGAGGTGATCCAGAATCAGTTCCTTTCCGCACGCGACTGGCCCTTTGGCGCGGCCCTCGGGATGACCCTGGTCATTCTGTTTGCGATCGCCTTCTGGTTCACATCTCGGAAGCAAGGAGCGGTTGAGTTTTAGAGGTTGTGGCGGAAGTGCGCTCAACCCTGTGGCCGAAGGCCACCCATCCCCCCGGTCATCCTGAGCTTGCCGAAGGACCTCTAACTTTTCTTGGGCGAAGGCGGCGCGGAGCCGAAGACACCCGAATGCTCCGCACCGCCGCTGCCCGCGAAGGTTAGAGGTCCTTCGGCAAGCTCAGGATGACGAGTTGGGGCAGCCTGCGGCTGCGGCTCTGAGCACTCGTTTGGAAAGGGTGAGTTGCTTTCCTCATTTGGCAAAACTAAGTTCAATTTAGTGCCCGCCGCGAACGGCGGCATCCTTTTATGCCAAACGCAATGGTCATTGGCCTCGGCGGAGTCGGCTCCGTGATTGGCCGCAAGCTGCACGAATACGATTGTTTCGACCGGATCATCCTGGCCGATGTCGATCCTACTTTTGCTCAGAAACTCCAGGCGGAAACCAAGCGCAGTCGCTTCCAGGTTCTCACCCTCAACGCAATGGAAACGGCCAAGGTGGCGGCCGCCATGGTCGAGCACAAAATCGCGGTCACGCTCAACTCGTGTAACTGTTATACCAATCACTCGATTCTCGATGCGTGCCTCCACGCCGGTTCGCACTACATCGATATGGCGGCGGATATCTATTCTCCGCCGGGAGTCAAGCGGCCGGGCAAGAATAGCTACGAAGCGGAGATCGAGAAATACAACCAGGCCTTTCTCGAGAAGGGGCTGGCGGGAATCCTCTGCATGGGCTGCGATCCCGGCGCAGTCAATGTCTTCGCCCGCTGGGCCATGGATCGCCTGGACACGGCGACCAGTATTCGAGTCCTCGATGCGGATAACGCGGAGGTGAAAGGCTATCGCTTCGCCGTCCTCTTTTCGCCAGAGACACTTTTCGAGGAACTCAATGCCGTTCCTTACTATGTGAAGGATGGACGGGTAACTCCGGGAAAGCCGCTCGAGACGGAGGTGGACTGGCATCGCTTTCCCGACCCGATCGGCATCCAAAAGACCTATGCCGTCGCGCACGAAGAGGGAGTCAGCCTCGGCCTCTATCCGCCGTTTGTGGAGAAGGGCGTTAAGTATTCGGTCTTCAAATACAGCATCTCCGATCAAATGGTGAACGTGGCCAAGTCGATCGATCTGCTTAACCTCGACACCTGGAAGAAGGTCAAGGTGGACGGCGTCGAAGTATCGCCGATCCGCGTGGCCACGGCTAACTTACCCAAGCCCGCGCAGCTCGGCGCAACTGTCGATGGTTACTCGTGCGTCGGCACCGAGGTCCGCGGCACTAAGGATCGCAAGCGGGTCGAATACTTCATCTATACGATGGATAGCCATCGCGATGCATATGAAAAATGGGGTTACTCGCTCACGGTGATCCAGACCGGCATTCCGCCTGCGCTCACGGCGAAGCTGCTGGTGACCGACAAGCTAAAAGAGCGGGGCGTGATGATGCCCGAAGCTCTTGATCCCGAGCTGTTGATGGAGAACTTCTCCCGCGAGGGACTGCAAATTTTCGTCGAGAAGCGCGAAGTCGAACGGATGTAGCGGGCCGGGGTTGCCTTCCTCGGGAGTGAGCCGAGATTGAACCACAAACTCCGTCTCTCCATGAAAACACTCTCGATGTTCCTCAATGGCGCGTGGGTCGAGGCAGCCGAAGGCGGCACGCGCGAAATCTTCAACCCGGCCAGCAACGAGGTCATCGCCCATGCGGCGGAAGGTGGCGAGAGCGATGCGGAGCTGGCCATTCAGCACGCGCGAAAGGCTTTCGATGAAGGACCGTGGCCGCAGATGCGTGCGCCCGAGCGCGCCAGCTATCTCTTCAAACTTGCCGACCTCATCGAACGGCAGGCGGAAGAACTGGCCACGCTCGAGACCCAAAACAACGGCAAGCCGCTGCGTGAGGCGAAATTCGATGTGGCTGATGCGGCTGCGTGTTTCCGGTATTACGCGGGATTAATTACCAAACCACTCGGGCAAACCTACGAGGTAAGTGACCCGACGATTCAGTCGATGGTAGTGCGTGAGCCGATCGGGGTTTGCGGGCAGATCATCCCGTGGAATTACCCGTTGCTCATGGCGGCTTGGAAGCTCGCGCCGGGGCTGGCGGCCGGGAATAGCTGGTATCCTTAAACCAGCCGAGGCAACGCCAGTCACGGCCGTGAAGCTCTTCGAGTTAATCGCTGAGGCAGGTTTTCCACCGGGCTCCGCGCAGCTCCTCCTCGGTCCAGGGCCGACTGCTGGCCATAAGCTCGCGGCCAGTCTTCACGTGGACAAGATCGCGTTTACCGGCGGCACCGCCACGGGCCGCAAAATCATGGCGGCGGCCACTGGGAACATCAAAAAAGTCACGCTGGAACTCGGAGGCAAGAGTCCCAACATCGTGTTCGCGGACGCGGACTTCGACGTGGCGCTCGAGTTTGCGATGTTCGGGATATTCGCCGGGCAAGGGGAAGTGTGCAGCGCCGGCTCGCGGCTCCTGCTCGAACGCAGTCTCGCCGATCGCTTTCTTCCACGGCTCGCCGAGGCGAGCAATAAGATCATCGTGGGCGATGGACTCGACCCGAAGACGGAGATGGGACCCCTGATCACGCCATCGCACCTGGAGCGCGTCCTCGGCTACATCGAAACCGGCAAGTCGGAAGGTGCGGAGTTATTGTGCGGCGGTCACCGTCTTGCGGGCGAACTGGCGAAGGGGAATTTCGTGGCGCCCACGATCTTCGTGAAGACGCGACCCGAGATGAAGATCGTGCGCGAGGAGATCTTTGGGCCGGTGCTGGTGGTGCAGCTTTTCGACGGCGAGGAGGAGGCGATTCGGCTGGCCAATGACACGATCTACGGCCTTGCCGGCGGTGTTTTCACCAGTGACCAAGGCAAGGGCCTGCGAGTCCTGCGCAAGCTGCGCGCGGGGATCACGTGGCTGAACACTTATCACCCGACCTTTAACGAAGCTCCCTGGGGAGGATACAAGCAAAGCGGCATCGGTCGCGAACTCGGGACGTTCGGCCTCGACGCGTATCTCGAAACCAAACAGATCAACATCAACCTTGTTCCGCAGAGGTTGAATTGGTTCAGTGGCGTCTAATCGCTACATGGTCGAACTTAGAAACGTCACGAAACGCTTTGGCGACTTTACCGCCGTCGCCGATGTCAATCTCTCGATCGCCGCGGGAGAATTTCTAACCTTCCTCGGGCCATCCGGCTGCGGCAAGACGACCCTGCTGCGGA
>JBBRPL010000231.1:0-4320 GCA_038228205.1 Chthoniobacterales bacterium
CCACGACCCACCGCGCAAAACCCGGTAGTCTTTCGTCGCGTTATACCAGTCTTCGCACCACTGCCACACGTTCCCACTCATGTCGCACAAGCCGTACGAGTTGGCGGCGAAACTGCCAACCGGTGACGTCCGCGCAAAGCCATCCTGGTAGCCGGCGATGACAGACCAACTCTTCGCTTTCACGGCCACCCCGACCTTTGACTCCTCTCCGCAAAAATTTCCCGCGCCGTGCGGCGGTGGCCACGTCGTGCCCCAAGGATAGACACCCTCGATCTTGTTATCTTTGCTTTCCGGAGACGCGGTGGCGCTCTCCCGGCTGCCAATCCCCACAGCCACGCTCCACTCGTGATCGCCCGGCAGCCGATAGCTTTGCGCCGCCGTCAGCAACCCAGCCGCGCGATCTCGCTTCGTCAGCCACGCGCAAAAGGCCTGCGCGTCTTCCCAACTCACACACACGACCGGATGATCTTCGCCCTGCGGCTGCGGAAAGCGCGGATTGCGCCAGTCCCCACCCGCCTGTTTCCAGTTGACCCCGTCCTTCCCGTCGCTCTCCAGGGTGTAGGCTTTCTCGCCCTTGCTCATGTCGTAGCCGCTCTCCTGGATAAACGCCGAGAAATCCTTCACCCGCGTGTCCCACACGCCAAAGAGCACCCCGGGCGTCCCGGCCGGCACAAACTTCATCCCCAGTGAATTCACAAAAGGCACGTCCTTCGCCGCCAGTGTCGCAGAACGTCCCGAACTCGCGAGCGCCGGTGCGACTCCCGGGGCGGCGGGCAGCGGTGTCAGCTTCGCCATCTCGGTTTGGACACGGCGTTGGATCTCCGCTTCGAGGTCGCGGTCCTTCGCCCGGCCCGGCACGAAGAAGAAACTGGACCGCAGCCCGGAATACTGAAACGGCGTCTGCTCGGCGCCGAAAGTCTTGGTATAATCCTCCACGTCGGCGGTGACCTGGGTGTGCATGTCGAGGATGCTCACGCCTGGCGTGAGCAGGCGTTTGGCGAGGAAGTCCGTGTAGGGGCTGCCGTCGCTGCTCGCCGCGGAAGTCTTATCCGTCCCGGTCGCGAAGCCGATGAAGGTCCCCTTGGCGCTCATCGGCGCCAGGCCGGAATCCGTCGCGGCTTTGGTGAGATCGTTGCGGCAGCAATCCAGGAAAACGATGTTCACCCGGGTACCGGCGTCCTCCATGCGATTGAGCACTCGCTGGGCGGCCACAGCCTGCTCCTTGATGTCGCGAAGGCCCCCGATGCGTGCGCCTTTGGGGATGAGATAATTCCTTCCCTCGAATTCTCCGCCATGCCCGGAAAAGTAGAAGAGTCCCACGCCACCCGACTGCGCCTTGAGACGCGCGCCGAAAGTCTCGATGGCTTCCTCCGCCGTGCTGAGAGTAGGATTCGGGACGACGGTTACTCGAAAACCGGTCGCTTTCAGCGCCGCTTCCATCCGCTGAAGATCCTTGTCGATGCCGGGCAGCGTCGGGAACTTCGTGCCGCCGTAGTCACCCACCCCCATGATCAGCGCGAGGCGGGGCTCGGTGGAGGTTTGCTGGGCGAATAACGGCTGGCTGGCGGCAGCCAGGCCGATGAGGACAAACCCGAGGAACGAGAGGGGAGTGCGCATATTCGAGGCGAGAGGTTTGTTATGAAATATAGGGCAAGAGAAGCGAGCGGAATTCAGTTCTCCCGAGGCTTCGGTGGTGGCGGTACATCACCCGGCGCTGGCGCGGGAGATGGGTTCGTGGCGGGCGTCGAAGTCTCAGGGGGTGCGGCGGATGCCGCCGCGGGTTTTGGCGCTTCCGGCGGCGCGGCGCAGCGGATGAGGAAGACGATCGCGCCGCTCTCCGTGTCTCGGATCAGGAATAGACAGGGCCGATCTGCGTGGAAGACGATGGGCTTCACCGCTGCGATGGCGCTCTTGGTGACCATGACGGCCGCGGTGGCGGCCGAGGCCTCCGCGCCGCTTTCATCGAGGCGAAAGGCGGTTTCCTGCTTGAAGACCCCCACTTTCAGTTTCGCACCCTTTTCGCTCATGCCGGAAAAATCCGCGTCGTCGGTAAAAACGGTTTTGATGCCGAGAGCCTGGAGTGGCGGAACCAGGTTTGCGCTCAACCCCTTTAGATCGAGCTTTGGCAGTTGGATATCCGCCCTCTGCTCCTCGGCTAGCGCGGCATAGAGCGCGGTCAGCGTTTCCGGCTTGAGGCCGCGCTCGAAGCGCAGCAGGGCGGCGCCGGCAGTTTCCTTGGGCTTAACGGTGGGCAGCACGCACAGGCACTCGTAGCGCGGGGTAGTGAACGGCAACGCCAGCACCTGCGCTTCCGGGGTGGCGCCGACCCGGGCCGACCGGAGATCGGCCACGAAGGCCACGCGCCGCTTCCCGCCATCAGGCAGGGTAAACTCCGCCTCCACCGTGGCTTCGGGCTTGAACGCCCGCTTCCACGAATCCTTGAACCACGCGGCATCGGTGAGCACGAGGCGCGACCCACGCAGGTCGCCCTTCTTGAGCAATTCCGGGATGTTGCCACCGGTCTCCTGCGCCGCCCAGGCGTTGATCGTCTGCCGCGCGGCCTCCGGCTCCTTCACCAGCGGCACACTGGCCACGCGCGCGGTGAGCGCGGCCTGGACTGTCTGCTGATACGCCGGGAGAAAGGGGACGCTCGGATCGCTCCACAGGGCACTGGCCACCTTTAATACGGAAGCGCCTTCCGGGGGTGATGCGGGTAAGGCGGCGGGCTTGGCTCCCGTGGAAGACGGCTTGACGTCGAGGCCCAGCGCCTTGGCGATCTCCGCCGCGCTGCGGCCCATGGCCCCCGTGTGGAGGCAGCGCAGCAGTCGCGTCACGCCGCCGGGACACAGCATGGCATTCTCGAGCTTGGCCGCGGTGGCTTTGCCCGAGAGCTGCCGGAAGAGGGCCAGGGCCACGGTGTTTTCCTGGTCGATCGTGAGAACGGGAATCGGCACGGCCTGACCGGCTGCGGCCGATCCAGAGGGGGCTTTCTCTGGTGGTGCCGTCAGTGCATCAGTAACTGGTGTGGTTGGGGCAGGTTTGGCCGGATTGGGTTCCGCGGCGGCGGGCGTGACATTCGCCGGTGGCGGAGGTGAGGGCCGCCCCGGCGGGATACCCGGAGCAGGCTCCTCGCCGGCCACCCGGAGCGTGAACCCCAGCAAGAATACGAGCGTGGCAGCGTAGGGTCGGAGTAGGAGGCGCATGGAATGGGGTGGAAAGCGCCTATTGCACACGCACCACGAGCACCCGGCGATCTTTTTGACGCTCGGATTCCAGGGCCGTAGTGGCTTGCGCGTGCGTTGCGCCAAATCCGCGATCATTCAGCTTGCCGCCGTCGAGGCGTTCACCCTCGGTCAGCAGGGCGCGGATTTTCGCGGCGCGCAGCTTGGAAAGTTCGAGATTGCGCTGCTCGGAGCCTTCCGCGCTGGCGTGGCCTTCGACCGTGAATCGTGCCCCGTCCGCCAACAGTGGGCGCAGCGCGGCCGCGGTTTCACGGACGTTCTGCTGCGACACGCGATCGAGCAATTCGTCGGAATTGACCCGGAACAGGATGGGAATTGCCGCATACGGCTGCCGATCGACGATTCCGCTGGCGTGGGTGACCACCACGGCGTCCTTGGTATAGACGCGTTTCGTCTCCGGGTCCGCGCTCTTGGTCAATTTCGGGTCACTGGCTCCTTTCGGAATCATCCGGGTCGGTGCGTCCTTCACCGCTTCGTGGACTTCACTTTCGTGGATGGCCTCCGCCTGCTGGGCGAGTGCGAGGCTTGGGAAGAGCAGGCTGAAGGAAGCGGCTGCCAGGAGAGTCGACCAGGGTGTTTTCATAGGGTAAGGTGAGGTATTCAATGGACCCATCGCTGCGGCGCGGCGGGTGATTGCGGGTAAAGCGGTCGTCATAAAATCTTGCAAATCGCGGCTTCCATGAGGTCGGATTTTCACAAAAAATTTCGCCCGCTCCGCGGAAAAGGCAAAAGGGTAAAGGCAAGGAGCCTAGCCGCCAGACACCACCAGAACACAACGGAAGCCGTAGTAGTCAGAGCGACCCGTGGGATGACCGAGGAGGCGATACGATGAACGCAGATTGAACTCCGTGTTAACGTACCACGACCCACCGCGCAAAACCCGGTAGTCCTTCTTCGCGTCATACCAGTCGTCGCACCACTGCCACACGTTCCCGCTCATATCGTAGAGCCCATACCGATTGGGCGCAAAGCTACCCACCGGGGAGGTCTTGGAAAATGAATCCACATTCAACGATTCATCGTAATTCCCCGCGCCTTGCGGTGGCGGCCATTGCGAGCCCCACGGATAGCCCGTTGC
>JBBRPL010000232.1:0-4316 GCA_038228205.1 Chthoniobacterales bacterium
CCAATGCATCCGTCAGCCGCTCGCCCGGCGGCGCTGGATTTCTATTTGCGCGCAACCCGTCGCAAATCCTCCAGTGGTCTCCCTTTCGTTCGTCCCCCGTTCGACTTTTGCCCTTCGGATTTCGGCGCTGAGCGCCGCCTCCTAACGCATAACTAGCGCTTCGCGCTCCCCATAACTCATAACCCCTAACTCATAACTGGCCCTTCGCGCTTCCCTCACAACTGCGAATGGAACGGGAGCACGATCCACTCGCTGAAACGTTCCCGCCACGACCGCTTTTCAAAGTCTTCGAGCTGATAAAGCTTGGCGGATTTCAGGTCGCCCTCAAAGACCGTCTCCATTTGCTGGCCGAACGACGCATCATAAACGGTCAGGTCCAGCTCCTCGTTAATCTGCGCGGAGCGCGCGTCGAAATTCGAGGAGCCGATCAGCGAAAGCAGACCGTCGATGACCATCGTCTTCGAATGAATCATGGTGGGCTGGTATTCGTAAATCTTCACCCCACCTTCCAACAATTTCCGGTAGGAGGTCCGACCGGCCGCCTTGGTCAGCGGCTGATCATTGTGCGTGCCGGGCAAAAGCAGGCGCACATCCACCCCGCGCTTCACGGCTTCCACCAGGTGTTCGACCTGGCTGTCACTGGGCGCGCAATAGGCGTTGGTAATGAAGATCGATTTTTCGGCGGAGGAAAACGCCGCCGCCTGCAACCACGCCATCGGCGCGAGGGAAAAGGCGCGCGAAGAGACAATCTGGGCGGACAGATTCCCCTTCTTCTCCGGGACGGGAAAATTCTCCAGCGGCTCGAGCGCTTCGCCCGTTTCCTGCGCCCAATGCTGGAAAAATGCCGCCTGGAGCTTGGTCACGACCGGACCTTCGATCCGCGCCTGCACATCGCGCCATTCCTTCGGCGATGCGGCG
This sequence comes from Chthoniobacterales bacterium, assembly GCA_038228205.1. Taxonomy (GTDB): domain Bacteria; phylum Verrucomicrobiota; class Verrucomicrobiia; order Chthoniobacterales; family Chthoniobacteraceae; genus Chthoniobacter. The sequence goes on from JBBRPL010000232.1 coordinate 919, forward strand.
TTCCCCTTCCACCAATCGGCAAAACCGACGCCGCCCGTGAACCCGATGCGTCCGTCGACCACGAGAATCCTCCGGTGCGTTCGCTGGTTGAGCCGGTCCAACCGCCACGCGCGGGTGGGATGATAGTACGCGAAGGAGCAGCCCGCTTCCTTGAGCCGATCGACTTCACGGTTGTCGAGATGCAGGCTCGAGCCCACGCCGTCGAGGAGCACGCGCACCTTCACGCCGGCCCGGGCCCGTTCACTCAGCGCCTGTTCAAACTCCGCGGAGACCTGCCCGGAGTAAAACAGGAAGGCCTCAAAATTCACGCTCCGCTTGGCCTGGCGGATGGCCGACAGCATCGCCGGGAATATTTGGTCGCCGTTGTGCAACAACTCGATCTTGTTTCCCGCAAATGGCATCGGATCCGCCAGCGCGTGCGCGTAGGAAAAGAACGCCGGGTCTCGGACTGCTTGCGTGTGCGGCATGCGGTACTGCACGATGTCGCGCCGCACCAGGATGCCGCCGAGCAGGATCGTGGTCAGGACAACGACCGCCACCGCGGCGAGCCAGTAGCCAATGGGGATTCTGAGCCAGTGTTTCATGCGGAGGGTAGAGTCTTGAGATGGAATCGCACGCCCGCCCACACTGGCCCTAATTTTAAGCCGCCTGCGCGCCGGCGGGAGGGTCGACAATCTCAAAATCCATCACGATTGGCAGATGGTCGGACACGACCACCTTGTCCCAGTCCCGGGGCACGTGCACCCGCGTGACTTGAATCCGCGCATTCCCGAAAATATGATCCAAAGTCAGGGCCGGACAGAACGAGGGAAAAGTTCGCGGGTGGCCGCCGCCGGCTTTTTTTACCAAATCCTCGAGCGAGCTGGCCAACCGCGCGTACGGCGCGGACCGGGGGCCGGAGTTCAAGTCGCCGACCAGCAAAGTGGGCTCGTCCAAAGGAATCGCGCCCAGCCAGTCGCGTCCCAACAGGGCCTCGGCCTGTTCGCGCCTTTCGCGTGGGCCGACCCCGAGGTGCGTGTTGATGACGTGCAGCGGGCCCGACGGAGTCGCAATCTCCAGCCACGACGCCGCGCGGGTTTCTCGGAATGGAAACGCGTGCGCGGAGGGCAATTCGGCGGCGTGACGCAGCTTCAGCGGCCAGCGACTAAGGAGGGCATTGCCATAATGCTCATCGTCCCAACGCATCGCCGGGTGGAAATGGCTTTGAAAGCGGAGATGCCGTGCAATCAGGTTCGCCTGATGGCGATGACCGGAACGCGCCCGGCCCACATCGAGTTCCTGCAGGGCCGCCAGATCCGGCGCTAGCTCCGCAATCCGCCGCGCGATCCGCTCCTCCGACCGGTGGAAATCGAGTCCGACGCAACCATGCACATTAAAGGTAAGAATTCGCATGCTCGACTGAAAGGAATTCGCACCGCTCCACGTCGGGAAGCTCATCAATTGTGCACCATCGACTCCGCCTCCCTTGATTTCTTGTCTGACTGCGGACGTTTATCCCCAGTCGCTCCTCACTCGTTCGAATTGTCAGGTGCAAAGCTTTGGAACCTTTCCCCCGCCGTCATTCCAGTAGCTCGAGTGTCACCACAACCAAGGCTGGTTTAGTCGGAGGCAGCGTCGGCTCGAACCCCACGGGTCGGCCCTGCAGATTGTCGTTGAATGCAATCTTCAGCGTTTTTCCCTCGCGTCGGAAGAGCATCCAACCGGGACCGGCACCCACCGGATCGAGGGCAGTGACTTCGAATGCCTCCGGATCGGCCTTCGCGTCGATCCGGATCATGAACCGGCCAGTACCCTTGGTGACTGTCTCCAGGGTGAGCTCGTTGCCCAGAAATTTCCAATGGCCCTCCCGCAGATCGCGCTCGCCACTTTCCTTTCCGTTCACGTAGGCCATGATCACTTTCCAGGATCCTTGCACCCCTTGCAGGAGCGCGCCGGCCGCGGCATCTGCGTTCGGAGCCGCCAACGCTTTAGAGGTTTCGACCGGCGATGGATTACCTTGCGCCCAAAGCGACGCGGCGAACATCCCCGCGCCCGCTATCACTGCGATGATTAACAGATGAATGCGTGGGTTCATGGGTCAGGTGTGGCAGTGCGGGACAAACCGGTCCAGCCCCGGGGGTAGCCTAGCCAAACCCCTCCGCCGCAAATTCTCAAAATTCTGTCTCATTAGAACCAAGTCACAGGAAATGAGCGCTCGCACGGAACACAAACGTCTCCTTTCAAGTTCCGACCCTAATTCCAACGAACGAACGAATCGCCTAGCGCCGGGGTTCGGGGTCGACCCGATCGGGGTTCACTGGCGCCGGCTCGTCGACTCGTGCCTCGGCCAGGGGATCCGCCGGTGCCGGCGCCGGCGCCGAAGATGACGCCTGTTTCTTCCGCCACATGGTCAACAAGCCAACCAGCGCAATGAGCGCGCCGAATACGATCAGAAGCGTCAGGACGCCCGAAATACTCACACCGTCCGGCGAGGCCTGGGCCAGCAGCCCGGCACCGGAAACGGTTTCTCCAAATCCGTAAATTAGGTTCATATCGATTTCCTCCTTCTCCTGAATCGATTACGGCCCAGTCCGTGGTTCCCTCAAAAATCGTCGCACTCGGCGATGGACGCAGTCCTCGCCACGAATGACTCCCCCAGTTGAGCTGAATGCCCTCATTTCGCCTCATACCCTCGGGCTTCCCTTCGACGTTCGACCTTCGACGCCTCGTCCCCTCCCTCCGTGTCCTCCGTGGTGACTTCAGCTCGGTTACTCATAACGCATAACCCACAACCGGCGCTTCGCGCGTCCGATAAGTAATAACCGGCGCGTCCCCCGCCCGGCACACTTCACGCTGCATTCTTGAGCTGTGCGCCCCGCAGCCGTCCTCCTTCTTCCCTGTTCCCTGTTCCTTTGCGCCGCCGCCGTCGCGGCACCGCCCGGCACCTGGACCGCCCGTATCGCCGTCGATCAATTCGGCTACACCTCCGATCTCCCCAAGGTCGCAGTCATTTCCTCCCCGCAGGTCGGCTTCAACGCGGGCCAGTCCTACATTCCCGGCGGCCTGCTCGAGTTGCGCGACTGGACCACCAACGCGGTCGTCTTCACCGCCGCGCCCACTGTCTGGAATGCCGGCGCGACGCATGACCAATCCGGCGATCGCGTCTGGTGGTTCGACTTCTCAGCCATGCAACGCTGGGGTCGATATTACGTCTACGATCCGTCCACCGACCGCCGCTCGAGCGCGTTCCGCATTTCGTACGACGTCTATCGCGACGTCCTGAAGACCGCCGGCCGCATGTATTTCTACCAGCGGCGCGGCTTAGCGAAGCAGCCGCCCTACACCGATCCGAAATGGGCCGATGGCGCCAGTCATCTCGGCCCCGGCCAGGACCCCCAAGCCCGGCTGGTGACCGATCC
>JBBRPL010000233.1:0-4226 GCA_038228205.1 Chthoniobacterales bacterium
CCTCAATTCCCCGAGATCCTTCGTGTAATTCTTCTGCCCGACCGCCTGGCTGGTGAACACCGAGATTTGATCCTCCAGCTTCGCCATGTGGGCCGCCAGTTTCTCCGGCGCCCAACTGCGAAAAATCTCCAACCATTCAGGACTGGCCATTGGTTTCGGAGTTCGTGCTTCGCGCTTCGGATTTTCGGGAGATTGCAGGGGCGGGAATCGAACCCGCGATAAGGAGGTTATGGGCCTCCCGCCTTACCACTTGGCGACCCTGCGATTTCAAAGGATTAAGCCGGCACCTCGCCCCCGGCCGCCGGAGCCACCCGTAATTTGGTCGTGGACTTGGCGATCCCGACGAAAGTCACCGTCGCCCCCGCCGCCAAGTCCGCCAGTTCACACAGTTTCCCAGGAGTCGAGCTCATGAAATACGGCGTCCCGGGCACCAGTGTGGCGCCCGGGGTGAAATCATCATCCGCGGACACGTAATCCACGTCCTGCCCACTCGAAGCCCCATTCACCGCGATCCCGCGGAACTTGCGAATGGCATCCCCAGCCGCCCCACTATTGGCGTCTGCCAGTTTCAATGTCTGGTCCCCCGGATCCAGATAGATCACGTCACACGGAGCGATCGTCGCCCCGGCGACCCCGCGCCGAGGGGTAGAATTCGCCCCGCGCCGGACATTCGCAGCGGTACTGGACAGATTGGCCATATCCCGCCCGCTCGTTGTCAACTCCGACGACTACGTGGGCGCTTGCCGGGCTGTTCCCCATTCGCGTAAAGTGCGGGAAGTTCATGGCTGAAATCAGACTCCTTTCTCGTGCGCCGATCGTCGAAGCACTCATTAATTTTCAGGCAAACGCGGCACGTAAATGGAAGCCGGACGAAGTCCGCGCTGCCCTTTCAACTCGCTGGCCTTCGTTCGACCAGATTCAAGAGATTCGTCCAGTTCAGGTAGAGGTCATGCGGACTCCAGAAGGTGAGTTGCCACCGAAAATCACGTCCCACATGCATGGGTTCTTTTTCCGATCCGGCATCCCCGGTAGCGGAGTTCATCAAGCCCGTAGGGACGGGTACATGTTCAGCCAGTTGCCGCCGTATACGAACTGGGCGAGTTTGGAGCAGGACGCTTTGCAAGGGTGGCGTGACTACCAGGAGGTCCTCGAGCCTGAGGAGCTACACGCAGTGGGGATCCGCTACATCAACCGCCTGGAATTTCCACTGGAAGGATTCCGCTTGGCCCGATATTTCACCACCCCTCCTGTCCCGCCGCCAGCCTTAGGTTGGACCTTTTATGGCTTTGCTCACCAGGCATTTTATGCGGTTCAAGATTCACCTTGCATCGTGAAAGTGACGATAGCGCCCGCGTTTGACGTAGCTTCCAAGGACAATTTCGCTTTTGTTTTGGACATCGATATCACCCTGAAAGAGTCGCTCGCAGCCCTGGGCAGGGAACTCCTCGAAACACTGGCGGAGATGCACGATTTGAAGAACAAAGCTTTCTTCAATCTGTTGACGGACGAAGCGCTTCAGCGATATACGTGAATATGCCCTTCGCCGCTGCTCCAGAGAGCTTTTCGTTTGCTGGGTGTGTTTCAGCTCACACATATTGTGGTGTCGCGATGCCTGCGTACGCAGAGGTTGCAGGCGCCATTCCGAATGCCAGAGAGATCGCAAAGCTGTGCTCGGACTTGGATAACGTAATGATCGATTGCCACGCGGCGGGATGGGACGGATATGGTGCCGACGCGGTGTCCGTAGAGGCATACGAACTCGCACAACGGTTTATTCGAAGCCTCCCGGCTGGTATTCCTCTTCCAACTATCTCGGCCGATTCCGATGGCTGTGTGACGTTCGAGTGGCACGTGTCTCCACGCCGCATGCTTCTCGTCAGTGTCCGTCCGGACTACCGCATCGACTTCGCCGGACTATTCGGCGGCGCCGAAATTTACGGTACGTCACCGTTTTTTGACCGTCTACCAGCCGGTATTTGCGACTTCGTTGGTCGCGTTTATCAAGCGTAGTTCATGAGTCTGGCTGACGTGCCGGTTGATGACGAGGAAGTGGTCAGCCGAATGATCATGACAGAGAGGCATGTTCGGAGGACGGAGCGGGAGACAAGCGCAAAGCCTGAAGCATTTCTTCCCTTCAAACACGTCGAGCTATCGGTGATCCGCCATCGAGAAATCACGGAAAGGGAACTTTGGGAAATCGGCCACGTCGTTTCAAAACTGCGGGAGGAGCAAGACAGAGAGGGCCGCAAATTTCCCCTCATTGGACGCGGGGACATCACCGCATCCGAGGCGAGATCCGTGAAACTCGACGTTGTACCTGCAGAATCTCCAGGGATGCCTCGAAATCACGCGGACATCGTCGGATGGCCAGCAGACAAAGCGGCGCAATTACTCCGTGCCGCAAAACTCGCAGCCGCTGCAAAGTTTGTTGGATTATGAAAATCTTCATCGCCGTCCTCGCCGCAATCCTCGTCGCCTACGCCGTCATCCACTCCAGCGACGGCAAAAACGCTCGCCTCCAGGAATCCCTCCGCCTGTCCCGAAAAGCCTACGCCCTCGACGAGCCGGTCATGAACGAAATGGACGCCAAACTGAAAAATACCGGCCCCGTCCGAAGCCGCAACCAACTCCCGGTCGCCAAAGACATCCGATCCCGCGCCGTCGCGCACCTCAACGAAGTCACCACCAACCCCTTCGCCGGCACCGAAGAACCCGGCGAAGTCCGAAACTTCATTGCCGTCACCGACAGCGTCATCGCCGAGCTCACCCGCACCGCCGCCACTCCAAACCCCACAGCCTACAATCCCGAATTCAAACTGGATCTGGCCACGCCCACTCCCGCCCCAAAGCAATCCCGACTCACCGGTAGCGCCCTCGACAAACCCGCGCGTTAGGCCCTCCCGACCCCGAAGGGGTCAAAGCCATTAGCCCCGGGTCGAGCGACTCTTCGAGCGAACACCCGGGGTCCCTCCCACCACCGAACGCTCCATCCGTCCCGGCGCAGCCGCATCTCCTGTTTCAGCGCGATCACATCCTTACATAAGGACGCCGAGATCGAACCCGTAAGCCCAGCGCCCCCAAGGCTGGTCATGAAAACCCAACTCATCCGCTCCGGCCGCTACCTCTTCCAAAACCGTCACCGCATCGCCCGCGGACTTGTCATCGCCGCCAGCATCCTCGAACGTCTCGACGATCGCCCATCGAAATCCAGACGCCTCACCCGCTCGAGAAAAATGAGCCGATGCTGAACCCCGACACCCCACTCTTCAACGCCTGGCTGAAAACTGCCAAACGCTCCCTCTCTCCCCGCGGACGCAAAGCCGACCTCGCCCGCCACCTCACGACGCAGTACGGACGCGACCAACGCTCCTGGGAACGCCACATCTCCGCGATCCTCAACGGCACCCGCGAGCCCAAGGCCGATCTCTTCCTCGCCATTTCCAACTGGATCGACGGTCTCTAACCCGCCCGCCCCACTCCCCGGACGGCATACGCATACTTATTCATAACCACGCATCGGCAACCCGCCCTTACCTAAGGCCACCCTCCCGCCGCGAACCCGTAAGGCGTGCGCCCCCTATACGGTGAGAGGATGCGCGCTTGCGAGCGCGCGAGGATGAAGGGACGCGCGCGAATCCGTAAGGCGAGCGCCCCCTAATAAGTGAGAATCAACACTCGAATCGCGTTGACGATGTAGCACAATAAGACTACGTTTCACCCATGCACCTACTTGCTTATTCCATCGGCGCGGCGGTCATTCGTCGCATCAACTTCCCGAAACACGCCGCCGCTCGCATGACGCGCGGTCAATCGCTCACCGCGAATCTCCGCCCGGTGCTCTCATCGGCGGATGAAGACGACGCGCGCCAGACTTGCGCCCTCGTTCTCTGCCAGATCGGACTCCCCGCGCCAACCGCCCTTGGCGTTCGCACCACCGAAAAAATCAACACCCTTTGCCCGTTGTTCAAGGGGAGCAAATGCGAGCGCGCCAGTTACACCTCCGCCGCGCGCACCCTTGGCCTTGCCGGATGGAAAGCCGTTTTCCGTGCGACCCGCCGCGCCTTGCGCATCGATCGGCGCGTGCGCGAAGACGCCACCGATTTTTCCACCGCGCCAGAATTGGACGTAGCCATTGAGCACCCCGAAATTTCGGAAGAGCGCCGCGCGCGGCTCGGCGTCCAGGTCCACTACGCGCACAGCCTTTTGCACGCCGCCTTTGGCGCGGA
>JBBRPL010000234.1:0-4026 GCA_038228205.1 Chthoniobacterales bacterium
GTGAGGTTACGGTTTTTCTCGAACATCAGGGCGACTAGTCCGGTGACGTGCGGCGCGGCCATGCTGGTGCCGTCCTTGTCGACCACTTTCTGGTCGCAGCAGGACGACGGTTCGGCCGGGTCGTTGCGGCTGCGCGACGATCTCACGCCTACGCCTGGCGCCGCGACCGTCGGTTTGAACTCGCCTGCCGGGAGTCCCGGCGGCGTGATGTCGGGCCCGCGGGACGAGGACTCCGCCAGCTTGCCATCGTCATCGTCATAGGAGGCGACCGCAATGGCGTTCCGCGAAGTGCCAGGCTGATCGATGGTGTTTTCGCGCCGGCGCGGCGTATGTTCCGGATCGCCGGGCAGCTTGAAAGTCGGGAACGTGTCGCCGTGCTTGCTGTCGAACCAGGCGTCCCAGACGGCGGCGGTGCCAGCGGTCTCGGTCAGCTTGATCTGCCAAATGCCGGGCCTGACAGAAATCGTAGGCGGCGTGCTGATGGTGACGTCGATGTTCTTGCGGTTGCCGTTTGCAGCAAAGGGGCCGCCGAAGACGATGGCCACATTCATGCGGCCGACGGCGAAGGGCGACCCGGGCGTTGCCGGCGTCACGGTCCCCGTGGTGTTGGGGCCTGCCACGGCGGGGTTCGGAGGCGCGATCACCTCGATATTGAGCGTCGAGGTGCCGGTAAACCAGATATCGAGATGGTTCGGCCGGAGCGAGCCTTCGTCGATGTAGAAGGAAACGATGATCGAGCCGTTGGCAGCCACTACGCCGGATTCGTGGATCTCCAGCTCTCCGGCGTTTCCCGCCGCGACCACGATCGCGAGACCGGGTGGAGGTCCTGCGGCCGGCCGCACCAGGCGGTCGACGGCTCCATCGCTACTGCTGCCGCCGTCATGTGGACCAGTGTCGCTGCCGAAGCTGCAGTTGATCACCACAGGCTTGTTCACCGACAGCCGTGTGGGCGCCTCCGCGCACCACCGCATGGCCTCGCTCGAATTCGACGAGGACCCGGCGGGCAGGGCGATGGCCTTAACGATGACCAGGTCCGCTTCCGGCGCGACGCCGACGTAGCGGCCGGGGAAGCTGCACCGGTCATCCTGCCGTCCGTTGCCGGCGGCGATCCCGGCAACATGCGTTCCGTGGCCGTTTGAATCGACGCTGGCGAAGGGCGGGCTGGCCGTGATGCCGGCATTGATAGCGGCGGCATTGTAGACCCGCCCGATCTGCGGAAAAGTAGCCGGTGGTGTGGTTCCGCCCGTGGTCGCGGCTTGGTCCCAGAGCTCCAGGATGCGGGTCTGCCCGTCTGCTTTCCGGAACGAATCGTGAAAGATGTCGATTCCAGTGTCGACCACGGCCACGATCGAGCCCGCGCCCTTGCCAGGCCAGGGCGTGTCGGGGGGCACCTTCCACGGCACCCTCATCTCAACCACCGACCGGTCCAGCATTACGCGAAACTCGGGCTCCTTGGCGATCAAGACAACGGTGGGAACAGCAGCCAGGCGTTCGACCTCTCCCAGACGGATGACCCCTGAGACCACCCCGCCGTGGTCGTAGCCAGCGTCGAGCCCGGCAGCCTGGAGCTCGGCCAGCCCGCCGGTGTGGGTCACGGTGACGGACACTCGCCTGCGCTCGACATCCGCAAGGGCTAGCCCGGGAAACTCGCCGGACCGTGCGTGGCCCAGGTCGGCCCGCCAAATGGTGAGAGATTGTTGAAGAAGTGCGTCCAGTTTTGACATCTTCACCCTCGGAGGCTCACATTGGCGGAAAGCGGTTCTGCCTGCGACCCCGGCCATTTGCACCCTCAGACTTTTGGAAACCAAAGGTGATGAAGAGACGATACAGGGAAAGAAGCGTTGTGTCAAGGCCCACGACAGCCCATGTAGTTGTTCAGCGATTCTGTCACCCCCATCGAATAATGGAGGGTGACATTGAGCCAGAAGGAATTGCAGCGAATCAAGGTGGTGGAGAGCGCAGTGGAAGGCCGATTGAGCGTGGCCGAGGCTGCCGAACTGCTGCAGGTGAGCGATCGTCAGGTGAAGCGGCTGAAACGGGATTACGACGCGACTGACGCCGGGTGGGTGCATCACGGGAACTATGAGCGAACACCGGCCAACGCGATCTCCGGAGACATCCGAAGCCGGGTGGCCCAGTTGGCCATGGGCAAGTACGCCGGATTCAACGACAGTCATCTGCAGGAGAAGCTGACCCAGATCGAGAGTCTCACCGTCAGCCGGGCCAGCGTCCGGCGCATTCTGCGCTCTGCGGGAATCCGGTCCCCACAGAAACGCCGTCCGCCGAAGTACCGTTCGCGCCGGGAGCGCCGTCCGCAGGAAGGCATGCTGTTGCAAGTCGACGGCAGCCGCCATGACTGGCTGGATAGGACGAGGAACGCACTTGACTCTGTTCGGCGCGATCGATGATGCCACCAACAAAGTTTCATCGGCCCACTTTCAATGCGAGTCCGAAGACAGCGCCGGGTATCTGCGCTTGTTTCGCCGTCAGGTGGAAGGCGCGGGAATCCCGTGGGCTATTTATCGCGACCAGCATGGCACGTTGCAACGCAATGACAAGCATTGGTCGCTGGAGGAAGAACTGGCTGGCAAACAGTTCCCGACGCAGGTAGGCCGCGCGTTGGAGGAGTTGGGCATCGAGGTCATCGTGGCTCGATCGGCGCAGGCTAAAGGCCGCATTGAACGCACTTGGCGAACCTTTCAAGACCGCTTGACGAGCGAGCTGCACCTAGCCGGTGCGTGCAATCTGGACCAGGCCAATGCGGTTCTCATCCGGTTCCTGGCCGAGTACAACGAGCGCTTCGGAAAGGCGGCTGCGCGCCCGGCTCCGGTTTGGCGCAAACTCGATTCCCGGCTCGATCTGAACTATATCTTCAGCCTTCGTTACGAGCGTCCGGTAGGCAAAGATCACGTCATCACCGGCGTCCCTGGCCTGACCATCCAGTTGCCGCCTCTGGCAAACGGTCGGGGATACGCAGGGAAAATGGCTACCGTGTGCCATCAGCCGAACGGGGACTTTCACGTCTATCTGGACCGCCGCCTGCTGCACATCCAAGCGGCTTGCCCCGAGGCCGGACCGGTGCGCGCCCGTGCGTTCCGCAAAAGCCAAGCGCCGCGCAAAAAGAAACCTGTCCGGATCTACCAATTTGCCGGACATCCCGCGCTTCGGGCATGAGCCCGCTACACTCACAAGTGGACTGGGCGGAGGATAGGGCAATGCGGGGACGCAACCCGAGAGCCGACCTAGTGGCCGGGATTGCCGGGAGCGGGTTTCCGCTCCCGCTTTCTTGAAGGCAATCCTGGCGCGAACGCGAAAAATCCCAGGGGTTCGGTGACCGGTCCCCGATGGCTGGGGGTGACAGAATCGCTGAATAACTACATAACCGGGAGTCTCATAGCATAGCGTTTTCCAATTGAAAGATGAGCCTGGAGGAGGGTGAGATCACGCACGCCAGTCTCCTTTTTTAGATTTGTAAATAGGGAACTCGAGGCAGTGGGAAAGTGCCAACTCCCGGCATTTCCGCAGTTCTCTTTCTTCGCTCACGCACTACACCTTTCGGGTTCGATTTGGCCAAACACTTTGCGTTTCGCCTCCTGCATTCTACGGGCGCATTCGGTATCGCTCACAGCGCCCGCAATCCTCGCGAGCGCGTCCAGACTCTGTCCCGCTTTCAAATATAGGTGGCCGCTACCGGCAAACCTTGCAACACTTCCCATGGCGTCGCGCATCGCCGGTAGACACGCTTCTGTTTCCCCTTCTCTCCGGTCACGATCTCCGGTTGCCCGCTGGGACGATGAAAGTTCAAGTAACGGTTGAAGTGCCGCTCAAAGAAATCTCCATCTTCCCGGCGTGTCCCGAGGCAATGTAACCGTATCCGATATGCTTGCGAATCACCGAGCCGTTCTTTGCCTCTTGATTAACGTTCTCTAAATAGTTAGCCAAGGATGATTTTGGTTATTTTGTACTTCCAGCGGAAGATCGCGGGATCGGCGTTGATCTCCGCGAAGTATTGATGGATGCGGTCGA
>JBBRPL010000235.1:0-3946 GCA_038228205.1 Chthoniobacterales bacterium
AGGTCGAGAGCCGGGCGCAATTGAGCATGCTGCCGCGCCTCAAGCCGCGCAAATTCTACGACCTCGTCGTCGAGGTCGCGATCGTCCGCCCCGGTCCGATCCAGGGCAACATGGTCCATCCCTACCTGAAGCGGCGCAACAATCCGAAGTTGGTGTCGTTTCCCAAGCCCGCGCCCGAGCACGGTCCGCCCGACGAACTGGAAGCGGTGCTGGGCAAGACCATGGGCGTGCCGCTGTTCCAGGAACAGGCGATGAAGCTTGCGATGGTGGCGGCGAAGTTCACCGGCGCGGAAGCCAACCGGCTGCGCCGCGCCATGGCGACGTTCCGCAATGTCGGCACCATCGGCACGTTCGAGGAGATGATGGTCGGGCGCATGGTGGAGCGCGGCTACGAGCGCGAATTCGCGATGAACTGCTTCAACCAGATCAAGGGTTTCGGCAGCTACGGCTTTCCCGAAAGCCACGCCGCGAGCTTCTCGCTGCTCGTCTACATCTCGGCCTGGATCAAGAAATATTTTCCCGCCGCGTTCGGCTGTGCGCTTTTGAATGCGCAGCCGATGGGGTTCTATGCCCCGGCCGAGATCGTGCGCGACGCGCGCGAGCACGGCGTCGAGGTGCGCCACGCCGACGTGAATTTCAGCGCGTGGGACAACACACTCGAGCTGCGTGCCGATGGCGGCGGTCATGCGCTGCGTCTCGGCTTCCGCCAGATCGACGGTTTCCGCGAGGATTGGGCCACCGACCTCGCCGCGGCGCGCGGCAACCGCTTCTCTTCCGTCGATGCGCTGGCGCGAAAAGCGCGCCTGCCCAAGCGCGCCCTGATCATCCTGGCGGAAGCCGATTGCTTCCAGTCGCTCGCCCAGGATCGCCGCGAGGCGCTGTGGGCGGTGCGCCGCATTCCCGACGCCGACGACCTGCCGCTGTTCGCCTCCCAGCATGTCGACGAGCAGGACGAGGAAGACATCGCACCGTTGCCGGTGATGCCCGAGAGCGAGCATGTTCTCGCCGATTACCAGATGCTGCGGCTGTCGCTCAAAGGCCACCTGATGAAATTCCTGCGCACCTTCTTCTTCGAGGAGGGCGCGCGCAACTGCTACGAAGTCACCGAGCGCGGCGTCGACGGCGAAGTGGTGCGCTGTGCCGGCATCGTGCTGACGCGCCAGATGCCCGGCGATTCCGGCGTCGTGTTCGTCACCCTGAGCGACGAAACCGGCATCGCCAATATCGTGGTGTGGCCGAAGCTGGTGAAGGAATTCCGCGCCGAGATCATGGGGGCGCGCCTGATGGTGGTGGACGGGCGGGTACAGTGCAGCCCGGAAGGGGTGATCCACCTGGTGGCCGAGCGGGTCTACGACCGCACCTCCGAACTGGACCGCCTGTCCGAGGATTTCGCCGCCCAGAGCCCCAAGAAGTGGAAGACCAGCCACACCCACCGTCACCCGCGGAACGTGCGGGTGGTGCCGAAATCCCGGGATTTCCACTGAAAACGCACGGCGGAGGGGCGCTGGACAGGGGCGCGAAAGCCCGCACAAAGATACTTGCTTTACCCCGTCCGCCTCCCTAGTTTCCGCCCCCTTGCGCGCCCGTAGCTCAGCTGGATAGAGCACCAGACTACGAATCTGGGGGTCAGAGGTTCGAATCCTTTCGGGCGCGCCACCCTACGCCGCTACGCGGCTTCGGGTGGCAGGCCATCCCTCTCTCATTCGGCGTAGGGTGTCTCCCGAAGCTCCAAAGGAGCGTAGGGAGACTGGCGAACGCGGCACCGCCCACTTCTTGCCGCTACGCGGCTACGGGTGGCAGGCCATCCCTCCATCATTCGGCGTAGGGTGTCTCCCGAAGCTCCGCAGGAGCGTAGGGAGACTGGCGAACGCGGCACCGCCCACTTCTTGCCGCTACGCGGCTTCGGGTGGCGGGCCATCCCTCTATTGTTCGGCGTAGGGTGTCTCCCGAAGCTCCGCAGGAGCGTACGGAGACTGTCGAACGTGGCACCCGCCCACTTTTCTGCCGCTACGCGGCTTCGGGTGGCAGGCCACCCCTCTATTGTTCGGCGTAGGGTGGCTCCCGAAGCTCCGCAGGAGCGTAGGGAGACTGTCAAACGTAGATTGTCTACTCTTCTGCTCCCGCTTCGCGGCTCTGAGTGCAGGGCATGTGGTACTCCGCCGAGGCAAACATGACGACGAAGGAGTCCGCAGAAGCGCGCAAGCAGAAGAAGCTGTTTGAGACAGCGCGCCGCAATCTTCAGCGTGCTCTCCCGAAAGCGGTGAGGGAAGTTGCGAAAAAGAGCGGATGGCGGACATCGCAGGGAGTTCTCTTTCGGGAAGCTGAAGGATGGTTCTTTGAGATACATGCCATGCCGTGGATCGCAAAAACAAAGACACCTGCGAGTCTAAAGTCCAAACCGATGAGCCTCGATCCCCTCTTTTGGAAGATTGTTGGACTCGACGAAAACATCAACCAGCCTTTGTCCTTTCGAGCGTTCGGCGCCTTTGTGTGCCGAACCCCTCCGCTGCGCGAAGCGGACACGCCGGAAGGTGCTGGTGATCCAGAACAAATTGCGAGAGCCTTACTCGTATGGGCAAACGACCAACTCAATGAACTTAGAGGCAGGCAATCAGTCGACGGATTCGTAGATTTCATCCGATTTCACCCGAACCAGAGTCTACCGACGCTTGTCACCGCGATGCTGCTACAGGGCAGGGATGAGGAAGCACTGGCGATCTGCTCCGAAGCAAGGAGTGCGTCGCCCTTCGGCGGAGGATTTTTGTTTATGCAGGAGGCGGGGGGGACCAAAAGCTTTCTTGATCTCGCAATTGAGTGGATCACGACCGCAAGTCAATCCCGCTTAGTCAATTAATCTGCCAAAAGGTGCAGGGCTTGCGTACGGTTGCACGTTCGCAGCCTGGCGGAGTATGAAGGCCACACCGACATTGACACCAAGCTTGTGGCCGAACTCATCAAGATCGCGGGCGAACTGGAAAGCCTGGTGTTGGGGCCCAAGTGAGTCAGAGCTCAGGGGATAGAAGCCATAACGCCGGGATCCTCGCCTTCCCGCGATTGCATTTCATGTCCTCCCCATTTTGCCTCGAGCGACACTGCAAATCGGGTTCCGGAAAAGCCGTTGCCAGAAAACGGTTTCTCTACACAGAAGAAGCATGACGATGGAGCCACTCTCCGAATGGCCACGACGGCACTACGTGCCCGGCGGCAAGAACCCTTTCCTGTTTTACGTCGTCTACGGTCGGGTCGACACCACCAAGTCCTTCTCCGCGAGCGCGTACCGGTCGAACGGCATCCCGGACGGACTGGACGTCATGTCCTATGGCCCGACGGAGCACGCGGACGTGGTCGCGACGTTTCGTGACGGATACCTGTGGGAACAGCTCACCGCCGAGAACCCGAACCTGGCCGCCATGGTCGCCGCGCAGGACAGCTGCCTGATCGTGAGAGGGGATGTCGTTGATCCGCCAACGCTGGACTACTTTCGCGACGTCATTGGCTTCCTGACCTACTGCCTGGATGCCGGCGGCGTCGCCATCTACGACCCGTCCATGTTCAAATGGTGGGAACCGTCGGAGTGGCGTTCCCAAGTCTTTGATATCGCCATATCCGCGCCGCGGCATCACGTCGTCATTCTGGTGTCGAAGGACTCCGAGGAAACGGATTGGTTTCACACGCGCGGGATGCGAAAATTCGGTCGTCCGGATATCAGCGTCCGCCGCGTAAGGCCGGAACATAAGGACGCCGTAGTCAATCTTTGCAACCGCTTTATCGAACTACTCGCCTTTGGTGGTGTCGTTCCGAACGGCGAAGAGATTCGGATGGAGTCGCTTCCGCCCGGAATGAAGTGCTTTCCTGAAGGCAACGAGGAGGACCCGGACTTCAACAACGAGCACATTGAGGTCGTGTGGCCAGCTAGCGCAAAAGTGCTATAGACGGGTAATTCGTA
>JBBRPL010000236.1:0-3902 GCA_038228205.1 Chthoniobacterales bacterium
GCCCGGCGACCGCTTCATCGTGGCCGAGGATGTCGTCACCCGCGGCGGGCGCGTGCAGGAGACCATCGCCATCGTCAAGGCGCATGGCGGCGTGGTCGCGGCGGTCGCGTCCATCGTCGATCGCAGCGGCGGCCAGCTCCCGGATTTCGGCGCGCCCTTCATCGCGCTCACCGCGCTGAACGTCGAAGCCTTCGCGCCCGACCAGCTCCCGCCCGACCTCGCCGGCACCCCGGCGATCAAGCCGGGCAGCAAGTAAGCCCCTCGCGGCGCAGCGCGGCCGGCTTGGCGTCGATCTGCCCCCCGGCAGGGTCCATCACCTCCTCGAGTTTGGCCCCCGCCGGCGTCGAGCGCGGCGCAGCGGCTTGGTTTGCGCTCGTTCCCGAGTTGCCCTCGGGAATGCCTTCGCCGCGAAGCTCAGCTTCGCCCGTCTCAGGTCCGCGGGAACCGGCGGGCGAAGTCAAACTTCGCGAGGATGGCGTGACCAAGTGGAACTTGGTCACGAGCGGAATATAAGTCAGCTTGCGCTGCCCGGAAAGCTGGCCGGCACGCACGCATCCGAGTTTGGAAGCTGAAGCAATTCGGCCCACTCCTGCGCAGCGGAAGCGTTCGCAAAGAATCTGACCACCCACCCGCCGCTGGCCCCTACTGGGCCGCCACGCTGGGGAACCACGGTTCCCCAAACCCCTCCTCTGGGGGGAACATGACCAGCCTCCCTCACCACCCACCATGTAATCAAAGAAAAGAAATCTTACCCACTCACTTGACTCCTTTCATACGGGTTAGGCGATTCCGGTTCCTGTGGCATAGCGTCCAACAAAAATCAGACGCGACCGAGCACGAACGTGGGTTGTTCGGTCTTGTGCTTGTCAGCGATGTCGTTCTGATAGTAAGCCCGGTAGAAGCCGAGATAAATCCAGCCCTGGTGCAAAAGGCGGTTGGCCTCCTCCTCGCCGCATACGGATTGAATTTCTTTGACGCGGTTCTCGATGTTTTGTGGTTCGGACATATTGTGTGTTATCGGTGTCGTTGGTTCTCGGCGCGCACCTGATCGTTGTGCTCGCTAATAATGGCGTTCTTGATGTCGAAGTTTTGGTTGATCTCGTCACGTGTGAGACCAAGAAACTGGAGGTTGCAGCCCTGAGCGTAAATCTCACCGTTCTCGTCGAGCTTGTAGGTGTAGAGACGGCAAAACTTGCCGATGCACTCTCCGTGCGTCCAGACGTATTCGGACGTGCCGACACCTCCAAGTGTCAGCCCGCCTCCTATCTTGACTTGGGTTAATGGGCACATGCCGAACAATGCGTAATCGCTCATGGTGGTTGGTTCTGTTTGGGCTTTTGGTTTTAGTTACACGGGACGTGAGGAAGCGCCTAACTAGAAGTAGGCATCAATCTTGAAGCCCTAAATTTTAGCACTTCAACCTTGCAGTGTCTTTGGCGGGGACGGGGGCAACGGCGGATCCTCATGGCGGGGAGGGAAGGGGGATTGCCGCGCTTTTGCAAGCCTGGCGGGTTTGTTTCCCTCGTGACCAGGCTCCAGCTTGGTCGCGCGCTGGTCTGCGAAGCTCCGCTTCGTCCGGGGTGCGGCGTGGGGCGCGCAGGGTCTCTCCGCTGAGCAGCCGCGCCGGCGAAGCTGGAGCTTCGAAGGACAAGTGCGTTCCAAAGCAGGAGCTTCGGAACGAGGGTCAAACCAGAGCCCGGGAGCGTGGACCGATGGCTCGCGAGCGTGGGCCGATAGCTGGGGAGCGTCGGCCGATGGCTCGGGGGCGTTGCTTCCGGGCTGGGAAATGGCGTTTCCGGGCGCGGCTGCGGCGATCTCTCTCGGAGTTAAGAATTCCGCACTCGGATTTATGATTTCCGAGTGCGGATTTCCGCTGCCCGAGGTGGGACGCAAAGATTCTCGGGATGGTCGAAGTAATTTCCCATCAACTATTTGCGACGGAAGCATGGCACTTCAGCCAAATCGGCCCGGAAATGCTGGCATGCGATTCGCTAGTCTCACTGGCACTTCAATCCTCCCCCACTGCATGGATTCCCCCAATCGCATCTCCCCGGCCCCGTGTCCTCCTCCCTGGTTCGCTTCGCGAGCCGCGCGGGCGCAGGCGGCGGGCGATGCGGGATGGCCGGCGCTCTGGATCGCGCGCGGCGGCCCTTTCCCTCAACTCCCGAATCTATGGCCTTCTACGACAGCGGTGTCCTCTACGACTCCGGCGCCCTCTACGACTCCAACCAAAAACCCAAAATGATCAAAGTAAAACTCGACCTGAAAAGCAAAACGGACGACGAGATCGTCACCTTTTGCAGCAATCACAAGACGAAGATGGTGGGCAATGCGGCCTTCACCACCCCGGTGCCCGCGGCGGCGGTGTATGACCCGGCGCTGGCCGACTTTAATGCAAAGCTGCTGGCCTATCGCGCGGCGCTCGATACGGCGGACCAGACGCGCATGGCCAAGGAGGCCGCGCGCGCGGCGCTGGAAGGGGTGACGACGCAGCGGGGCGGCTACGTGGAGATCACGGCGGTGAATGAGGCGGGGGTGATCAGTGCGGGGTTCGACCCGCGCGCGGCGGCGGCGCCGATCGGCGCGCTGCTGGCGCCGCAGAATGTGGTGGCGACGATGGGCGATCTGGAAGGCGAAGTGGATGTGGCCTGGAATCGCGTGCGGGGCGCGGGCAGCTATGTCGTCGAATGCAAGCTCTACAATGATCCCGGCGCATGGCAGCAGGCGAAGATCAGCCAGAGATCGCGGGTGACGGTGACGGGGCTGCAAAGTGGCAAGAAGTATAGCTTCCGCGTGCGGGCGGTGGGCGCGGCCGGCGAAGGCCCGTGGAGCGACGATGCGGTGATGATGGCCTCGTAACGGCTCGCTCCCATGGCTTTCGATCCGACCAAGCCGGCCAATGCTGCACCGATCAATTCCCCGGAATTGCGCGATCAATTCAATGGACTCCACGCCGAGATCCAGCAGCGCGCGACGCCTGCGGACATCGCCAGCGCCATCGTCGGCACGAGCAGCAACAGCAACGGCGTGGCGACGCTCGGCCAGAGCGCCAATGGCGGCTACGACCCGAACCAGATGCAGGCGGTGCTGGATAAGATCGATGAGCTGATCAATGCGCTGCGGCGGTAGCGACGGGACGCGACAGGCCAGGCCGTGATCGCGGCGGCGCGGCCTGGAAGCCGATCGCGTGATCTCGCCTCCCACCCGACCTCGCCGGCACCCCGGCGATCCAGCCCGGCTCGAAGTAACGCGCGCGCGCTTGATCTCCGCACGGGCGGCGCCAAGACTCGCGGCATGTCTCCGCTTCCCCCTGCTCCTCCCGGCGCTGGCTGGCCCATGAGCCGCCGCCGTTTCCTTCAATCCGCCTCCGCCTCGCTGGCCATGTCGGCGCTCGGCGCGCGCGGGGTCGAAATCATCAACCAGAAGCCACGCCGCGTCGCGCTGATCGGGACGGGCTGGTACGGCAAGAGCGATCTTTGGCGTCTCCTGCAAGTCGCACCCGTGGAGATCGTGGGACTCTGCGATCCCGACAAACATATGCTCGCGGGCGCGGTGGAGATCGCGCAGCAGCGGCAGAAATCGAAAAAGGCGCCGCCGACCTTTGCCGACTATCGCGAACTGTTGAAGGAGAAGCCGGAGATCGTGCTCATCGGTTCGCCGGACCACTGGCACGCGCTCCAGTGCATCGCCGCGATCGAATCGGGCGCGGATGTCTATTGCCAGAAACCGATCAGCGTGGACGTGCTCGAGGGTGAGGCGATGCTCGCCGCGGCGCGGAAGCATGGGCGCGTGGTGCAGATCGGCACGCAGCGGAAAAGCACGCCGCATCTCATCGAAGCGAAGCAGCGCGTGATCGAGGCCGGCCTGCTCGGGAAGATCGGCCACGTGGACATGTGCTGCTA
>JBBRPL010000237.1:0-3795 GCA_038228205.1 Chthoniobacterales bacterium
CCTCGCGAATCTCCTTGATCAATTCGGTGCCGGACGTGCCGGGCAACCGGTAGTCGAGCAACAAGACATCGAATTCGCTGGCCCGCCCCGCGGCGGGCAGCCGAGCCAGGACCTCGTCGGCGGTGGAGACGACGTCGAGATGCACGTACGGGGCTTCGCGCGCCAATTCGCCCTGAGTCTGGCTGGCGGCGCGTTCGTTCGTTTCCGCATAGAGCACACGGACCCCGCGCGTGCGCCGGCCGGCCGCGGCCCGATAGCGTTCCAAGGCCGCCCGCAGCGTTAGCGGGAGGACGGAAAGATAATCCCCGCGCTTGGCCACGTAGTCGTCTGCGCCGGCTTGCAGGGCGCTAAAGACGACTTTTTCGTCGCTGGACCCCGTGAGCACGACAACCGCCAACGGTAGCCCCCGCGTGCGCACGGCCGCGAGCACGCCGAGACCGCTGCCGTCCGGCAGGTTCAGATCCGTGAGCACGAGGTCGAAGGGGGGCGACTCTGGGCCGAACAGCCGCCTTGTCGCCTCCTCAACCGTACGCGCGACCTCGATCTCGATATCCGGCGCGGAACGGCGCAGTGCGCGCTGGGCGAGATCCGCGTCCGCCGCCATATCCTCCACGTAGAGCACCCGCATATGTGGTGAAGAGGCTAGGGGAGAGGCGCGCGCGTAATCCGGTCTTCGAATGGGAGCACGTGGAACAGAGAAGACCGGGTTGGGCGGGCCGTGTCCATCCGGCCGCCCGCGAGAAGCAGGATCGGAAGAGTCCGGGAAAAAGCGGTCGGGTTCATCGATCGAGGGGCAGCGGCGCAGGGGAAACTTCCGCGAGAGGCAGCTGGAGGTAAAACGTTGCCCCGGCGTCGGGCGCACTCTGCGCCCAGACCCGCCCGTGCATGCGTTCCGCGGCCTTTCGCGCCATGGCCAGACCGATGCCCGTCCCGGGGTAGACTTCCGCGCGATGGAGGCGCTGGAAGATTTCGAAAATGCGTTCGTGATACCGCATATCGAAGCCGGCGCCATTATCCCGTACGACGATGGTGCAACGCCCCTCCGCGGCGCTGGCGCCGATGTACAACTCCGGCTTCGCCTGATGTGCGGAAAACTTCACCGCTTTGTCGATCAGGTTGCGCAGCGCAATGCCGAGGCCTTCGGCATCGGCCGCCACGCGGAGATCGCCCACGTCGACGGTGACCTGCACCTTGCCGAGATCCTCTTTGCGCCGCTCGAGAAGCGACTGTACAAACTCCCGGAGGTCGATCGAGCCTACCGCCAGGGTGGAGCGCTCGAGCCGGGAGTAGGCCAGCAGGTCCTCGATCAGTTGCGTCATTTGCGCGCTGCCGCGCCGGATGTTTTTCAGGAAGTCCCGCGCATCGCCGTCGAACTGGTCGCCGTAGTCGCGCATGAGAAGCCCGCTGTAGCCGTCGATCGCGCGCAGCGGCGCCTTGAGATCGTGCGACACCGAATAGGAGAACGACTCCATCTGGCGCGTCTTCTCCTCGAGTTCGCGGGTTCGCTCCTCCACCCGCCGCTCGAGCTCCGCATTCAGTTGGCGGATCTCCGCTTCGGCGCGTTTCCGCGCGGTCACGTCGCGATAGTTCGTCACGATTCCGCCCACCGCCGGGTCGTGGAGAAGATTCGTCGCCACGCCTTCCAGCCAAAGCCAGTGGCCATCCTTGTGCCGCCTCCGCCACAGGACCGGGATCGGCTCGCCCGGATGATCCATGAGCCGCGCGACCGTGGCTTGGACGTGCGCAATGTCATCGGGATGCGTCAGTTCCAGGCCGTTGCGACCCTGCAACTCCTCGCGGGTGTAACCTTCCACGGCGGTGACGGCCGGGCTCAGGTAGAGAATGTTGTTTTCGGCGTCGATGATGGAAATGCTGTCTGCGCTGCGTTCGAGGAGCGCCCGGAAGCGGCGTTCGCTGCGGACCAGCGCCTCCTCGGCCTCCCGCCGCTCCGTGATGTCGCGGGAGATGCTGAGCGCGGAGACGATCTCGCCCGTCGCGCCGGCCATCGGCACGGCGTGCGTTTCGAGCCAGCGATGGGTGCCCTTCAAGCCCTGAATCTCGTACCGCAGCGAACCGGATTCCCCATGCAGCACGCGCTCGGAGAGGGCGGCGAAGGCGGCGCGATTCTCCGGCACGATCAGCCCGAGGACCGATTTTCCCACGACCTCGAGAAGGGAATCCGCTTCGATCATGCGGAGTCCGGCGGGATTCATCTCGAGCAGCGAACAGTTTGGGCCGAGGAGTTTGACGCACTCGGGTTCGGTGTCGAAAATCGTCCGCAGCCGCCGCTCGCTCTCGGCCAGTTTTTGTTCGCCGCGCTGTTTCTCCGTAAGGTCGGCGGAGATCCCCACGATGGCGGTCAGGCATCCCATGGAATCGAGGACCGGCGTGTAGCGGAACGCGGCCGGGAAGGTGGTTCCATCGCGCCGCTGGACCAGGAGTTCACCGCTCCAGATTTCCCCCAGGTTCAGCCGTTCCATGATGGCCATCGCCTGGTCGTGGCTGGCCGGCGGCGCCGTGAGGTCGAAGACATGGCGCCCCACCATCTCCGGCGCAGTCCAGCCGTAGAGTTTCTCCGCGAACCGGTTGGCGTAGATGATGGTGCCGTCGACCTCCGTCGCGATGACCGCCTCGCCGATCTGGCGGAGGAGATGCGCCTGGAAGCGCACGGCCGCCTCTGCCGTCCTCCGCTCCGCCATGTCGACTTCCAGGGTGCGGTTCGCCTGCTCCAGCCGGAGGCATTTTGCCTCGAGCTTGTGGACGAGGACCTCGCTGTACGGCGTGACCAGGGGTTCGAGGGGCGTTTCGTTTGCGCGCAAATCCGCCGGCTCCCGCGCCTGTTTTCGGGCGAGCAGCTCGCGCACCCGTTCGAGGAGAGGTCCCGATCCCGCCTGCTTCAAGACGAAGGCATCCGCGCCCAAACCGGTCGCGAGGTCTTCGTCCCTCGCTTCGGTGTAGGTGGCGGTGTGGACAATAAACGGGATCCGCTTGAGCCGTTCGTCCAGCTTCCAGTGCCGCAGAAGCGTGTAGCCGTCCATGACCGGCATGAGCAGGTCGGAAATCAACAGATCCGGCGGGCTCAGGCGCGCTTTGCGCAGGGCTTCGGCCCCGTTCGGCGCAGCCACGACTTCCAAACCGTTTCCCTCCAGGAGCACGCGCAGCAAGTCGAGGATCTCCGGATGATCGTCGACGATCAGCACGCGTTTCATGGCGCCGCCTCCCCGCCTGAAGCCGGCGCGAGCCTGCCGCTGGCCATGCCTGCGCTATGCGAACGATCTTTCGACGCGGGCAGCGGCAACAAAAGTGTAACCGCCGCGGGTAAGCGCAACGCACATGTTAATCCGATTTGGGCACGACACTTCACGATTCTGCAGGCCGCAGACCGGCCTGTGTTCTAAGGGAACCATAACAACCATGATCCTGCTGGGGTCAGGACCGCGACTGCCTGGCGCCCCGGTTTCACCGTGATGGGGTGGGAACGGAACTAAAGGCAAATAGAAGAATTCGCCGGGCGATCAAGTGGATTGCACGTCTTTCGCAGCTGGGCTCCGGCGGCAGGCCAGCGCCAATTTCTGCGAGAGTTCGGCGACTCGATAGGGTTTCTTGAGCATGATGACGCTGGACCCGAGAGCCGCGTGATCGACATCCGCGTAGCCGGTCGATTCCACGGCCGGGCGCAGGAGGGTAAAGGTCACCTCGATCGTCGGGAGAACAGAAGACGAACCGGGAGAAACGGACACGCGGAACGCCGGTGTTCCGTGGAATGAAAGCACAGGCGCAGGGAAAAAGTGAACC
>JBBRPL010000238.1:0-3540 GCA_038228205.1 Chthoniobacterales bacterium
ATCTTGTCATCAGTCTCGACCATGTTCCCCGGGCGGATGTGCCACCGCAACGACTGAACGAACTCCGGGAAGAATTCGACGCCGCGGGGATGACCAAGGGGCGGTTTACGATCGGCGAGGTGACGGCGGAGCCCACCATGGTCTATTTCCTATGGCACGATTCCGGAGAGGTGCCCGTCTCGATGCTCTCGGATCGGGGCAGCTTCAAAGACGAAGCGGCTACGCGCGCCGCGGCGAAGGCTTTCCTGGCCAAGTGGACGCGGCGTCTCCATTAGGAGACGGCGGAGTTCGTGAGCCGTGGGTGTTGGGTGTGTTTTCCGATTGAAGGCGCCGGATTGGTTCGATTCACTGGCGGGCATGAACAAGACAATGATGGCGATGTGGGTGGGGATCGCGCTGTTGGTCGTAAGCTGGCTATTTCCGCCTTGGAAAGATTACAACGCCGGCGCACCCGAGTTCCGGTCCTTTATCCACGTTCCTGGTTGGAACACTCTGAATGTCGGGAAGCTGCTCCTCATCGACGCCATTCTCGTGACGGTGACGGCTGGCGCGATGATTTCGCTCTCGAGGAAGTGAAGCAAGGCGCGCGCGGTTACTTCTGAGACCCAAAAGTGCGAACGTAATCACCACTGCGGAGATGGCGTGTCGCGCGGAGCAAAGCCCAGGGAGCGGCGGTTTCCCTACCGCCGAGGAGGCGGAGGGGACTAGAGGGGGTTGGTAGACGGGCGAGCCCGAGGAGGCGGATGAGGTGCTGGTGGCGGCCGGTGCCTTTTGGGGCGAGCCCGACTGTCCAACCGCGGCGGAGCCGCCACACTCCTGTCGGCAAATGACGTCTGTAAGTTGTTGAAAATCAGAGCAAAGAAGTTTGGCGGCTCCGCCGCGAAGGTACGGTCGGCGGTAGGGAAACCGCCGCTCCTTGGGCGCATCCCAACGCCGAAGCAGCCGCCGAATCCATACGTCATCCCGGCACTGATCATGACGGCCTTTCGTCTGTGGGTCTCAGCACTGCGAAGTGCGCCGGGGTGCGGTTGCGATGTAACTTTTCGCCAATCCGGGCGTTACTAGCGACACACCTCCCATGATGCGCACGCTTTCGTTCTTCTCTCTCGCCCTGTTCATCACGCTCACCGCGCTCCACGCCGATCCGGCACGGGACCTCGTGGAGCAGAAATTCAAGGAACTCGACAAGAATCACGACGGCGTGGTGACGCCGGACGAGTTGCCAAACCCGGACATCTTCAAACGCGTCGACCGCGACGGCGACGGCAGGATCACGCTGGACGAGGTGCTGGCGGCGGCCGCGGCGAATGCGCCGACCCACCCGGCCGCGGGGCGAGTGGTGGCGGGCAGCCCGCCCGTGGCGGTGCCGGCTCCAACCGGGCCTCACCCGGTGAGCGCTTCGCAGGTGGGGATCGGACGCCGCATCGACGACCTGAGTCTGACCGACCTCGGTGGCAGGACGCTTCCGCTCTCCCAAGCCCTCGGCAAAAACGGGGCCGTGATCGCCTTCACCAGCACGACCTGCCCGGTGAGCAAACGCTACACGCCCGGTCTCGCGCGGCTCGAAGTCCTCCTCCGCGGAAAAGGGATCGCGCTGGTGCTGGTCGATCCGTTCGCGAGCGACTCGCCAGAGGAACTGCGCTCGACCACGAAAAACCTTGGCATCGCTTCGCTGGTGATGCACGACCGCGCAGGCTCGGTGGTGCGGGCCGTGCAGGGCGGCTCGTCGGCCGAGGTCTTCCTGATCGACGCGACGCGGACGCTTCTTTACCGCGGCGCGCAGGATGACCAGTACGGTCTCGGCTACAGCCAGGACGCGCCGAAGCTCACGTATTTGCTCGACGCGGTGGAGGAGATGCTCGCCGGCCGCAAGGTGTCGATCGCGGCAACGAGCGCCCCGGGTTGCGAGCTGGAAGCCCCGGCGCTGGCGGGCCAAGAGACCACCTCCATCACCTACCACGGCGAGGTCGAGCGCATCCTCCAGCAGAACTGCGCCGAGTGCCATCACGAGGGTGGGATCGGGCCGTTCTCGCTCGAGACGCTCGGTGGCGTGAAGGAGCGGGCCCGGACGATCAAGCGGGTGGTGGAGCAGGGGATCATGCCGCCGTGGTTCGCCCAGCTTGCGCCAGACAACCAGCCGTCGCCATGGGCGAACGATCGCTCGCTCTCCACGGATGCGAAGAAGACCCTGCTCGCCTGGCTCGACTCGAAAGACCGCCCCGAGGGCAAGGCCAGCGACGCGCCCAAGCCGATCCGGTGGCTGTCGGACTGGACGCTCGGGGAGCCCGATGCTGTGTTCGGTTTTGCCAGGCCGATGGCGGTGAAGGCCGAGGGAACGATGGGCTACGTCAACGTGGAAGTGCCGACGCACTTCACGGAGGACCGCTGGATCACCGCGGTGCAGGTGCTGCCGGGGGCGCGCGACGTCGTGCATCACGTGGGCGTCTTCATCACGAAAAGCGGGGCCATGGCCGGTGGGGATGGCTTGAATTATCTCGCGCTCTACGTGCCCGGCACGACCGCAGAGCCGTTCCCCGCGGGGATGGCGAAAAAGCTGCCCGCGGGCTCGATCCTGAAATTCCAGATGCACTACACGCCCAATGGCAAGGCCACGACGGACTCGACCCGCGTCGGCCTCTACTTCGCGAAGGAGCCGCCCAAGTGGGAGGTGCGCAGCGCCGCGGCGGTGAACTCGCGGATCAGTATCCCGCCAGGTGAGGCGAACTATGAGCTGTCGGCCGACGTGAGCCTGCCGCCGAATGTGCTCATCCTCGGTTTCTTCCCGCACATGCACCTGCGGGGCAAAGCTTTTCGCTACGACCTCGTGCAGGGAGATGGAACGAGTCGCACCCTCTTGAATGTCCCGCGCTACGACTTCAACTGGCAGCTCACCTATGAGCTCGCGACGCCGATGATGTCGTCAGCCATGGGAACCCATATCAAGGCGACCGGCTGGTATGACAACAGCGCGGCGAACAAAGCGAATCCCGACCCTACGAAGACGGTTCACTTTGGCGAGCAGACGAGCGAGGAGATGCTGGGTGGCGTGGTGAAATACGCGGTGCCGATCCTGCGGCCGGCGGAGATGGTCAAGGCTATCGTAAAGCCTCAGTAATGCCTCAGAACTCCCTTATCCTTCCGTTCCCAAGACAGGAGGTGCTCCTGTCCCGGCGCAAATCTATTTTCCTACAGCAAATGGCGGCCGCTATTAAAACGCGAAAGCCATTACTGGCAGCACCGACCCTGGAAAAGAAGCGTCCCCTGGTGCCTACGCCATAACTTATCGCCATGATGAAATACAAAGGATACTTAATGTTGTTTTCATTTGCGCTATCTATATCTGCTTTTGCTGGGAATAAATTTAACCCCCGAGGCGGGGAAATTTTTTCTCCAGATAAGGGGTGTGCCGTTCAATGGATGTAGTGTGTTAGTCACTCAGGGGGAAAACCGTGTTTATCGAAGTAAGTCCAAAGGGAAGCCCAGCGGGAAGTGGAAAGCAAAAGGGCGCGCAAAGTGAGCACCGTATGGGCGCCGGAACGA
>JBBRPL010000239.1:0-3390 GCA_038228205.1 Chthoniobacterales bacterium
ATTTGCGCAATGATCGTCGTGCTGTCCTTGGCATCCTGATCGGCCGAGAACGCGAAGCCGACGTCTACGCCGAGCGAGTGCAGACGGCCCAACGCGGTGGCCAGTTCCGTCCGATCCTTGATCGCTGCAATCCGATCGAATTCCTCGGCGAGCGGACTCGCGCCCTCCTTCTCGATCTGCGCCTCGTCCATTCCGCTGGCGTAAAAGTCACCGATCTTCTGCAGCGCACTACCCTTCGGTGCGTCACTCTTTTTTGCCGCGGCTTCGGAGACCTCCTTCAACGTGGCAAGATTGCGCTCCTGCAGTTCCACAAATGAACCCCACCGGCTGTACTCCGGCGGGATCGGGTTCTTCTCGATCCACGCGCCGTTGGCGTAACGGAAAAAATTCTCGGAAGGCTTGGTCTTCAGGTCCATATTAGCGACGTCGAAGGCTGGCGGCGCGTCGGCGGCAAACGCGGTCGTGGTCAACAAGACCGTCGCCGCCAGGGCCCGAGCGAGGGGGAAAACGAGGAGTCTAGACATGTCGATGCAATAACGATGATGCTTGAGGCTGTCGAATGGTATTCGGTGCCACGGGCTCGGCGCGGGCCATTGGCAGGTTCGGCGGGCTGACGGGAATGGGCAGATTTCGGATGGGGAAACCTGCCCGATCCTTGGCGGGCACGCTCATCTACGCTAAGGCAAACGGATGACCTGCCGAAAACTCGTCCACGCGCTGGTGGCGGTTGGATCACTCGCGTCGATGACCCGACCCCTCTCGGGTCTGGATGAGACCTGGTTCGTAGAGAACAGTCTAGGGATGAAGATCGCCAAGGAACCTCTGAGTTCCCCGCGCGAAGTCGCCGGTAAAGCGGAAACCACGACCCCGCTCCGCTTCGCCGCCTGGCCCACCCGGGTTCGGGACTTTGACGCCTTCGTCGCCGAGACGCACCATGACGCCACCTCGGAAATGCTTTCCTTGAGTCGCGATGGATGGACCTCCCGGGGCGCGTCGTGGCGCCATCCCGGCTTCTCCCAGGGTTCCGACCATCCGGTTGTCGGAGTCAGCTACAACGATGCCATCGCCTTTTGCCAATGGCTGACAAACCGCGAGCGCGAGCAAGGGCGGATTGAATTAAATGCGTGTTACCGCCTGCCTACCGATGAGGAGTGGCAGCGACTCGTCAGCTCAGTCGCACCGTGGCCGAACTCGAAATATCTCTGGGGCAACCATTGGCCCCCCGCGCCCTACGAAGGAAACTTCGCGGGCGAAGAAGTTCTCGAGTCGCCCGATTGGCCCGAGGGCTGGGATTGCATTCGTGCCACCCGCGATGATTTCGTCGGAACCTCGCCCGTCACGTGGGAAGGCGGCAACTACCGCGGCTTCCACGATCTCACCGGCAACGTCTGGCAATGGACAAGCACGCCGTTTCGGCGGGAATTGAATCGCGACGAGATCCGGGAAAGATATCGCTTTCTGGATCGCGAGACGGATGACACGGGCAAACCTTCGAAAGTCATTCGCGGCGGCTGCTGGAACGACTATTTTCCGGGCTTGCTCGAACTCAACACCCGCGGCGCGCGCGAACCGCACAATCGCAATTCCGGCCTGGGATTCCGGATCGTGCTCGCACCGGGTGACGTTCCCGAAAACTGATCATGGATTCCGTTCAAGCCTTTGAATTGGTGCTGGCGTTGCTGGTGGTCATCGTCGTGCTCACGGCGGGATCCGAGAAACTCGGCGTCCCCTATCCGATTGCCCTGGTGCTGGGTGGACTCGCGCTTGCGCTGACGCCGGGGTCGCCCGAGGTGCAGCTGAATCCGGGGCTCGTCTTCATCTTGTTTCTGCCGCCCGTGCTTTACGGCGCAGCCTGGATGACGTCGTGGCGGGATTTCCGAAAAAACAAACGACCGATCCTGACGCTGGCCGTCGGGCTAACCCTCTTTACCACGGTCGTGGTTGCCCTGGTGGCGCATCAGTTCATTCCTGGAATGACGCTGGCAGGGGGATTCGTTCTCGGGGCCATTGTCTCACCGCCGGACGCGGCCGCGGCCACTTCGATCGCCCAGCGCCTGCACCTGCCCCGGCGCCTCGTGACCATCCTTGAGGGTGAGAGCTTGGTAAACGACGCCATGGGCCTCGTGCTCTATCAATTTGCCGTGGCGGCCGTGGTCACTGGCACGTTCTCGTTGAGCAACGCCATCGGGCAGTTCTTCTACGCGGCGATTGGCGGCGTGCTGGTCGGACTGGTGTTGGGCTGGCTCGCCGGGGTGCTGCAGGGCCGCCTCCGTCAGGTGCCCGCCGTCGAAATTCTCTTCACGATTCTCGTCGCGTTCGCGGTCTACCTGGCCGCGGAGTACGTGCACGTCTCCGGTGTGCTCGCGACCGTGACGGCCGGGCTCTACGGCGGATGGAATGCACCGGCCCGTCTCTCAGCCGAGACGCGCATCCAGGGTACCGCATTCTGGGGCATTGTTATTTTCCTGCTGAATGGACTCATCTTCATCCTGATTGGTCTGCAACTGCGCGGGGTTCTCTCAGGCCTGATGAACCAGCAGTCCTGGTCGCAGCTCGCGTTCTACGCCGGCGTGGTCTGTGCGGTGACCATTCTCGTCCGCATGATCTGGATCTTCCCGGCGGCTTATCTGCCCCGCCTGTTTCCCGCGATCCGAAAAAAGGACCCGCTGCCGCCGCCTGGCGCGCTGGTTGTCATAGGCTGGACTGGCATGCGTGGGATCGTGACGCTGGCCGCTGCCCTGGCCTTGCCTGTGGTGACAAACAGCGGCGCACCTTTTCCGTCGCGCGATCTGATTGTCTTCCTCGCCTTCACCGTCATCCTCGCCACCCTCGTCCTGCAGGGCCTGACCCTGCCGCCGCTGATCAAGGCGCTCAGGCTCAAGGACAACGGCGAAGCCGAGCGGGAGGAGCGTCAAGCCCGCATCCATGCGGCGCGGGCGGCAATGGAAGATTTCGAGGCGCGGGACACAAAGCCCATGGAAGTCCGGCCACCGGATGCGTTGGTGGAATCTTTTCGCTCTCGCTATCAGCAGAAGCTGGATGAACTCCTGCGCGATCAGTTTGAGGCTGAAAACAAGGATCTGGGCGCGGCAGCACCGTCCAGCAAGCTGCCGATTTTTCTCTGGATTCAGCGCATTCGTGCCGACGGCTTGGATGCGGAACGCCGTGCGATCATTGAGTTGCGCAATCGTGGCGACATCGGCGACGAAGTCCTGCACAAGATCGAGCGCGAATTGGACCTCGAGGAGACCCGGCTGAAATAGCGCACGGGTCGCAAGGATCAGAGCATGGGCATCCCGCGCGTGGCGAAACGGTTTTACAAATCGTGCCCGCGCCTGTTTGCTGCGCCAGCAGAGTACGGGCCTGTAGCTCAACGGTTAGAGCAGGGGA
>JBBRPL010000240.1:0-3365 GCA_038228205.1 Chthoniobacterales bacterium
AACTGGATGTTTGTGGGCAGCAACCGCGGCGGCAAGACCATGGCGATACTGCGGAGCTTCGTCGGGTCTTGCGAGTTGGCGAAGGTTGAACCGTTCGCCTGGTTTCGAGACGTGTTGTCACGGATCGGTGAGCATTCGATTCAGAAGCTCGACGAGTTGTTGCCGCACCGCTGGGCTGCGGCTCGGCCCTAACCCGCGATCTGGCGGTCGCCCGCGCGGCCCAGGTGTTCATGTGATGCTTACGTTTAATCCGTGGCGCAGGCACTTCTGCCTGGGGAGGTCGTCGTTCGTGAAAAAAACGTGTCGGCATGAGTGCCGACACGGCAGGCAAGAGTGCCTGCGCCACGTTATTTGCGCGGGGTGCCGAACTGAATGACCGGGATGAGAGAAGTCTTTCCCTGCACTTCACCCGCACGGGGACGCGAGGACAGCTCGCGATTCAATGTCATCACGAAATCCTCAATCTGCGATTGCATCTCCGACATTTTTTCCCGCATGTTGAGAATTACTTCGACGCCCGCCAGGTTCACTCCCAGATCCCGAGTCAAGTGCAGAATCACTTCCAGGCGCTCGAGATCGGCATCCGTATAGAGGCGCGTGTTGCCATCGCTACGCGAGGGTTTTAACAGGCCTTCCCTTTCATAAAGACGAAGGGTTTGCGGATGAATCTCATACTGCTCGGCTACCGAGGAGATCATGTAGGCGGCTTTGGATTTGCTTCTCATACGCAGCTCTGCCCTTACACCTTTTCCCAAAGTTCCGCGCGAGGGTCTTCGGGATGCAACTGCGCCAGCTCGCGAAGGATCTCTTTAGTTCGCTCATCCTGCACCTTGGGAGCTTGCACGGCGACCTCGACGATCTGGTCGGCTCGCTGGTTCTTGCGTGCATTAAACACGCCCTTCTCCCGCAACCGGAACTTCTGACCGTTCTGGGTGCCGGGCGGTATTTTGAGCAGCGTGCGGCCATCGATGGTCGGCACTTCGATTTTCGAACCCAGACCGGCTTCCGTTACCGTAATGGGCACGCGAATGTTTATGATATCGCCATCGCGCTGAAAGAAGGGGTGCTCCTCGACGCGCGTCGTGATGTACAGATCTCCGGGCGGCGCCCCGTGAGTGCCGGCGTTCCCTTTGCCGGGCACGCGCAAGCGGGATCCACTCTGCGCGCCGGCCGGGATGCGCACTTCCACCAGCTCGCTTCGCGCAATGCGGCCCTCGCCATGGCACGTGGGACAAGCGTTGCGGAGCTTTCCCGAGCCCTGGCAGCGCGGGCACGTCAGATTGAATTTCATGGCGCCGGCCATCTGGGAGACCGAGCCCGTGCCGTTGCATTGCGGGCATGCTACCGATCCCCCACCCGACGCTCCATTCCCGTGGCACGTGCCGCAAACCTCGTGCCGTGTAACATTCAAGCGGGCCTGTGTTCCGCGAATCGCCTGCCAGAAATCGATGTTGAGGGCGTATTCGAGATCCGAGCCTTTTTCCGGCTGAACCTCGTTCTCGGGGCCTTTGCGGCCCTTGAAAAACTCCTTGAAGATGTCGCCGAAGGCTCCGCTGCTCTCGCCTCTCTCCTGCTGACGAGTACGTCCGGCGTGGTTCGCCGCGAACTCGGACCAATCGAACCCCTCGAAATCCATATTGGGAGGCGCATGCTGTCCGGGACCGGATTGGCCGGCGTAGCCGTTCTCCGAATAGAATCCGACCTGGTCGTACATCTCCCGCTTCTTCGCGTCGTTCAAGACGTCATAAGCTTCCTGCACGTTCTTAAAGCGGTCTTCGGCGGCCTTATCCCCGGGATTGAGATCGGGATGGAACTTGCGGGCGAGCTTCCGGTATGACTTGCGGATATCGTCCGACGACGCGTTCTTCGAGACCTTTAAGGTCTCGTAATACTCGTGCTTGGGTGCGGAAGGCATAGGAAATGGGGCAGCGCCCGGCTGGATTGTCCAGACGACGGGCCTGCCCCCTCCGAATTACTTCTTGTCGTCAACGTCGACAAACTCGGCGTCCACTACGTTGTCCTTCGGTTTGGAGCCGCCGGCGCCGTTGCCGCCCGGCTCGGCTTTGCCGCCGTCGGCGCCCGGAGCCCCGCCCGGCTGCTGCGCGCTCGATTTGTACATAGCCTCGGCCAACTTATGGCTAGCCGACGTCAACTTGTCGGTCGCCGCATTCAGCTTGACGGGATCGCCCTCTGTCATCGCCTTCTTGGTCTCCTCGATGGCGACTTCGATGTTCTTGGCATCTTCCTCGCCGACCTTGTCACGATGTTCCTTGAGCGTCTTCTCCACGTTGTAAATCATGGCGTCCGCGCGGTTGCGGGCCTCGATATTGTCCTTCTCCTTGCGGTCGTCCGCGGCGTGCAGTTCGGCGTCTTTCGCCATCTTCTCGACTTCGTCCTTTGCCAAGCCCGAAGAAGATGTGATGGTGATCTTCTGCTCGTTGTTAGTGGCGCGATCCTTCGCGGTGACGTTCAGGATACCGTTGGCGTCGATATCGAAGGTGACTTCGATCTGAGGGATTCCTCGCGGCGCCGGTGGAATTCCGATCAGTTGGAAGACGCCCAGCATGCGGTTATCGCGAGCCAGAGCGCGCTCGCCCTGGTAGACCTTGATCTCGACCGAGGTTTGGCTATCGCCCGCGGTGGAGAAAGTTTCGCTCTTACGCGTCGGGATGGTGGTATTGCGATCGATCAGCTTGGTGAACACGCCGCCCAGCGTCTCGATTCCGAGCGAGAGCGGAGTGACGTCGAGCAGCAGCACGTCTTTGACTTCGCCGCCCAGAACGCCGCCCTGAACCGCCGCGCCCACGGCCACGACTTCATCCGGGTTGACGCTCTTGTTCGGCTCTTTGCCAAAAAGATCCTTCACCATCTGCTGAATCTTGGGCATGCGCGTCTGCCCGCCGACCAGCACGACTTCGTCGATCTGTTGCGGAGTAACGTTGGCGTCCGCCATCGCCTGCTTGCAGGGGCCGACCGAGCGCTGCAGGATGTCGTCCACCATCTGCTCGAAACGCGAGCGGGTGAGCTTCATCACCAAGTGCTTCGGGCCGGTCGCATCCGCCGTGATGAACGGCAGGTTGATTTCGGTCTCGAGCAGCGTCGAGAGCTCCATCTTCGCCTTTTCCGCCGTCTCTTTGAGGCGCTGCAAGGCCATCTGATCTTTGGAGAGATCGATGCCCTGTTCCTTCTTGAACTCACTGATGATCCACTCGATGATGCGCTGGTCGATGTTGTCACCGCCCAGGTGCGTATCGCCATTGGTCGATTTCACCTCGACCACGCCTTCGCCTACTTCGAGGATCGAAATATCGAACGTGCCGCCGCCGAAATCATAGACCGCGATGGTTTCATTCTTCTTCTTGTCG
>JBBRPL010000241.1:0-3114 GCA_038228205.1 Chthoniobacterales bacterium
ACCCAGGTCGCATCGACCGAGACGGGTTCGATCATGCGCTGCAATCCCGACGGCACCGGCTTCGAGATTTTCTCCACCGGCGTGCGCAATCCGCAAGAGCTGGCGTTTGACGAGCACGGAAATCTTTTTACCGGCGACAACAATTCCGACAGCGGGGACAAGGCGCGGTTCACGTATCTCGTCGAGGGTGGTGATTGCGGCTGGCGGATGGCCTACCAGTACCTGAACGATCGGGGCCCGTGGAACCGGGAAAAGCTGTGGGACGACAAGCTCGGGCAGAAGGCCCGTTATATTGTGCCCCCCGTCGCTAATCTCTCGAACGGCCCATCCGGGCTCACCTACAATCCCGGCACCGGCTTGAGCGAAGCGTATCGCGGCCAGTTCTATCTGTCGGATTTCCGCGGCGGGGCGAATGCGAGCGTGGTGCACCAGATCGCGGTCGAACCGCAGGGCGCCTTCTTCCGCTTGAAACAGGATCGCGATTTTGTGAAGGGCATCCTCACGACCGACGTGGAGTTTGGCAACGATGGCAGTCTCTATGTGCTCGATTGGGTGGCAACCTGGGGCGGGATCGGCAAAGGACGCATTTACAAATTCACTGACGAGAAGGCGGACGTGGCGCTGCAAAAGGAAACCCAGACGCTGATCGCGGAGGGGATGGAAAAACGGCCGGTGGCGGAATTGGCGAAGCTGCTCGGACATCCCGACATGCGCGTGCGCCAGGCAGCGCAGTTTGAACTCGCGACGCGCGGGGAAACGAAATCGCTCGCGCAGGCTGCGGCGGATGCGAAAGCCGCAAATCCGCTGGCCCGTCTGCATGGCATTTGGGGACTCGGCCAAATCGCCGCGAAGGACCGGCACGCTCTCGATCCTCTGCCCGCGTTACTCGACGATGCGGATGCCGAAGTGCGGGCGCAGGCGGCCAAGGTGCTGGGTGACTACAAGGTCGGCGCCGTTGGAGGAAAACTGATGGCCTTGTTGCAGGACAAGGAAAACCGGGTGCGTTTCTTTGCCGCGATCAGCCTGGGCAAGCTGGGCGACAAGGCCGCCGTCGAAGCGCTCTTCAAAGTGCTCGCGGAAAATCACGACGAGGACCCGATCCTGCGCCACGGGGCGATCTTCGGTCTCGCCGGAACCGCCTCGGCGGAGCAACTCGCGGCAAAAACGAAGGACTCTTCACCGGCTGTGCGGGGTGGCGCGGTCGTCGCGCTGCGCCGGCAAAACAGCCCGCTGGTGGTGGCCTTCCTCAAGGACCATGACCAGAGCGTGGTGCTGGAGGCCGCCCGGGCGATTCATGATTTGCCCATCACCGAGGCGCTCCCGGCGCTTGCGGAATTGACGGCCAATCCGGCGATCAGCGACCCGCTCATCCTCAGCCGGGCAATCAACGCCAACTATCGCCTCGGCAAGCCCGAGAACGCCCTCGCGCTGGCCACCCTCGCGGGGAATAGCGCCATGCCGGAAGCCGCGCGCAAGGATGCGCTCGATGCGCTCACGGTGTGGGCCGATCCGTCGCCGAAAGATCGTCTGCTCAATCAGTGGCGACCCATTGCCGCGCGCGGCCAGGAAGCCGCGGTGGCCGCGGTCGCGCCGACGGTCGTGACGCTCCTCAAGGATTCTCCGCCCAGCGTCCAGGAGATGGTGGCCAAGCTGGCCGGGAAGTTCTCCCTGCGCGCCGCGGGAGAGCCCCTTTTCGAACTCGCCTCGAACGACCGCGCGGGCAGCGGCGTCCGCATCGAATCGCTGCGCGCTCTCATGACGCTCAAGGACGCGCATCTTGCGGATGCCGCCCGCGCGGGGATGAACGCGAAGGATGCCAAAGTCCGCACCGAAGCGCTGCAGGCGCTCTCCATGTCCGACCCCGCCGCAGCTTCGAAGGCCCTGGGCGAGATCGTCCAGAGCGGAGGCCCGGCTGAAAAGCAGGGTGCGGTGGTTGCGCTGGGCCAGATCAATGATCCCGCGGTGGACGCGCAACTGGCGGCGCTGCTCGATCAATTGCTGGCGGGTAAACTCGTTCCGGCGGTGCGGCTCGACGTGCTGGAGGCCGCGCAAAGGCACGCGCAAGGAGCGATCAAGGACAAGTTGGCGCAGTACGAAGCCTCGGTGCCCAAGGACGATCCCCTCGCCAAATGGCAGGTCTCGCTGGTCGGCGGCAACGTCGAGCGCGGCCGGAAGATCTTCCGGGAAAAAGTGGAGACCCAATGCCTGCGCTGCCATACCTGCGAGATCGGCGATAGCCAGGTCGGGCCTGTGCTGACGCATATCGGCAAGGTCAAGGATCGCGCCTACATTCTCGAATCCATCGTGCTGCCCAACAAGGTGATCTCCCCCGGATTTGAAATCGTGGTGCTCACGCTCAAGAACGGCCAGGTCGAGGCGGGCCGCCTCGTCAGCCAGGATGCCGCCAATCTGAAGATCGATACCATGGACGAGCAGGGGAAGCCGCATCCCAAGACCATCGCCGTGGATCAGATCAAGGACCGGCAGAGCGCGCCGTCGCCCATGCCGCCGAATCTTGCCGACGTGCTGTCGCGGACGGAAATGCGTGACTTGATCGAATACCTCGAATCGCGCAAATAGCGTCCCGCATGAACCCGATTCCGTTCCTGAGAAAGGTGGCCCTCACCGAGGCGGTTTCATTTCTCGTGCTGCTTGGGATCGCCATGCCGCTGAAATATGCCGCGCACCTGCCGATCGCGGTGAAGATCGTCGGCTGGATTCACGGCGTCCTGTTTGTGGTGTTTTGCTTTGCCCTGTGGCGCGCTTGGATCGGCGCGCGCTGGCCGCTCAGTCGCGCGGTGACGCTATTCGTGGCGGCCCTGTTGCCGTTCGGTCCGTTTTTCATCGACCGGCGGATGCGTGCTTGGGAGGCGGAGTTTGGGTCGGGCGCCACGGAGTGAGCGTGGAGCGTCGCGGGGTCCATCCTTTTGCAGGGAGGGGTTTACCAACGCGGATGGCGTGATTTTGTTCACCGTCATCCTGAGGAACCAAACACGAGGACGTGATGATTAGTGCGGAGATGACGTGTCGCGCGCAGTGGAGCCCAAGGAGCGGCGGTTTCCCAACCGCCGACCGTCCAATCGCGGCGGAGCCGCCAAGCTTCGTGGCCTTTGA
>JBBRPL010000242.1:0-2988 GCA_038228205.1 Chthoniobacterales bacterium
GATCACCGTACGCGCATCTGCTGGAGTGCTGGAGGGTGCGGACGGATGGGGGTTCATAGCCGCGTGCGTGCCTCCTTCATGACGCCCGCGCACTGGGAAGGCAATGCCGCGCAATTAAATTTGGGCCGTCGCGTAAGAAGCCCCTGCGTCGCCGCAATACTGGACAACTACGGCACCCGATGCCGACCGCTCCGAAAGGGACGGGATCAAGAAAGCTCACCAACCAAACCACTCACATGAACACGACACCCATCACCCACCTCAGCATCAAGGCCCTCCTTGCGGTTTCCCTGATCAGCACCACCGCCCACAGCGCGCCTTATCGAAATTCGGGATGCCCGGCGGGCACCGCAATGGCGCTTCGGCGGCCTTCAACGGCGGCGCCGCCATTGGCGCCATGCGCCAGCCGGCCACCCAAGCCTTCACGCCCAACGCCGCACAGATCCGCGGTCCCGTGGCGGTCAACGGCGCGCCATGGCGGCGATGGGCTACGGGATCGGAGCCTTCGCCGGCGCTTACGGCGCGGCGCAGGAAGAGGCCGCTGTCGCGCCTGCCTATGCTGTGGCGCAGCCGGAAATGGACGTCCTCCCTGCGGTCATGGGCATCATCGCCGCCTCCGGGGGCAATTGGCAATACCGGCAGGGATACCATCACCATCACCACGGGATGGCCCCCATGTTCTATCGGTGATCAATCTCCAAAGAAGATCAGCCTCGAAGGGAGGCCGAAGCGAAAGCTTCGGCCTCCCTTCGCGTTTGGAGATGCCGCCGTTACTTCGCCACGTCGGCGTTCTTCGTGTCGAGTTCGGCCCACACCTCGGCGGCGGGGCGGTAGCCTTTTTTCTGGTAGTCGATGAAGGCGAGCCTGGGGTGTTGGCGCAGCGGGGCGAGTAGGTCTGGTGGAGCGGCTGTGGCCAGCCGCTCCAGGGTGGGGATGCGCAGCAACGGAGTGAGGTCTTTGAGTTTCGCATTCGAGGTGTTCAATGCCTTGAGCGGAAGACCGGGCAACGGCGAAAGATCGGTGAGGGCACCGTTGAAAGTGAATGCGAGGATTTCGAGCGGCATCCCGTCCAGCGGACGGAGATCGCGCGCCTTACCCGCGCTGAGCCGACGCAAGGGCAGCCCAGCGAGCGGGCTGAGGTCGCTCACCGAACTGCCGTCGAGCGTCAAATCTTCGAGAGGCATGCCGTGCAAGGGAGACACGTCCACGACTCCCGTGCACAAGATCAGGCTTAGTTTCCGCAGAGGCATTCCGGCCAGAGGGCTCAAGTCGCTCAATGCAGAGTTGTAGCTCAAGCTCAAATCCACAAGGGTCATCCCGCGTAACGGCGCGATGTCGCTGAATCGGTTTCCTTCAAGGTTGAGCTTGCTGAGGCGCAGGCCACGCAGGGGTTCCAGGTTCTCGATATTCGCGTTTTTTGCGTCGAGGACGTCGCACGGGATTCCGCGCACCTGTTCCAGGGAGGTGAGCTTGGCGGAGGTAAAATGCAGTTCGATCAAACCGGAGGGGTCTTGAAGTAATCCGCCCACCGAACCGCCGAGGGCTTTGAGGCGCTCTTTGGCGAGGGTGAAGCGCTGGTTGTTCTTCAGGCGCAGGTGCTCGATGAGCGCGCCGGCTTCCCCGTGGGCGTCGTGGGTTTTGAGGAACTCGAAAACGGGCGTGAGCACGTCGGGCGCGTAGCGCTCGGCCTCGCCCGGGATGGCGGCGATCTTTTCGATCTGTGGGAGGATCGCGCCGAACTCCCGAGCATGGGCGGGATCGCGCTCGCCCGCGGTCCGCAGAGCGGTGGCCGCTTCGGAAAATCTGCCGAGGGCGACGAGACCCCACGCGCGCCGCCAATAGGCGGGGAGCAATCCGGAATCGAGGCCGAGCGCCGCGTCGGTCTTTTTCAGCGCGCTTTCGAAATGTTGCGCCACCGCCTCGCTCTCGGCCAGCGCCAGCATGCTCGGCGCGCTCTTTTTCAAATCGGCCAGGGCATCTTCCGCCCGTTTTGCTTCATCCACCGCCCGCCTGGCTTCCGCTTTGGCATGGACCGCTTCGCGCTCCGCGCGCCGCCCCTCGATCATCGCCTTCGTGCCGAAAGTCGCGCCCACGAGCAGCACCGCCGCCACGCCGAGGGACGCGGCCTTGTTCCGCTTGATGAAGAGCGTGAATTGTTTCCAGGTGCCCGCATTCTCGGCGCCGGTCGCGAAGCCGTTCTGATACGCCTCCACATCCGTGCCGAACCCGGCGACAGTGGGATAGCGATTCTCGCGTTTTACGGATAGGGCCTTCATCACCACGGCGGAGAGCGCGGCGGGCACGCGGCCGCCGGGACAATGCGGCAGCGGCCTGATATTGCGTGCCTCCAGCACTTCCCCTCTCGTGCCGGGCGCGCCATTCCCCGTGCTGGCCCGAGAAGACGAGGGCGGCGTGATGCTGCCGCTGGCGACCTTTTGCAGCACTTCGTCGAGGGTGGTTCCTTCCACCGGCGGGCGCAGAGTCAGGATCGCGTAAAGGATGCCGCCGAGGGAGAAGATGTCCGAGCGTGCGTCCATCTCGGCGATGCGCCCCTGCGCCTGCTCCGGACTCATGTACTGGGGCGTACCCATGATCTCCCCCTCCATCGTCACCCCGGAATCTCCGCCGGCCTGCTGCGCCAGGAATCGCCGCAGCGCGTCGCGACCTCCATTCCCATCCGCCACGTTGACGACCAAGGTTTCATCGCCGCCCGGGCTCGCAGTCGCGGGCTGTGCCACGGCGGCGGGCATTGATGGGTCGGCATTCTCTTCCTGGGATCCGTCTTTTCGCATTTGCTTGGCCAACCCCCAGTCCATGACCAGGACTTCACCGAACTCACCGAGCATGACGTTCTCCGGTTTGAGGTCGCGATGAAGGGTCCCGCGCGAGTGCGCAAAGGCGAGTGCATCGCACACTTTGCGGAAGACCGTCAGCAAGCGGTCGAGCGTGTAGTGGCCCGCGGTCTCCGCATCGCCGTCGCGCACGCCA
>JBBRPL010000243.1:0-2982 GCA_038228205.1 Chthoniobacterales bacterium
CCAAAGTAATAGTGCGCGCCCTGCAAGGCCGCCCACGTCGAATAAACGATGAAAGTCGAAAGCCCCAGAAACACGAGCAGGGGCTGCGCCCACCAGCCGTCGGGACGCATCGTCTGCCCAAACGAGCGTGGCGGGAGACTAGCCGCAGTTGACTCGTTCATGCGCCCCTCGCCTCCTCGACCGGAAGTCCGGCTGCTTTCCAAGCCTCCCAGCTTCCGGGCACATTGTGCAGATCCTCGAACCCCTCCCGCTTGAGGATGCTCGCGGCGATGCTGGCCCGATAACCGCTCGCGCAGTAAACGGCCGTCGGTTTGGCCCGGTCCAACCCATCGAGGCGCTGGCGGAGCTCAGGCAGAAAGATGTGGCGCGCCCCGGGGACATGCCCGTTTTTCCACTCTCGCGGCGACCGCACATCCACCACTTGAAGAGTACCAGCGAGCTGGTTCAATTCATGCACGTTCATCTGTCCCACTTCGGCCAGCGGATGACCGGCCGCGTCCCACGCCTTCATTCCCCCTAACAAATAACCGCCGAAGTTCGCATAACCCGTCCGCAGGAAAAGTCGCACCACTTCATCTAATTCCGTTTCCTTCTCCAGAACCAGCAGGATCGGCTTCTCCGGGTCCAGCATCCAACCGGCCCAGATCGAGAGGATGGGCGACGCGCCAAGGTTCAGCGCCCCCGGAATATGTCCCCCGCCGAAGGCCAGCATCGTGCGCGTATCGACCAGGGTCCCACGCTTCTGCTCGACCGCTTCCTGGAACGCTTTCGGCGGCAGCCCCGGCACACGTGGAAGACAGCCGAGCACCTCGGGCCCCCTCGCGTTCACCTTCTTCATGCGCGGATAATACGTCGGCATGGGCGGTGCCGTGGCCAAGGCGTACTCCGTGAAACTCTTCACGTCACCGAACTGCAGGAATTTGTTGAACCGTCTCTCGTATCCGATCGTGCTGCTCAAGCGGTCGCCAATATCGGCGCCGCAGGGCGAGCCCGCCCCGTGATTCGGATAGATCATGACGTGATCCGGCAGCTTCAGATAAAAGTCGCGCAACGTGTGAAATTGTTGTTCGGCCAGGGCCTGAGTGTGTTCCTCGCCCAGCAGATCCGGCCGCCCCGCTGAGGAAACAAAAAGAGAATCGCCCGTGAAGACGCCCCACGGCATCTCGGGATGCTCGGCCTCGGCCAGCAGGTAAGACAGGTGCTCGGGCGTATGGCCCGGGGTGTGCCTGGCCGTGATCAACAATTCACCGAACTGAAACCGGTCGCCGTCCTGCACCTTCTCGTGGGCGAAGGCGTAGGAAGCGCCCCCTTCATGACTGACGTAAATCCTGGCGCCGTGTACCCGCGCGGCCAGTTCGCAGGAACCGCTCACGAGATCGGCGTGAATGTGCGTTTCGAAAATATGCGTGATGGTCAGCTTTTCCTCCTGCGCCATCTCGACATAAACCTCTACATCGGGGCGTGGATCGAAAATCGCCGCCGTCCCGTCATTATCATCGCCAATCAGGTAAGAAAGTTCCGCGATGCCCGCGGTCTGGATGGTCTTAAAAATGAGCGACATTGCGTGACATTAAGGCGAAGCCCAATGGAAGTTCAACTCATCCGTGTGCGATTGGCACCAGGGCGCTGGAGCCGCCGCGCTGCTATGGCGTGGCAGGCAGAGCGCCGTGGCTACAGGGAAAAAGCCTCGCACAAAGTTCACCAAGAACTCACCGGTTAACCACGCCTCTGACTTGGACGTTGAGCGTTTGCTTATGTCTCCCAACGGCCCGTCACTTCCTCGCGATCACTTCTCAGCGCACTTCCACTCTGATCGGCAGTAGATGATTGATCATATACGTCCCGCGATTCGGATCGCGCTCCGTAATTTGAGTTTGCCCGTTCGAATCCGTGGCGCGTGCCATCAGCGTGCATGCTCCCGGCTTGGCCGGCGTTCGCCAATCAAACTCCCATAGCCGCCACGCGTTCGGCCGGGCGCGATCGAGCAGGCGGGCCGAACTCCAGGTGGCGCCGGCGTCCATGCTCACGTCCACTTTTGTCACCTCGCCCTCCCCGGTCCAGGCGGCGCCGCGAATGCGCACATCAGAGTTCGCCGGGACGATTTCGCCCGGCGCGGGCCAGGCGATCTCCGCCTTCAGCTGCATCAAGCTTAGGGGCACCAGCTCGTCCAAGCCTTCTCGTCGCCTCCAATAGGCGTAATCGAGCGTCTGATAATACCCGGTGAAGGGCCGGTCCGTCACCACAATGCGTTGCAGCCATTTAACCGAGGCCATGGCGTACCAGCCCGGCACAATCGCTCGAAGGGGAAAACCATGAGCGGGCCGAAGTTCCTCTCCATTCATC
The DNA here is from genome assembly GCA_038228205.1 of Chthoniobacterales bacterium. Classification (GTDB taxonomy): domain Bacteria; phylum Verrucomicrobiota; class Verrucomicrobiia; order Chthoniobacterales; family Chthoniobacteraceae; genus Chthoniobacter. The sequence continues at coordinate 2,344 of JBBRPL010000243.1, forward strand.
CGGTGCACCAACAAGACGTCCTGGCGCGCTTTATCCAGCGGAATGCTCCGGGCAAAGCGCACCTTCGGTTGTGGCCGATTCGGCTCGGCCAAGGGCCCTTCATCCGCGCCTTCCAAAATGACTTCCATCCCGCTCGCCTTCACCCCGGCGCGATCGAGCAGAAGGGAGAGAGGCACGCCGGTCCATTCGGCGTTGCCCACCGCGCCCAATTGCCACTGCACTCCTTTTACGGGCGGTTCCAGGAACATCCGATTATTCCCGGCGCACTCCAGCGTCGCGGGAACAGTGCGCGCTTCCAACCTAACGAGTTCGTCGTAACCAATCTCGAATGGTTTCTCCACCTCCCCTTCCACGCGGAGGCGCCACTTCTGCCGGTTGATTTCCGGTACCGGAAAATGGGCTCGGACATAAAATAAATCCGTGGACGTGACGAAGCCGTCCAGCTTCGAGAACGGCATTTCCAGATTGGGCGGATCCGCGCTCCGCACAATCTTTTCCGCGCTCCTTATCGATTCCCCGTTTTCCATTCCCATCCGTAGCCTAGCAATAGCCCGCGAACACGTCCAGAAGCGGCTCGCATTTCAATTCCGGGGAGCGCACGCGACTCGCGTGCAGCGTTCGGCGACTCGCCGAACGCTC
>JBBRPL010000244.1:0-2982 GCA_038228205.1 Chthoniobacterales bacterium
ACCAAGAATTTCCTTAGAGCATTTTAAATAAAACTATAGCCGCAGCAAGCAAACCAATTGCGGGCATCGTGGGAGGTGACCGTTTGGATGGCGCTCGCGATGGCGGTGATGAGATCGTCGTGGTTTCGAGCTTCCTGACTTCGGAGAGATTGTTTGACCTTGCTCCACATCTTTTCAATGGGATTGAGATCGGGGGAGTAGGCGGGGAGGAATTGGACACTGGCACCGACGGACTCGATCAGATCGAGGGTCTCTTGATTTTTGTGAGGGCTGAGATTGTCCATGATGACGATGTCGCCAACCCGCAAGGAGGGCAGCAGCACATCACGCACATAGGCGCGAAAGACTTCGGTATCGGTCGCGCCTTCAATGGCCATGGTGGCCGTGGTTCCATCAACGCGGATGGCCGAAATCATGGTCGTCGTTCGCCAATGCCCGTGCGGGGCGGCGCACACCAGGCGCTGATTGCGGGGACAGCGCCCGCGCAATCGGGTCATATTCGTTTTGGCCGCTGATTCGTCGATGAAGACCAGTCTCTGGGGATCCATTCCGCCTTGCCGGCGCCGCCACTTGCGGCGGGCGACCCTCACATCCGGGCGGTCTTGCTCGCTGGCATGCAGACTCTTTTTTTATATGTCAGGTCCATTTTCGCCAGCGCGTAGTGAATCGCTGGCAACGTGCAATTCAAGTTCGTTGCTTGCCGAAGCTCGGCGAGCGTCATGTCCGGCTTGACGACCAACAAGCCACGCATCTGCTCTCGATGGCTCTCCAGAATCTGCGGTTTGCGACCGGATCGATAGGATCTCGATCCAATCTCACCGGTGTGCCTGCGCTGCTGGAGGAGCTTTTTTACCATTCCCAGTGAAACCCGGAAACGAACTGCGATCGACTCTCGCGTCCCTTCCTCGTTGTCGTAGCTAGCCACGATGCGCTCCCGAAGATCATCCGACAGTGTCTTCATTCCCAGACCTTAACGGTCTCAGATCACAACGGCTACACTTTTATTTAAAATGCTCTAAGCGTGAAGAGCCTGCAGGAATATCACGCGTAGGCGGTGCCCCGACAAAGCGGGGCGGCCGGCGCCTCGACATTGAAAAGGCGCTACCGCACGCGGGCGACGGAGGGCGCGGGGAGCCAGGCGTCGGATTTGTCGGGGAAACGGGCGTGCACCCAGCCGTCGCGGGTCTCGAGCCAGAGGAACTCCGTGGCCTCGGTGAGGGCCGCGTCGTAGGCGGGATCGTAGGCGTAGCCGGGCCCGAGGCGGGCGGTATCCCCCTGCACGATCACGCCCTCGGGGGATTGGAAGATCGAGGTGAGCAGCGAGGCGGCGGGCACGAGGATGGCGAGCGCCAGGGCGAGCCACGCGGCCCGGGGCACGCGGAAGCCGCCAAGGCGGGCGGCAAAATAGAGGAGCCAGCCGAGGAGGTAGACGAGCACGATCCCACCGCCGCGCAGGGCGGGGTCCCACCGGCTGAAGCGGCTCCAGAGACCGCTCCAATTTGCCCCGGGGCCGGCGGGAGTGGCGAAGGCACCGTCTTGCTGGGCGCGAAGGAACGCGATGCTCTCGCGGATCTGGCGGTCGAACGGGGCGCGAGCCTCGGCGGCGCGGTAGTTCACCAGCGCGCGGCCATTTTCGCCGGCGAAGAACCAGCTATTCGCCGCCCCGAGGAAGTTCCCGTCGACCTCGAAGGCGAGGGCCGCGCGGGTGAAGAGCGGGCGGGCTTCATCGGGTTTCTCCACCCGCAGGTGGAGGGCCTCGGTGAAGAGCTGGTCCGGGGTCTGCGCGCGCGCGGTGAACGGCAGAAGCAGGAGACCGAGGAGCAGGAGACGGGTCGCCCGCTGGACCTGTTGGACGAGGCGCCGGATGGGCGAGGCGGCGGCCCGGGCCGGCCTTCCTTTCGCGTATTGAAGGGCATCCTGCTCGTCAAATCGCCGTTGCACCGCCGCGATGAGGTCGGGATCGACGCGGCGGCGCTCCAAGGCCTGCGTCACGTCGCGCCGGGTGAGCGCGGCGGCATCGAGGTCGAGCCGGTCGGCGAGGTAATGCGTCCAGGCCGCGGCTTCATCCCGGGAGCAGGCGCGCCGAAAATTTCGACCGGCCCGCGAGGCGCGGGCGTAGGCTGGATCGCGGCGACAGCGCTCGCGATGCCGCAGAAAGGGGCGCAGGAGCAACCAGAGCAGGATGGGCGCGAAGGTGCCCACCCACCAGAAACGGGCGGCGATTTCCAGAACGGGCAGGAGATTCATACGGGCGGAACTTTCGAGGGGATTTTGGCGGATCCCGACCTTGGGAACGGGCGGGAGGCTGGTTGATTCGACGCTGGGTTCATAGAAAGTCTTTTTGCCATCCGGCGCGACATGGATCGAAAGGGGGGCCGTGCGGACGGTGTGAAAGCGACCGCTGGCGGGATCGAAGCCCTGGATGGTAAGGGCGGGAATGCGGTCCAGCCCGGCGCGGCGGGGGCGCACCACATACGTGAAGGAGTGGGCCGTGAGGGTGACGGCCTGGCGAATGGGCTCGGCCACGACGACGAACTCGGGGTCCAGTCCCTCCCAGGCGGCGGCCGGGAGGGCGTCGACGGCTCGTCCGAAATCCAGCCCGTCGAGCGTGACGGTGAGCAACATGGGCTGGCCGACGACGGCGTCGCGGGGTTCGACCGTGGCGGTGGCGGTGAAGGGCCCGACGATGCCGGCGTAGTTCGCGGTGCGGCCTTCGCGGGGCAGGGCCTTGACGTTCAGCGCGGGGACGGGCGCGGAAAGATAAACCTGCTCGTAGTCCTCCAGCGCGCTCGGCGGCTCGAAAAAGCCATTGTTGAAGTAGCTGGCGTAGTGGTTGGCCGAGTTGGCGGCGGGGAGCAGATCCCAGTCCATCCGGGCCTTCTCGGACGGATGGTCGCCGGCTCGGCGGGGGACGAGTTTGAAGGAGAAGGTGAGGGATTGCGCCCCGCCGGGCAGATCGGCCTTCCGGGCAATCACCCGCTG
>JBBRPL010000245.1:0-2944 GCA_038228205.1 Chthoniobacterales bacterium
CGACAAGCTTCGTCGCATCACCCTTGGTCTTGAGCACCTCGTCCTTCGCGCCGACGGCGAGGATTTTTCCATCCTTGACCGAGACCGCCTCGGCGTAGGCCGGCTTGTCACCTTCCATGGTGAGGATGGAGCCGCCGGTGTATATGGTGTCGGCGGAAATGGGGGGTATTGTCCCGCTCTTGGAATCACACGAAGTCAAGGCTGCAAAGGCCGCTAGAACGAGAACCGTGCGGAGTGGATTGGCGAGGATAAGAGATGGGTGTTTCATGGTTGGATTGAGTTCTTTGGGAGATGGAGGACGATTTCTTTGGTGTTGAAAAATTATTTAGGCGCTTGAGGGGTAAAGTTTAGTTCCTTCAAGATGCCGTTACTGACCAGCAAGCGGTTGAAGCTGCAGGCACCGCAGGAGCCGTGATCGCTTCCGTCGGCATGTGAATGAGAGGTGTGGGCGATCCCGGTTTCCTTGCCCGTGGGGGAATTCTCTGGGATAAATGCGGGCACGGTGGAGGAGGTCTTTCGCGTTTTGGAGATCGGGAAAAGGCGGCCCTCGAAGACGGTGCCCCAGATGGGAACGTCCTTAAGTTTGATCGGCTCGACGGTCAGCGGGTTTTCTTCGAGCACGGTGAAGTTGGCGATCTTGCCGGGGGCGATGCTGCCGAGTTCGTTTTCCTTTTGCCAGGAATAGGCCGCTTCGATGGTCACGGCACGGAGCGCGTCCTCGATGCTGATGCGCTGATCGGGCGCGGCGACGCGACCCGAGGGGGTCACGCGGTTCACCGCGCACCAAGCGAGGAACAGCGGGTCGCTGGGTGCCATCGGCAGGTCTGAGTGGAAAGAGAGCGGGATGTGATGCTCGCGCACCGAACCGGAGCGCACCATGAGATCGGCGCGCTGTGGGCCGAGGCCGAACTCGCCGTATTTGTCTGCGAAGCCGACGGTGTAGTAGGGATTGGCGCTGACGATTGCGCCGACCCGGGCGATCCGCGCGACTTGCTCATCCGTGGAGTTGGCGAAGTGAACGATGACCGTGCGATGATTGGCACGCGGGTTCTCGCGCATCCGGCGTTCGATGACATCCAGCAGAACATCGAGTCCCGCGTCGCCGTTGACATGGACGTGGAGTTGATAGCCGGCGTCCCACTATGCCTTGGCCCTTTCCTCGAGATTCTCTGGGGTGGTCATCCACTCGCCACGATGGTTCGGATCGGGTTTGCCATCGGCGCCGAGATAGGGGTCTTTCATTTGCATGAGCTGCGAGACGATCGCCCCATCGACGAAGAGTTTGATCTGTTTAGGGAAGAACGAAACTTTGCCGGTGGCATTGGCGCTCACGATTTTTTCCCCGTCGGCAATGGCTTCTGCGGCCGGGATACCCCGGTCGATATAACCGCGGCCATCCACCAGAAAGTAACTATACATCGGCGTGTCTTCCGCCCCGAGGATTTTCTTGTAGAGCTGCATTAAGTCCGGGGTAATGAGGGCACCCGGTTCGTTGTAGGCGGTGACTCCTTTGGAATGCTCATAAGCAACCATTTGGCGGAGCCCGAAATCAAAGCGTTCCGGGGTGGCAAACTGCTTGAGGAGCGGCATTACGATAAGGTTCATCCCGGTTTCCCACCAATGGCCTTCTTCCCAGTTCATCATCTTGCTGGCATCGCCCTTGCCCGCCATGCCTTCCTCGGTTAGCCCGAGCGCCTTGATCGCCGCCGAGTTCAGGTAGAACTCATGGCAGGAACGCTGCCATACCATGATGGGGCGGGTGGTGCTGATGCCATCCAGTGCCGCGCGGTTGAGCGGGCCATGCCAGAGCTTGTGATAGCCCCAGGTGTAAAGCCACGCCTTCGGGTCTTTTATCGCTGTCTCGGCCGCTTTGAACGCCGCCCAATATTCCGCCGGGGTGGTCGCCGCCTTAAAAGTGCGCTCGGGCAAAGCCCATTCCTCCGGAGCGATGACTTCGGTCGAGAGTGTCAGCGCCCCGAGGATGGGGTGCAGGTGCTGATCGATCAGGCCGGGCAGCATCACCTTGCCGGCGAAGGTCTCGTTCAGGGTGAACTTCGTGTCGCCCAGTGCGGCTTTGACTTCGGCGAGCGAGCCGACCGCGACGATGCGTTTGTCGCGAACCGCCACGGCCTCCGCCTCTGGATTGGTGCGCTCCATCGTGAGCACCTTTTTCGCGGTGAAAATTGTCACCTCCGGCGCGGGTTCGGGTGTCAGTCCGCTGCGGATGGTATCGTTGAGAGTGCCTTCGGCAAAGACCGACGTGGCGGCCAAGGCGATGCCACCCAGTGCAGTGGCGATAGAAATAAGGCAGCTCCTAAGCTTCCTCGTTGTTGGTTTGTGTTTCATATCTTTTGGTTTGTGAAATCTGCTCGGAGTTTAAAACCGCAGGTTCGCGCGCAGGCCGCCGATGACGTCACCTGCGGCTGCATCTTCCCTTCGAGCCGCCTGAAGGTGATCGGGTAATCGCGCCGAATCTGGCTTCCTTCGACGACGCCCCAGCCCGCCGCCTTAAGTGCGGGATCTATGTGCTCGGCTCTGGTAACGGCTTTGTTCATGCCCCTGCTTACTTTTCCAACTGAAGTTCGCGGACTTCCTGATGCCGCAACGCACCTTGCTTGATGGTTTGTTTTTGGACCTTCGTGAAATCAATCTTCTTGAGGTCCAGTTTTTGGATCTGGCGGTTGTCCATGGTGTGAAAATACAAGACCCGGTTCTTCAGGTCGGAGGCAGTGGTGATCTGCGTCGCGCTGGTGATGTCGGTCGCGATCGCTTGGCGACCACCCGTCACGCCGACGGAAATGTTGAAGTTGTCCAGCAGGCGGAAGGCCTCGAACACCGCATCCTCGGCCTTTGGTAAAGGACGCGCGGAGGCCGTGAAGGCCATCGCCCGCACGAAGCGTGAGGGCGGCGTGAAATCACCCGGCAGTCCCCGCAATCCCGACCC
>JBBRPL010000246.1:0-2678 GCA_038228205.1 Chthoniobacterales bacterium
CTCTGCGCAACGAATGGCTTTTAACCCTCCGGGTTCGGAGCGCCGCCAAAAACCGCCGCCACCCGCGTTGACTCATGTCAAAATGACACCGGGGAGTAGAAAAACTGGCGCCAAATACCTGTCGCCAAAAGCCTTGCCGTAGCGGCGCGGAGTGGCATACTCCAACGTCCGGATTACACGTATGAATCTCCCCTCGACTTCCCGTCGCCGATTTCTCCAAGCCGGAGGCATGGGCCTCCTGAACCTCGCCGTGCCGGGGCTGGTCCTCGGGAAGGATCAGTTCGACGACTCGGGCAAGGCCGTGTCTTCGAAGAAATGCTGCATCTTCGTGCTCCTGTGCGGCGGCCCGAGCCATCTCGATACGTGGGACCTGAAGCCGGAGGCGCCCTCGGAGATCCGCGGGCCTTACCAGCCCATCCGCAGCAAGGTGCCAGGCATGCAGTTGAGCGAGCTCCACCCGATGCTCTCCAAGGTGACGGATCAATTCTGCCTGATCCGCTCCATGACGCACCCGGGCCCGATCGCCAATCACTTCGACGCCATGCACAATCTGCTGAGCGGGCAGGTGGTGGAGCGGGTGAAGGAAGGTGAGTCGGACGGCCTGCCGTATATCGGTTCGGTGGTGGCCAAACTGCTGCCCAGCGAGCGCAACCTGGTCTCGAACGCCTGGCTCATCAAGTGTGTGGGGCCACCGGTCTTCTGCGCGCCGAATATCGGCTCCGGAGGTTACCTGGGATCGGCCTACGCGCCGGTCTTCATTGGCTCGGCCGATAACCATCCGGCGATGCCCAATTTCAAGTCGCCGGAGATCTATGACATGGGCGATGCCGAACGCCTGTGGGAACGGCGCAAGCTCCTCAGCGCTCTCGAGTCGGACCGGCTGGCGGGAAGCCAGGCCAAGGACTGGAGCGAACTGCGCGAGCTGGCCTACGACGCGATGACCCGCCCGGAAGGGCGGCAGGCCTTTGACATGACCCGCGAGCCGATCGCCGTTCGTGAGCGCTACGGCATGCATCCGCTCGGGCAGAATCTGCTGCTCGCCCGGCGCATGGTGGAAGCAGGTGTGCGCTTTGTGACGGTGAACGGATGGGTGGGTCCCTCGCCGGGCGAAAAAGCCGGCGGACCGCCCAGCTCGAGCTGGGACATGCACGGCGGCCACATGGGTATGGGCAACGCCTTCGGCAGCGGTTCCTACGGCATGAACTTTTGCCTGCCGCGCCTGGATCAGTCGCTCTCCGCGCTCCTGGAAGATCTCAAGGATCGCGGCCTGCTGGACGACACGCTGGTCGTGGCCGTGGGCGAATTCGGACGCTCTCCTGTCATCCAGACCAAAGGGCCTCCCGGCCGCGTGCACTGGCCGGGGTGCTTCTCCGCGATTGCCGCCGGCTGCGGGATTCGCGGCGGCGCGGTGTATGGCGAGTCCGACAAGACGGGATCGACCCCGAAGAGCAACCCCGTGACCCCGCAGGATCTCCACGCCACGGTGCTCCACGCCCTGGGCGTGCCGCTGAACGAGATGAGCCGCAATACCGGCCTCTCCCGACCGCCCTTCTCCACCGGCAAACCGGTGATGGGGCTGTTTGGATAGCCTCAACAGTCAATGCTCGGGAAGTGAGAGGGAGCATTGCAAATGTCTCCTTATCCGTGTCCATCCGCGAAATCCGTGGTTCCATCTCCGGATTCAGGATTTCCCGAAAGCGATATTCAGATTCTCAGACTTCCCTCAAGGGACGTTCCTAGGTTACACGCCAATGTACCCGCCCACGAACCCGACGCCGCCGAAGCGCGGCAAACCGACGCGCGTCCCTTTTCGGGAAGAGACATCTGCGTGGGCCCCCGGCGAGGTCATCGCCTATCGGTTGCCATCGGGCCAGTCCATCCTCATGCAGGTGTGTGGCCACTTCGGAAGCGAGCTAAACGAACCCTATGGAACCCCGCATTAGCATCATCACCCTCGGGGTCACGGACTTTGTCCGATCGCTCCGCTTCTATCGCGACGGTCTCGGCTGGCCGACCCGCGCCACGGATGCGTCCGAGATTGCCTTCTTCAACACCACCGGAACGCGTTTCGCCATCTACCCGCTCGCCAAGCTGGCCGAGGATATCTCGGCCGCCTCGCCACCGACGCGCTCGGGCTTCAGCGGGATTACGATGGCCCATAACGTCCGCACCCGGGACGAGGTCGCGGGAGTGCTGGCGCTCGCCGAAGCCGCGGGCGCGGTCATCGTCAAGCCTGCGCAGGATGCTTTCTGGGGCGGGCACAGTGGTTACTTTGCGGACCCGGATGGGTACTATTGGGAGGTGGCTTTTGCGCCAGGATTTAAGTTTGCCGCGGACGGCTCGCTCATCCTGGATGAGTGACAGGCTCTCAGGGCTTGGGCTTCGGTTGCTTGTCCCAGAAACGCTGGAATTGCTCTTTGGCCTTGGTGGCGGTCGCTTCATCCGGTTGGGTCCACTGGATGTCGACCTGGGGGCGATCCGCCTTGAGCTTCGCGATGTCTTCCTCGCTGGCGATCACCTTGGTCAACGTGAGCTTTTTCAAGGACGCGAGATTCTTCAAATGGGAAAAACCCTTGTCGTAGGTTAGCCAGGTTTCATTGACTTCGATCTCTTCGAGCGTCTTGATTTCGCCGAGAGCGGCGAGCGCGGCGTCGGTGATGCGGGGGCTGAACTGCGGA
>JBBRPL010000247.1:0-2580 GCA_038228205.1 Chthoniobacterales bacterium
ACCACGGGTGCGGTGCCCCTCGGTGCCCGGGCCAAGAGGGGCGGCGTCGACGGAAACGGGGCGGCGACGGGTTCTACCCTCGGAATGGGTGGAATGGTCAGCGAGATCGGGCCTGTGCGCGGGAGGGCGATTGGAATCGGTGGGGCGGGGCTCTGCACCGGTGGAATCACGGGAATGGAAGCGGTCCCCGGCAAGAGGGATGCCCCGAAAAGCGGTCGCACGGGCGCGGGCGGAAGGACAATCCCTTCCACGGGAGTCGGCGGCGGCGGCACGGGAAGTACGACCGGTCGCGTCGGCGGCGTTGGCTCGTACGTGTGCATGAGCGGAACCGGGGTGGAGAATTTTGCAACGCGCGGCGGCGGCTCGGCAAACGGCGGCGGTGGCGGCGCCGGTACGGATGCGGGCTCCGACGCGGGCACGGAAGCGAACATCGCCGGGGGCGTGAACATCAGCGGCGGAATGACGGGCTCAGGCCCGCGCGACACGACGGGCGGAACAAAAACAGGTGGTGGAATCGGTGGTGGCTCCGGCGAACGCGGGGCGGCGGGTGCGACAAAAACGGGGGCGGTCTTTGGTTTGGCCGGGGCGACGCGCGCCACGTAGACCGGTTCGGCCGGTGGTTCCGGTGACGCGACGGGCGCGACAAAAATGGGTGCCGGCGCGGGGGGAGGTTCCGGCGGGGTCCAGGGCGTGACGGGTTGCACGTCCACGACCACCGTCGACGGCATGGGCGGTGGCTCGGCGCCCACGCGTGACACTGGCGGCGGCGGCGCGGGTGCGACCGGGGCAGGCGGTTCCTCTTCCTCCAGCTCTTCGGCGAAGTCGCCGGGGTCGGAGTCCGCCGGCACCACGAGAATCGACGACTTCGGGGGTGGTGTCGGAAAACCGGGATGACTCAGGGCGAGGGGAGCGCGCTGGGGCGGGCCGCCGATGGTCACGGCCGGGGCGGCGTCGGTGACCTGCAAATTGGGGCTGCGCTGGAGGAAGTCGGAGAGCGAGATTTCCTCCTCCTGGATCAAGCTGAGGAGCGAGAGCTTGCCGAAGATTTCGCGCGCCTGATCCTCGTCGAGATGAAGTTGGGTGCAGATTTCGCGCACGGTCCGGTAGCCATCGATCGCGAAGAGCACACGCCACTCGAGCGTGCGCAATTTGATGTTGTGCGCGTAGTTCTCGAAGTTCGGGCTGATCTGGAAGACATCACTCGGCTTCGTGAGCGCGCTGGCACCGGCCAGCATGAAGGATTGACTGGGAGATTCTGGATTCATGCTCGTTCAAGGGCGACAATCAGGAGGCCCTCATGCTGGTTCCAGCGCACGGGGGTGCGATAGACGGGCATGGGGAAGGCGGGACCATAATCCGCGCCCATGATTGGGGTGGGGCTCGAAATCATGATGCGCCCGCCGAGGGACTGGCGCGCGTGGTTGGCGACGACACTGGCCACCTCGTAAACGGTCTCCGCCAAGGCCACGTCACTGGCGGGTGGACCGCCCTGCGCGGTGACGATCGCCGTGAGCATCCCGCGCGACATCGTGAGGCAAACGTAGCCGCTGCTCGGTCCACCAATCTCGATCAGGCCGGTGAAATCCAGCAGCTTGGGATCCTCGAAGCTGATGTTGCCCGGGCCCAAGGTGGCCGGCTCCGGCCCGAGCTTCTCGAAGAAGTTGCGGGTGACGTCGAGGAAGACTTTCAGCTCGATCTCGGTCATCTCATTGAAGCGGGGGACAGCGCGACACCCGGAAACGTCAGGGGCGCGAAGTGTTTTTTTGAAGCGGATCACGGGCTTTTGCAAGCGGCAAAAGCCCGGCGGCAGATGCCGCCGGGCAAACTCGAAACCCGAAAGTCGAAGCTCGAAGGAAGTTTCAAGGGTGGAAAAGCGGGGAAGTGGAGAAGACGGACGTCCCTTTTTCGTTTCGGGTCCTCCTTCATCTTAGTGACGTTTTATGGGAGTTTCGAGGTTCGGGTTTCGAGTTTACCCCGGCGGGTTCAGCCGCCGGGCTTCCACGCCTTCACGCGTTCGGGGAACGAGCAGCGCGCGCAGTCCGAGGCGTCGCGCAGGCAGAAATCCTCGTAGATCTGCAGAAGCCCCTGTTGCACGGCGACGGTCCGGGGCACGCTCCGGCGAAAGACGGCGTTACCTCCAAACAACCGCGCGGCGGCGGTCTCGACGCGCCGGTTGGTGAGCTCCGCCGGCAATCGGATGTATTGCTCCCAGGCCGCGGCCCGGCGCGGCAGGACCGCCGGGTAAATCACGTTCGCCAGAATCTCCGCAATGCGGCTCGATCCAATTAACGAGACCGGCCGCGCCTGCCGCGCGGAGGTCAACGTGAAATGATGCTCCCAAAACGAATCTTCCAACTCTCGGAGGACGCTCTGGGCCGCGGTGGTCGGATCTTTCGATTTCAGAATGGCGCGGACCTTGGGCCAGGCGCGCACCAGGGCGGCAAGGGCCGCGAGCCGGCGCTGCGGATGATTGGTGGGACGCGTGCCACCGAGACGCCAGGCGCCACGCGGCAGGATGAGTCGGGTCCACTCGCCCCGCTTTGGCCACCAGCTTTCCCAGGTCGAGCGCAGGTAGCGACG
>JBBRPL010000248.1:0-2579 GCA_038228205.1 Chthoniobacterales bacterium
ACTGGTGGCCTGCTTCCGCAGCCATTGTAGGTCTTCAGAACAAGGAACATCAGAGGTGACGATAACCATCTCGATAACCTCTCCGAGGAACTCTCGCCAGACAAGAAAGATGTTACGCTATTTGCGCCGCACTACACTAGTGTAGCCATATCGGCTGAAATCCTCACCGCCCATCGTAGGCTGGCGTTCACGCACGCGATCCGCGCCGAAGACCTCGCGGAAGACGCCGGTGATCCGCCGGGTGAGAGCGGGGTCATTCAGAAGCGTGGGAGTATAACGGTCAGCCTCCGTGACCTCCGGCATGAGGCCCTCGGGGAGACCGGCGGAGATGGCCTGCCCGCGGGCGATGCGCCTGATCGCGGCCAGCGTCTTTTGCCGCACAGCGTCGGAGAAGGTGCGAACGGTCAGTTGCAGCCTCACGGAGTTGGGGATGATGTTATGCTTCGTGCCGCCATGGATCGAACCGACCGTGACGACGACCGGCTCCAGCGGGTCAATTTCCCGGCTGTCGATCGTTTGCAGCGCGAGCACGATTTGCGAGGCGAGTACGATCGGGTCTTTCGTAGCCTGCGGCATCGCGCCGTGACCGCCGATGCCATGCACGAGGATGTCGACGGTATCGACATTGGCGGTCAGCGGGCCTTCGCGATAGCCGATGACGCCCGCGGGCAAGTCGGAAAAGACATGCAGCGCGAGCGCGTAATTCGGAAGCGGGAAGCGCGTGTAGAGACCGTCCTTGAGCATCGGCTCAGCTCCGCCGCTGACCTCTTCCGCGGGCTGGGCGATGAAGACCAGCGTTCCCTTCCATCGATCGCGAAGCTGGGTGAGGACGCGCGCCGTGCCGACCCAACACGTCATGTGAACGTCGTGCCCGCAGGCGTGCATCACCGGCACGCTGACCCCGCTCGGATCCTTCACCTCCACCTTGCTCGCATAGGGCAGGCCGGTCATCTCGCGCACGGGCAGGGCATCGGTGTCCGTGCGGACCATGACCGTGGGGCCAGCCCCATTCTTGAGCACAGCCACGACCCCATTTCCGCCGACTTTTTCCGTCACCTCCCAGCCGAGCGCACGAACCTCGGCAGCCATCCGCGCCGCGGATTTCTCCTCATGCAGTGACAATTCCGGGGCCGCATGAAGCTCGCGGTAGAGCGTATCGAGCGACGAATATTCCGCGTCCACCCGTTTCGCGACCTCCGGTCCGGGGCTGGCGGCAAATGACGTACTAGTGATAGCGAGAACGAGAGCGAGGTAAAAGTGATGCATAGATGGGAGACGCAGGACTAAATCAACAAACGCCAGAAGAGAAGCCACGTTGCGGGAAGTTCGTTGTGGATTAATTCGCGGCCCGACGGTCGCGATCCGCTGACTTGTCAGGCGCTCAACAGTCGGTCATGCTCGATCCTCTCCCCCTCACATTTGCTATGAACGAGACCGCTCCAGGCCAAACTGAACCACCCGCCAAGAAATCTTTCAGCATCTTCGGCTCCATCGTTGGAATTGTTGCCTTCATCATCGCGGCGGCGATCGGCAAGACGGTCGCGCAAAAAGGAGTCCAGGCCCTTTTCGGCCGCTCCGGCAATGCACCACCTGTCCAGACCTTTTCCCCATCCACCTGGTCCACCCGCACCATGACTGATATCACGCTCGATGCGCCGTTCCAATTCGGACCGGGCCCAGACGTTACCAAGAGTCTCCCTCCACAGGTGCGTCAGTCTTTGGATTACTACGAAATCTTTGACAGCGGCGATGGGACCAATCCACGCGCCACCATTTCTCGAATCGCATACAAGGCAGGAGTGGCGGTCAGCGTGGACGGAGCGGTGGATGGCGCCATGAATGGCGCCATGAAGCCAATTGCCGCGGCCGGCGGCGACGCCAACCCACACTCCACTGCCAACAAGACAACCATCGACGGCCTTTCTGCTCGACGGGCCAGCTACAGCGGTCGCGCTGGCGGCGGCGCAGTGCATCTCGAATCCGTCTTTGTGCAGAACGGACAGAAACTATGGCAGGTCCAGGTGATCTACACGGGGGACTCTTCCGGCCCCGATGCCGCCCGAATTCTCGACTCCATTCACATCCGTCCTGCCAAATAACATCCGCTCGATTGAATCGGCACCTTGATCCTGGCAGCGCCGGTTTCCAATCCCCCGCCAGCGGTTACACGATCCAGTTCCGCAGCAGAAAATCGTCGCCCACGAGCTTGAAGTGGATGGGGACGCTCTCCGGATAGCATTCGCGTTCAATGCCGTCCTGAAACGCCATGATCTGGAATGAAACATCCGCCTCGCCTGCCGCTCCCAAGTCAGCGAGCGGAACGCCGAAAAGCACCGACCGGCTCTCGAGAGGCGCGGAGCCCATCTCCAGGCGCAGGACCGTCGGTTGATGAATTTGCAGGACCAGGGTCGCCGACTGGTGTTTGCGTAGATCAACGCGGACAAAGAGCGTGTCCTCGCTGTTGCCAAAATGGATCTGGCTGACCCAGCGCTCGGCGCGATACATCGCTCCCTGCTCCCGTCCGGGAATGTAAATACCGGCCCCCAGCCAGTCAAAGAACGAGCCGCCGCCGTCCAGCG
>JBBRPL010000249.1:0-2474 GCA_038228205.1 Chthoniobacterales bacterium
CTCCCCCCGATTTTCTAATAAACCCCCACGCCCTTCGTCTCATAGGCGTACGATGTATCCCGACTCGCCTTAGACCCGCCCATTGCGTGACTCCGCCTCCCCGCTCAAGATCGCCCTGAAAATGCCGGACGAATCCAGTGCCCCCACGCCACCCTGGGTGACGATCGAACAGGTGTTTGCTGCCCTGGAGTCGCCGCTGCTGGCCTATGCCCGGCGGATCCTGGGGGATTTCAGCCTGGCGGAAGACGTCGTGCAGGAAGCTTTTATGAAACTTCACGCGCAATTCCAAAAGGTGCTCGCACCCCAGGCGTGGCTGTATCGCACCGTCCACAATCTCGCGATCGATCATCAGCGCCGCGCGAGCAAGATCGTGCTCGTCGGTCAATCGGGGGAAGATGAAGCCTGCCCGCTCAACGATGCCAGCGACTCGCAGCCCTTGCCGGATGAGCAGATCGCCCGCTGGGAGGGCATCGGCCTGGTGCGGCTGGTGCTCGAGACGCTCGACGATCGCAGCCGGGAATTGATCCGGCTGCGATTCAACGAAGACCTGTCTTACAAGGAGATCAGCGAGCGCACGGGACTGACCGTCGGCCATGTCGGTTACCTGCTCCATCACGCGCTCAAGGCGATGGCCGTGGAACTCGAACAAACGGAGGTCGCACGATGAACCCCGAAACGCCGATGAACCCCCGCGAAGAAACCGAGATGCGCATCACGGCCATGCTCATGGGCGAGCTTTCGCCCGAGGAAGCCGCCGCGCTCCGCGCACAGATCGCCACCGACCCGCGGCTGGCCGTGCTGCACGCACGGCTGCGCAAAGCCGTGGAACTCCTGCGGGAAGCCAGCGCCATTCCCGAGCAGCCCGCGCCGCCGGCGCCGGCGCAACTCTCCAGCGAACGCCGCGAACGGCTCCTCGCGCACTTCAAGAGCGGCGTGCCCGAGGCCGCACCCGAGGCTGCGCCGATCGTGAAAATGCGGCGGGATTGGTCGTGGGCCGTGCCGATGAGTCTGGCCGCGGCGCTCATCGCGGTGCTCGGCGGCAGCGTGCTCATGAATGGCACGATCGGGCTGCACAAGTCGTACGTGGAACCGCCGGATTTCACCTCCGAGCCCGGGGATTCCGCCCGGAGCATGGCATTCCATCCACGTGCGGACGAATGGACTTTCCAGCCTGGGATGATTCGAGTCGATCGGGATTCAGCTGCGAAAGCGCCAGCCGCCGGAGGGTTTGAGGTCATAGAACCGTATGCCATCGGTGAACCCCAAACCACCGCCGGACTGATCAAAGCCGGCGCCGGCACCCTGGTCCTCGGCGGATCCACGGCGCAGAAAAGCGAGGCTCCTACGGGTGCCGCTCCACTCACGGCGCCCACTGGACCGGTTGCTAGCACGTCCTCATCCGCATTGGCGAAAGTCCCGGATGCGAATTTGCGTGCGTGGGGCATGGTGAATGGCACAGGGGTTGGTGGTAGTGGCGGCGGCGGCGGTTCCGGGAATGCGTTTGTCGGCGGGATCGAATTGCCGGCGGGGACGAACGCCACGGCCAGCAACCAGACCGACGTGCCTGCCGATCACTCGGATTCCCCACGGTATTTCGGTGCCTATTGGGATACGCCGCGATTCGGGCGTTATCCGGGGCATCCCGCGACCACTTCCCTCGGCGCCATCTATGGCGCCTACCTGCCCCAACCCGTGTTACCGGGACTCGCGGCGAATGGCAGTCCAGCCGGAAATGCCCCTTCCAATATCGCGGCCGTTGACCAATTTGCAGTTGTCCCGGACGAGCTAGGGCGCTCGTTCTCCGGCGATCTAAACGGCCGCGGCACGGTGACGCTTAACAGCAGCAACGCCTACACGGGCGGCATCACGATCAACCAGGGTGCGACCTCGGTGACCGCGGAGCAGAAGCCGCTGGCGACTCTGAGTGGTACTAACACCTACACCGGGGCCACGACCGTCACGGCCGGGACGCTATCACTCGCCGATAACAACACCAACACCGGAACCACAGCAGTCAACGGCGGAACGCTATCCTTCGCCGGCGGAGCGCTGTCGTACCCCGGCCAATCGACAAACTCAGGCGCCGGCGCAGGAACCGTCGCGGTGACGAGCATCGGGTCGGGCACGGTCACGCTGAGTTCCATCGAGCGTGAGCACACGCTCAACGGCGGAACCTTTGCAGCCACGGCTGGAAGAGCTCCGATCACCGCAACCGGGAATCTGGCCTTGGGTTCGACCGCATCCACGGCAACCAACACAATCAACTTAGACGGAATCGCGGTCATCGGCGGCGGCGAGGTCACCACCGCAGCCCCATTTTCGTTCAACGGTCAGGCGAAATCGCCCCTTTCGGTCGGCGGCAAAATCCTCGACTCCGAGGGTGTCGGCGCGAGTTCCACCGCGGACGGGGACAAACTCTCCTACGGAACGAGGGGCGGAGCCAAGGGCGTCACGGTCGGACCGCCGGAGGCAAC
>JBBRPL010000250.1:0-2355 GCA_038228205.1 Chthoniobacterales bacterium
AGGGTGTCGCGGAAGAGCTCCCAGGTGAGGTCCTCGGCCTTGCCATTCACCTTCTCAAGCGCCTGGTAGATCGGCACGGTGCCGATGGGCACGGGCGAATTGCGCAGGATCCATTCGCGCGTGGCGTGGATGTTCTTGCCCGTGCTCAGATCCATGACGGTGTCGGCGCCCCACTTGGTGGCCCAGCGCATCTTTTCCACCTCCTCCTCGATCGACGACGCCACGGCGCTGTTGCCGATGTTGGCGTTGATCTTCACGAGGAAATTACGACCGATGATCATCGGCTCGAGCTCGGGATGATTGATGTTCGAGGGAATAATGGCGCGACCCGCGGCGACTTCGGAGCGAACGAATTCTGGCGTGATCTCGGCGGGGATGCGCTGCGGGAAGCGCGAAAAGATCGATGGAGTGTAAGTGGTGGAATCCTGCGCGGAGCCAGCGTGCTGTTTGAAGAGATTGTCGCGTTTGATGTCCTGGGACATTTCCGACATCTGCATGGCGCGCTCGGCGTTCTGCTGATTTTCGCGAATCGCGATGAACTCCATCTCGGGGGTGACGATGCCCTGCTGCGCGTACCAGAGCTGGGTCACGGGGTGGCCAGCGCTCGCGCGAAGCGGACGGCGGTGGGCGTTCGAGGGAGCCTGGAGCGGCGAGAGGCCGCCGCGGCGTTCGGAGGCTTGCTGCGCGTGGCTCGTGCTGAGGTAGCCGTTGTCCTGCGGCTTCACGTCGCGGCCGTCGTACTCTTCGACATCGTTGCGCTTGAGGATCCAAGCGGCGCGGAGGGCAGGCAGGCCTTGCTCGACGTCGCCTAGGAAATCGGGATCGCCCCAGGGACCGGAGCAATCGTAGACGCGGACGGGCGCGTTCTCGGCGAGCTCGCCATTCATCGACTTGGTGGGCGAGAGCGTGATCTCGCGCATGGGCACGCGGACCTCGGGGTGCAGCGTGCCGGGCACGAAGACCTTCTTGCTGTTGGGGAGGGCGTCGCGGCTATGCGGCTCGAAGGAATTCTCGGAAGCGATCATGGGAGTACTGTCGGATTCGACGGGACCGCACCCACCGGCTGCACTCTCTACGGACTTCCTGCGGCGGCATTACCCGCATCAGGTTCAAAGGGTTCCTCTCGTGGAGGTCTCAGCCGGTGGTTGGCGCCCCTGTCTGGATTTCTGAAACGCTAGCGGGCCCGTCGGCGCAAGTCAATGTGCGCCGAGGCTGGGGCGTCCAGAGTGATGCGTTAAGCGTTATGGGTTATGACATCGGACAAACGCGAAAGCCAAACGGAGGGAGGTTCAGCCCCCATAACTCATAAACCGTAACCCATAACTTTGTCCCTCAGCCCCATAATCCCTAACCCGTAACCGGCTCGATAGAGCCTCGCTCAATCGAGCCTCGGCATCGGCATTGTCCGCATGGTCGTCGGCACCCATTCGCTGGCGGGGAAAGTCGAGCTCGGCTCCTCAATGTCATTCAAATTCCCCGGCACCAGCTCGGATTTGTAATCCACCAGCAGCTTGGGCGGACGACGGAAGAGCGCCAGACCGCGGTACGCTTCCACTCCGTCCGCAATCGATTCGCACAGGCCGTTGCGCCAGAGCGGATCGTTAATCTGTTTGCCATCGGCCAGGTTGCTGAGGAAGCCGCCCTCGACCAATACCGACGCGGACTTCGTCAACTTCAACACCGCGAAGCGCGCGCGCTTCACGCCGCGATCAAATTCTCCCATGTGTCCAATCAGCGCGTGCTGGATGGCGGTGGCCAGCGCGAGACTCGCGTTCTCCGACTCATGGCCGGGGAGCTGCGCGAGCAGGTCCGCGTAGGTGTATTCGTCGTGGGTGGCGGGCGCGCCGCGCGGGGCCAGGGCGAAGACCTCGAAGCCGGTCGCGTCGCCGGAGTTGTCGCCGGACGCATTAAAATGGATGCAGACAAAAATCGAATCGGGCACGGCGTTCGCCCGGCGGGCGCGTTCCTCGAGCGGCACGAACTCGTCGGTGCTGCGCACCATCACGGTCTTGAAGCCACGCTTCTCGAGCATGGTTTTCAGTTCCTTGGAGACCAGCAGATTGTAATCCTTCTCCATGCCGAACTGACTGGCCGCGCCTTTGTCGTGACCGCCGTGGCCCGCGTCGATGACCACGGTCTTGAACGCCTTCACCGCGGGCACCATGTTGGGCCGCAGGGCCGGGTCGATGGTCTTGGCCAGGTCGAAGCGGGAGACCAGAAGCTTGCCCTCCGACTCCCGCACGGGGAACGAGAGCCACTGCTTCACCCCATTAACGAAGATGATGCGGCCATCCGAGCCGGTCTCCAGGGTGGATCGGCCGTTCGAGAGGGAAATCTTCCGGTCGCCCGGCTTCA
>JBBRPL010000251.1:0-1961 GCA_038228205.1 Chthoniobacterales bacterium
AAGTAATTGTCGTTGATCAGTTCGGGATGCGACGAAAGAAGATATCTCCGTCGGTGGGCTGATTCCGCCCCACCGCGGGGCGGTATTCGGTTTCCGTCTGCCAGATCTTCTTGGTCAGCTCGTTGACCTTTCGCTCTATGGCGTAGCCCAGGGTCTTCGCCACGGGCCTGGACGGAAAGATCGGCTCTTCGTCTCCCGCTCGTTCCGCCGTCCACTCCGCCAGCGGCCCACGGGCCGTGATGAGGCGCCGACGTCTTCATCGGTCAGGATTTCGACCTTGGCCATCACTCGCCCCCTTTTTGCAGGACCGATGCCAGCGTGATCTCGTCGATGCCTTGCAGGCTCGCATCGTGCCGGCGCATCGCATCGTAGAAGCGGCGAAGGCGCGGATTGGCGTCCTTCCAGAGCCGAAGTCAGGTGCTTGGCCGGCGATAAAACTCGACGAAGAATCGCACCGATCCATTGGCCGCGACGTGGTGGAGCACTTCCGGCACAACGATGCCGGGGTGATCCGGGTCGAGGGCCAGCCGACGACCATCCAGACCATCAACGTAATAGGAGAGCTGCCCAGTGAGGACGTGAATCACGCCCCAGACTCCTGCTTTCGTTGCATGATTTTTCTGGAGCCCTTGCGGGATCGATAACGCGTCAAACTCGGGCGTTCGCTTGTAGGCGATGAAGCCTTCTGGAATCTCGAACCGATCACAGCGTACGCAATTGAGCTCGCTCCCGAGCATCGAGCCACGCCCCTCGTCGCTGGCGACCCAGGGGCGCAACGAGAAAGGCGGCTTGTGCCGAACGTGCTGCCCATGACCGCAGGACAGCTCGGCGATCCAGTCGCCTTTTTCGTCCTGTTGATAGCCCGTGATCGGTCGCTGCATTGGAAATGTCTACCTTTCGGGAATCCACAACGGCGCCGTGCCGGCGCCCGAAAAGCTGAGGCCCGACGCACCAGTGGCCACCTGAGAGACTTTGCGGCCGAGGCGCACGAGCACAGACAGAAGGCCCTCTGCTTCTGTATTGCGCAAGTCAGAACGCCTCGATGAGTCGCACGACGTAGGGCCCGAATCGTGTGCAGCAGGGATCGTTTTGGAATGGCTGGTCTGGGATCGCCTCGACCTTGAGCTTCACCCTGGCTCCCATCGCGAACCTCGATCCAGGCGGAAATCACAAGTAGTCTGCACCGCCAGGGACCTCTCCAGTCCCTCCTGCACCGCGATCCGCACTGCATCCGATTTGTTCGGGATGCCGCGGATTTTCATGAACCGTTCGAGTTTCTCCTCGAAGCTAGGGGTAAGGTTGATGTTCAACTGCGGCATGTATAGAACGTATATAGCTTACCAGGCTCCGTCCAACTAAAAGATCACCCCCAACGCCACCAGCGACATGACCGTCGCGCTCAGCGCGAATAAGGCCGCACCCCGTCCCGCCCGGCGCAAAAGCCGCCGTCGCGCCTCCCCCACCACGTCCCCCACCACCAGAAGCCCGCCTCGGCGCAGCCGGATGGTCTCCTGCCCGCGAAAGGAGCTCTCGCCGCCGCGCTCGAGCTCGCCCAGGGCGGTGGCGGGCAGACCGTCCACGACCATGCCGGCCCCGCCGATGCCATCCCGATCCAACGAGGACAGTCCGGTCAAACGGCTCGCCTTGGCTATGACGAAAATCGCCTTGGCTATGACGGAAAGCGTCTTGGCACTGCGTTTATCGCCTTGGCTGTGACGAAAATCGCCTTGGCTATGACGGAAAACATCGTGGCCATGACGAAAATCGCCTTGGCACTGCGTTTATCGCCTTGGCACGGCACGAGACCGTCGTGGCACGCCATTATAGGGCGTGCCACGACGATTATCGCCTTGGCGCGGGGTTATCTCACTGCGCGCAGGGTCGCGCCGCCGTGGTGACCGAGTTGGGAGCGCAGGTCCACCAGATTCAGCGGCGGGGCGCTCCCCGGGTCCAGGTTGTCG
>JBBRPL010000252.1:0-1738 GCA_038228205.1 Chthoniobacterales bacterium
CTAGCTTCCCGCACGGTCAGACATTTCCAGTCACGCCGAGTCACAACGGCGAGATGGTGCGCGCTGCAGGGTTCGAACCTGCGACCCCAGCCGTGTGAAGGATGTGCTCTACCACTGAGCTAAGCGCGCGTTTTCCGCCAAGCGGAGCGCAAGAATATGCGGGGCTTTGGCGGATGCCAGTGAATTTTCGACCTTCGCTTTGTTTTGCCGCGCCACCGGTGAGTGTCCGGCGACGGACTGGGAGCGGGACAAGGAATCCGAAATCCGGAAATGGGAACCACGGATTTCACGGATAGCACGGATCAGGAGACACGAACGAGGATTCTCACCTTCTTCCATCGGGTGAGTGGCTTCGTGCGTCCGGACCCCCGGATGCCTTTGCATCCGCGCCATCCGCGAAATCCGCGGTTATTCCCCTCTCCGTTTTTTGAGTAATCAGCAATCCGTGGGGCCGTGATCCGTTTGAAAATGCGACGCGCGCCGCACCGTTCGCTCACGTACCCAGCGCCAGCGCATGCGCCACGGCGTAATGGTCGCTGTGGCTCAGCGTCAGCCGCAACTCGGTGATCCCGAGCCGGACGGCGGTCTTCGCGCCTTCGCCGTGGAGAACGACGAAAGGTTCGCCACTCGCTTTGCGGCAGACTTCGATGTCGAGCCAGCCCAGGGAGACGCCGATGCCGGTGCCGAAGGCCTTGGAGACGGCTTCCTTGGCGGCAAAGCGGGCGGCATAACAGCGCTCGGGGGTCGCCATCTTGCCGCAATAGGCGCGTTCGCCCTCGAGGAAGACCCGCGCCAGGAAGCGGTCGCCGTGGCGGGAGATGGAGCCGGCGATGCGCTCGGTCTCCACGATGTCCACGCCGGTGCCGAGGATGTTCATCTATGATTCCGTCGCGCCCATCGCGGCGAGCATCTCCGCGGTGGCGCGTTCGAGGCCGGTGAAGATGGCGCGCGAGATGATGGCGTGCCCGATGTTCAGTTCGGCGAGGTGCGGGATTTTCACGATCTCGCGGATGTTTTCGTAGTTGATCCCGTGGCCGGCGTTGACCTGGATGCCGAAGCGCTCGGCGTGCTCGGCGGCCGCGCGCAGCCGCACCACTTCCTGCTCGCGCACCGTGCCCACCACGGCGTTGGCAAAGGCGCCGGTGTGCAGTTCGATCATCTCGACGCCGAGCTGACGCGCCGCGGCGATTTGCGCGGGATCGGGCTCGATGAAAAGACTGACGCGGATGCCGGCCTTTTGCAGGCGCTGCACGGTGGCGGTGAGGGGCTTGATCTGGCCGGCGGCGTCGAGGCCGCCCTCGGTGGTGATCTCGGCGCGGTTCTCCGGGACGAGGCAGACTTCCTCGGGCAGGATGCGCAGGGCGATATCGAGGATCTCGGGGGTGTTGCCCATCTCGAGATTGAGCTTGGAATTGATGCTGGCGCGCAGCCGGTGGACGTCCCGGTCCTGGATGTGGCGGCGGTCGGCCCGGAGGTGGATGGTGATCCCGTGCGCGCCGGCCCGCTCACAGGCGGAAGCGGCGGCGACGAGGTCGGGCTCGGCATTCGGAGCCTCGAGCGAAAAGGAGTAGCGCGCCTGACGGAGGGTAGCGACGTGGTCGATGTTGACGCCTAGTTTCATATGGGAGAATGGGATTGGGGAATTAGGAAGCTCCGCGCGGGGACCCGCGGAAGTTGCTCGCCCGAAAGGCACCTGCCGCCACCAGCACCTCGGCCGCCACCTCTGACGGAGGGTAGC
>JBBRPL010000253.1:0-1718 GCA_038228205.1 Chthoniobacterales bacterium
AAATACCAACATTGGCTGCACGGCTGGCTGGTCATCCATGTCCCCGCCTCCTTCGCATTGCTCATCTATACCGCGTGGCATGCCTGGATCGCCGTGCGCTTTCTGATCGTCGCGTAAGTCACGGCCATGGACCAGGACAAGCCCACGCAAAAGCAGATCGCCAGTAAGTATCGCGGTAATCTCGGCTACCCGAAGCTGCCCCACTACCTTCGCCAGCTTCGCGGATGGTGCTTCGTCGCCGCGGTCGTCGCCTCGATCCTCGGCGCGCTCACCTACACTTATTGGGGAACGGAGAAAGCTTTCAGCACCGGCCCTATTTCGGAGAATCACGCACGCTTCGCCAGCGACTGCCGCGCCTGCCATCTCGACGCCGAGACCGACTTTGTCGCGTCATTGCTGCACGCTAAGTCGATTAACGTTTCCACCGTGGAGCCGGCGGTGCCGCAGGGTGAAGATCGTCTCTCGACCGTCGCCGGAAAGCTCATCTCCCGCAGTTCTCTCTCCCTGATGGATCAAGCCTGCCTCCAGTGCCATCCGACCAGTGGCCTGCATCTGCCGCAAGCGGCCGGGCTCGCCCTCCGGACGGTCTCCAGCGAACTCAACGTCGTCCACGCATCCTCGTGCGCGGTGTGCCATCGAGAGCACGCGGGTCACCAGCGCATGGCTCCGCCCGATCGCCAGACCTGCGCCTCGTGCCACGACAGCGCCGACGAACTCCGGCGGACGCGCCGCTCACTCAAGCTCGACAACGCGATCGTCGCCGCGGCGGGCGAAAATCGTGATCTCGGCGACGGAGTGCTCCGCTACATCGCCGCGCCGCGGCCCGTCGGATCACTGCCCCCATTTTCCGGATTTGCCGCCGGTCATCCTCCCTTTGGCTACGAGCAGCCTACGGCGAAAGATCCCGCCGATCTGAAATTCAACCATGCCAGACATCTGCGCGCCGATCTTCCTGCCGTGAAAGGAGGCAAGCTAAACTGCGCCTCGTGCCACGAGCCCGGAGCCGGCGGTGTCTTCTACCAACCCGTCAGCTACCAAAAACACTGTCAGGAGTGTCACTCCCTGCAAATTCAATCCAGCCTGCCCAAGCTCCTGGTCCCGCACGGCGATCCAGAGAAAGCCCGCTACTTCCTGGCCAGCCTGCAGATTTCTTTCGAGTCAGAGCTTCGCGCTGAGGGTGTCACCGAACCGTCGGAAATATCCAGGCGCGTGGAAGTGGAAACCCAAGCCCTACGTCGCCGGGGACTTAACACCCTCACCGATCTCGAACAGCGCGTCTTTTTCCAAGGCGACCCTCAGGATGACAAAAACACCCGCCTAATGCGCGCAGGCAACCCCAAGTTCCTGACCGAATGCGCCAAGTGCCATACCGTCAGTCCCGGCGACCCCAACCACGCGCCCATCGTCCACCCGCCACAAATCGCCGAGCGCTGGATTCAGCGCGGCCCGTTCACCCACCTCCCTCACCAACACATGACCTGCACCGACTGCCACGGAGCCGCGACCAGGAGCAAACTCACCAGCGACATTCTCCTCCCACCACAGGCGCTCTGCGCCGAGTGCCACCGCCCGCACGACGAAACCGCCCAGCTATCATGGGATACCGTGAGGTCCACCACCGCGCCCGCTCCAGTAGGCCACGCGCTCGCCGCGGCGCAGGGCAATGCCGGGGGGGTGAAATGGGATTGTCTTAGCTGCCACACCTTTCACGCCCCACC
>JBBRPL010000254.1:0-1702 GCA_038228205.1 Chthoniobacterales bacterium
CACGCAGCATCTGGTCGCGTCGGTGAACGTCTCGGGCGGGCTCTACGGGCGCGAGGACTACACACTCGACCCGCCGTATGTTCCGGAACTCAACGAGTTTTATGGGCGGACGATGCACTTCCAGTATGACCGCCTGCGCATCGAGTCCGAGCGGATTGGCCTCGTGATCAGCGCGACGGACACCGACAGCTTTCTCTATGCGCTCCCCACGGCCGAGTTGTTCAAACGTGTCTTCGCGCTGGCCGGCTTCAAGGCTAGCGTGAGCTCGGGCGGCTTGATCGCTCGTCAGTTGATCGCGCAGCTCGGTGGGTTGCAGGGCGCGCGGGTCTTCAAGATCGCTGGCGCGCGCCGCCTGATCAAAAAGCACGGGCCAACATCCTCCTTCACCAGGAACGGCGCGCTGCAATTGATTCGCGAGGTAGACCCCGCGAATTCAACGGCGAAGTTCAGCGATCACAAGAACCTGTTCTTGGAGCCACGCGAGCGCGGCGAAGACCTAACGCCGCCACTGGTCTTCAACTACCTGGTGGGAAAGCGGCTGTTTCGGATTGGCGCCGAATTGAACTGTCCGTGCTGCCAGCTGCGGAACTGGTTTCCGGTCGACGATTTGAGGCAGCGAGTGACGTGCCAAATGTGCGGCGAGGGCTTCGACGCTACCCAGCAACTGATCGCCGGCGAATGGGCCTATCGACGGTCCGGTGTTTTGGGAGTGGAGCGCAACGCCCAGGGCGCCGTGCCGGTTGCACTGACGCTTCAGCAGCTTGACGTCAATCTCGGCGTCGGCGGTCTGCGCGGCAAGTCATACGCTGTCTCGCTCAACCTGACGCCCACCAATGGGCAACTGGACCACCCCTGCGAGGTGGATTTCGCCTGGATCATGCCCCGTGGTTTCCCCGATCGCACGATCGTCCTCATCGGCGAGTGCAAAGATCGTGGCCAGGCCCCTGAGGGAGGCGGTGACGGCGGCACGATCAACGCGAAGGACATCGTCAATCTGCGTGCCGTTGCCGACGCGTTTCCGAAGGACCGCTTTGAGGTCTACATCGTCCTTGCCAAACTATCCGAGTTCACGCCCGCCGAGATTGAGCTTGCCCGCTCACTGAACGGGGAATATCAAATGCGCGTGATCATGCTGACGGATCGGGAACTTGAGCCCTACCACTTCTTCGACCGTACAAAGAAGCTGTTCAAGATCGATTCCCACGGGAACACGCCGGATGACCTCGCACGCGCCACAGTCGCGATATTTCTGAACCCGGTTGTTGACGCCGGGGGAGGTTTGACCCACGATGCCGGGATTCGCTGACCAAGCCGCTTTGCCCGAAAAGTCGGGCCGTGAAACAGTATTCGCAGGTTTCGAGGAGTCCATCGAAGTCGGCAGCAGCAGGGGTCAGTTTCGTGGCGGCGCCAACACCCGATGATCGATGACACGCGCACCACCCATTCCGCTTCCTGGGAGGTGCCGATCTGGAACCCGGCGTCCAATGCGTTCGGCTGGAGCGCGTACCTGGGAGCTCTCGCGGGCGGCAACACCATTCCCGCTTACGCCGCCGCAAGCCGTGCCACTGATCTCACCGGGCTGCCGCCGACCTTCCTGATGGTGGGCTCCATGGACGGATTCGTCGACGAGAACCTCGAGTTTGCCAAGCGCCTGAACCATGCCGGCGTGCCGGTGGACCTGCATCTGTACCCGGGTGGACCC
>JBBRPL010000255.1:0-1674 GCA_038228205.1 Chthoniobacterales bacterium
CTCTTTTTCTTCCTTACCAGCTGGCTTGTTTCCCAGAGCCTGGTGATGTTCCTGCCCGATGGCTACCGGCGCTGACGGGGACGGCGCATCCGTCAGGCCGCCACCAGCCGGAACCGCGTGTCGTACCGTCCCCCGTTGCGTTCCTCGCAGCAGGGGCCACAGGCGAGGGGACGGCGAATCGGCCGCGCTCGCGGGTAAGCCCGATCGCAGACCGGACAGCGATAGCGGAAGCGCAACGGCAGTCGTCGGCTTTTCAGCGCCTCCAGTCGGTGGGTGCGTTCCTCGTTGGGAATCCCCAGCTCAAAGCAGGCAAGTCGCCATTCCGCGCCGTGGGGTTCAATGCGCCGGCGCAGGACGAAGCGCGACGCGCGAAAATAAGCGACCAAATGGGCCAGCTCATGCCGCAGGGTGCGATCGATCTCGCCTTCGGGGCACTCATGCAGGCGCGGATTCAGCTCGACGCGGCACTTGCCCTGCCAGGCGCGTCCGGCGGTCGACCGCATGCGGGCGTTCCAATGCACTTCGATCTTCGTGGCGAGCACCTGACAATCCGGGAGCTGCCGCACGAGCCGTCGCGCGCCGGCCTCCAGCTCCGCGTCCCGTCCGCGCGGGCGCGCCGCACGCGTTTTCGCGGCGAGTGCGGCCTCGGCGAGAACAAGTTCAGCCGCGGACCACGGTAGGAGCATCTGCTCCTGCCGCGGGATCGCGGGACTTTTTCGGGAGGATGCGGAGTTGGGTCTCCTCATAGTAAACGAGCGAATTCGCTGGGACGCTTAGGGTCAAGAATACATTTGCGCCAATCGTACTGCCGGCGCCAATCACGGTGTCGGCTCCCATGATGGTCGTACCCGCGTAGATCGTCACGCGATCTTCCACCGTCGGATGCCGCCGCTGCCCGCGCAACTGCTGGCCGCCCGCGAGCGAGCGCGCCGTCAGCGAAACACCTTGGTACAATTTCACGTGCGAGCCAATCACGGCGGTCTCGCCGATCACGACCCCCGTCCCGTGGTCGATGAAAAAATGATCGCCGATGACCGCGCCGGGATGAATGTCCATGCCGGTGCGCGCGTGCGCCCACTCGGTCATCACCCGCGGCAGCAGCGGGATGTTCAGCTGGTAGAGAACGTGCGCGCAGCGCTGGATGGCGATGGCCTCGACAAACGGGTACGCGAGAATCACCTCGTCCCGGCCGCTGGCGGCGGGATCGCCTTCAAAGGCCGCCTGAACATCGGTCGCCAGCGTCGCGCGCACGGCGGGCAGTTGCTCCAAAAAAGCGCGGCCGTGCGCCGCCGCCAGCGTTTCGGGGCACCCCTCGCCCGAGCGCGTCCGCAACGCTTTGCAGAGCTCGCCCTCGAGCCGGAGGGAAACTTCCGACAAACGCTGCAGCGTGATCGCTTCGAGCTGGCTCGCGGCGATGGGGCTGGCGTCGTGATAACCGGGGAACAGGACCTGGAGGAGTTCCTCGCAGATGCGACCGACAGTGCGCTTGGACGGCAGGTTGGCGGATTCGGCGAGATTGATCCCTCCCACTTCGTGGTACGACCGCACCAGCTTTTCAATCAAAGGTCCGAGCCCTGGGTCCATGGTTGACGGAATATGCGCGCATCCGAGTCGCGGGGAAATGGAATCCGCACTTCAGACCAAATCGAGCAGCCGCACCGCCGCCCCTCCATC
>JBBRPL010000256.1:0-1626 GCA_038228205.1 Chthoniobacterales bacterium
CCTCGCCCGAGGGATTCGCCGCAAACCCCGCCCTGGTGCACGAATTTTACAATCTCCGGCGGCGCAAGCTCCAGGAACCGGCGATCCAGCCCAATGCCGCCCATCGGGCCCTGGCGGAATTTGAAGCGCGCGCCGGGGCGGGCTTCTTGCTCGTCACCCAAAACGTCGACGACCTGCACGATCGGGCCGGCTCCCGCACGCTGGTGCACATGCACGGCGAACTGCTGAAGGTGCGCTGCGCGCATTGCGAGTCGGCGCGCGCATGGCGCGACGACCTCTCGCTGGACACGGTCTGCGCCCAATGCGGTGCGCCGGGTGGCATGCGGCCCCACATCGTCTGGTTCGGGGAAATGCCGTTCGAGATGGACCGCATTTCCGACGCCCTGGAGCGCTGTGAGCTTTTCGTCGCCATCGGCACCTCCGGCCAGGTGTATCCGGCGGCGGGCTTTGTCGCCGAGGCGCGGGCCGCCGGGGCCTGCACCGTCGAGATCAATGTCGCTCCCAGTGGCGGTGCCTTCAATGAAGTGATTGTGGGTTCGGCGGCGGAAGCCGTTCCGCGCTTTCTCCAAACGGTCCGCTGTCCTTAATCTCCCATCATGTTCGTCCCACCCATGCGCTCGCTCGCCCTGATCCTTGCTCTTTTCCTTTGCGCCGCCTGCGCGCGTGCCCAGGACGGCGACACCGCCGCGATCACGCTCGATCCCAACTCCGGGGACTTGAATCTGCGCGACACGCTCTCCGTCTCCTTTCCCACCGCGATGGTGGAGGCGGATCGGATCGATGCGGGCGGCCTGAAATCGCCTCTGCAGTTCGATCCGCCCCTGGAAGGTGAGTGGCTTTGGAAAAGCCAGACCGAGGGGAATTTCACGGTCACGGGGCCGATCCTGCCGTCCACCAACTACACTGCGCGCCTTGCGTCTGCGCTGCGCGATTTGCGCGGCACTCTCGTTCCACCGGGCTTCAGCGCGCGTTTCGAAACAAAGCCCTTCAAGGCGACGACCGAGTTCGAACCGCGCACGCATCTGCGCGGCAAGCCACAGGTCGTCCTGGAGTTTTCTTACGCGGTCGAGATCTCCGACGCGGCCGAGCACATCTATTTCCAGGACCGCGACAGCTTCGTTCGGCTGGGCGCGGAGATCCTGCTCGACGCCAACGACCGCAACAATCCGCTCTACCCGGAGACGACCGTGCTGCGGGTCGTCCCGCGCGAGCCGCTGCCGGCCGGGCGCACCTACGACCTCATTCTCGATGGTGTGCGCGCTCTGCCCGGCGGCAAACCGCTGGCGGCCTTGCAGCGCTTTCCGCTCGGCACAACGCGTCCGCTGAGCATCGAATGGCTCGGGGCCTTCAATTCGCCCCGCGAGACGCCCGTCATCCGCGCGCAATTCAGCGAGGAACTCGTGCCCGATTCCATCAAGCCGGAGCTTGTCCGGGTCGAGCCGGCCGTCCCAAAGATGCGGGTGCGCAATACGAAGGATGCCCTCGTCATCGAAGGCGAGTTTGACGTGAAACAGCGTTACCACGTCACCCTCCTGCCCGGCCTGCGCGATATCAGCGGCTACACCCTCGCGGCAGAATCGCGGTGGGGCGCCACCTTCCAGCCCAAGCCCGGCGCGATCTTTTTCC
>JBBRPL010000257.1:0-1600 GCA_038228205.1 Chthoniobacterales bacterium
AGATCCGCACCATGACCCGCCGCTCCTATGGATTCCACACACCCGAAGCCGCCCTCGCCCTGATAATGCTCGCCTGCGGCCCCGTCGAGATCAAACTCCCATACCAGAAATAACCGAACCCACATTCACGTCAGGAGAGCCCAATTCCAATTTTGATGCCCAGATCGCCTGGCTGGCGACCCAGACATCGAAGACCGCGATCACCCAATTGATGCGCGTCGCCTGGCGGACTGTGGGGGCGATTATCACCCGGGTTTGGAATGACACGGCCGCGACTTTCGACCCGTTCGCGAACCTGACACGCATCGGCATTGACGAGATTTCCTACAAGCGCGGACACAAGTATTTGACCGTCGTCGTTGACCACGATTCCGGCCGGCTGGTGTGGGCTGCCCCGGGCCGGGACAAGGCCACGCTGAGCAAGTTTTTCGATGCCCTCGGGGAGGAACGGTCCGCCACGATCACGCATGTTTCCGCCGATGGAGCCGACTGGATCGCCACCGTCGTCGCCCGCTAAATGCCCCAACGCAGTCCGTTGCGCCGACCCGTTCCATATAGTGAAATGGGCTACCGAAGCCCTGGACGATGTCCGCCGTGCCGCCTGGAACGACGCCCGCAAAGCCGCCCGCAGCAACGAAGCCCAACGAGGCCGGGGGCGGCCGCCCCAGGACGCCCCACCACGCCCTGAGAGTGCCCGCGCCGCAGGGTTGAAGAACTCCCGCTACGCGCTCTGGAAGAACCCGGAAAACCTCACCGAAAAGCAGCAGGCCAAGCTCGCCTGGAACGTGCAAACAGACCCGAGGCTTGCCCGCGCCTACTACCTCAAGGAAGGCCTGCGCACAGTCTTCAAACTACCCCTTGAAGAAGCCTCCGAAGCACTGGACAAATGGGTGGCTTGGGCCCAAAGATCCCGGATCCCGGCCTTCGTGAAACTACAGAAATCCATCGTCAACCACCGCTCCAGCATCCTGGCCTCCATCGAACACGGACTCTCCAACGGCCGCATCGAATCCATGAACACCAAGATCAGACTTATCACCCGCGTCGCCTTCGGCTTCAAAAAACCCGAAGCACTCATCGCCCTGGCCATGCTCAGCCTCGGCGGCCACAAACCCGTCCTCCCCGGCCGAAATTAACCCACGGATGCGTCAGGAGAGCCGATTTTCTCCGGCATGTCTTTGTCCTACCTGGTGATCCATGGATTGGCTGCCGCGGCTTCACCGGCGGGGACCAGCCCATCTTCGTCCTCGCGGCGCGGGCTGTTGGCCTTGATGGATGCTTCCACGGCTTCCTTGTGAGGGCCGGCGTACCAGGGCAGGGTGCGCACGAGCGTGGCCGGCGCCCCGGAGGCGAGGACGACGGCGCGGCCGCGGTCCAGTTCCGCGAGATTGGAGACATCGAAGATGCGCTCTTTAGCTTTCCTGGCGGGAGCGGCTGCGCCCGGACTTGCCGGAGGATGCAGAGACGTTCGTGTAGCTGTAGTCCCCGATGAGGTCCGAGAGGGCGCGGAGGAATCCGTCTTCGGCCACACCGCCGCCGTAGACCTTGACGTTGGCGGCCGACCAGATTTTGCGCATGTTCGCCTCGCCCCACAGCTCCA
>JBBRPL010000258.1:0-1570 GCA_038228205.1 Chthoniobacterales bacterium
GTGAAGAAGGCGACGAGATTGGAACTCGACGTGCCAGCCAGCGCCGTGCCGAGAGACCCGTCCAGGGTGACCAGCCAGTTGGAGCCGGAAGTGGTGACTGCGGTGACCTGCCGCTCGATCCGAAAGGCAGGAAGGCTGATCAGGTCTCCGGCGCGCGGCGCAAAGCCTGGCGTCTGCTTGACCACGACGAGTGTTGCCGACGACGCCGCATCGGCGGCGATGACGCAGGGCCCGCCGGCATAGCTGCGCAGTGCGACTCCGGCCGCGGGTCCGGCACCGGGGACATCAGTTCGGCTGGGATCGAGCAGTCGGGGCGCGGCAGCGGAGGCGTGCAGATCGCGCTGGAGCAGATCGAACGCCGTCCGCGAGGCCTGGTAGGGAAGATTGACCGCGATATTCTTGCCAAAGAGATCGACCCCGGCGTGGAGACTCAGGAAGACGAGTCCGCCCATGATGACGACGAGGCTCGAGGTGATCAGGACCTCGACCAAAGTAAATGCCGCACGGCTGTCGCGCGGCAGGCGGTTCATCGGCGCCGGGGTCATTTCCGCTAATCGACGGTGCGCACCGTGGTGAGGGCGACGCTGGCCGGCTTGCCGCCGTAGGTGTAGGAGACGGCGACGGTGGCCTGAAAGAGCCGGGAAGTGGGAGCGCCGGGAACGATCGTTCGGCTGAGGTCGTTGACGGTGGTGGTGACGGTGCCGGCGACGATCACGGTATTCGAGACGGGATCGGCATAGATCGGGACGCCGGTTTGGGTGACGGTGCCTGGGGTGAGTTCCGCGGGGGGCGCGCAGCCTTGCGGGTAGGGTTCGCCGAGAATGCGGTCGATGCGGGTCTGGGCGATGGCCTGGGCGTTGGTGGCGAAGCGATTGGTGGCGACGGTGCGGTTGATCGAAAGCAATCCGGCGATCGCCCCGGTGCCCAGCAAGGCGAGCACAGTGACGGAGACCAGCACCTCGACGATGCTGAACGCCCTCCGCGAATGGAATTTCTCGACTTTGTTTCTCATGGAAAAGGTCCAAGTCCCTCTCGCGCCGTCACGGCACAAAATGGCACGAGGAGAGAAAGCAAAGGCCATGCCGATCCACCCTGGTCATTAACGCCCTGCCTGGCGCGCCTTTCGCGAGGTGCGAGCTTGTCGAACCCGGCGGAGGCAGTGCTACGATCGCGGCTCCACCCGCACCATGTCCGCCGTGACTTTCTTCTAGCCTCAGTATGCCCCCGATCCATCTGCTCGCCAATGGCGACCTGCGAATCTCCGCGAATCAAAAATGCGAAGCGGCCCAGGCCGAAATGGAGCGACTCATCGTGGCCGCCATTGAGCGGGAAGGGCGGAAGGTGGTTCGGGCGCACCCCTTTGATCCGCAAAAGCGCCACGGCTTTATCGACAGCCAGAAATATGGATTGGAGGTCTTCCGGAAGATCCCGCCCGCGGCACCGCTCATCGTGGCGGAGGCGGTGTGGCAATACAGCCATCACGTGCTGCCTGGACTGCTCACCCATCGTGGGCCGATTTTGACCCTGGCGAACTGGAGTGGCACCTGGCCTGGGCTCGTGGGGATGTTGA